>NZ_LT827021.1:2387399-2987399 GCF_900169505.1 Arabiibacter massiliensis
GGCTGGCCGCCGTCCGACGAGCGAGAACAGCGCCCGCACGCCGCGCTCGAGGCCGAACAGCCACACCGCCGACATGCCCCAGCGATAGCACAGGTTGGCCATGATGAGCATGATGAGGATGGAGAACGCCGTGTACGACGCGTGAAGATGGGGCAGATCGCGGCGAACCGCAGCGACGTCATCCCGCCCGACTACGCCAACGCGTTCAAACGTCTGCGCGCCGACGTGCCGCCCATGCCCTACGAGACGGTGCTTGCCACGGTGGAGGCATCGCTTGGCCACTCGTGGCGCGAAACGTTCGCGTGCATCGAGGAGCGCCCGCTCGGCTCGGCCTCCATCGCGCAGGTGCACCGCGCGGTGGTGGCCCCGCACGCCAAGGGGAACGCCCTGGCCGCACCGGTGGGCGCCGCGACCTCCTCCGACGACGCGGCCGCCGCGCCCGCCTGCATGCCGAAGGCAGGCGCGTGCGTGGCCATCAAGGTGCGCCGCCCGCACGTGGTGGAGCAGATGATGCAGGACCTCGCCATCCTGCGCCAGGCGGTCGCGCTCGTCGGCCTCACCCGCGCGACCGACGGCATCAAGCTCTCGCTCGACGACCTGGTGGCCGAACTTGAGCGCACGACGCGCCAGGAGCTGGACTTCCGCGTGGAGCTGGGCAACCTCGAGCGCTTCCGCGCGCACCTGAACGACCAGCCCGGCGTGGAGAGCCCGCGCCCGTATCGGCCGCTCAGCTCGGACGACGTGCTGGTCATGGACTTCGTCGACGGCCCGATGATCAACGACGTGCCTGCCTTGCGCGCGCTCGGGCTGAACCCCGTCGAGCTCGGTCACCGGCTGGCCGAAAGCTACGTCACGCAGATCGTGGACAACGGCTTCTTCCATGCCGACCCGCATCCGGGCAACCTTCTCGTGCGCGGCGGCGACATCGTGTGGATCGACCTGGGCATGGTGGGCGAGCTCACGGCGGTGGAGCGCGGGCTGGTGGGCAAGATGCTGCGCGCCGCGGCCGAGAACGACCCGTACGCGCTCATGCAGGCCCTGCTCACCGCCGCGCGCGAGGACGGCCCGGTCGATCACGGACGGCTGCTCGACCAGCTGGGGCAGCTGCTCGCTTCCTACGCCACGGTGAATCTGGCCGACATCAACGTGGGCTCGGCGCTGCTCGACGTGTTCGACGTCCTGCGCACGCAGAATCTGGCCATGCCGCCGTCGTTCACGCTGCTCGCCCGCGGCATGGTGACCATCGAGGGCGTGCTGGTGGACATCGCGCCGGACACGAGCGTCATCGACATCATCTCCGACCACGTGAAGCGCCGCGAGCGCACCCTTGAATCGGTCGAGACGAAGGCGCGCGAGCTGCTGTCCACCGCGCTGTCGTCGGGCGAGGCGGCCGTGCGCCTGCCCACGCAGGCATCCCACACGCTGGACATGGTGAACCGCGGCCAGGTGACCTTCGGCGCCGACCTGGGCATTCCCACCGACGCGCTCGCCGCCCTCTACTCCGTGAGCGGCACGGTTGCCATGGCCCTCATCTCGGCCGGCCTGTTCGTGGGCTCGAGCCTGATCGCCCAGACGAACATGCACCCGCAGTTCCTCGGCGTGCCCTTCCTCGGCATCTTCGGCTACGTGGGCGCGTTCGTGCTGGCCGCCTACGTGGTGTGGCGCAACCTCCTCATCCGCCACCGCCAGAAAAACGAGGAGCGGCTGTAGCGCGAAAGGCGCGCGAAAGCGGAGCAGCGCGCAGAGGGCCCTCGGACCCCCTGCGCGCGCGGCGCTTTAGAACGCCGTCCAGCCGCCGTCGACGGTGACGGTGGTTCCGTTGACGAAGCTCGACTCGTCGGAGGCGAGGAACAGCGCCACCTTCGCCACCTCTTCGGCGGATCCGTTGCGGGGGTTCGAGCCGATGCCGCTGGTCGCCCGCTCCATGCCGAATTCGCTCGCGGCGGAGAGTCCCACGCCGATGTTCGTCTCGATGCTGCCGGGGCAGATGGCGTTGCAGCGGATGCCCTTGGTGGCGTACATGAAGCCGATGTTGCGCGTGAGGCCCACGACGCCGAACTTCGAGGCCGTGTACGCGGCACCCGCGCGGCAGCCGCTCAGGCCGCCCACCGAGGCCGTGTTCACGATGCGCCCGCCTTGCCGATCGCCGTCTTTCGGCGCGGTCATCAGGGGAATCGCGTGGCGGCAAGCGTACATGACGCTTTTCAGGTTCACGTCGATGACCTTCGCCCACAGATCGTCGGAAAGCTCGGTCACCGGCATCATATGGTCCATGATGCCGGCGTTGTTCACCAGGATGTCCAGGCGTCCGAACCGCTCCACGGCCAGGTCGATCATCGCCTCCACCTGGGAGCAGTCGCTCACGTCGGTCTTGCACGGCACGATGGTGCCGGGCGCGCCCTTCTCCTTGAGCTCGGCGATGAGCGTCTCCACGCCGTCGGTGTTGATGTCGGCGGCTACGATGTTCGCGCCCTCGAGCGCGAACAGCTCGGTCATCGCGCGGCCCATGCCCGATCCCGCGCCGGTGATGACGGCGCTCTCGTTCTCCAGTCTCATGCGATCCTCCCTTTCGATGCATTCCTTCCCATGGGTTCGTCGCCGTCCGGGTGCGCGGAGGGCGATGCGTACAGGATAGGGGGCGGTTGTCGCGATGCTGTGATGCCGCGAGAGTGCGGCCGAATGCGGCGGTTTGCGGAGGCGTGCGCGAGGGAGCGGCACGAAACCGCAAACGGACGGCGTGCCGATGCGCGAAAAAGGCCGACCCTGACAGGCCGGCCTTGCGAGCGGCGGTGCGCGGGGTCGCGCTTACGCGAAGACGACGATGGCGGCGGGGTCCTTGATGCGCAGGGCGGCCGTCTCCATGACGCGGAACGTGTGGTTGAAGTCGGCGAACTCCAGGTAGCCCACGGAGAGGTCAAGCCCCAGTGCGAGGTCCAGGTACTCCGGCTCGGCGCAGACGAGCACGGCCTGGCCGGGGGCGAGGACGCTCGTCATGTACACGTTGTCGCCGATGAGCTTCTGCACGCGGTCGATCTCGAGCATGCCGGTGTTCGGCTGCAGGCGCTGCAGGTCGAGGTACAGATCGGGCGCGACGGCCAGCGCGTAACGGCCGAGGTAGCCGGTCTTGGCCAGCTGCGAGACGGCGGCGGCCACGTCGGCGAAGCCGTTCTCGCCCTGCGCCCAGTTGCGGCGCTTGATCTTGCCGGCGCCCTTCGCGTTGACGAGGCCTTCGACGTCGAGCGCCTTGCTGCCGTTCAGCACGAGCTCGTCCTCGCGGCGCGCGGCCTTCTTGGCGGCGGCCACGGCGGGCGCGAGGTCGACGGGCATGCCGGTGCGCACGGCCAGGTCGAGGTCGCGGCCGAGCAGGGTGAAGTCCTCGTAGAACAGCGGCAGCTCCAGCTGCGTGCGGCCGACGATGCGGCCGATGCCGTCCTCGAGCACCTCCTCCTTGGCCACGCCGTCAACGGCGACGGTGGTGGCGCCAACGCCCAGCGGGCCGTGCGTCTTGAGGAAGCGGCGGCAGGTCAGGTGCTTGCGGGCGGTTCCGACGACGGCGTCGTCGATGCGGTTCCAAAGCTCGACCGAGAGGTCGGCGGTATCGCGAGCGAGGTAATCCATGAGGGACTCCTTTCGGTGGTGGTTGATGCCATCCGGCTGGCGCCGCGCGGGATCCTTCGACTGCGCTCACTTCGTTCGCTCCGCTCAGGATGACAAAGGGAGCGCTTGGCGCAAGCGGCTCGCTCAGGATGACAAAGGGAGCGCTTGGCGCAGCGGCTCGCTCAGGATGGCAAAAGGGGTTTACGACAGGTCGCCGACGGTGGGGGCGGGGGCGGGCTCGGTAGGCGCGGCGGCAATCTCGCCGTCCGTGACGATGCCGAGCTCGGCCAGCTGCTCCTGCACCTCGCCTTCGCCCTCCAGGAAGAACTCCGTCTCCTTGGGGTCGAGGTGGCGCATCAGCGTGATGAGCTCGCCCATGTGGGCCTTCTCCTCGTCGCGGATGTCGGCGAGCACGGCTTTTGCGGCCGGATCGTCGGTGGCCAGGTAATGGGACTCGTACAGGTAGATGGCCTCGAGCTCGCCGGCGATATCGAGGCGCAAGGCCTGCATGAGCTCGGCGTTGGTCATCTTGCGGTCGACGTTGCCGGCGAACGGGTTGGCGAAACTGGGCATGGGGACCCCTCTCTTTCACAGGTGAACAGCGGTTCCTTCTTATGCCCGATATGATACTCCGTCCATCATGGTTGTGCAGCCAGATTTGAACTTATTGAGAATCATTCTCAATAACTACATGCTTGGCCATGAAGCGACGGTACGCGAGCACGCCGATGCCCGCCAGCGCCACGGTGAGCGCGCCGATGGCGAGGGCCATGCCGTAGTTGCCGTCGCCGAACGCGCCGGCCGCCAGCGTCGAGGAGATGATGGAGGGGATGCGGCCCGCCGTGGTGAGGGCCACGATGCGCCCGATGGGGCTCTTTCCCAGACCGGCCACGTACGTGAGCAGGTCTTTCGGTGTGCCCGGGATGAGGAACACCAGGAACAGCACCAGCTCGAAGCGCCTCGCGTCCTGCAGCCAACGCACCGACGTGATCTTCTCCGGCGCGAAGAACAGTCCCACGATGCGCATGCCGAACGTGCGCACGAGCACCATGACGAGCGCGGTGCCGAGCGCGCTGGCCACGAGGCACCAGAGCGTGCCCTCCAGCGTGCCGAACGCGTAGCCCGCTGCCAGCTCGAGCGGCTCGCCGGGCAGAAATGCGAGCACCACCTGCGCCATGTTGGCCAGCACGAACGCCACGCGGCTCACCGCGCCCGCCTCGTCCACCCAGGCGCGGAAGCGCGGCGCGTCTCCTACGAATGCCAGCAGCTCGGGGCCGAACAGCGCCCACAGCGCGCCGATGCCGGCCGTGAGGGCCGCCAGCCCGACGATCACCGCGACGCGCTTGCGCACGAGGGCGCGGCGGCTGTCGGCTCCCGGTGCGTGCGGTTTGGGCGCGGCGGGGACGGCGGGCGTTGCGGTCTTCTCCATGGGGTGCTCCGTTTCCGGGATCGTATCTCACGAAACCCATGGTACGGAGCAAATGTCTACGCCTTCCCAACCTCCGGCAAACTCAATGCAAAACATGCGGTCGCCCGCGCGCCGCCCTCGGCCCGGTTCGCCAGCGAAAGCGACCCGCCGTGGCGCTCGCACAGAAGCGACGCGATGTTGAGTCCCAGGCCGAAGTGGCTCTCCGACGGCGTCTCGCTGAAGAAGGGCGCGCAGCCGTGGTCGAGCGCGGCGGGCGAGAAGCCGGGGCCGTCGTCGTCCACGACGAGCACGAGCGCCCCCTCGCGCACATCGAGCCGCGCGTCCACCCGCTCCCGCGCGAAGCGCATCGCGTTGCCCACGAGGTTCTCCGCCACCTCGCCCACGATGGTGCGGTCGACGTGCAGCGCGGGCCGCGCGGCATCGCACGCCGGGCTCACCGACAGCGCGAAGCGCTTGCCCGCGTCGGCGGCCAGTCCGCGCCCGATGTCGTCGATGCCCTCGGCCACCTCGTCGAACGGCAGCGTCTCGCGCGCGACGGCGCGATCCTCCAGCTTCTGCAGGCCGCTCATGGCCGCAACGTAGCGCTCCAGGCGCTCCACCTGGCGCGCGAGGGCCTCCGCCGACGCCTTCAGCTGCTCGGGGGTCGCGTCGCCCGCGCCCAGATGCGCGTCCAGAAGCTCGATCTTGCCCTTCAGGATGGTGAGCGGCGTGCGCAGGTCGTGGGCGAACGCGGCGTTCAGGCGCTTGCGCTCCTCGGCCGTGCGCCACAGCGCGCGCTGCGAGTCGGCCAGCGAGGCGCGCATCGTCTCGAACGAGCCGGCCAGCCTTCCCAGCTCGTCGTCGCGGTCGTAGGCCACCTGGAAGTCGAGATCCTCGTCGGCTATCTTCGCCGCCGCGTCGTCGAGGACGGCCAGGCCCGGAGCCAGCCGCAAGCGGTAGAACCGCCGCGCCGCCGCGAAGATGCACAGCCCGAACCACAGGGGGAACATGAGGAACGTGAGCAAGCCGAACAAGGTGGAGAGCACGCGCGCGCCTTCCGAGGGCTCTGTGTGCGCGTAATAGCCTGTCGGCGACACGAGCAGGTCGCCGAACCGCGCCGCGTCCGTTCCGTCGAAGAGGCCGCCGTAGGGGTTGCCGGGGTTGTCGGCCACCCATTCGCCGAAGAGTTCGCGGGCGCGCGCGTCGTAGGCGGCGACGTCCTGCGCGCGAATGCCTCCTTCGCCTTTGTAGCTTTCGATGACCAGGCTTTGCGGCGGGTCGTCGAGGGCGATGGGCGATCGAGCGTCGTCGGCGCGCTGGACGAACAGCTCGTTGCCCGCCTCGTCGACGGAGAGGGAGCGGGCCGGCACGAGCGCGTTCTGCTCCGCGTCGTACACGTAGATGCCCGCCATCTCGTACGCGTCGGCGGTCATGTCGTTTTGCAGGCTGGCGAAGATCGATCCGGTGACCGTCGACAGCACGAGCGCCGCCAGCAAAAACGCCAGCATGTAGACCATGAACGACGTCTTGAGCGAGGCGTTGCGCCAGCGCTCGCGCAGGCGGGCGAAGCGCTTCTTCTGCGGGCGCTTCCGCTTCACGCGCGCCATTTGTACCCCATGCCCCAGACCGTCTCGATGGGGTCGGGCGCGACGCCGGCCGCCGCCAGCTTCTTGCGGATGCGGCGGATGTGCTCGGTGACCACCTGGGGGTCGCTCTCGGCCTCCCAGCCGCCCACGCGCTCGTGGATGCGCTCGCGTTCGAACACCTGGCCGGGATGCTTCGAGAGGAAGGCCGCGATGTCGAACTCGCGCCGCGTGAGCTCCACGGGTTCGCCGGCCACCGACACGGTGCGCGCGCGGTAGTCGATGGCGATGTCCCCGTCGAAGCGCACCTCGGCTCTCGTCTGCTGGCGCATGTCGCGCGCGAGGTGGGCCTTCACCCGCGCGCCCAGCACGGCCAGCGAGAAGGGCTTGAGCACGTAGTCGTCGGCGCCCGCCTCGAAGCCCTCAAGCGCGTCGACGTCCTCAACGCGCGCGGTGAGGAACACGATGGGGCAGGCCAGGTGCTCGCGCAGCCGGCGGCACACCGCGTAGCCGTCCATGAGGGGCATCCCCACGTCCAGCACGATGAGGTCGGGGCTGCGCTCGGCGCGCTTGAGGGCGGTCGGCCCGTCGCAGGCGGTGAGCACCTCGTAGCCCTGGCCGACGAAATACTCCTCCAGCAGGGCGACGATATCCGGCTCGTCGTCAACGACGAGAATGGTGGCCTGCTGCCTGCGCGCGTTGTCCTCCACGGTGCCCCCTTCTGCGGTGCTGCGTCCGGGAAGTCTACCACGAGAATATCAAGAAACGATCAACGCGCATCTGCCATCCTTCGACTCCGGCGGCCGCGCCGCCTCCGCTCAGGATGACAAAGTGGCTACCAGTGGCACACTACGACGTCGCCGGATTGGATGATGCCGTAGAGCACTGAGGCCGCTCCCGGCGGCAGGTTCACGCAGCCGTGGCTACCGCCGCCGTCGAGGTAGCGCGTGCCGCCGAAGTACGGCTGCCAGTCGGCGTCGTGCATGCCGATCACGTTGCCGACGAACGGCATCCAATACTGCACGGTGCTTTCGTACTTCGATCCGTCGAGGTTGGTGCCCTTCAGCTTGGAGGGGCTCGCCTTCTGGTTGAGCCAGTACACGCCCGGCGGGGTGTTGTGCGACCCGTTCGGCGTGCCCGACACGCAGGCCGATTCCCACACCAGCGAACCCGACTCGTCGTAGAAGCGCACGTACTGCTCGGACAGGTCGATGTCGCAGTACCGCGCGCCCCAATCCTGCGCGCCGGCTCCGTTGTAGGCCGTGCCCGTCGTCTCGCAGGGAACCTCCACCTCGCCGGTCGTGCCCTCGGCCACGCCTGTCTTCACCAGCTCGAGCAGGGCGTCGCGATCCACCGACCAGCCGTAGGGGCCGCCGGCCACCGTGATGGCCTTGCCGTCGGGACGGGTGTAGGAGCGCTCCGTTCCCACCGTGTTGAAGGCGGCCGCCGTCTCGTCCACCCAGGCGGCGAGCGCCTCCTCGTCAAGCGAGGGGATGAGGGCGTCGTCGAACTTCACCCACGTCGACAGCAGCGCGGGGTTCACCTCGGCCGCCACCGTACCGCCCATCATGAGCTGCATGTTCGCCCGCATCAGCTGGTTCGCCGCGTCGGCCGAAGCCTTCAGGTATCCGTCGGTGGAAAGGACGCTCGGCTGCAGCAGGTGCTCGGCCGTCAGCTTAACCGTCGGCTCGAGCGTCGCCAGGGCCTCGTCCACCGACGCGATCACCGCCTCCGGATCGAGCGCCGTGCCCACGGACTCCTTCTGCACGGCGAACGCGTTCGCGCCCTCGTCGAACGCGACCGTGGCGTTCACCGGCAGCTCGGCCGAGGCGTTGAACTCCTCCACGGCCGCGCGCACGGCGTCGCCGAGCCCGCCCTCGTTGTACGAGGCGGCCATCTTGTCCGTCTCGTCGCGCTCGCGCGTGAGCTCGATCGGCCAGAGCCACGGGTTCGCGTCGTCCAGCATGCGGCCGACGACGCCCTCGGTGTCGATGGCCATGCCCGCGTCCTTCGCCGAGATATCCATCGAGAAGCCCTGGCCGGACACGGACACGGCGTAGCCTTCCAGGTCCGCGGCCAGCAGGCCGCCCACTTCTTGGCCCGTCATGAGCGAGACGTCGTGGTCGCCGACGGTCGTGTTGGGCATGAAGCGGCCCGTGAAGTAGAACGCCCCCGCCAGGTAGGCCGCCAGCGCGAGCGCGACGAGGATGCCCAGCACGATGCCGGCTACCTTCAAGGGGCGGCGGTTGCGGGGCTTCTCGTCGAAGCCGAAGTCGGCCGGCGTAGGCGGGCCGGCGGGCGCGAAGCCCTGCGGACCCTGAGGCGCCGGCACCGGTCTGAGGCCGGTGCCGGTCGTTTCGTCGACGTTGCTGGAAGGCGTCGGGCTCGCCGCATGGCGGCCGTGCGACGCCGGGTTGCTCTTCTTGCTCATAAGCACTCTCACGCGCGGGATGTCAGGTCGGCGTCCATTGTACCGAACCCTGCCCGATTACGCTGCGCAAAGGAAGATTTCGTCAGATGAAAGCAACGGTTGAACCCGCCAGATGCGCGCGGCGGGCGGCGTCAGTCGATATGCTTCACGATGAGCACGGGGACGTCGGCGTTGCGCAGGACGTAGCTGCTCACGCTGCCGATGATGCCGCGCAGCGCGCCTAGGCCCCGCGATCCCATGACGATGAGGTCGCAGTCGTGCCCGACGGCGTAGTCGACGATCTGGGGGCCGGGGTTCACTTCCTCGAGCAGCTCGGCGACCGCCTTGTTCATGAGGCCGTGCGTCACGCCGTCCACCTGGCGCTCGAGGCGCTCCTGGGCCTCGGCGACCACCTCGTCGTGGGTGGCGCGCAGATCGTCGGAGGCGGAGACGGTGGCGTAGTCGCGCCCCTCGGCCTCGAGCTTGTCGATGACCAGCTGCTCCATGTCCGCGATCTGGACGACGTGCAGCGTGAGGCCGGGGTCGTCCTTCGCGAACCGCACGGCTTCCGCGAGCGCTGCCCGCGCGGAAGGCGAGCCGTCGTAGGGCACCAGGATGTTATCGTAGAGCATGAGGATTCCTCTCTCGCGGGGCCGCCGTTTCGCTCCCAGTATAGCAACCATCGGCCCCGCGACATGCGGGACGCTCCGTGCGGGCGGCGGGGGGCGAATTTTCGGAAGAGTTTGCAACGTTTCGGGCCGCCCATCCGTTTTCCCTTGAAAGGGAAGCGAAAGGACGACCATGGACGAAGGGGAATTCACGGAGCTCTACGGCGAGCTCGTGCGGAAGGGAAGGGCCCCGCTTGCGCAAAGCGGGGACGATGATGCGCTTCGGCTCGCGGCGGGCGGCTCGCGCGAGCCGTGCTCCGCGACGCGTCAGGGCGGGGAGGGGCCGAGCGTGGACTACGATTGGGCTTGCGACAACTTCGACCGCCTTTGCGCCCTGGCCGATGAGTGCGGCCAGACGGTCTCGGTGTGCGATGAAGGGAGGGTCGTGGCGCTCGTCGCCTCGGTGGACGAGCGGAGCGGCGACGCGGTTGACGCCCTCCTTGAGCGGTGGCGCTCGGCCCTGGCGCAGGTGAATGCACCGGCCAGGCTCTCCGAAGCAGTGCTGGGCAAGGCTAAGCGATGCAGACGGGACCGCTTTCACGAGGGCCGCTCCTCCGCGCGCACGGAACCGGGGCTCGGCGAGTGAGCCCGTTCAAGAGAAGGAGGGAAGGCTCCTTCGAGGTCGACGTCTGCGAGGCCGTCGACGTCTGGGGCGATACGGTGCTGAGGATGGCGGCCCGGTACATGGGCAACAGGCACGACGCC
This sequence comes from Arabiibacter massiliensis, assembly GCF_900169505.1. NCBI lineage: Bacteria > Bacillati > Actinomycetota > Coriobacteriia > Eggerthellales > Eggerthellaceae > Arabiibacter > Arabiibacter massiliensis. The sequence continues at coordinate 2,397,771 of NZ_LT827021.1, forward strand.
GAGGATGTCTTCCAGACCGTCTTCATGCGGCTCCTCAAGTTTAAGGACAAGATCGCCGACGAGGACCATCTGAAAGCCTGGCTGATCCGCGTCACCCTCAACTGCTGCTACGACGAGCTTCGCAAGCGCCGGCCCACGGCCGAGCTCGAGGAATCGGACGCCGTCGAGGAGATGGACGAGTTCTCGCTCTCTAAGACGGCGCTGGAGCGCGCTATCGACGGGCTCGCCCCCGCCATGAAAAGCGCCATCCACCTCTACTATTTCGAAGGCTATTCGACGGAGGAGATCGCCGAGATCTTCGGCGAGAAGCCTTCGACCGTCAGATCGCACCTCCATCGGGCGCGCAAGGCGCTCAGGATATCGCTGGAAGGAGCCGCAGATGAATGAAGCCGAGTTCAAGCGGGCATACGCCCAAATCGAAGCAGACGTGACGGCAAGCGACGAGCTGAAGGCCCGGACGAAGGCGCTCCTTCGCGCCGAGGAGCTCCCCGCGAAAAGCGCCTCGCCTCGCGTCGGCGACCCCCGGGGCTCGAAAGCCGCGGCATGGAGGTGGAGGCCCGCGATTGCCGCGTGCCTGGCGGTCGTCGTCGGCGTGGGGCTTTTGGCGGCTGCCGGGTCGTTCGAGAGGGTGGCGATGCTCCTTTCGGGAAACTCGTTCTCGCTGGCGGCGTATGCCGAAGAGGCTCCGGACGGCGCGGCGGATCTCGGCTTCGACCGATTCCATCCCACGCGCACGAGCGCGGGGTACCTCTACGATGCGGCAAGCGACGCAGTGGATTTCAGCGTGGTGACGGTGAGCAGGTACTACGCGTTCGACATGTCCGTCGCCGGCAAGAACGTGGAATCGGTCGCGTATTCCATCGACGGCGAAGGCGTCTCCTATGGGAGCTGGAAGAGCAGCCAGGGAAGCGAAGGCGAGGTTGCGGAGGAGACGTCCAACTCGTTCACCGTGCCTTTCGATGACGGAAGGCAGGTCGTTCGCGAGATCGGGCTCAACTACGTGCTCGACGAAGAGGAGAGGGTCGAGTTCGATCGCTGCTACCAGTCGGGGGATGCCGACGCGATGGAGGCCCTGCTTGCGAAATGCGACGCAAAGCGCCTCGCGAACGTGACCATCGGCGCGACGGCGACGTTTGCCGACGGGTCGAGCGCGGCGAAGGCTTACGGGTTGGTGCCGGCGGAGGGCTTCGAGACCATGTATCGGGCCTATCTCACGCAGCTGCCGAGCGCGAGCGATGCCGAAGCGTGGGCGTCCCTCGCAGGGGAGCCTGCGCTGTTCGCGCTTGTGGAGAAGGGCCGCTAGCTTGAGGTGTCACGGGCGCAGGCGATCCTTGCGGGGCGCGGCCAGCAGGCCGAGGGCGAGCAGGACGGCGAAGAGCAGCGCCTGCAGCCAGAAGCCGTGGCCCGCGCCCGGCAGCCACGAGCCGTAGAACACCGAGCTCACCTCGAAGGGCAGCGAAAGCGGGTTCGTGACGCCGTTGGGATCCACGGGGACGCCCAGCAGCCGGGCGGCCTCGAGGAGGAACGCCTGCGGGCCGTGAATCGTCGGCAGTCCCAGCAGGACGAGCGTAGCGAACGGCACGGCGGGGCCGTTCAGCAAGAGCCTCCCGAGCTGGAACGCGGTGCCGAACACGGCGAGCACGAGGAAGGACAGCGCCGCGCTTGCCGCAGTGACGGTTCCGACGTCCAAGGGCCCCGGCGGCACCTGCTCGGTCACCGCGGCGAAGACGCCGTGGGGCCCGAAGTCGGCCGCCGCGCCTCCCGAGAAGGCCCATGCGGCCGCGCACGCCGAGGCCATCGTGGCGGCGCCGAACACGGCCGCGCCGACCACGGCGTCCGCAACGTCCTCGACCCACAGCTCGCGCACGCTTCCGTGGCGGACGGCCCAGCCCGCCCCGCGCCGGTGCCGGCCCGCAGCCACGAGCCACACCATGAGCGCGGCCGGCGCGACGCACCACAGCAGGGGGATGCCCTTGTGCGACGAGAAGAGCCATATGAGGCTGTCGAGGTAGCCGGGGGTCAAATCGTACGCCGAGAGGTAGGCGGTCTGCTGCGCGCAGGCGGCGAATGCCGCGGCCGCCACTGCGGCGATGCAGCCCGCCATCACGATCGGCGCGGCCCTGAGCGATTGTGCCGCCGTCCTGGCGTACAGCCCCCTGCTTCGTCCTCCCATGTCGCTTAATCCTTCCTGTCGGCCAGATCCCTGCGCGAAAAGGCTAGCCCTCCGAGGATTACGGCGACTGAGCCGACGCCCGCGCACGCCGCGAGAGCCGCCGCCGCGTCCACGCCGCCCTGCTGCACGAAGGCGCTTCGAGCCATCATCGAACAGTCTCCGATGAGCAACGGCGAGCCGAAGTACACCGACGTCGCCAAAAACGCGACCACGGCGACGAACGCCATGAAGGGGCCTGCGACCAGCGAGAGCGCCACTTGGGCAAGCGACAGGGCAAGCGACAGGGCGGCGGGCAGCACCAGCAGCAGGGCGAGCCGGGCACCGTCCAAACCCGACAGGGAAAAGCCGAGCACCGCGACCGATTCGACATCGCCCATCGCCCCCAACCCTCCGAGCGCTGCTGCGGCGGCCAGCGCGACGAAGGCTTCCGCCGCGTAGAAAGCCAGCACCGTCGCGGCCGTCCACAAACACTTCGACAGCCACCACGCCCACCTTCCGCCGATCCGCACGAGCACCTGGGGCGCCTGCCCGCCAAGGTCGTGCACGGCGTAGCTCCCCACGAGGACGGCGATGAGGATCTGCTGAATCAGCCATCCGATGGGCAGCGCGAACGGCACCTTGCCGCCCGCCCGATAGTAGTCCGAGCCAGCGAAGAAGTACGCGAGCACGTCGACGAAGCCGAACCCGCCGGAGGAGTCGTCGGCGCCCATCGCCCTGGCGTACCCCGCTGCGGCGTCGAGCGCCGAGAGGAACATCGCCGCGAGCGCGATGACGCAGACGAAGGCCACGACGAGCCTCGTCCCGTTGGAAGAGAAGCCCCTGGCCAGATCGTAGCGGGCCAGGTGCGCGAACGTTCCGAGCTTTCCTCTTCTGCGTTCCATGCCGGCTCCCTACAGCGCCTCGAAGCGGCGGCACCGCCAGGTGAGGAACGCCGCCTCGAAGGCCGCCAGCGCCCCGTAGACTATCAGGACGACCGGAAGCGCAACGGCATGGGTTTGCGCCGGATTCAGAAGGTTGATCGGGGAATACCCCGCCAAGTCCCCGAGGACGAGGAAGGCGATGGCGCACGCCAGAAACGGCGCCACGAGCACCATGAACCGATTCGCGACCAGGTACGAGAACACGAGGCACGAGCACGCCACAAGGCCGCACACGGCGAAGCAGAGCGCCATGAAGAACGCGACGTAGAGCCAAGGCGATGCGTAGAAGAGATCCGCGAGCAGAGAACCCGAGAAGACGAAGAACGTTCCAGCCGTCGGCTCGGGCGCAAGGATAGGCACGAGCAGCGCTGTGCCGAGCAGGTTGGCCAGCTGGGGCGCCACGCCCACCGTGCCCGCCGTCAGAAGCACTGCGATCGCCTTGGCCCGGAAGTACCGCCCGGCCCCGCCCCTGCTCACGACGTTCGCGGCGTAGCCGCTCCTCATGTCGGCATACAGGCTGTCGGCGTACGGCAGGCAGGCCGTCAGGGGCAGCACGAAGAAGTACAGCACCGACCAAATGGAGAAGGGGGTGGCGCCCATCCACGAGTCGAAGAGCGAGTTGGGATAGGCACCCTTCGACCCCGCGCGCCAAAACGCCCACTCTTCGCCCAGGCCGTAAGGCACGACGACCGTGACGATCTGGGCGAGCGCGAGGGCGGCGCCTATGGCGAGAGCCGCGGCGAACAGCTTGTTCGCGAACGCCCGCTTCAACTCCACCGTGATCATACCGTGCTCCCTTCCCTGCCGCCCGCAGATGGAACGCCCAGCTCGATGAGGTATTTGTCGGGATACAGGGCCAAAACGAGCTCGAACTCCCGCTCGCTGACGCGCTCCCAACCGCCGCCGCTGAACTGCCCGTCGTACATGAGGTAGACGAGGGTCCTGCTGGCCTTCTCGCCGGGCTCCAGCTCGATGATCGTCGAAGGGTCGTCGTTCAGGGTCATGTACAGCGGGGCGTACAGGCCGTTCGTCCACGCGCCCGATTGCGGCGAGAAGTCCCGCACGTACACCTTCTTCACCTCGGAGGAGGCATTTCTCATCTCGATCTCGACGAATAGCGCCCTCATGTCGCGGAACGTGCCGTCCTCTATGAACGAGTCGATGTGATCGGGCACGAGCGCCTTCAGCCCTTCGTAGTCGACCAGCGAAGACCCCTCGGCTCTCACCAGGATCGATCCGTATTCGACCTGCCCGCCCGAGGAGTCCTGGCCGGCATAGGTCGCCTCCTCGCCTATCGAGAAGGCGCGGGAATGCTGCTCGGGGTAGGCGGCGTTCACCTGGGCGATCCGGAACCCGCACAGAACGGCGAGGGCGATGCAGGCCGTCGCGATGACGATGGACAGCGTCTTCCTCATGCGGCATCGCCCCCGCCGTCCTCGCAGCCGACGATCCGTCCCTCGGCCATGAGGTAGATCACATCCGCCAAATCGTCGAGCTCCTCGGCGTCGTGGCAGGCGACCACAACCAGGGCGCCCCGCTCCTTCTGCCGGGCGACGAGCCGCTGCACCATCTCAACGCCGGCGGGGTCAAGCGCGTTGATCGGTTCGTCGAGCAGCAGCAGGTCGGGGTCCTCCATGACGGCGCACGCGATGCCGAGGCGCTGCTTCATCCCCAAGCTGTACTTCTTGTAGGTGCGCCTATCGTGCGGGTCGAGCCCCACCTCCTCGAGCGTGCGCTCGATCTTCGCGTCGTCGATCTCGTTTCTGATGCCCGCCAGGTACTTCAGGTTGCGAAAGCCCGTGTACTTGCCGATGAACGCGGGGTTCTCGATCATGATGCCCACGCTCGGCGGGAACTCGCCCGGCGCGAGCGGGTGCCCGTCGATGACGACCTCGCCGGCCGTGGGCCTGATGAGCCCGGCCATCGCCCGCATGAGCATGGTCTTGCCCGAGCCGTTCTTGCCGCGAAGGCCGTACACGCGCCCGCCTTCCAGGGCGAGGTCGATGCCGTCGAGCACGGTCGCGCCCTTGATGGTCTTCACAAGGCCCTTCACTTCCACCTTCATGAGACTCACCCTACCCTTGAATCTGGCCGGCCACGTCGAACGCCTTGAGGCCCGTGAAGCCCTCCTCGCCGTTCGCGTTGCCCGGATCGACCAGGTACGCGAGCCCGGCGGCGTCGATCGCGTCGTCCGGCAGCGCGTAGAGAAGCTGCACGCTCGCGCTCTCGCGCGCCTCGAGGGACACCTGCCAGTATTGCTTGAGGTTGCTCCCGCTCCATTCGCTGCGCCAAAGCGGATCGTCGGTGCCGACGTTTTCGAGCTCCCCCGCATCTCCCCTGAGCGCGAACCGGCCTTGGCTCACGTCGTAGGTGACGGTTCCGTCGGTCGCGTTCGTCACGGACTCCTCGACGAGCACGTAGGAGTAGCCTTCGGGAAGTCCGCCCTCGGCATCGGGCGCGAAGCCGAGGCGCTCCTTCATGGCGGCGGCCGACGAGGCGTCGAACGAGCCGCCCCTGAAATCGCTGCTCTCGACGCCTTCCGGCAACGTATCGAGCTTCATGATGCTGGCAAGCTGCACGAAAAGCGCTTCGTCTGAAGCCGTGGCCTGGCCCTCGTCGGCTAGGCCGCCGACAGAGACGCTTTCGCCCAGGGCGTACAGCCCGGACTTGTCCAGCGTGGTCTCGGCCGGGGCGAAGGGCTCCGCTTGCTCCTGGCCGGGGGACGGGGCGCACGCGCCGAGGACGAGCAGCGCGATGCCGAGCGCCGCTGCGGATGCGAAGCTGAGGAAGCGCGATCGAGCCATGTTCTCCACCGATCCTTTCCGCATGGGTTTGTGCAGTTGGTCTTCGAGTGATTGTATGGCCTTCCCGCCGCGCCGCTTTATGGAGAAAACGATGTTGCATCAATCGGTGAAAGAAGAGGTTTTTCATCCGCGCTCGCCACCGTTGCCCAACGGGCGGTTGACGGCTGGGGGCGGCTGCCTGGTAGCGCGGGCGGCGCTTGCTACGATCGACGTCCGGAGCAAGCAGCGAATCGCGAGGAGCGGGCGAGATGAAGCCGTACTACGAAGGCTGGTACATGAAGCAGGAGCAGGGCGACGACTTTCTGGCGGTCATCCCCGGGCGCGCGGAGGACAACGCGTTCATCCAGGTGGTCACACCGCAGAAGGCGCGCTACCTGGCGTACCCGCTCGAGGCGTTCGAGCGGGTGGGGCCCTCGCGCGGCGGCGTGCCGGGCATCCGCATCTCCGAGAGCTTCTTCTCACCCGAGGGCATGGACCTCAACGTGCACCAGGACGGCATCGACCTGGAGGGACGCCTGCGCTATCGCGCGCTCACGCCGCTGCGCTACGACATCATGGGGCCGTTCTCGCTGCTGCCGATGGAGACGAAGCACACCGTGTTCAGCATGCGCCACCGCGTGGACGGCATGGTGGAGCTCGACGGCGAGGAGCATCGCTTCCGCAACGCCGTCGGCTACATGGAGGGCGATCGCGGGCACAGCTTCCCGCGCGGCTATACCTGGGTGCAGAGCGTCGACTTCGACCGCGACGCCTCGGTGATGGTGGCGATAGCGGAGATACCGCTGGGCATCCGCTTCACCGGCTGCATCGCGGTGGTGAGCCTCGACAACGAGGAGTACCGCCTGGCCACGTATCTGGGCGTGCGCATCGTGGAGGCCTCGGAACGCGTGATCGACCTCGTCCAGCGCGATCTGCGCCTGCGCGTGGAGGTGCGCGGCGACGAGGGACACCGGTTGCAGGCCCCCGACCAGGGGGAGATGCGCCGCGTGATCAGGGAAAGCCCCGCCATACCCGCGCGCTTCACATTCGAGAAAGGCGGCCGCACGCTGCTGGACGCCGTCTGCCCCCACACCGGCTACGAGCACGTGGAATGAGGCGAAGGGACGGGGTAATTGCCTCATTCAGGTTGTCATCCTGAGCGGAGCGGCGAAGCCGCGTAGTCGAAGGATCCCGTGCGGCGCCAGCCGTGAGACTGTCAGCTAACGCCGCGTGGGATCCTTCGACTCGCTTCGCTCGCTCAGGATGACAAAGAGGGCCGCATCCCCGCTGTAGCCCTCTACCTGCGTGACGCGGTTGGCCGTGCGCGCCGCATCGCGCGCCGCGCTCCCACTGCCCCCGCGAGCGCGCAGAGCGCGGCCGCTCCCGCCAGCGCCGTCTGCGCCGTCAGCGGGTCGCCGGTGGGCGCGAGGGGCTTCGGGTTGGGCGCGGGCGTAGGCTCGGGCTTGGGGTCGGGCTTCGGCACGGGCTTCGGGTCGGGGCCGTTCTTCACGAGGATGCGGCCCTCGCCGCCCTCGTTCGCGTAGATGGAGTCGGCGGCTATCACTCCGTGCAGGTTATCCTGGATGTAGGTGATGAGCGCCTCGTAGTCCAGGCCCTGCTCGGCCACGATCACCTTCGCGTTCTTGAACATGGTGAACCCGTCGCCGCCGTCTTTGAGCAGATACGCGATGGCCGACACGGTGTAGGTTCTGCCCAGGTCGATGGGCTCGCCGTTCACGCGCACGTTCTGCACGCGCCGCTCGCCCTCGATGCCCACGAACTCGTTTTTGGCGTTCAGCTTCACCGGCGTGGGTATGTCGGAGCGAATCTCGTAGGTGAGCCCCGAGGTTTGCAGGAACCCGCCGTTGGGCTGGGGATACAGGCGCGCGCCCATCTCCAGCGCGTCGATGATGGTCTGCCCGGAGGCCTCCACCTTGCACAGCGCGTTCCCGAACGGCAGCACGCCGATGGCGTTGCCGTAGGTGATGTCGCCCACGGGCACGTCGGAGCGGATGCCGCCGCCGTTCGAGAAGCCGATGTCGGCGCCGAGCGCCACCCGCATGGCGTCGGCGGTGAGGTCGCCCAAGTTGGTCTCGTGCATGCGCACGGCCCAGTTCTTCCGCGCGTCGTTCTCCACGGCTACGAGCTTGACCTCGGTGCGCGCCACCACCTTGCCGAGCGTCTTGTTCAGCTCGTCCTCGATCTGCTTGACGAAGGCGGCGGTGTCGGCGTCCTGCGCCACGGGCGGCTTCACCAGGCTCGTCGTGATGGAGCCCGTGGCGGGGTCGATGACCACCTGGCCGTATGTTTGCAGCTGCGTGCCGGTTTGGGCGAGCGGCACCTCCTGGCCGCTCTTGTTGGCGATGCGCTGCTCGTACTGCTCGTGGGAGTGGCCGTCGATGAACACGTCGATGCCCGTGGTGTTCGCGATAACCGTGTCGGCGCGCCAGCGGGTGGCGACGCCCGTCTCGCCCAGGTGCCCGAGGGCCACGACGTAATCGGCACCGGCCGCGCGCGCCGCGTCGACGGTCTGCTGCACGCGGGTGTAGAGCGCCTGGCCCGAATCGTCCTCGCAGAAGCTGTAGACGGTGTTGCCGTTCTTGTCTTTGAAGTGAGCGGGGTTCGACTTGGTCAGCGACTCGGGCGTGGCGATGCCCACGTAGGCCACCTTCGTGGTGCCGTAGGTTTTAATGGTGTAGGGCGAGAACTCCGTCTTGCCGGTGGCCAGGTTGTCGAAGTTGCAGGCGAGGTACGTGGCGTTCGAGCGGCCGACGAGCGCGCGCAGCTGGGCCATGCCGTAGTCGAACTCGTGGTTGCCGGGGATGGCCAGGTCGTAGCCCACCTGGTTCATGATGTCCACGAGGTAGGCGCCCTGCGAGAGCGTGCCCATGGGCTTGCCCTGCACGGCGTCGCCGGCGTCGACGAGCGTGACGTTGTCGTCGCCGTACTGCGCCTTCGCGGCCTTCAGGGCCGCCGAGACGCCCGCGTAGCCGATGCTCGTGGGGTTGCCGTTCGCATCGAGCACCTGGTCGACGCCGCAGTGCACGTCGTTGGTGTGCAGGATGACGATGGGGGAGGCGGCTGCGGGCGCGGGGGTTGCGGACCCCTCGGTCGCTGCGGGTTCGGCTTCCGGCTCGGTCGTCTCGTCGGCCTCGACCGTGGCGGGGGACTCCTCCGCCGGTTCAGCTGCGGCGGGCAGGGGCAGCAGGGCGCAGGCGAACGCGAGGGCGAGCGCGAGGTGCCCGAGGCGGTCGAGGAGGCTTCGCGGCGACATCTTCATGGGCGTTCCCTTCGCACGGGGAAAATGACGTCCACTATTTTACACCTTACACGACGGCTCGGTGGACGAGCGTCCGAATTTATATATGACTTGCATCATCATGGACAAAATCGGCCTTCGGGACTGATTTTGAAAGGGTGATCCTTGGCGCAAGCATTTGCGACCAGGGGTTTCTTTCGTCTGCGGCCGTGGGATGCGCGAAAAATCAGTCCCGAAGGCCGATTCTGTCCACAGCTTTCGCAGGCGATCCGGCCACCGCGCAAGGCTTGGGGGCCGCGGCGCGCCGATATCCGCCGACGGCGGCTAGTCAAGCGGCGTGCCCAGCCCTTCCGGCACCTCGCGGACGCCCTCGAAGCGGCGCGAGCCGAGGCGGGCCACGACGGCGCGCTCACCGCCGTCCGCGCGCTCCAGCACGAGCAGGCGGCTCTCTCCTGCGGCTTCGTGCTCCCAGCGGGCGCGTTCGGCCTGCTCAAGCGCCTCGGCGTCGTCGCGCGCTGACAGGCCGCGCCTGTCGGTGGCGCGCTCGTCCGCGTCGAAGGATGTGAGAAGGTAGCGCCCTGCCTCGCCATGCTTCGCTGCTCCCATATCCATCCTCCCATTCGCCAAACTGGAATATTCAAAGCTCAAAACAGAAACAGGCCACCGGGTTTTACCCCGATGACCTGCACATTTTCTGGAGCCAACGAGCGGATTCGAACCGCTGACCTACGCATTACGAGTGCGTTGCTCTACCAGCTGAGCCACGTTGGCGTCACGGCCTCTTGCGAAGCGCGAAAATGAAGTATAGCGAAAGCTTCCGGGCCTCGCAAGGGGTCCACCAGTGGTTTCTGCCGAAAACCCTACATCGGCGGGAACCGCACCACCAGGTAGAGCCCCGCTATCACCACGGTCAGCAGCATGATGGGAAAGCCCGTCTTCAGGAACTGCACGAACGTGATCTCGTAGCCGTTCTTCTTGCTGATGTCGGACAGCACCACGTTGGCGCTCGCGCCGATGAGCGTGCCGTTGCCGCCCAGGCACGCGCCCAGCGACACGGCCCACCACAGAGGCGTCACGTCCATGCCGGTGGATTCCATGGCCAAGAGGATGGGGATCATCGTGGCCACGAACGGGATGTTGTCCAGGAAGCTGGAGATGACGGCCGAGCCCACCAGCAGCACGAGCATGGTGATGAACACGTTGCCGCCCGTCGCGTCGATGAGCGCGTGCGCCAGCATCTCGATGACGCCCGTCTCGGCCATGGCGCCCACGATGACGAACAGGCCGGCGAAGAACGCGAGCGTGGTCCACTCCACGTTGGCGAGCGCCTCCTCGATGCTCTCGCCCGAGATCAGCATGATGATGCCAGCCGCGCCGAGCGCGATGACGCTGGACTCAAGGCCGAGCGCGCCGTGGGCCATGAAGCCCACCACCACCAGGCCGATCATGACGTAGCTCTGCTTGAGCAGCCGCTTGCTCTTGATCATCGCGTGCTCGTCAAGCTCCATGAGGCGCGCGCGATGCTCCTCGTTCACCTGCATCTTCCGGCCGTACATCAGGTAGAACACCCCCAGCACCGCGGCCAGGATGACCACGACGGCCGGCGCGTCGTACAGGATGAAGTCGAAGAACGTGAACCCGGCGGCCGAGCCGATCATGATGTTGGGCGGGTCGCCGATGAGCGTGGCCGTGCCGCCGATGTTGGACGCGAGGATCTCGGTCATGAAGAACGGGATGGGGTTCACATCGAGCAGCTTGCACACGGTGAGCGTCATCGGTCCGATGAGCAGCACGGTGGTCACGTTGTCCAAGAACGCCGAAAGCACGGCGGTGAGCAGCACGAACAGCAGCATGACCTTCCATGGGTCGCCCTTGGCGAGCCGCGCTGCCTTGATGGCCAGAAACTCGAACATGCCGGAGAGCTTCACCACCGACACGAACAGCATCATGCCCAAGAGCACGCCGAGCGTGTTGAAGTCGATGTGCTCCATAGCCGCGTCGAACGGCAGGATGTGCAGCGCCAGCACCAGCATGGCGCCCACGATGGCCGCAAGCGACCGGTGCAGCTTCTCCGTCATGATGGCCACCATGACCACGACGAAGACCGCGATGGATACGATTTGGCTCACGTCCATGAAAACACCGCCTCACGCAGGCGGCTTCTCCAGCGCCCGCAGAGTCCCAATTTCCCGAATATCGTCCTCAAAAAAGCCGCGCCTCCGCACGACCTCGTTTGAACTATAGCAAGTTGGCGGCGTCGTGGACAGGGATTTTCGGCGAGGTTTGTCAATGCGCCCGCGACAGAAGCGAGCGGTTGACCCTGGACGGCGAGCGGCGCGTCGGCTAGGCCAGCGGGTACGCCATGAGCTCGTCAACGGTCACGAACCGGTAGCCCTGCTCCTTGAGCCGCGGCAACGCCTTCCTGAGCGCCTCGACCGTCTGGGTGCGGTCGCCGCCGCCGTCGTGCATGAGGACGATGGCCCCCGGCCAGGCGGCCTCTATCTGGTTGACGATGGCGCCCGCGCCCGGCTTCTGCCAATCCTGGGAGTCGATGTTCCACCCGATCTCGACGCTGATCAGCGGGCCGATAGCGCGCATGACCTCCTCGCCGTAGTTGCCGCCGGGCGTCCGGATGACGCGGCTCGCCTCAGCGCCGGTGGCGTTCTGGATGGCGGCGTAGCCCTGCTCGATCTCCGCGGTCTGCTCCTCGGGCGACATGTAGCCCAGGTTCACGCCCTGCCCCGTCCCCGAGGCATGGCTGAACGAGTGCGTGCATATCTGATGCCCTTCGGCTGCGGCGCGTTTCACCAGGTCGATGCCCTCGCCGTCGATGCGGTTGCCCACGGTGAAGAACGTCGCCTTGGCGCCGTGCTCCTTCAGCACGTCGAGCACCTGCGCGGTGGTGTCGGGCCACGGGCCGTCGTCGAACGTGAGCGCGATCACCTTGTCGTCGCCCACCTGGGGGCTCACGTTGCGCCGCGTGATGTTCTGCGGCTCGCGCACGGTCTGGTCGGCGGTGATGCCGGAGATGTGCCCGGTCTTGGTCTGCACGAGGCCCTCGGCCCCCTCGCCTTCGAGCAGATGGATGGCTCCGTTGCCCTCCGTCTCGATGACGAAGGGAACGGCCTGCTCCGAGACGTCGGAGGGCTCCTCGATGGGGCCGCCGTCGCCCACTTCCACGACGTCGCCCTTCGCGAGCTTGCGCGTAAGATCGCTCGCCGGCTCGCCGTTGACGGTGGCGTGGAAGGGCTCGCCCTTGCCTGCCTCGATCACGCTGCCGTCCACGGCCACGAGGTCGCCCGGCGCGGGCTGGATCCCGCTCGTCTTTATGGCGTCGGCGAGCGTCCGCTCGCCGGGCACTTCGAGCGCCTGCCCGTTGAAGGTGATGGAGATGGGCAGACTCTGCACGGCGAAGGCGATGACGCTCGCGAAGGCGAGCACGATCGCCGAGCAGACGAGGATGCCCGCGAGCTTGCGCCGCGGCCGTTTCGGCTGAGGGGGCGCGGTGCGCGGTCGGCTGCCGTAGGGCACGTAGCCGCCGCCTCGCGACGAGAGGCGTTCGGTTTCGTAGGGGGGACGGCGGTAGGAGCTCTGTCGGGCCGGATACGCCGACTGCCTGCCGTACGCTTCGCGCGGCGTGCGGGAAGGGCGCGGGGACGTCGCAGGCGGGCGGCCTTCGACGCGACTCGTCCCGCGATCAGAACGCTGCGGGGCATCGCGATACGGACGCGTTGCGCTGGTTCGATTATGGGAGCGGTCGTATGTCATGGTCGTCCTCGTGCGTGGGTCGCGCGCCGGGCACAGTGCACATCTGAACTACCATACCACGTGATGCCATCAAAACTACATCACGGCGAGCATCTTCACCGGCGGTTGATTCAGCGGCCGGCTTGAACGGCGGGTCGGCCGCGAGGGCCGCAGCGGCGCCGCTTGCTGAAGTTTGTATGGAGGGGCGGGGCGCGCAACGTGGCAGGGGCCGTAGGCGCGCAGGGCAAACGGCTATACTGGTGGCACCATGTGATCGAAAGGAACGAACCTATGGGCATTCAGTTCGCCGCCGCACGCGCCGTCAGCGCCGTCTCAACCTGGGGGCTGAAGAACGTGTTCCACCGCCCCGCCGCGAACTTTCCCGGCAAGATGGCGCTTTACCTCGACCCGCGCCTCATCGCCGACCTGGCCCCGAAGCTTCAGGCGGGCTCGTTTTTGGTGGTGGGCACGAACGGCAAGACCACGGTGACCAACCTTCTGGCCGACATCCTCGAGCGCGCGGGCCAGCGCGTCGTGTGCAACCGCACGGGCGCCAACCTCGACTCCGGCGTGGCCACGGCGCTGCTGCACGCGAAGCCGTCGGATTGGGGCGTGTTCGAGAGCGACGAGCTGTGGCTGGCGAAGATCCTGCCGCAGATGCAGGCCAGCTACGTGGTGCTGCTCAACCTGTTCCGCGACCAGCTGGATCGCGTGGGCGAGATCGACCGCATCCAGGACAGCATCGCAGGCGCCTTGGCGAAGTCGCCGGGCACCGTGCTGGTGTACAACGCCGACGACCCGCTGTGCGCCGCCATCGCCGCGCGCGCGGCGAACCGCTCCGTTCCCTTCGGCCTGGCCGAGGACATGGGGCTGCCGCAGAACACCGTGGCCGACGCGCAGATGTGCCAGCAATGCTCTGCCATGCTGGAGTACGATTACCGCCAGTACGGCCAGCTGGGCGCGTACCGCTGCCCGGACTGCGGCTTCGAGCGGCCCGCGCTGGCCTTTGCGGGCGAGGGAGTGCGCCTGGGCGCCGACGGCCTCGCGTTTCGCGTGCGGCGCGCGGAGGACGGCGCGGACGCCTTCGAGATAGAGGCCCCGTACAACGGCGCGTACATGGTGTACAACCTGCTGGCCACGGCGGTTGCGGCCGATTTGGCGGGCTGCCCTGCCGACGCGGTGCGCCAGGCCGTGGACGCGTTCGACCCGCAGAACGGCCGGCTGCAGACCTTCGACATCGACGGCCGGCGCATCCTGCTCAACCTGGCCAAGAACCCCACCGGCTTCAATCAGAACCTCAAGATCGTCGCGCAGGATCCGAATCCCAAGGCGGTCGCGTTCTTCGTGAACGACAAGGAGGGCGACGGCCGCGACGTGTCGTGGCTGTGGGACATCGATTTCGAGGAGCTGGCCGAGGGCGGCCCGATGGCCGTGTTCGCCGGCGGCATCCGCGGCAACGACGTGCAGGTGCGCCTCAAGTACGCCGGCATCGTGTCGGAGGTGGTGGACGGCACCGACGAGCTGCTGGCGCGCATCGCCGGCCTGCCGAAGGAGGCGAACGCCTACTTCATCGCCAACTACACGGCCCTGCCGGTGGTTAAGGCCGTGCTCGACGCGCGGGCGGGCGAGGGGACGGCCGCGGCGGCGTCGGGCTCCGGCGCGCCTGCCGAGATGCGCGGACCCATCGAGCCGCCGGCTCCGGGCGCCGCGTCGCCGCTGGTGATCGCGCATCTGTTCCCCGACCTGCTGAACCTCTACGGCGACGGCGGCAACGTGCGCGTCCTCGCGCAGCGTCTGCGCTGGCGCGGCATCCCCGTGGAGGTGCGCCGCGTCAACCACGGCGAGTCCGTCGACCTTTCCGGCGTGGACCTGGTGGTGCTCGGCGGCGGTCCCGACCGCGAGCAGCGCCTCGCGTCGGGCGAGCTCATGCGCATGCGCGACGACTTGCGCGCCTACGTCGAGGACGGCGGCGTGCTTCTGGCCATCTGCGGCGGCTACCAGATCCTCGGGCACGAGTGGCTGCTCGGCGACGAGGTGGTGAAGGGCCTCGGCATCGTGGACATGACCACCGAGCGCGCCGCTGGCGGCTCGGCCGACCGGCTGATCGACAACATCGTGCTGAGCTCGCCCTTGGCGACGCGTCCCGTGGTGGGCTACGAGAACCACGCCGGCCGCACGCACCTCGGCGCGGGCGTCGAGGCGTTCGGCGAGGTGGCCTCGGCGACGGGGCACGGCAACAACGACGCGGACAAGAAGGACGGCGTGCTGTTCAAGAACCTGGTGGGCACCTACCTGCACGGGCCGCTGCTGGCGAAGAACCCCGAAGTGGCCGACGAGCTGCTCTGCCGCGCCCTCGAACGCAACGCGGCTCGCACGCAGGGAGAGCCCGCCGCCCTCGCGCCCCTCGACGACGCCGTGGAACTCGCGGCGAACGAGGCCCTCTGCAAACGCTTCAACGTGAAAGCGTAGGGAGGGGCGTGACAGAGTGACGATTACCCCGGGAGGTGCGGACGATTTCTTGTAGACGCCCCGGCCTCAGGCGGCGAGCCCCAGGCTCCTCCTGTACTGCACGGGGCTCATCCATCCGAGCGAGAGCTTGGGCCTGGACTCATTGTAGCGCAGAAGCCACGCGTCGAGCTCCCCGATGAAATCCTCCGCGGAGGCCCCCGTCCAGTCCCGCGTGTCGAAGAACTCCATCTTGAGCCTGCCGAAGAACCCCTCCATCCGCGCGTTGTCCGGCGGGCAGGCCTTCCTCGACATCGAGCGGGCCAGGCCGTTCTCCTCGCAGATCCGGATCCAGCTCTTCGCATGGTAGTGCCCGCCCCTGTCGGAGTGGACCGTGCACCCGCCGCCCGGGCCGAGCAGCCGGCACGCCCGCTCGAGCGAGGGGTCGACGAGGGCCTCCGAGGCGGGGCTCGCCGAGGCCGCCCACCCCGCGAGCATGCCGTCGAAGCAGTCGAGGACCGGCGAGAGGTACGCCTTCTCCCCGCTCGGCAGCGCGAACTCGGTCACGTCGGTGAGCCACAGGCGGTTCGGCGCGGGAGCCGAGAAGTCGTGGCCGCCGTCCTCGCGCAAGGGGACGTTGGGCAGGTCGGAGGCGTCGGCCCTGGCCGAGTAGGAGCTGTAGCGGGAGCCCCTCCGGCGCCTGTCGGGCTGCAGGCCCTCCTCGGCCATGACGCGGCGCACCCGCTTCTCCGACGCGTTCAGCGGCCTCTCCGCGTCAGAGGCGAGGGCCGCCTTGATCCTGCGGTACCCCCACCCCGGGTTCTCCAGGCACGCCTCGACCACCCTCGGCCGCAGCTCCGCCTCCGGGTCCTCCCCGGCCCTCTTCGCGTGGTAGTAGAAGGTGGCTGGTGCGAGACGAAGCGACGACAGCGTCCATCCAATCGAATACGTTCTCCGCAGGGCGCCTGCCAGAAGGGCCTTCTCCCTGTTCGGGAGCGTCCTCGGGTCGGCGCCGGGGTCTTTTTTTAGTATGTCCACGACCGCCTGCTTGAGGTCCATCTCGAAGCGCAGGTCGAAGATGATCCGCTTGAGCTCCTCGGGGTCGTCGGGCAGGTTGTCCAGGTCGGGCACGGGGGCCTCCTTCCGGGCTCGGGGCTTCCCGGCCGCGCCGAGGCCCTCCCCGCGGCCTCCCTCGAGCTGGAGGCGCCAGCGCCTCACGGTCTCGTGGGAGGCGCCGCAGGACCGGGCGGCGGACCGGTAGCTCATGCCTTCGTCCCTCACGAGGTTAACGGCTTTTATCTTCTCTTCAAGCGAGAACATGCGAACTCCTTTTCTCCAACTTAGAGTCCGCACCTCCCCGTCCCTCTGTCACGCCCTATGGGCATTTCTTAGGGAAGACGTGGGGGCGCTTGCGCCGCTGCCGTGCGACTGGCACCATGGCCGTATGGACAACCGACGCAGCAACCCCTCGCGCGCTCGCCGCACGCCCGCCGACGCCGGCCGCATGCCGGTCGATTCGCGCGCCAGGTATGCGACGCCCCCCAGCCAGACTCCCACGCCGCGGCGCATCTCGCGCGCCGAGTACGTGCATGCGCGCAGGCAGCGCCGCCGCCGCACCATGCTCATCGCTCTCGCCGTCATCGCGGTTCTCGTGCTGGGCGGGGCGGGAGCGGCCTTCGCCTACTACTCCACCCTGTCCGGCAACCTGCACGAAGGCGTGGACGACGATCTGCGCGCCGCGCTCGTGGACACGGACCTGGCCAGAGAGCCGTTCTACCTGCTGCTCATGGGCACCGACGGGTCGGACGACCGCGCCGCATCGGCCGAGTACGCCGGCGACCAGTTCCGCAGCGACAGCATCATCCTCACGCGCATCGACCCGGTGGACAAGAAGGTGACCATGGTGTCGCTGCACCGCGACACGCTCGTCGACATGGGCGAGTACGGGCAGAACAAGCTCAACGCCGCGCATGCCATCGGCGGCCCCGCCATGACGGTGGAGACGGTATCCAAGCTGGCCGGCGTGCCCATCTCGCATTACGC
The DNA here is from genome assembly GCF_900169505.1 of Arabiibacter massiliensis. NCBI lineage: Bacteria > Bacillati > Actinomycetota > Coriobacteriia > Eggerthellales > Eggerthellaceae > Arabiibacter > Arabiibacter massiliensis. The sequence continues at coordinate 2,415,141 of NZ_LT827021.1, forward strand.
CGAGATCAACTTCGACGGGTTCAAGGACGTCGTCGACGCGCTAGGCGGCGTGGAGGTGGACGTTCCCATGACCATCGACGACGCGGACGCCGGGGGGCACGTGGACGCCGGCCTCCAAACGCTCGACGGCGACCAGGCGCTCATCCTGTGCCGCGCGCGCCACGCCTACGACGAGTTCGGCGACGGCGACTCCTATCGCGCCGCCAACCAGCGCCTCGTCCTGGCGGCCATCGCCAAGAAGGTGCTCGCGGCCGACGTGGCCACCATGGCCGGCACGGTGCAGGCGCTTTCCCAGTACGTCACCACCGATCTCGAGATCACCGATATCGTTGGCCTCGCGCAGGCCTTGCAGGGGCTCGACCCCTCCACCGACATCTACTCGGCCATGGAGCCTACGGAATCGCAGTACATCAACGATATCTGGTACGAGATCACCGACGTCCAGGCGTGGAAGAAGATGATGGCCCGCGTCGACCAGGGGCTTCCGCCTACCGAGCAGGACATCGTCGATGCGGGATCGAACACGGTGCTGGCCACCACGGGCGGTCAGCAATCGGGCTCGGGCGGCTCGGGCGCGACCGGGGCGAAGGCGTCTGCGCAGCCGGGCCTCGTGTCCGTGCTCAACGGCAACGGGGTGGCGGGCGCGGGCTCGGTGGCGGCCGAGTCCATCGAGGCCCTTGGCTACACGGTGGAGTCCGGCAACGCCGATAGCTTCGATTACGCGGAGACGCTCGTCGTGTACGGCACGGAGGGCCAGGCGGCCGCCGCGCAGCAGGTGGCGGACGCGCTCGGCGCGGGCAGGCTCGTGCTCAACGACGGCTCGTACGCCTTCGACGGCGACCTCCTCGTCATCCTCGGCGCCGACTGGTAGGCATCCTCAGTACCCGAGCGTCCAATCGCCCAGAAGCAGCCCCTTCGCCAGCCCGAGCACCAGGATGTGCAGCGGGTAGTACGCGTAGAAGAACCACTTCATCGAGCGGCCGCGCGCGCCGTTGTACGCGAGCAGAAGAGGGATGGCCAGCGTGCATCCCACCAGGCCGTACAGGGCGAACGGCAGGTTCACCAGGTCGAGCGTGGCGAAGAGCTGCAAGGCGTAGGGCAGCCCGGAGCTCACGATGGGCAGGAGGATGGGCAGGACGATGCGCTCGCGGCGGCCGGGCAGGACGCGCATCATGAGGACCATGATCGGCCCGAGGATTCCCCAGTCGCACACCGCGCTCGCGGCGGTGAGGGCGGCGAAGGCCAGCCAAAACAGCGCGCGATTCTCCAGGCGGTCGTACAGGTAGAGCGCCGCGAGGCTGAGGAGCAAGGTGAACAGCACGTTGCCCTCATGCGACAAGAAGAGCCAGAACGGCACCTCGGCGATGAGCGCGAACACGAGCAGCCGCAGGGCGTAGCGCCTGACATTGGAGGTGTGGACGTAGCCTTCCACCAGCAGAAACGCCATAATAGGGAACGTGGCGCCCCCCAGGCCGAACAGGACGGACAGCGCCTCGACGGGCAGGTAGGGGTAGAAGATGTAGCAGCCGTGGTTGAACGTCATGCCGATGATGGCCACGGCTTTGAGCGCGAACGACGAGAGCCCGCCTCGGGGAGGTGCGGTTGCCGATATGCCTGTCGTCGTTGCCATGGCGTTCCAGTATACTGCACGGGAAGGCGAAGGCGGGAGGTGGCGCGGCATGAAAGAGGAGGCGAAGACTGCGGCGGTTCTCGCCGGATCGCTTGTGCTTTCGGTCGCGTGCTTCCAACTCGTGTCCGGCGACCTGCTCGTACAAGGGGTGCTGTTGGCGGCGGTAGGCGTCGGCGCCGCGGCGCTGGCGGATCGGCCGGCGCTCGCGTGGCGGGGGATGCGCGGCAGCCTCGGATGGCCGGCCTACGTGCTGGCGGTGGGGCTCGCCTGCGGGCTCGCGTCGGTTGCGGGTATGGGGCGCGACGGTTCGGCTTCCGTGCCGCAGGTGCTCGAGGTCGTGCTTTCGTGCCTGTTCACCGGCGTGTTCGAGGAAGGGGTCTTCCGCGTGGCGGCGCTCGCCGCGCTCGTGCCCGCCTTCGGTGGCGGTCGGCGCGGGCTGCTGAAGGCGGCGCTCGTCTCGTCGCTGCTGTTCGGCGCACTGCACGTGCCGATAGCCGATGCGGTTGCGGCCGGGTCGGCCGTAGCCTGGGCCCAAACCGTGCTCAAGCCGCTGCAAGCGACGCTGTTCGGCCTGTTCATGGCGGGGCTCTTCGTGCGCACGCGCAGCCTGTGGGCGATTGCGGGGCTGCACGGCCTGTTCAACGTTTTCTACGCGGGTCCGCTCATGCTGGCCGGTGCCGCGCAAGCCACCTACGTCACCGGCGACCTGCGCGACCTCGCTCTGCTGGCCGCCTCGACCGCCCTCCTCGTCCCGCCCGCCCTCGCCGCCTGGAGCGAGGCAAAGGAGCGGGGAGGCGGAACCCCCGGATCGCCCTCCGGACCGACGTGATGATTCTGTGAAAGCAAAGTTTTATCTTGCGCCCAGGACTCCGCGAAGGTAATATTCTTTCTTGCCGCTTTTCCTGTTTGAAGGTACTTCGGGCAGGAAGGGTAGGCGCAACCTACGTTGCGGGGTGGAGCAGTCTGGTAGCTCGCCGGGCTCATAACCCGGAGGTCGTTGGTTCAAATCCAGCCCCCGCGACCAGAAACTAGCAGGTCGGAAGCTCAAATGGCTTCCGACCTTTTTGTTTGGCGCTAACGAGTCCTAAACTACAAAGCCCCCTCGTCCGCTGCGATTGGCAGGGGCGAGGGGGCTTGGGGGATTGGCAGGGGCGAGGGGGCTTGGGGCGGGCGGTTGTCCGGCGGGTTACTTCTCCTCGGGGACGAGTTCGCTCACGGAGGCGTTCGTGATGAGGATGAGCGACGCCACGGACGCGGCGGAGTGCAACGCGGTCGTGGTCACCTTCGCGGGGTCGGCGATGCCGCGCGAGATCATGTCGCCGTACTCGCCGGACTTGCTGTCCAGGCCCTCGCCCAGCGGCAGCGTCTTGATCTTCTCCACCACGAGCTTACCCTCGAAGCCCCCGTTGTCGGCGATGGCGCGCGCCGGAGCCTCCAGGGCCTTGCGCAGGATGTCCACGCCCAGCTGCTCGTCCGCTTCGTCGCAGGTCACGCCGTCGAGCGCGGCTGCGGCCTGCACGAGCGCCACGCCGCCGCCGGCCACGAGGCCCTGCTCGGCGGCCGAGCGCGTCGCCAGGAGCGCGTCCTGGATGCGGCTGCGGATCTCGTTCATCTCGGTCTCGGTGGCGGCGCCCACGTTCATCACCGCGATGCCGCCGGAAAGCTTGGCCAAGCGCTCGCGCAGCACGTCCTGGTCGTACTTCACTTTCGTCTGCTCGATCTGGGCGCGCAGCTGGTTACAGCGCTGCTCGACGGCCTCCTTCTTGCCTTTGCCGCCGATGACGATGGTCCGATCCTTGAAAATCTGCACGCTGGCGGCGCGCCCGAGCATGCTCTTCTGGGCGTCGGCCAAAGTGAGGCCGCGGTCGGGCGTGATAACCTCGCCGCCGGTGAGGATGGCCAGATCCTCCAGCTCCGCCTTGCGGCGGTCGCCCAGGGACGGCGCTTTCACGGCGACGCTGTTGAGCGTGCCGCGGCGGCGGTTCGTGAGCAGCGCGTTCAGCGACTCGCCGCGCACGTCGTCGGCGGCGATGAGCAGCGGGTGGCCGGATTTCATGACCTCTTCGAGCACGGGCACGACGTCGGTGAAGTTGTCGGCCAGGCGCTGGTCGGTCATCAGGATGTAGGGCTCCGTCAGCTCGCCTTCCATGCGGCCCGGATCATCGGCCATGTGCGGCGAGATGAAGCCGTTGTCGAACATCATGCCCTTGAGCACCTTCACCTCGATGCCGAACGTCTGCGACTTCTCGACCGACACGATGCCGTCGCGGCCGACGGCCTCCAGCGCCTCGCCGATCTTCTCGCCGATCTCGCGGTCGCCGGCCGAGACTGTGGCGATCTCGGCGATCTGCTCGCGCGTGGACACCTCGACGGCGTTCTTGAGCACCTCGCCGGCCACCACGTCGGCTGCCTTCTGGATGCCGCGGCGCAGCGCCAGGGGGTCGGAGCCTGACATAACGCACTTCACGCCCTCGCTCACCAGCGCGTCGGCCAGGATGGTGGCCGTGGTGGTGCCGTCGCCCGCGTCGTTGTTGGCCGCGATGGCGGCCTCGCGGACGATCTTCATGCCCATGTTCTCGATGGGATCCTCCAGGTCGACGTTGGCGGCCACGGTGGCGCCGTCGTTGGACAGACTGGGCTTCTCGTGCTGCTTCTCCATGGCAACGTAGCGGCCCTTGGGGCCGATGGTCACCCGCACCGCCTCGGCCAGCTTGTTCACGCCGGCCGCCAGCTTCGCGCGGGTTTCGTTATCGAAAGCAAGATCTTTGGGCACGTCTCTTCCTTCCTCGCAAATGTCGCGGCGCTTCGCCATCGCCGCGCGGAGCGCCGCCTTCCGAGGGGCGAAGAGCCTGCCCGCGAAACGCAGCGCCTGAAAAACCATACCCGAAGAAATTAGCACTCTTTTGCTCAGAGTGCTAGCCGCGAGCCCGCTTTTCCGCGATTCCTCTGGATTGAGACGCTCTGAAAGCCCCGACGTTTCACGTGAAACACCAGTCGCTGCAATCTTCGCTCCAAAAACACGCCTCAGCACATGAGGCGTGTTTTTGGAGCGAAGATGCACTTGGATGAGACGATTGCCCCGTCCCTTCGTCTCCCTTTGTCTCACATATCGCTGTGCTATGCTTGGGCGTGCAGGGCGAAGTTTGGGGGAGGGGGCAACCATGTTCTGGCCTGACAGGGGAGAGATCTCGTCGGAGCTTCCGGGGAGGGACGAGCTAGTCGGCATGCTGCAGAAGGCGGGCGTCGACTACTACGAGCGCCATGTGCCGAAGGGCGTTCTGTTCGGATGGGGCGAGGAGCCCCATAGGACCGCGCATTTCGTGGCGGAGGGCATGGTGGAGATCTACAAGCTCGAGCGCGACGGTCGCAAGAAGACGCTGTACTTCTGCAAGAAGGGCGATTTCTTCGGCTTCCAGATACTGAGCGACACGTGCGTGCCCATCGCCACGGCCAGCGCGTGCGTCGACAGCGACCTCGTCGCCATCCCGAAGGAATCGTTCTTCAAAGCGCTGCACACCTGCCCGGATTTCGCCGATATGATCGTGAAGTACCTGTACAACCTCATCTCGACGCTGACGAACGAATCGGTCTCGTCGGCCTTCTACGCAAGCGCCCAGCGGGTGCCCATGCTGCTGCTCAGCCTCGGTCGCGACGAGCTGGGCTCGCGCGCCGCCGGCGGGTCGGACGATGTGACTGCGCCCATCATCGTGAAGTACGGCAACGGCGACATTGCGAACATCCTCGGCATCAGCAGGAACTCCGTCACGTCGTCGATCTCGCGCCTTCAGGAGCAGGGCATCGTGGCGAAGCGGCGCAACAGCATCGAGATCCTCGACATGGATCGGCTGGAAAGCGTCACGAAGCTCGAGTCGGGCGACTGACATCTTCTTTTCCCGCGTGTGCACACTATTGGGCAGACCGGCCCGCGTCGCGCGGATATACTCTGGTGCCAAGGGGATACGGGGGTGTTGAAGATGGCGCATGCGCGACGATTGGACGAGGAAGGACGCACGCGCGTCCGTAAAGGGGTGCTCCCGCTCGTCGGGATCTCGCTCGCGGGGTTCTCGATGTACGGCTGCAACAACGTCCTCATGACGTTGCTGCCTTCCTATTCGCTGGATATCGGCTCGACGATGGTGGAGGCAGGCCTGCAGGGGACGGTGTTCCTCCTGGTGGCGGTGCTCATGCGCTTCTACTTCGGCCCGCTGGCCGATCGTCGCGGAACCCGCTTCGTCATGGTTGTCGGCGCCGCCTCGTTCGTCGTATCGAGCGTGATGCTCGTGTTCTGCACGGCGTTCTGGCAGATCCTGCTGGTGCGATGCGTGCAGGCGGTCGGACTTTCGGCATTCTGGCCCTGCGCCGTGGCCGCCGTGGCCTCCATCGCGCCCCAGGGCAAAAGCGGCCTGTTCATCGGGGCCTACCGCTTCGCCACAGCCGCGTCGCTCCTGGTCGGGCCGCTCGCCGCGCTCATGCTGGTGGGCGAGCGAGGGTATGCGGCCTGTTTCCTGGCGCTGGCGGGCCTTGCCGCTATGGCGCTCGTGCTATCGCTGTGCTTCGCGCCTTCGGACGGAGGCTCGGCGGCAGGAAGGGCGGCCGAGCGCGCCAGCGGGGAATCCCCAGGAACGGCGGGGAAGCTGCGCGGGGCCTTCGCGTCGGGGCAGGGGAACCTTCCGGTGCTGCTCTGCGTCACGGCGGTCGTCTCGCTCGGGTACGGCCTGTCGATGAACTTCGTCGTGACGTTCGTCGAGGGGATCGGATCCCCCATCAACGCGGGACTGTTCTTCTCGTGCTTCAGCTTGGGCGGCCTCATCGCCAACCCGCTTGCCGGCTGGGCCGCCGATCGGTGCGATCGGCGGATACTGCTGGCGGGCACGCTCGGCTGCATGGGGGCGGGCATCGGGCTGATCGCGTTCGTGCAGTCCGTCCCGTCCATCCTGCTCGCGGCGGGTCTCGTCGCCGGCCTGGGCTCGTCCGGGTCGACCATCGTCGTGCTCTCCACCATATCCGCGCGCGTGGACGAGCGGTTCCGCGCATCGGCTCTCGCCGTGCAGCAGAACGTCGTTGACCTCGGCATCGCCTGCGCCTCGACGCTCTTCGGCTGGCTGTTCGCCGTGGCTGCGACCCCGGAGTTCGTCTTCGCCGGGCAGGCCGCCTTCGCCATCGCAAGCGCGTTCGCGCTGCTCGTCGCCAAGCGGGCGGTTCGCTTCTAGCGCTCGGCCCCCGCTCGCTGTCCCCCGAAAAGCAGGAAGCCCGCCGAGGCGGGCTTCCAAGGGAGGGAGGGTTGGCAACGTCACATCACGTAGTACACCGAGGGGCCGGTTCCGAACTCCTCGTGGAAGGGGACGGCCTTCTTCTCGGCGATGTACTTCGATACGTCGCTTGCGGGGTCGCCCAGGTCGCCGAAGATGCGCGCCTTGCCGGGGCACGACAGCACGCACCAGGGCTGCTCGCCCACGGCTATGCGCTCGTGGCACAGGGTGCACTTCGACGCCTTCTTGGCCGCCTCGTCCACCTGCGGTATCTCGTAGGGGCAGGCCACCGCGCAGGTGCCGCATCCGATGCACGCCTCCTCGTTCACCACCACGGCGCCGTCCTCGCGCTTCTCGATCGCGCCCGCCGGGCATTTGGCCAGGCAGGCGGGAGATTCGCAGTGGTTGCACAGCTCGGGCCGAAACGCCAGCTTCGCGTCGGGGAAGGTGCCCGTGGCCTGGTAGACGATCTCGCCGTCGCGGCTGCGGACGCGCCCCCAGTACAGCCCCTCGGGGGTCTGGTTCGACACCTTGCAGCTCACCACGCAGGTTTGACATCCCATGCAGCGGGTCGTGTCGATAACCATGCCGTATTGAACCTTGTCAGCCATGATTCCACCTACGCTTTCTCTACTTCGACCAACACGTCATAGAAAGCGGTGCTCGTCTGGCCTATGAACTCTTCGGTCGGGTTGATCGTGAAATGGGTGAGCATCTGGTAATTGCCCTCGATGAACTGCTCGGGCGTCCATCCGCTCGCCGTGGCCACGGTGCCGGGCCGGATGCCCTCGGTCAGGAACGCCTTCATCTTGCAGGCGCCGCGGTCGTTCACGATGGACACGACGTCGCCGTGCTCGATGCCGCGCGCCTTGGCGTCCACCGGGTTCATCTCGAGCTGGGGCTCGCTTTGCACGACGCTGAGCTCGGGGATGAGGATGTGCTGCGAGTGCACGTTCAGGCGGTCGTGGAACTGCAGGTACACAAGCGGGTACTTCTGGCCGAGATCTCCGTTCGGATCCTCGAGCATCGGCTCGTAGGTAGGCACCTCCTGGCCGAACTGCACGAGCTCCTCGTTGTACAGCTGGAAGCGCTTCGACGGCGTGGGGAACGTGTTGTCGGGTCGGAAGATGAGCGGCTCGAAGATGGCGTCCGCGCGGGCGAAGATGCCCTCTTCGGCTGCCTTGTCGAAGTCGAATCCCTCCCAGGCGGGATGCTCGGGGTTGAAGAACCCGCGCGCCCACTCCTCGTCGGTCTTGTTCCAGAGATCCTCGAGCCCCACCTTCTTGGCCAGCAGCGACATGATCTCGACGTCGGACTTGCTCTCACCCATCGGCTCGATGCCGGGCTTGCTGATGATGACCCAGGGCGTGCGGTCCTCGACGTCCCATTTCTCCCAGTAGTTGCACGCGGGCAGCACGTAGTCGGACTGCTTGGCCGTCCATGTCCAGTAGGGATCCACCGTCACGATGGTGGAGACGTTGGGCAGCACCTCGTTGATTATCTTGTTGGCGTCGGGGCTCATGTTGACGAAGTTTGAGTTCGCGAACCACAGGAAGTCGAGAGGGTAGGGGTCCTTGCTTATGATCTGGTCGTACATGGTGGACGTGCGCACCATGGCGGCCTTCTTGTCGCCGGTGTTCGACCAGTCGGGGTTGCCGATCGCGGGTATCTTCAGGTCGGGATGCGTCTCGGCCGCCGAGATGCCGCCCATGTGCGACGCCCCGCCGCCCTTGATGCCCACGTAGCCGGTCACGGCCGCGAGCGTCGCCACCGTGCGGAACGGCGAGAACGAGTTCCACACGCGCTGCATGCCCTGGCCCATGCGGATGCCGGCGGGCTTCGCGTTGGCGTACTCGAGGGCGAACGTCTCGATGACATCCTCGGACAGGCCGGTGATCTCGGCCGTCACGGGCAGCGTGTACTTCGACACCTCGTCGACCAGGTGGTCGAACGCCGTGCGCACCGCCTCGCCGTTCACCTCGAACGTGCCCGAAAGTGCGGGGACAACGCCTTCCTCACCGTGCTTCTTGGCGCTGTTGGACGCGGTGTCCCACACGAGCCAGTCCTCGCCGTCCATGGCGTAGGCACCGTCGGATTCCCTGACCAGGAAGGGGGCGACGCTGTATGAGGCGAGCCACTCCTTGTCGTGCAGGTCGTTTCCGATGATGACGTTCATCATGCCGAGCGCCAGCGCGGGGTCGGTCTGCGGCCTGAGGGGGATCCACTGGTCGGCGATAGCGGCCGACGAGCACAGGCGCGGGTCGACCACGACGATCTTCGCGCCCTTCTCGCGCGCCTCCACGAGGTAGCGGAATTCGGAGGTGTGCGTGTCGGCCACGTTGCGGCCCCACAGCACGATCATGTTCGAGTTGAGGTAGTCTCGCGTGTCGTGCGAGCCGCGCTTCACGCCGTAGGCGAGGATCATGCCCATACTGGCGCCCTGGTCGCCCATGATGCCCTCGATGTCGAAGACCGTGCCGCCGAAGGTGCCCGCGAACCGCGTGGGCGCGCTCATGGAGAGGTTGCCCGAGTTGCCGGTGAACGAGTAGAAGCCGGCCGCCTGCTCGCCGTGCTTATCCTTCGTCTCGAGCAGCTTCTGTGAGATCTCGTCCATCGCCTGATCCCATGAGATGCGCTCGAACTCGCCCGAGCCGCGTTCTCCCGTGCGCTTCATCGGGTACATGACGCGTGCGTTCTCGTCCTGGGTCTTCTGGCTGAGCGCTATGCCGCGCAGGCAGGCGTTGGCGTAGTCCTCGCGGCCCGGCGTGTCGCCCGGCGTAACCGTGAGTATCTTGCCGTCTTTGATGTGCGCCTTCAGATGGCAATGAGACGTGCAGTTGAGATTGCAGCACGCGTGGGCGTACGTGACGCCCTCGTTCGGGTCGACGGGCGCCGCCGCTTCCTTCTCCTTGTCGGCTTGCGGCTCGCCGGCGGGCGCGCATCCTGCGGCGCCGAAGCCTATCGCGGAGGCGACCGTGATCCACCCGGCCCCCTTCACGAACGTCCGGCGCGTGAGCTTGCCGTCCTTGACGTACTCGATCGGTGAATGATCCCTGTTCTTGTCCATGCTCCTCCTATCGTTCCGATGTCCGCATCTGCGCATACGCGTCCCCCGATGCGGGCAACATAAGTATAGGAAGGCAAAGAGGCGCCGTTCTGCCCAGAATTTGTCAGATAGAACGTCACCAATTCGCTTCGCCGGGCGCCTACCCCGCCATCACCTTCACGTGGTAGGTGCGGGTGCGGGGGCCGTCGAACTCGCAGAAGTAGATGCCCTGCCAGGTGCCGAGGACCGGCGCCCCTCTCTCCACGAGCAACGTCTGGGTGCAGCCGACGGCGCTCGACTTGAGGTGCGCGGCGCTGTTGCCCTCGAAGTGGCGGAAGTCGGCGCGATCGGGGAAGGCGGCGTCCAGCCCCAGCACCAGGTCGCGCTGCACGTCGGGGTCGGCGTTCTCGTTGACGGTGACGGCGGCCGTGGTGTGCGGGCAGTGCACGACGCACAGGCCCTCGCGCACGCCGCTCGCCTGGATGTCCTTGCGCACCTGCGCGGTGATGTCGACCAGCTCTTCCGTCGCGGTCGAGATCGTGTGGGTGAAGATGGCCATGCTGCAACCTCCTGTTCGCCTCGTGCGTCCACTATAGCGCACTAATGTCCCAAAAGGGGACAGTTCCCTTTTGGGACATTTTGGCCACGCGGGGCTGCTAGGCGCTCTGCTCCTTGGCGGCGTTCTGGCCGGCGATGCGGCCGTTCACCAGGCAGTCGGCCGTGGCGCACGAACCCAGGCGGCATGCGCCGTGGATGCCGCCCACCGCTTCGCCTGCCGCGTACAGACCAGGAATGACCTGCAGGTCCATGTCGAGCACCTTGCAGTCGAGGTCGGTTTTCACGCCGCCCATGCAGTGGTGCACCTTCGGCCACAGGCGCACGCCGTAGAACGGGGCCTCGTCGATGGGCTGCGCGTCGTCGGGGATGGGCTTCTTGAAGTCCTCGTCCACCTTGTTCGCCACGAACGTGTTGTAGCGCTCGATCTCCGCCTTCACCGCGTCGATCGGCATGCCGTAGTGCTCGGCAGCTTCTTCGATGGAAGCGAACTCAAGCGTGATGCCGGCCTTCAGCGCGCCCTCGAGTCCGCTGCCGCCGTCGTAGAGCGCCTTCTTGCAGGTGATCTGCACGCACGGCTGGCCGGTTTCCAGGATGGCGTCCGCATAGCGCTTGCGGTCGGTCAGCTCGTTGACGATGCGCTTGCCGGTGGCTACGTCCAGCGTGGGCGCATAGCTGGCCTGGCCGTCGGTGTAGAAGGCGGCAACGCCGTAGCCCGACTCGTCCGGGCTCATGAAGGGAAGCAGCTGGATCCAGTCGGTGTGTACGGCCATGGCCCCGGCGGCCACGAGTGCGCGCAGGCTCTCGGCGGTCGCGCCTTCCTGGTTCGTGCAGTCCACCGTGTCGTCGAGGCGCGGATCCTGTGCCATGCGGAACGCGAGGTCCTGGCCGAAGCCGCCGGTGGTCAGCACCACGGCCTTGTTCGCCTTGATGGTGACGGGGGTGCCGCTTTCGACGTCGTTGCCCTTGGGCCTATCGTGCACGACGGCGCCGATCACACGGCCGTTCTCGTCCTTGACCAGCTCGGTGAGCATGCGCTTCGTCTCCACCTCGACGCCCATCTCCTTGAGCTTCTCCGCGAAGGGGGTGGTGACGTTCGCGCCGCCGCCCTTGCCCTGCGCGATGGAGCGCATGACGGTGTGGCCGCCGTAGGGGTAGAGGAAGTGCTCGCCCTGGTCGTTCGTGTCCCAGGTGGCGCCCATCTCGATGGTCCACTCCCAGGTCTCGTTCGACTTCTCCGCGATGACGCGGCACTTGTCCTTGTCGTTGAGGTACAGGCCCGCAACGAGCATGTCCTCGACGTACTGGTCGACGGAGTCCTGCACGCCCTCGCGTTCCTGAACGCTCGAGCCGCATACAGCGAAGTCGCCGGCGGCCAGCGCCGAGTTGCCGCCCACGCGCTCGGTTTTCTCTATAACCTTCACATCGGCGCCGGCGCTCTTCGCCTCGAGTGCGGCGGCCAGCCCCGTGTACCCGCTGCCGACTATCAGGACGTCGCACTCCTCGTCCCACTTCGTGTCGGCACCGTTCGTGGCGGCGGCTGCGGTCTGCTTGCCCTGCGGCGCGCAGCCGGCCAGCCCGAGCGTCGCCAGCACGCCGGCCGCCGCCGCGCCGGTGACGAACGAGCGGCGCGAGACGCCCTTGGAACCCGTTGCGGTTATGGTCTCCCTCATATGATGCATCCTCCTCGGTCGGTTGCCTTCGGCATGCGCTCTTCAACATGCCGTCACGGCCAGATTAGGCGCGGACGCGGGCACGCGCACCCCACCTGGAGCGGGAAATGCCGAAACCCCCCTTGAGGTGGGGTGCGCGACCTGGGGTTATGCAGATGGGGAAGCGCTGGGGGCGACTGACGGCTTGCGCTCGCTTGAGATGGCGACCTGCGCTGCGGGCGGAATCAGCAGCGAGACTCGGTGTGCACGAGGTCGATGATCTCCTGCTTGCTGTGCACGCCGAGCTTCGCGTAGATGGTTTTCTGGTAGCTCTTCACCGTGTTCTTCGACAGGAACAGCGTCTCGCAGATGAAGGCGATGTCGCGTCCTTGCGCCAGCAGGTACAGGATGTCCTTCTCGCGATTGGTCAGCCCGTGGTCGTCGGCCAGCGCGTCGCAACGCAGCTTGCGCACGTTTTCCTGCTCGTGCTCGAATCGGCCGAGCAGCTCGTCGGCGGCGCGCGCCTGCACCTCGGCGCGCTTGCGCTCGTGGGAGTTCACTAGCCAGATGACCATGAGGATGAGGTACAGCAGGAAGAACGCCACCGCCGTGGTGCGCACGAAGTCGGCGCTGCTGCCCACCCCCAGCAATTGCGCGACATTCTGGCCGACGAACAGGCCGAATCGCGGCAGCGCGTAAGCAAGCGAGATGCCCACGAGCAGTTTCGTGCGGCTGTGCGCATACGTGACGACCACGAGGAAGAACAGCGCCAGCATGACGAGCTTCCATCCGGCCGCCGCCAGGATGTTGAGCGACACCGCGTAGTCGTTCGAGAGGAACGGCAGGAACAGAATGCCGGTAGCCAGAATGCCGAACACGACGTTGAACAGCAGCGACGGCGCTGGTTGCGAGCGGGTGCCGAAGTACGCGAGGAAGACGATGGCGGCGACGATGCCGCCGAACTGCGAGATGAGGATCGACGTGGCGGGGGAGGCGCTGCTTCCGGTGGCGGCGGTGTCGATGATGCCGTAGACGATGGACAGCGCGAACGTGCACACGCCGGACACGAGGAACACGTCGAGAAACTCGCGCTTCGGGAGCGCCGATGCCGCGGTGTCGCGGTGCCGGTCGGCGTTCGAATGCCCTGAAGCGTCGGTGCGGCACACGAAGGCAAGGCATCCTGCCGAAGCGACGAGGAGCAGGGCGTACGGTGCGAGCGAAAGGAAGTCGGGCAGGAACCCCAGTACCATATTCGCCGCCATGCCGCCAAGCGCCATGATGCCGAATGCGATGGCGATGCGACGCGACGAGTAACGTGCGAACGTCTCGAAGTAGAAAGGCATGACGAGTCCCATGCCCACGCCGGCCGCCAGCGCCGATGCGGAAACGACGGCAGGGTCGAGGTCCGCCGTCGCGGCGAAGAACGTTCCTCCCAGCGCAACGGCGAACCCGGCGTAGCCCACGACGAGGTACGGCAGACGGCGAAGCGGCGCCTTCGAGCGCACGAGCAGCGAGAACAGCAGCGATGCGACGAAGATGGACGGGTTCAGCACGTTGTCGAACGATGCGGGGGAGAAGCTCGGCCGGTCGATCAGCCAGCTGGAATAGAAAAATGACACGCACACGGCGTACAGGCAGGTGAAACCGACGATAGCGACGAGATAGCGGCGATCTGCGCCGAGCTGTTTCGTGCAAGTGTGTCGGTCCGTGTTTTCCATCGCCCCTCCGTCATGATCCCCGAGACGTGCGTTGCATCATTATAATGCGCGTTCGGCGGGTTTCTTGCGTCATCATAGCCGATGCGTTTCTGCTAACTTGCGGTACAATTGCAGGGTTTTGCCGGCGGGGCACTATCGTACAAGACAAGCGCGGAGGGATGTGGCATGGCGGAGGCCAAGCGGGAGCGGTTCGGGTCGCGGCTGGGGTTCATCCTCATCAGCGCGGGGTGCGCCATCGGCCTGGGCAACGTGTGGCGCTTCCCCTACATCACGGGCGAGTACGGCGGCGCGGCCTTCGTGCTCATGTACCTGGTGTTCCTCCTCATCCTGGGCCTTCCCGTCATGGTGATGGAGTTCGCCGTGGGCCGCGCCAGCCAGAAGAGCGCGGCGAGCGCCTTCGACGCGCTGCAGCCGTCGCGGAAGTGGCACTGGTTCTCGTGGTGGGGCTATCTGGGGTGCATGGTGCTCATGATGTTCTACACCACGGTGGGCGGCTGGATGCTCTCGTTCGTGGCGAAGATGGCCACCGGCGCGTTCAACGGGCTGGACAGCGCGGGCGTCGGCGCGGTGTTCGACGGCATGCTGGCGAACCCCGTCGAGCTTGTGAGCTGGATGCTCGCGGTAGTTGCGCTCGGGTTCCTCGTGTGCAGCTTCGGCCTGCAGAAGGGCGTCGAGCGCGTCACGAAGGTGATGATGGTGTGCCTCCTGGGCATCATGGTGGTGCTCGTGGCGCGCGCGGTCACGCTGCCGGGCGGCCTCGCAGGCCTCGAGTTCTACCTCATCCCCGACTTCGGCCGCCTGTTCGCAGGCGCGACGCCGGCCGAGCAGTGGGCCACGTTCGGCGACGCCGTGTTCGCGGCCATGGGCCAGGCGTTCTTCACATTGTCGCTGGGCATCTCGGCCATGGAGATCTTCGGCAGCTACATCGGCAAGGAGCGCTCGCTCACGGGCGAGGCGCTGCGCATCTGCGGGCTGGACACGGCGGTGGCGCTCATGGCGGGCCTCATCATCTTCCCGGCGTGCTTCGCGTTCGCGGTGGAGCCGGGCAGCGGCCCGGGCCTCGTGTTCGTCACGCTGCCGAGCGTGTTCAACCAGATGCCGATGGGGCAGCTGTGGGGCGCGCTGTTCTTCGTGTTCATGAGCTTCGCGGCGCTCTCCACCATCATCGCGGTGTTCGAGAACCTCATCAGCTGGTCGATGGACAAGTGGGGCTGGTCGCGCAAGCAGGCGGTCGCGCGCACGGCCATCATCGTGACGGTGCTCAGCCTGCCGTGCGCGCTCGGGTTCAATGTGCTCTCGGGCGTCACCGTGCCCGCCATCGGCGACATCCAATCCATCGAGGACTTCATCGTGTCGAACAACCTGCTGCCGCTGGGCAGCCTGTTCTACGTGCTGTTCTGCGTGACGCGCGGCGGCTGGGGCTGGGAGAATTTCCTGGCCGAGGCCGACACGGGCAAGGGCGCGCGCTTCCCGCGCTGGTCGAAGCCGTGGCTGCAGTTCGGCATTCCGGCGCTCATCATCGTGATCTTCGTGATGGGCTATGTGCCGAAGTTCGCCGTCTGGCTGGGGCTGGCGTAGCGCAGCTGCCGAAACTGCCGAAATCACCGTGGGAATTGAGGGCGTTCGAGCCTCGCGTATGCGCCGAACAGCAGTATAATGCGCTCATCGAACTCGGCTGGGGGCCGGGGCAACGGGAGAAGGAGGCGGACGCCATGAAGGTCATCGACAGCCAGGTGTATGCGTTCTCGAAGGACAACGCGCCCTGCTACACGGCGCAGCCGGGCGAGGTGCTCAAGTTCAAGACGCTCGACTGCTTCTCGAATCGCCTGGTGGACGAGACGGTGACCATGGCCAGCCTCGACTACGGCTACGACGTGGCCAACCCCGCGGCCGGCCCCGTGTACGTGGAGGGCGCCGAGCCGGGCGACGTGCTGGTGGTGGACATCTACGACATCGAGGTGGCCGACGAAGGCACCATCGCCACCGACGACCACTGCGGCCCGCTGTTCGAGGGCACGGACTACCGCACGAAGAAGGTGCCCATCGTAGACGGGATGGCCGAGGTCAACGGCGTGAAGTTCCCCATCGACCCGATGATCGGCGTCATCGGCACCGCGCCCGACGGCGACGACGTCATCGACGGCTACGTGGGCGCGCACGGCGGCAACCTGGACAACAAGCTCATCACCAAGGGGACGCGCCTGTACTTCCCGGTGCGCGTGCCCGGCGCGCTCTTGCAGATGGGCGACGTGCACGCCGCCATGGGCGACGCGGAGCTGTGCGGCACGGGCATCGAGATAGCCTCCGAGATCACCGTGAAGGTGTCGCTCATCAAGGGCTTCGAGCTGAACTGGCCCGTGCACGAGACGTTCGGCCCGCACGGCCAGTGGTACGTGAACGCCAGCGCCCAGGAGTTCAACGAGGCCCTGGTGAACGCCTCGAAGGAGATGCAGCGCCTGCTCATGCGCGTGACCGGCTGGGACGCCGTGGACACGTACATGTACATGTCGGTGCGCAGCGACGTGGAGCTCAACCAGGCGTGCAAGCCGTGCGAGGTGCAGCTGAGTCTGCGCATGGGCACGCCGAAGCTGCCGCAGTTCCCGCCGCTGGTGGGCTAGCCGCGCGGCGTGGAGAGGATCGTCCGGCGCCTGTTCGCAGGGGCCGTCTACGATACCGCGTCTACCGCTTTACGAGGGTAAAGCGAGAGACGCGGAACCCAAACTGGCGCGCGGTGGGGATCGCGCGGAGACGAGAGAAGGGGTGTTGCGATGGCGAAAGCCGAGACTCCGGCCAAGGTGTCCGGAGAGAACATCGAGCAGTTCGGCTATAAGCAGGAGCTGCGACGGGGCATGGGGCTGTGGGACGTCGTGCTGTACGGCGTGCTGTTCATGGTGATCATCGCCCCGCAATCGATTTACGGCACGATCCAGCAGAACAGCCACGGCATGACGCCGCTGGTGTACATCATCGGCTTCGTGGCCATCCTGTTCACGGCCATGAGCTACATGCGCATGTCCAAGCGCTTCCCCATCGCGGGGTCGGTGTACTCCTACGTGCAGCGCGGCATCAACCCGCACGTGGGCTTCATGGCCGGTTGGCTCATCCTGCTGGACTACGTGCTGGTGCCGTCCCTGCTCATCGTCATGGTGATGAACTGGGGTGTCGCGCTGGTTCCCGGCAGCCCGGCGTGGCTGTGGGCCATGGCGTTCATCGCGTTCAACACGTTCGTGAACATCCGCGGCATCCAGATGAGCCGCGGCGTGGACTGGGTCATCTTCATCGTCGAGATCGTGGCCGTGGTGGCGTTCATCGCCCTGGGCACCAGCTTCGTGCTGGGCGGCGGCGGTGCGGGCGGCTTCGTGATGGATCCGCTCTACCAGCCGGGTCAGGTTGACGCGCACTTCATCGCGGCGGGCATCTCGATCGCGGCGCTGTCGTTCCTCGGCTTCGACGGCATGTCGACGCTGGCCGAAGAGACGCACGAGCCCGAAAAGAACATCGGACGAGGCATCATCATCGCGCTGTCCATCATCATCGTGGTGTTCGTGGCGCAGACCTACATCGCCGCCATCGTGCAGCCCGACTGGGCCAACACCGATCCCGACATGGGCTTCTTCGATTCCGTTATGCTGGTGGGCGGCCCCGTGTTCTACAAGATCATGCTGCTGGTGAACATCGTGGCCGTGGGCATCGCCAACATCATCAACGCGCAGATGGCGTCCTCGCGCCTGCTGTACTCCATGGGCCGCGACGGCGTTATCCCGCGCGTGTTCGGCAAGGTGCATCCGAAGTACCAGACGCCGTGGGTCGCGTCTATCTTCCTCGGCGTCATTACGCTGTGCCTGGCACTGCCGCTGCAGGACTACATGGGCACGCTGGCGGGCTTCGTGAACTTTGGCGCGCTGTCGTCGTTCATCCTGCTGAACTTCGCCGTGTTCTGGTTCTTCTTCGTGAAGGAGAAGAAGCGCACGTCGTTCAAGGATGTGCTGATGTATTTGATCTGCCCGGCCATCGGCATCGTCATCCTGGGGTACGTGTTCACCGGCTTCGAGCTGGCCACGTACGCCGTGGGCATCGTGTGGCTGGTGATCGGCCTGATCATCGGCGCGGTGAAGTCGAAGGGCTACAAGGAAGTCCCCGAGGCGTTCAAGCACCTGGAAGTGTAGCGAATCGCTGAGTGTGATCGAGGGGCCTCGCGCGTGCGGCGGGGCCCTTTTTCGTTTGAAGGGAGCGAGCATGTCGAACGGCGGCGATGCGATTCTGGCGGTGGGGGCCATCATCGTGGATCTGGTGTGCCGGGTGCCGCGTCTGCCGCAGTCGGGCGAGGGCATCGTGGCCGACGAGGTGCGCGCCACGGTGGGCGGCTGCGCGTTCAACTCCGCGAACGTGCTGCGGCAGCTAGGCGTGCCGCATACGCTGTTCGCGCCGGTGGGTAGCGGGGTGTTCGCCGGGTTCGCCGAGCGCGAGCTGGCCGCGCGCGGCTTGGAGGCGCTACGCGTGCCGGGCGGGCGCGACAACGGCGGCTGCGTGTGCTTCGTGGAGCCGGACGGCCAGCGCACCATGCTCACCATGCCGGGTATCGACCGCCACTTCGAACCCGCGTGGTTCGATGCGTTGGATGCCGGCCGCTTCGCATGCGGGTTGGCCAGTGGCTATGAGGTGGAGGGCGCGGGCGGCTCCGCCATCATCGGCTTCTTCGAGGCGCATCCCCAGGTGCAGCTGTACTACGGCCCCGGGCCGCGCATCCAGGGCGTCGGGCCGGAGAAGACGGCGCGCATCAACGCGCTGCATCCCGTGTGGCATCTGAACGACCAGGAGGCGCTCGCCTACACGGGGCGTGCGTCGCTGGAAGCGGCCGGCTTCGCGTTGGCGGAGGAATGCGGCAACGCCGTGGTGGTGACGGCCGGCGCGGAAGGCGCGCACCTGTTCGAGGGCGGGCGGCACGTGCTGGTGCCCACGGAGCCCGTGCGGGTGGTGGACACGATAGGCGCCGGCGACGCGCACCTGGGTGCGCTCGTGGCCGCGCGGACGGCGGGCCGCTCGTGGGAGGACGCGCTCGCCCTGGCGAACCGCGTGGCCGGCGCCGTCTGCCAGGTGGAAGGCGGTACGCTGGACGACGAGACGTTCGCGCAGTTGGGCGTGCCCCCTCTGTCATCCTGAGCGGGCGAAGCATCCCCCTTGTCATCTGAGCGGAGCGACCGAAGGGAGCGCAGTCGAAGGATCCCGCGCGGCGCCAGCTGTGACGTTTCCGGCTTTCGCCGCACGGGATCCTTCGACTCCGCGCTGACGCGCTCCGCTCAGGATGACACAGGGGGAGCGCTTCCCCGTCCCGGGCAGGATGACAAAACCGCGCGTTCGCCGTACAATCTCCGGCGGCGGGCGCGCGACGAAGCGGCCCTGCAATTCGGGAAGGACGGCCTCATGACCAAGCGCATTTCCATACTGGGCGACTCCATCAGCACGTTTCAGGGGTGCAACCCCGAGGGCTTCCGCGTGTTCTACGAGGGCGAACGACGCGCGGCAACCGGCGTCAAGCTGCCTACCGACACCTGGTGGGCGCAGGTGCTCGCAGCGCTGGGCGCCAAGCCGCTGCGGGTGGGCGCGTTCTCCGGCAGCATGGTGGAGGGCGCGGGCTTCCCGGCGGGTAACAGCCAGCAGCGCGTGGAGGCGCTGGCGAAGGATGGCGTCGCGCCCGATGGGGTGCTCGTGTTCATCGGCATCAACGACTACGGGTGGGGCGGTGCGGAAGCCCAGGCGGCGGGACGTGGAAACGCCCTGCCCGAGTGCCTGGACGTGGAAAGCGTGCCCGAGCGCACCGCCGGTCTCGCGCCTGCCGATGCGGCCGAGCGCTTCGGGGCCGCCTACAGCCAGATGCTCGCGCGCATTCGCGAGGCGTATCCCCAGGCCGAGGTGTGGTGCTGCACGCTCTGCCCGGGCCGCGTGGCCGGCAGCGAGCGTTCCACGTTCGCGTACAACCTGCGAGGCGTGCACTTCGACAGCTACAACGATGCCATCCGCGAGGCGGCTCGCGCGAACGGCTGCAAGGTGACCGACATCCGCGCGCTCGGCCGCGACTACGAGGCGCTCGACGGCACGCACCCCACCGCGCGCGGCATGCGCCAGCTGGCCGCCATGGTGGAGCAGTCCATGGGGCTGCCGCTGGACGATGCGGCTGCTCAAGCGCTTGCCGAGGCCCCGCGCTCCGAGGAATCCTGCGACCGCCCGTCGTGCATCGGCTGCGAACGCGCCGCCTCCACCGGCAACCAGTGGCTCTGCGTCTGCGAGCCGCCAGCCTAAAGACGGCGCGCGTCGTGACAAGATTAGAGAATCTTGTCACATTTGGTGATAAGAAAGAAGAATCTTGTCACGAGAAGGGAAGCGGCCCTGCTCTCGCATCGTCGTTCTTCTGCCGAATCGCCTTCATCTTAAAAACACTTACGCGAGCCGTCGCGATTCGCTAGAATCGATTGCTGCCGTATGCTTTCGACGCGTTCGGCGTGTCTCGTTACCCCGAAAGGCGCACGTCTCGCGCTGGTAGGTTCGATGGGGCCCTCAAGATAACCGAAGATGAAAGGACTTCCTTCATGCAAGGAAAACCTCTTGTGCTGCTGCTTTCCGTGTTGTACGGCAGCGCGTTCCTCGCGGGGTTCAACGAGAACCTCGTCAACATGGCGCTCGTGGCCATTATGGGCGACTACGGCGTGGATTCCGTCACGGCGCAATGGCTGGTCACGGGCTATATGATTGTGGCCACCGTCGTGGTCATGTGCATGGCGTTCCTCTACCGGCGCTTCCATGTGCGCACGCTGTTCTTCAGCGCGGCGGGCTTGAGCATCGTGGGCTCGGCGATGGGCCTGGTCGCGCCCAGCTTCGAGGTGCTCATGGCGGCGCGCCTGGTGCAGGCGGTGGGCACGGGCATCTTCATTCCGCTCATGATGAACACTATCCTGGCGGTCACGCCCAAGAACAAGCTGGGCACGTTCATGTCCGTGGGCGGCTGCATGATCACGTTCGGGCCCGCGTTCGCGCCGGTGGTGTGCGGTGCGCTGGTGACGGCGTTCGGGTGGCACAGCATCTTCGTCGTGCCCATCGCGGCTATGGCGGTGCTTGTGGTGATGGGCTTCTTCTTCGTGAAGAATTTGGAGACGAGCGAGGCGCACTTGGACGTGGCGTCGGTGGTGCTGTCGGCCGTGATGCTGACGGCGCTGTCGTTCGGTCTGGCCCAGCTCACGCTTGATGCGGCGGTGGCGGCTGTATCGCTGGTGCTGGCTGTGGCGGTGGGCGCGGCGTTCGCGGTGCGCCAGCTGCGGTGCGCCCACCCGCTCATCGACCTGGCGCCCATGAAGAGCCGCGCGTTCTGGCCGGCGCTGGTGCTGGCCACCATCGCCATGATGAGCACGTTTTCCCTGAGCGTGCTGCTGCCGCTGTACCTTGAGGGTGCGGCGGGCATGACGGCGATGGTTGCGGGCCTGGTCATCCTGGTGCCCGTGCTGGCGAATGCGGGCTGCACGCTTTTGGGCGGCCGCATCATGGACAAGCTTGGCGAGTGGCCGCTGCTGCCGCTGGGCTTCGCGGCCATCGCGCTGGGCTTCGCGGGGCTCATCGTGGCGAGCCCGCTGCTGTCCATTCCGCTCATGTTCGTAGGGATGTTCGCGGTGTACGCGGGCGTGGGCTTCATCTTCTCGCCGTCGCAGACGGCCGGCTTGCGCACGCTGCCCCCGCAGCAGAACCCGTTCGGCGTGGCGCTCATGACCACGTTCGTGCAGATAGCGGCATGCATCGGGCCTTCGTTGTACATCGGCATCATGTCGTCGGGGCAGGCGGACGCGGCGGCGCAGGGGGCGAACGCGGCCTCGGCTGTGGCCAGCGGCTTCTCCCTGGCGATGGCGGTGGCCGCGGCCATCGGCGCGCTCGGCTTCGCGATGGCGTTCGTGTACGCCCGCGCGGCCCGCAAGCGCTCCCAAGTGCGCGCCGCCGAGCGCGCGGCCGCCCCGCAGTCGGTGCTGGCATTGCTCATGCAGGCCGACCCCTACACGCTGCCTGCCAGCGCGTCGGTGGGCGAGGTGATGCGCGCGTTCGTCGACCGCAAAGTGGGCGGTCTGCCGCTGGTGGACGAGGCGGGCAAGCCGGCCGGCTTCGTGTCCGACGGCGACGTCATGCGCTACCTAGCCGACAAGCATCCCGTGATCACCGGGGCGTATTCCCTGATGGAGGCCGCCCAGAGCCAGACGTTCGACGAGCGCCTCCGCGAGCTCATGGCGCTGCCGGCCAGCGTGATCGCCACGCAGAAGGTGGTCGCGCTCGACGCCGACGCCACGCTGGAGGAGGCGTGCGCCCTTCTGGCCGAACGCCGTCTGAAGAAAGTGCCCGTGGTGCGCGCCGGCGCCGTCGTGGGCACGGTGAACCGCTCCGACATCCTCCGCTACGCCATGGACTCCTGCCTGCAGGGGGCGTAGGCGTGTTCTCTGTCGGACAGGGAAGGCGTTGACGCGAGGGGCGCCTTCCCTTAATACAGCACGGGATTCTCCTCGTTGCAGTACGCGCGCAGCTTCTCGTAGTCCTTCACGAGGAGCTGCGTTTTCGTGCGCTCCACCACGCCTTGGGTTTCCAGCGCGGTCAGCAGCTTGCTGCATGTGGTGATGTGCACGAGCAGGATGTCGGAGAGCGCTTGCAGCGTGAGGTTGCACTCGATGCGGTACACGCCGTCGGGATCGGGCTCGCGCACTTCGCACAGCTTCGTGAGCCAGATGAGGATGCGCTTGCTGGACGATTGGATGCCCGTGTTGCCGATGCGGTGGCCTATCTGCGCAAAGCTCATGTGCACCACGTACATGAGCTCGTCGAACAGCTCGAAATCCTCGCGCACGATGTCGAACAGCTGCTGCAGCGTGAACGCGAATACCACGGTGTCCTTGGTGGCCACGAACTTCATGCGGTTCTGACCGATGGAGGCGAAGTGGTGGTACTCGGCCTGAAAGGCGTTGCCCTCGTTGCGGTAGTACACCACGATTTCCCGACCGTCCTCGTTTTCGAAGCAACATTTCAGTTGCCCCTTCTCGATGTAATAGAAATAGCGGTCGTCTTTGTCGGCGCAGGTCAGGTCGATGTATTCGCCCTTGAACAGCTTCCGCTTGCGCGCCTGGTCGATGAACTCCCCGAATCGCAGCTTCTTGAACGGAAGCGTCGGAATGAGGATGGCGTCGAAGTCGCTATCGGTGCCCACGAATCCCCCTGTCGTCGTGTCCTCGATTATTGTAGCTCAACGCTCCGTGTTCTGCGCCCGATGTTTCCTACGAAAGCTCTGTGATTTGATTGCGCATCTGCGGCGCTTTCGCACGATAACTCCAAGTTATGCCGCCGCTTCTACCGGCCGCCGCGTAGATTTCATACCCTGTAAACACGCTGCGGAACAGGCATGACGCTAAACCGGGGAAACGTGCTGCGCCGCCTCTCCAACTTCGGCGTGCTCTTCGTGGCGGGGGAATAGAACCTATCGGAAGGGGAGTGAAGCTATGGCGAACATGGCGATGGCCATCGACCTCAGGCGCTGCGCGGGATGCTACGCGTGCGTGGTTGCGTGCCAGATGCACAACAACACCGAACCAGGTGTGGCCTGGGGCAAGGTGGAAGCGCGGGAGTGGGGGGAGGATCCCGACAACCGCCGCTGCTACCTGCCGCACGCCTGCATGCACTGCGAGGACGCGCCGTGCGTGAACGTGTGCCCGACGGGCGCGTCGTACGTGCGCGAAGACGGCATCGTGATGGTGGACTACAGCGAGTGCATCAACTGCGGGTCGTGCATCCATGCGTGCCCGTACGGCGCGCGCGTCCAAAACGACGTGGCGGCCAACTATTTCGATGCCGAGGAGCCCGCGCCGTATGAAGCCGAGGGCATTCAGCGCACGAACGTGGTGGAGAAGTGCATCTTCTGCGCGGGTCGCATCGACGCGGGGCTTCAGCCCGCCTGCGTGTCGAACTGCCCCGGCAACGCGCGCTACTTCGGCGATCTGGACGATCCCGAAAGCCCTGTCAGCGCGTTCATCGCGAAGAACGAGGTGGTGCAGATTCGCAACACGCACTTCTACTATCGGCCGGTAGACGGCATGCCGGAGGACCTGCTGCCGCATGCCGAGGTGCAGACGGTGGCCAACAAGGGCGTCGATTCGCAGCCGGCCGATCCCGGCATCCCGCTGCCTGCGGCCGTCGGCGGCGTGGCCGTGGCGGCTGTGGCGGGCGCGGGCATCGCCGTGGGTGTGAAAAATCAGCGCAAATCCGAGCAGGTCGAGGTCGAGGCGAAAGGTGGCGACGACCATGAGTAACGCAACGTTGGATCACGCAGCAGCGCCGGGTACGGGCCTGTCGCGCCGCAGCTTCCTCAAGGGAGCGGCAGCCATGGCGGTGGGCATCTCGGCCATCGAGGGCGGCTTCGAGTTCGTCTACCCCGACGACGCATTCGCCGACGAGAGCGCGCCCGAGGTCACGAAGCACACGTACTGCGACATGTGCAACCATGCGCCGAAGTGCGGCATCACCGCCACGGTGAAGGAGGGCAAGATCGTCCGCGTGGTGTCGCGCGAGAACTACCCGAACAGCCCGCTGTGTGCGAAGGGCCTGTCCAGCTTGCAGGAGCTCTACGATCCGCACCGCCTGCTGCATCCGATGAAGCGCACGAAGCCGAAAGGGCAGGGCGACGCCGGCTGGGAACAGATCACTTGGGATGAGGCGTACGACACCATCGTCGCGGCGCTCACCAAGGTGAAGGACGAGATGGGCCCCGAGGGCGTGTTCTTCTACTGCGGCGACCCGAAGGAGCCGCGCGGTGCCGTGAACCGCCTGGCCAACCTGTTCGGCACGCCCACCTATGGCAACGAAAGCTCCACCTGCGCCTACGCCACGCTCATCGGCACCGGCCTGGTGTTCGGCGCGCAGACGATGGGCGCGAACCCCACCGACGCCTCCAAGTCGTGCCTCATCTGGTCGCTCAATCCCGCGTGGTCGCTGCCCAACCGCTTCGGCAAGCTGATGAACGCAAAGGAGAAGGGCTGCAAGTTCATCGTGGTGGACCCG
The DNA here is from genome assembly GCF_900169505.1 of Arabiibacter massiliensis. Taxonomy (NCBI): domain Bacteria; kingdom Bacillati; phylum Actinomycetota; class Coriobacteriia; order Eggerthellales; family Eggerthellaceae; genus Arabiibacter; species Arabiibacter massiliensis. Next base: position 2,440,058 of record NZ_LT827021.1, read on the forward strand.
CGCGTCACGCCCACGGTGACGGGCCTAGCCGACATCCACCTGCAGCTGCGTCCCGGCACGGATGGCGCGCTGGCGCTGGGCATCGCGCACGTCATGCTGCGCGACGGCTACTACGACGAGGACTTCTGCGCCAACTGGACGCACGGCTTCGATGAGTTCAAGGAGTACGTGCAGCAGTTCACGCCCGAGAAGGTGGCCGAGATTACCTGGGTGCCGGCCGAGAAGATAGAGGCGGCGGCGAAGCTGTGGGGCCAGGAGACGCCCGGCTCGTTCATCACGAGCGCGAGCCCGCAAGTGCACCACACCAATGCCGGCAACAACATGCGCGCCATCGCGTCGCTCGTGGCACTGGCCGGCAACGTGGACGTGGCCGGCGGCTTGCAGATAGCGCCCGGGCTGCCGTTCGACCTGTTCGCCAGCACGGCCGGCTTCAACCGCGAGGACATCTATGACGCGGAGCTGGCCGACAAGCGCTACGACCTGCAGGACTTCCCCGTGTGGACGAGATTCGTCAAGCAGATGCAGACGAACCGCTTCCCCGAATATGTGGACGAGGGCAAGATCAAGGCCATGGTGATGTTCGGCGGTAACGCCATGATGTGGCCTCAGAGCCACCTGTACCAGGAGGCTATCGGCAAGCTGGACTTCGTCTGCGCGGCCGACTACTACATTCGCCCCTGGACGCACGACTACGTGGACATCATCCTGCCCGCCGCCATGTGCTACGAGCGCATGGCTCCGCTCGCGGTGTTCGGACGCAAGATCTACCTGCGCGAGCCGGTGGTGGAGCCGCGCGGCGAGGCGCGTGAGGACTGGCAGGTGGCCATGGAGCTGGGCAGTCGCCTGGGTTACGCGGAGGAGTGCTTCAACGGCAGCGTGGAGGAAGCTCTGGCCGAGGTGCTGCGCACGTCGGGGCTGGAGGTGACCATGCAGGATCTGCGCGACAATCCCGACGGCTACACGGTGCCGGGTGGCGCGCCTTACGAGCCAAAGAAGTACGAGACGGGCAAGATCCGCAAGGACGGCCAGCCTGGTTTCAACACGCCCAGCGGCAAGATAGAGCTGGTGTCCGAGATCATGATAGAGTGCGGCTTGGAGGGCCTGCCGGAATACAACGAGCCGGTGAGCAGCCCCATCAGCACGCCCGACCTGGCGAAGGACTATCCGCTCATCCTGAACACGGGTTCGCGCGTGCCCATGTACTCGCACTCGAAGCTGCGCGACTGCCCCTGGCTCAACCAGTTCATGCCCGAGCCCATCGTGCGGCTGCATCCCAAGACGGCCGCCGAGCGCGGACTGGAGGACGGCGAGCAGGTGCGCGTGTTCAACCACCTGGGCGAGATACAGGTGAAGCTGGAGGTGACGAACCTCGTGCTGCCAGGCGTGGTGGACATCTTCCACGGATGGGAGAAGGCCAACGTGAACAAGCTTACCGAGCGCGAGTTCGACCATGTGACGGGCTACCCGCCGTTCAAGTCCGGCTTGTGCCAGGTCGAACGAGCGTAGGGGGCCGCCATGAAAGCGAAGAAATGGCCCCTGGTGGCGGGTGTGGTGGCGCTCGTCCTAGTGGTGGCCGGGATGGGGTTCTGGGTGTGGCACGAGCAGCCGAGCTTCTGCGGCGCCATCTGCCATACGCCCATGGACCCGTATGTTGAAACCTACGAGCAGCCGCTCGGCCAGGCGGGCGTTGACAAGTGGGGCAACGAGGTGGCGGACACGTCCAGCATGCTGGCGGTGGCACATCGGGCTTCGGGCAAGACCTGCCTCGACTGCCACGTGCCCACGCTGGGCGAGCAGGTGACGGAGGGCGCGGCCTGGGTGACGGGCGGCTACGGCGTGCCCCTTGCCGAGGCGACGCTGGCCGACTTGACAGCGGCGCGCGGGCTCTCGCCCGACGAGTTCTGCCTGAATGAGGCCTGCCACAACCTTACGCGCGACGATCTGGCGAAGGTGACGGCCGACCAGCCGCGCAACCCGCACCTGCCCTATCACGGCGATATCTCGTGCGACTCGTGCCACAAGGCGCATCGCGCGTCGGTGAACTACTGCACCACCTGCCACGATGACGCCGTGACGCCCGCCGGTTGGCTGACTGCGAAGGAAAACGCGCAGCTGCCCGCAGCGTAGGACCCGCGCACCCCCTCCCTCCCTCGCGCGGGAAGGCGGCCGCCCGGCTATCGTGCCGGGCGGCCGCCTGCGGTTTTCGGAGCGAAAATGGCACCGAGAGCAAACGAGCACCCGTCCCGTTGCCATTTCTGCAAAGGCTGTGCGGGTTTCTTGACATCGGGCGGGCTCGTACTACAATCACGTGTTAGCAGTCTCAGCCTGCGAGTGCTAAAACAGGATTGAAAGGGAGCGACGCGAACCATGCGCAAGTTCAAAACCGAGAGCAAGAAGCTGCTCGACCTCATGATCAACTCCATCTACACCAACCGCGAGATCTTCCTGCGCGAGCTCATCTCCAACGCCTCCGACGCGGTGGACAAGCTCTACTTCAAAAGCCTCACCGACAAGGACATCCAGCTGGCCAAAGACGAGCTGGCCATCCGCGTGAGCTTCGACAAGGACGCGCGCACCGTCACGGTCAGCGACAGCGGCATCGGCATGACGAAGGACGAGCTCGACCGCAACCTGGGCACCATCGCGCACTCCGACAGCATGGCGTTCAAGCTGGACAACGCCGAGGCCCAAGGCGACGACGTGGACATCATCGGCCAGTTCGGCGTGGGCTTCTACAGCTCGTTCATGGTGGCGAAGAGCGTACGCGTGGTGTCGCGCGCCTACGGCAGCGACGAGGCCTGGGCCTGGGAAAGCGACGGCGTGGAGGGCTACAGCATCGAGGCGGCCGAGCGCGAGGGCCACGGCACCGACGTCATCCTCACGCTCAAGGACAACGAGGGCGACGAGAGCTACGACACCTTCCTTTCCGAATATGGCCTGAAAAACCTCATCAAGCGCTACAGCAACTACGTACGCTACCCCGTGCAGATGGAGGTGTCGAAGAGCCGCGAGAAGCCGCGCCCCGAGGACGCCGACGACGACTACACGCCCGAGTACGAAAGCTACACCGAGCTCGACACCATCAACTCGATGATCCCCATCTGGAAGCGCAGCAAATCCGAGGTCACCGACGAGGAGTACCACGAGTTCTACAAGACCGACTTCCACGACTTTGCCGACCCCGCGCGCACGTTCAGCATCCACGCCGAGGGCGCGCTCTCCTACGACGCGTTGCTGTTCGTGCCCAGCCGCGCGCCGTACGACCTGTACAGCAAGGACTTCAAGAAGGGCCTGGCGCTGTACAGCTCCAACGTGCTCATCATGGAGAAGTGCGAGGAGCTGCTGCCCGACCACTACAACTTCGTGCGCGGCGTGGTGGACAGCCAGGATTTGCAGCTGAACATCAGCCGCGAGACGCTGCAGCACAACAGCCAGCTGCGCGCCATCGCCAAGAAGGTGGAGAAGAAAGTCACGTCCGAGCTGAAGAAGATGCGCGACAACGACCGCGAGGAATACGAGCGCTTCTTCGAGAACTTCGGCCGCGGGCTGGAGTACGGCATCTACTCGAGCTACGGCATGCTGAAGGACGAGCTGGCCGAGCTGCTGCTGTTTTACTCCGCCAAGCAGGAGAAGCTGGTCACGCTGGACGAGTACCTGGCCGCCATGCCGGAGGGCCAGAAGGCCATCTACTACGCCGCCGGCGAGAGCATCGAGCGCCTGGCCAAGATGCCCATCGTGAAGACGGTGCTGGCCAAGGGCTACGACGTGCTTCTGTGCACGCGCGACGTGGACGAGTTCTGCTTCCAGTCGATGATGACCTACGGCGCCGCGGCGGCCGGCGACGGCGAGGACGCGCCGGAGCCGTTCGAGCTGAAGAACGTGGCGTCGGGCGACCTCGATCTGGCCTCCGAGGAGGAGAAGAAGGAGGCCGAGGAGACGGCCAAGGAGAACGAGGGCCTGTTCGCGGCTTTGAAGGACGCGCTCGGCGACGCGGTGACCGACGTGACGGTGTCGTCGCGCCTGACCGATGCGCCGGCGTGCATCACGGCGGCCGGCCCCATCTCGCTGGAGATGGAGCGCATCATGGCGCAGATGCCCGACGGCGAGGACGGCCCCAAGTCCGAGCGCGTGCTGGAGCTGAACGTGAAGCACCCCGTGTTCGCCGCGCTGAAGGCCGCGCAGGAGGCGGGCGACGCCGACAAGGTGAAGCTGTACGCCACCATCCTGTACAACCAGGCGCTCATCGTGGAGGGCATGCCCATCGACGATCCGGTCGCCTACGCCAACGCGGTGACGAAGCTGATGGCGTAATTAGGGTGGGGCCCATTGTCATCCTGAGCGGAGCGCGCCAGCGCGAAGTCGAAGGATCCCCTGCGGTGCCAACCGGGAGTCTTTCGGCTATCGCCGCACGGGATCCTTCGGCTACGGCCTACGGCCTTCGCTCAGGATGACAGGGAAGAGCGTGTCGCGCTGACGCGCTCTTTTAGAGGGATCTTTCGACTCGCTTACGCTCGCTCAAGATGACGTGCTGGCTGCCTCGTCCTTCGTAGGGGCGGGCAAGCAGGTATGTCATCCCGAGCAGCGACCGAAGGGAGCGTAGTCGAAGGATCCTTCCAAAGCCGCGCGCCGTAAGGCGCGCCACTCTTCTTAAAGCACCGCCTGAGCGATTTGAAAAATTCCGTTCGCGGGTGCCGGGCGGCGCGCTATGATCGGCTTCGTTAGGGGAAGCGAGCCAAAAGGAGGCCAACATGACCGAGGCGATTTTCAAGCGCGCGAGCGTACGCAGGTTCACCGACGAGCCGGTGACGGACGACGAGGTGAGGGCGCTGTTGCGCGCGGCCATGGCGGCACCGTCGGCGGGCAACCAGCAGCCATGGGAGTTCTACGTGGTGCGCGACGAGGCAACGCGCGTCCGTCTGTCCGAGGCGACGCCCTACGCGAAGCCGGCCGCCGCGGCACCGTGCGTCATCGCGGCCTGCACGCACACCGCTGAGCTGCACTTCCCGATGTGCGCCCCGCAGGACATGAGCGCGGCGGTGGAGAATCTCCTGCTTGAGGCCGTGGAGCTGGGCCTTGGTGCCGTGTGGCTGGGCGTCGCGCCGGAACCCGACCGCATTGCCGCCGTGTCCAAGGTGCTCGGCCTGCCGGAAGGCGTCGAACCGTTCGCCCTCGTCGCCTGCGGCCGTCCGGCTGAAGAGCCCGCGCCGAAGGGCCGCGACCGCTTTGACGAGTCCCGCATCCGCTGGATAAGCTAGCGGCCAACCCGCGGCATCCCCCAATGTTTCACGTGAAACATCGGGGATCCGCGCCGCCTGATGCGGATGGCCGCCACCTCGCCGCGGACGGTGCGCCTGAGTTGTTGTTCGGCTAGCGTGGCAAAAAGAAACCTTTTTCGGCGACCTTTTGCCACCTCCGCGCAAGCTCGTTTTCAGCTCACTGCTCGTCAAAATGTTTCACGTGAAACGTCGGGTTCTCAGCACGAATGCTCTGATTCGTCTTGTCGCACAATCAGGCACCTCGGGAGTGCACGCGAATCGGACCTGCCTGACACAAAAAACCTCGACGTGAAAGGATTTTGGCGATCATCGCGGGCGTTGGGATTTCGCGACCTGGGAAAACGCCGAGGGCCATTGCTCCGAGGAGCCGATGACCGCCCCTTTCCGTCTCCGAGCCTTTCACGTAGGGGATTATTGTGTCAGGCGGGCGCGATTCGCGTGCAGGTTCTGATGGCCTGCGGTGCCGAGTGCGCGTGAAACCTGGATTTCTGCCACGATAGGCGGTTTCTCGCGCACTGGACGCTACCGGCACGAGGCGGCCGTCCGCTCGAAACGGTGGCGGATCGCCAACGGGCGCTCCACGATGCATGCATCCTCGCTGGCAGCTGTCGAAAGCCGCGCTATCGTGGCGGCGCCAACCCAGCTCACGCTGCGAGAAAGGATGCGCCATGTTCGACGACCTGCGAGGAAAGACCGCCGTGGTCACCGGGAGTTCGAAGGGGCTCGGCGCGGCCATCGCCCGGCGCTTCGGCGCGGAGGGCATGAACGTGGTGGCGAACTACCGCACCGATGAGGAGGGCGCCCGCGAGACGGTGCGGGCCGTCGAGGAGGCCGGCGGCGCGGCGGCCGCAGTGCAGGCGGACGTGAGCAAGGCCGAGTGCGTAGACGCGCTCTTCGACGCAGCGATGTTCTCGTTCGGCGGCGTCGACGTCTGGGTGAACAACGCGGGAATCGAGGTGGGCGCCCCGTCCGACCAGAAGTCCGTCGAGGAGTGGAAGAAGGTCATCGACGTCAACCTGACCGGGGTCTTTGCCGGCAGCCAGCGCGCTATCCAGCACTTCCTCGACTGCGGCATGCCAGGCGCGATCATCAACCTGTCGTCGGCGCATCAGAGCATCCCGTGGCCGCACTTTGCGGACTACGCCGCCAGCAAGGCGGGCGTGGGCATGCTCACCAAGACGCTCGCGCTCGAGTACGCCGACCGCGGCATCCGCGTGAACGCCGTCGCGCCCGGTGCGGTGGACACTCCCCTCAATGCGGAGAAGCTCGCCGACCCTGCTGCGCTCGAATCCACCGTGAAGCTCGTGCCCATGGGCCGCATCGGCGACCCGGAGGACGTGGCAGCCGCCGTGGCCTGGCTCGCCTCCGATCAGGCGAAGTACGTCACCGGCATCACGCTCTACGTCGACGGCGGCATGACCCTCTACCCCGGTTTCCAACACGGCGACGGGTAGGGTGCCTGCGGTCGCGGCGGCTTCACGCCTCGGTCTTCACGGCGCCTTTGTCGCAGCGGTTTCCCCAGGAGTCGATGATCTTGCCGTCGCGGTGCACGCAGATGATCTCGCAGCGGTTGGCGCATTTCTGGCACTCCACCTCGCGCGTGGCGAACTCGAACGAGCGCAGCGCGTCGAAGTCAAACGCCTCGGCTCCCGCGCGCGGGGCGGCCTCGGCGGCCAGCAAAGCCACGCCGAACGCGCCCATCAGGTGTCCGTCGGCGTCCACGACGACGGGCATCCCCAGCTCGTCCTCGAAGGCGCGCACCACGCCGGCATTCTTGCTCACGCCGCCCTGGAACACCACCGGCGCGACGATCTGCTTGCCTTTGCCCACGTTGTTGAGGTAGTTCGTGGCCACCGCGCGGCACAGGCCCGCGATGATGTCCTCGCGCGCGTAGCCCACCTGGATCTTGTGCACGAGGTCGCTCTCGGCGAACACGGTGCAGCGCGCCGCGATGTTCGCCGGCTTCTTCGACGTGAGCGCGATGGCGCCGAACTCCTCCACCTCCACGCCCAGCCGATGCGCCTGGCTCGAAAGAAACGCGCCCGTGCCGGCGGCGCACAGCGTGTTCATGGCGTAGTCCACGGCGATGCCGTTCTCCACGCAGATGATCTTGGAGTCCTGCCCGCCGATCTCCAGGATGGTGCGCACGTCGGGATGCAGGAACGTCGTGCCCACGGCGTGCGCGGTGATCTCGTTCTTCACCACGGTCGCGCCGCACATCGCACCCACGAGCCGCCGCGCGCTGCCGGTGGTGCCCACGGCGCGCACGCATACGGCGTCGCGGTCGATCTGCGCGCCGAGGTCGGCCACCACGCGCCGCGCCGCGTCGGCCGGGTTGCCCTCGGTCCACAGGTACGTGCGCGCGACGATGCTCCGATCCGCGTCGATGACCACGCCTTTCGTGGAGATGGAGCCGATGTCTATTCCGAGGTACGCGTCCGTCACAGTCTTCTCTTCCTTTCATTGGCGGGATCCTTCGACTCCGGCGGCTGGCACCGCCTCCGCTCAGGATGACAAACGGTCCTTCTTCATGGACAGCATGTCGTAGAACGCTTCGAGGCGGGTGTCTAGGCCGGTGTCGCTCGTCTGCGAGTCGTAGCTCAAATACAGCACGGGCATGCGGTAGTCGTGGCTGATGCGCTGCAGCACGGGCATGCAGTCCACCTCGGGCGTGCAGCCCGACGACTTGAGGTGCACCACGCCGTCGAAGCCCTCCTGCGCGTACTTGAGCGCGGCCGCGATGGTCATGCTCGACGTGGGCCCCATGTCGTAGGCGACGTAGTCGGCGATGCCCGCGCGCAGGTTCTTCTCGTTGTAGCGCAGGTTGCGGCTGGTCATGTTCAGCATCCGGTGCACCTCCACGCCCATGCCCAGCAGCTTGCGCTCAAGCCCCAGGTTGCTGGCGGGGTCGGCCGCGGTGAAATACTCGCCCACCACGCCCACGCGCAGGGGGCGCTCGGGCCGCACGAGCGGCAGGGCGCGCAGCGCGTCGATCCCCCGGCGCTGCGCGGCGGCGATGTCACGCTCGCTCGCAGCCGCGCGCATGTCGGCGAAGTACGCCTCGCGCGCGCGGTCGAACGAGCCCGGCTCGGCCTCGAACCCGGCGTTGGCCAGGTAGAAGTCGCTCGCCTCGTCCAGGCACTCGATCATCTTGAACACGGCCAGCATGCCGCGCACGCCGTGCGGCACCGACAGGTCGGGGTTCACCTTCTTCTTACACGTGGAGATGTACTCGGTCAGCGGCTTGCCGGTGAGCATGGCGAAGTTCAGCATGTCGAACTCGTAGCCCAGATCGCGCAGGATGGACTGCTGCAGCTCGCCGTAGTATCCCAGCCGGCACGGCCCGGCGAACTGCACGAGCACGTCGGCCCCCAGCTCGAGCGCCTCGATGTAGTCGCCCAGGATGTGCTTGAACGGCGCGCACACGAAGTCGCTCGAATGGCGCGAGCCCAGCTCGATGGTGCGTTTCGTGGGCTTCGGCAGCGCGACGAAATCGGCGTCGAGCACCTGCTCCACGAAGAACTTGAACGCGATGTCGTAGTAGCTGTAGCGGAAGAACGCTACCCGCGTGCGGGCGTGGCGGTCGCGCTTGACCGGGCGCGCGCGGCGCGGCAGCTTGGGCAGCAGCTTGAACGGGCCGCCCTCGCCGCCCAGCACCACGCGCGCGCCGCGCACCTCGTCGGAGGTGGCGTCGGTGCGCAGGGGGTTCACGCGCTCGCGGTCGCGCGGATTCTCAGGCGCCATGGACGTAGCCCCCTTTCTTCTGGTAGCGCAGGATGTCAACGAAGCTCTCGACGCGCGTCTCCAGGCCGGCGGTGCCGCTCTGCGCGTCGATGGTGAGGTTGAGGATGGGCTTGCCGCGCACGCAGCGCACGATGGCGTCGTCGGTCATCGAGTCGGGCCCGCACGGGAACGCGCTCACCAGCACGATGCCGTCCACGTGCTCGTGCAAAAGCGTGATGGCCCCGATGAGCTCGCGGTTCACGATCCATGGCAGCGTGTCGGAGAAGTCGAAGCTGGCCTGCAGCGCGCGCTTGCGATCGGCCTCGTCGGTGAACAGGACGACGGCGCCCAGGCCCTCCAGCAGGTCCACCAGCGCGCCGCCCAGGTAGGGGTCGTGCGCGACGTAGGGGTGCGCGGCCAGCAGGATGCCCAGCGGCGCGTCGCCGGGGCGGCCGGCCGCCGCTTGCCGCTCGTGGGCGAGCGTGGCCAGCACGCGGGCCTGCCGCGTGGCGGCGAAGCGCTCGGCCTGCTCCTGGGCGTGCGCGGCCTCCTTCCACGCGCGCTTGGCGTCGCGCGGGCCCGCGCCTAGGGAGGCGGCGGCCGCGAGCAGGCCCTCCTTCATGCCCAGCTTCTCGGCCGACTCGTTCACCAGGCACGACAGCACCGGCAGGCGCTCGTCGGCGAACGTGTTGGCCACGAGGTCGGGCAGCGCCTGGAACTTCGTGCAGAAGCCCTTGCGCAACCCCACGTTGGCGATGCTCGGCACGAACACGGCGTCGCACGCGCCCGCCAGTGCGGCCACGTGGCCGAGGTAGATCTTCGAGGCCAGGCAGCACTCGTCGTTGGACAGCGCGTCGCCCCGCGCCACCGTGCCCTTGTCGGTGGGCGCGCTCAGCACCGTCTCGCGCCCGAGCGCCTCGAAGAACGTCGTCCACAGCGCGCCGTAGCGGTAGTGCAGAAGCGCGCGCGGCATGCCGATGCGCCGCGCGTCGATGTGCCCGGCTCTCGCGGGAAGCCCTGCCGATCCCATGCGTCCTCCTGCCGTTTGTCGCGCGCGTCCTTCCGCATTCCAGCATACCACTGCCCGCGCGCGCAGGTTCGATGCTGCATTGTTTCTCCGCGCGTCCGTCCGCCTGCTGCCGTGCAGGATAAACACCCTTATGACCTGCTAATATGCAAGATGGAAGCACTTTGGTGCTTTGTTAAAAGAAAGTTGAAAGGGGTCAGTTCTCGGTTGCAAGAGGGGCAAGAGCGCTAGAATTCCCCCAGATAGGGAAGAGGCCCGCGTCGGGAACGCTAAGGCAGGTTGAGCGCTAAGGCAGGTTCTTTGAACATAAAACAGATCAAATACTTTGTCTCCGTGTTCGATCACGGCAGCTTGTCGGCTGCGGCAAAGGACCAGTACGTGACGGTGCAAGCCGTGTCCAAAGCCATCGCTGACCTCGAGCGCGAGCTGAAGAGCGACCTGTTCATCCGCCAGAGCAGAGGCGTGCGCCCCACGCTCTTCGGCAAGAGCTTCTACGCGAAGGCGGAGCCTGTGCTGCGGATGTTCGCCGACCTCGAGGAGTTCGCGTGCTCGTACCAGGAGTCCGGCTCGCTGACGCTGAAGCTGGCGTTGTGCACGCCGCCGTTCAGCAATCACGAGCGGGCGCGGGCCAGCATCTCGTCGTTCGTCGGCAAGAACCTCGGCATTGAGACGACGGTCGCGCTCGAAGGATGCGCGCAAGGGGTGGAGCGGCTGCGTGCAGGCGTGTACGATGCGCTCCTCACGGTGGGGGCGCTCGCCCATCCCGACCTCGATTGCGTGAGCGTCGGCACCATCTCCACCGGCGTCCTCATGGCGACGAGCCACCCCCTTGCCTCGCGCACGGCCGTGTCCTTGGAGGACCTCGAGCCGTTCCCGATGGCGGTGGCGAGCGGCTTCGAGTCGTTCGGCGATCCCATCCGGGAGAAGCTCCGCGAGCGGGGCGTCGACGTGCGCCAGCTCGACTTCGACCGCAAAAACCTCGACGAGTTCCTGGGCGCCGACGGGGCGGTGTTCGTCATCGGCATCCCGGCGCTCGGCCGGCTGCATCCGCAAAGCGTCACGCGCCTCGTCGCGTCGGAGGACGCGGTGGCCATCCCTATCTGCCTGGTCAGCCCGAAGGAGCGTAAATCACACGCATACTGCGTGTTCGAGCGCTGGATAGTCGACGAGCTGCTCGTGCTGGGCGGCAACTCCATCGGGCGTTTGGCCGTGGCAGCGGTCGGGTCGCCGGCGAAGTGACTGCGAATAAGCGCCTAAGCTTGGAAACGTAAAAAAGCCCGCCGGGATGGCGGGCTTTTTCAGAGCGCGGTGCGTTCGGTTTGCGCTAGGCTTGGGCAGCCAGGTCCTCGTCGGCGGCGGCGGTAGCCGGCTTGGCGGCCTTCGCCTTCGCCTTGAACGCGGCCCAGATGCCGGCGGCGCACGCGGCGCCCACGAGCGGGGCCACGATGAACACCCACACCTGCGACAGCGCGGTCATATCGCCCGAGAACGCCATCATGAGCGCCGGGCCGAAGCTGCGCGCCGGGTTCACGGACGTGCCCGTCAGCGGGATGCCCATGATGTGCACGAACGCGAGCGTGAGGCCGATGATGATGCCGGCGTAGGGCGCCGTGCGCTCGTCGGCGGTGGAGCCCAGCACGCTCAGCACGAACACGCACGTGAGGATGATCTCCACCACGACGGCGCCGATGGCGGTGAGCCCCACGGACGAAGCGGCGTCATAGCCGTTGCAGCCGAGGCCGGTGGTCAGAGCGCCGCCGAGGTCGCACATGCTCACGATGAGCAGCAGCACGGCCGCGGCCACGATGCCGCCGATGAACTGGGCGATCCAGTAGCCGATCAGGTCCTTGGCGGACAGGCGCTTGTCCAGGAACAGGCCCAGCGACACGGCCGGGTTGATGTGGCAGCCCGACACGTTGCCGATGACGAACGCCATGGCAACGATGGACAGGCCGAACGCCATGGCGATGCCGAGCGTCCCTAAGGTGGCGCCCGCCACGGCGGCGCTTCCGCAGCCGAACAGCGTGAGCACGAACGTGCCGAATGCCTCGGCACCGTACTTCTTGATCGAGGAAGCCTCCATCACGCCCCCCTACTTCGCAGCGCCGATGCGGCAGATCGTGCTTCCGCAGTCGGGGCACGTTCCCTTCGTGATGGGCTTGCCGTTCTTCGTCGTGCCGGCGACGGGATCCTTCATCGCCTTCTTCTCCTTGCACTTCATGCAGTACGCTTCGATAGCCATGACTCTCCTTTTTCGAATACTACAGGTCGGTGGCTTCATGTTCACCTTAGAGAACGCCCACGTCAATGCGTTAAAGAAAAGTTGACAGCTTGACGGGGGGCTGGCATCGGAGGTATGGCGGGGCGCGTTCTAGCCGGCGTCGCGCAGGGCGGCGAACAGGTTGTTGAACGCCTCGGTCATGGAGGGGTGCGTGAACACGGCGTCGCGCAGCGCGGTGGCGGGGATGCGCGCGTCCATGACGATCTTCACGAGATTGACCAGCTCCTGCGCGTCCTCGCAGAACAGGTCCATGCCCAGCACGAGGTCGGAGTTCGCGTCCACGACGGCTTTCATGAGGCCCGTCTCGTCGCGGAGGATGCGCGCTTGGCCGATGCCCGCGGCCGGCAGCGTGGCCGTGCGCACGGTGAAGCCGGCGTCGCGCGCCTCCTGCGCGGTGGCGCCGATGCGGGCGAACGGGGGATGGACGAACGTGCAGCGGGGGATGGCGCCGCGGTTCTCGGTGGTGCGCGCGCCGTCGCCGAGCACGTCGTCGCGCACGATGCGGAAGTCGTCGTAGGCGATGTAGGTGAACTGCGGGCTGCCGGCGGCGTCGCCCATGGCCCACACGCCCGGCGCGGTGGTGCGCAGGTGCTCGTCGGTGCGGATACCGCCGCGCTCGCCGAGCTCGATGCCGGCGGCCTCCAGGTTGAGGCCCGCCGTGTTGGGCGTGCGGCCCGTGGCTGCGAGCACGGCGTGGGCGGGGAAGCGCCTCTCCGCGCCGTTCGCGCCGCCGATGCGCGCGTGCACGAGCACCTGGTCATGCTCGTCGTCGATGCGCTCGACGTCCGCGTCGCAGATCAGCTGGATGCCGCGGTCGGCCAGGCTCTTGCGCACGGCTTCGGCCGTCTCCCCGTCCTCGTGCTCGAGGATGGCGGGGCCGCGCTGCAGCACGGTGACCTGCGCGCCGAAGTCGGCGTACATGCTGGCGAACTCGAGGCCCACGTAGCCGCCGCCGATCACCACCAGCTGACGCGGAAGGGTGCGCACGTCGATGAGCGAGCTGCTCACGTGCACGCGCGGGCTGTCGATGCCGGGGATGGCGGGCAGCGAGGGAAGCGAGCCCGTGTCGATGAACACGCGGTCGGCGTCGATTTCGCGCGTGCCGTCGGCGGTGGCCGCGGTGAGGGCGAGGGGGCCGGTGAACGCGGCGCGCCCGTCGATGACGGCGACGTTGGGACGGTCGGCCAGCGAATGGTAGTTGCGCTCGCGCGCGGAGTCACGCAGCTTGTTCATGTCGTCGATGGCGGCGGCATAGCGCTCTTCGCGCTCCACGATGGAGCCGCCCATGGCCGCCGACAGGCGCGCCGAGTGCACGAGCGCCTTCGTGGGGATGCACGCGTTGTTCACGCAGGCGCCGCCGTACATGCGCTCGGACTGCTCGATGACGGCCACCGTCTGGCCCGCGTCCGCGAGCGCGCCGCCGAGGGCCCGGCCCGCCGTCCCGAATCCGATGATGGCCGCGTCGAAGTGTTCCATGGGTCGTCCTTTCCGTCCTGTTGGGACGTCCCATGGTATCCCGCCCGCCGCACCCCCGAAATGTCCCAATTGGGGACAGTCCCCATTTGGGACATTTCGGCGCTGCCGATTTTTGAGCCGCCGCCTGCTCTCTAAGCTTTATACTGGAAGCGGAACGCAGGCGATGCACCGCGCGCGAAGGGCCGCGAGGCGCGCTGCGACGGAAGGAGGCCGAGAATGGCTGTGAACAAACTGCTCGTCGCATTCGACGAATCCGAGGGTGCGAAGCGCGCGCTCGAGATGGCGGCCAGCCTGGCCGAGCCCAACCCCGACGCGCATGTGGACGTGGTGTACGTCGTGCCCATCCCGCTGCTCGACGACAAGCAGATGGCCAGCTTCAAGGAGATCCTCGACATGATGATCTCCGACGGCGAGGACCTGCTGGCCGAGGCGGTGGATCAGCTGGGCCCCGTGGCCGAGCGCGCCGACTCGCTGCTGCTCACCGGCACGAACCCCGCCACCGAGATCATCAAGCTCATCGACCAGCGCGGCTACGACCTGCTGGTGGTGGGCAACCGCGGCCTGAGCGGCCTCAAAGAGTACATGGGCAGCGTGAGCCACAAGCTGCTCCACGGCTCCAAGATCCCCGTCCTCATCGCGAAGTAAACGCGCGGAATGGCATAAAAGGGGACTGTCCCCTTTTATGCCATTTTCGTAGTGCGCCGCCTCGGCTTTCCCGGGGTCCGTGCGCGTTCCGCGTCTTTATGCGGAGCGGTTGCCCATACCTGTCCACGTGTCGGTCAAGGCGGAGCGCGCACGGACCCCAGGAAAGCGGGGGGGGGGGCTACTTGTCGCCGGGTTCGGTTCCGGTCACTTTCTCGCCGGTCCAGTCGACGATGCCGCCCATGTCGTTGACGTGCTGATATCCCATCGCGATCAGCTTGTCGGAGGCCTGCTTGCTGCGCACGCCGGTGCGGCAGTACACGATGAGCTCGGCGTCGGCGTCGGAGAGCTCGGCCGGCTTGTCCGCGCCGATGGTCTCCACGGGGATGTTGATGGCGCCGGGGATGTGCCCGTCGGCGTACTCCTGCGGCGTGCGCACGTCCACGATGACCGGGTCGCCGGACTCCATGAGCGCTGCGCCCTCGTCGGCGGTGATCTTGGCGTATGCGTCGTTCGTCGATGCGGGCGCGGCGCAGGATGCCAGGCCCAGCACGCCGGCCAAGGCGAACGTCGCGGCTGCGGCCGATGCCGCGCGTCGAGGGGAGCGGGCAACGGCCCTGCCTCCGTCGTTCATCATGCGATTTCCTCCTTGGCCTTCGGGTAACTGTAATATCGTTCAATACAGTTTGTAACTGTAACACTATGGCATACAGATAGAGAAGTCAAGCGATCTTCTCGGGAATCCGCCAGTTGTGAACGCTTCTCCACGGAAGGCGGGGGGGGGGGTACGCTCCAACGCAAAGCGCCCCTCGCGGAGGGCAAGGGGCGCTTGGGCGAATCGGGGTTGCAAACGACTGCGACGGGCGAGCCGCTACGCGCCGATGTACTCGAGCGCGCTCTGGGCGGCGATGCGCCCGGTCACGGTGCCCATGCATAGCGACGAGCCGCTTACCGCGTAGCGCATGTAGAACAGCTCGGCGTTGCCCAACGTGCCGCCGGAGTACAGGCCGGGCACGGGCTTGCGGTCGGCATCGAGCACCTCGGCCTTCGTGCTGATGGCCAGCGCGCCGAACGAGTCGTTCGTGTTCGGCGTGATCTGGATGGCGTAGAACGGCGCCTCCTCGATCTTCTGCAGGTCCTCGGGCTTCTTGTGGAAGTCGGTGTCCTCGCCGGCGTCGCAAAGCGCGTTGTACTTCTCGATGGTCTTCATCAGCGGGTACGACGGCAGGCCCGCAGCCTCGGCCAGCTCCTCGATGGTGTCGGCCGTGTCCACCACGCCCTTCTCGACGCCCTTCTTGATGAGGTCCATGCGCTTGTCGGGCTGCTGCGAGTCGCAGATGATGGTGAACTCCTTGCGCCCGCTCTGCACGAACGGCGTGAAGTAGTCGAACTGGCTGGTCATGGACTCGTTCGCGCAGCGGTAGCCCAGGTCGGACACGAACACGCCGGTGTTCACCATGCGCAGCGAGCTCAGCTCGTCGTTGAGCGGCAGCGGCTCGCGGCCCACCAGGTGGATCTGCGACAGGCCGCCCTTGAGCAGGGTCGTCGCGCCGGCCTGCTTGGCCAGTTCGATGCCGTCGCCGGTGTTGCTGGGGCTGGAGAACGTGTGCCAGCCCACGGCGCCGGGCGCGTAGAGCTCCTTGGCCCAGTCCTGGCCGTCGAAGCCGCCCGAGGCCAGCATGACGGCCTTCGCGTTGATGGTGTACTCGGTGGAGCCCTGGCGCGCCTTCACGCCGGACACCTTGTCGCCGTCGGTGAGCACCTCGATGGCGCGCGTCTCCATCATCAGCTCCACGCCGTTCTTCTCAGCCTCGGCGATGAGGTTGTCCACGATGCCCTTGCCGCTGGTAGTGGACAGCATGGAGCGGTCGGACACGTTGTCGCCGGGCTTCTTGTCGAAGTCGCAGCCCAGCTCAACGAGCCAGTCCATCGCCGCGCCGCCGTTCTCGGCCACGAGACGGCAGATGTCCATGTTGGCGTCGCCGTCGGACTGCTCGAAGAAGAACTGCGCGATCTCCTCGGGCGTGCCGTAGTTCGTGTAGCCCATCTCGTCCTGTTTCTTGGAGCCGCAGCAGTAGAAGTTGCCGGAGCAGATGGACGAGTCGCCGCCGGTCACGTTGTGCTTCTCCAGCACGACCACCTTGGCGCCGCCGCGCGAGGCCTCCACCGCGGCGCTCATGCCGGCGATGCCGCTGCCCACCACCACGAAGTCGGCGTCCTTCGTCTCCTGCTTCTCGGCCGGCTTCTCGGCCGCGGCCTGGATGGTGTCGGGGGCGTTCTTGCCGGCGGGCGCGGCGGAACCGGACGTCTGCGAGCCGCCCTCGCTCGCGGAGTTGGAGCCGCCCTCGGCGCCCGCGCCGGCCTGCGGGGCGCAGGCGGCGAGGCTCCCGCCCGCCACGACGGCGGCGGTGGCGCCCAGGCCCATGATGAACGAGCGGCGGGTCAGGCCGGTGCGATCGTTGATGTTCCCCTGTTCGGACATGTGATTTCCTCCCTCTCGGAAATGTCGGTGGACGGCTTCCCCGCCGTCCGCTGCCGATCATCATGAGGGAGCCGTCCGCGGCGCGTCAGCCCCAAAGTGGGTGGGCCGCCGGTTCGCCTTGCGAAAAAGGCGCGGGGTCGGGAAACCCTCCATTGTGGAGGAGGGGAGCGCTGACCAGGGGTTACAGCTCTCGTCCTTGGCCGTACAGCTCCACGCGGTCCAGCAGGTCCTGCTTGTCCACCGCGCCGCTTTTCTGGTAGACGTTGTGGATGTAGCCCTTGATGGTGTTGGGCGACAGCCCCAGCTCGGCGGCGATGTAGGTGCGCGTGCGGCCTTGGCCGAGCAGCACGAGCACGTCGGTTTCGCGCGCGGTCATGCCGTGGCTGGCGGCGAAGGAGCGCAGCAGGTCCGTCTGGAGCGCCAGCACGTCGGCGTGCTCCGGCTGGACGTCGGGCGCGGCAGACGAGGGGGCCGCGGCTTCCGCATCGCGCGCGCGGCGCTGCTCGAGGCGCGCGGTGACCACGGGGTTGAGCGCCAGCACGAACAGCGACACGAGCGATACGAGCGCGAGCCCCATCGCCGGCGATTCCTGCGCCAGCACGAACGCGCCCATCAGCACGCCCGCCAGGATGAGCAGCCCCGACGCACCCAACGCGATGCTCAGGTACACCCACATCGACACGCGGTCGCGCTCGCCCAGCAGGCACACGGCGATGCGCACGTTCATGCCCGCCAGGTAGAACGCCGTGAACACGAGCACCGTTGCGGCCATGTGCAGCGCGGGCGAGGTGATGAACGGCAGCGCCACCAGCGCGAGCGCCACGATGGGGAAAAGCACGTTGTACAGGTCGTTCACCGCGAGCGGCCGCCTGCGCAGCATCGCGTAGGCCAGCATGGCCGCGGCTGCCACGAGGATGCCCACCACCGCCTGCGCCTCGATGGGGATGGGGTCGCTGCCCGTCTTCGTGGCCACCTGGCTCACCGCGCCGAACACGAACGAGAACACCGCCAGGTACGACACCGCCTTCACGAAGTCGCCCGCGCCGCCTTGCGAGAAGCTGATGCGCCGGTCGGCCTCCTCGAGCGTCTGCGAGCGCACGAGCGGCGCCGCCGAGATCACGATGATGGTGAGCGCGAACAGTATCTCTGTGGCGCCGGTGGCGTAGAAGATGAGCGCGGCCACCATCCCGCCGCACAGAAACGCGAGCGGCACCGTGCGCGTGAGCGAGATCCGGCCATGCTCGTGCAGCGTGGTGATGCGCGCCATCCAGCCGAGCTCGGCTGTGGCCAGGCCGTATCCGATGGTGCCCGACGCGAGGAACGCGTACAGCCAGCCGCCCTCGATAAGGCCGAGCGTGCGGCCCAGCATGAGCGTGTTGCCCACGAACGCGGCGACGTAGGCGCTTGCCATGCGGCCGCGGTGGGTCGGCGTGCGGTGGAACAGATGGACGAGCGCCGTGAGCGCCATCGTGAGCGAGTACGCCAGGAAGAACAGCGCGCCGAACGCGTCGCCCGCGCCGTGCGAGAGGCTGATTTCCTGGAGGAACGTGCTCGAGATCATGAGCGGGAAGGTGAGGCCGCACACGATGCCGTACCCGACGGCGTTCGTCGCCTGGGCGCGCTGCCTCTCGAGGCTGTTCACGGCGCGGTCGTCCATTTCCGTACCCTCCTTGGTCATCCCCCGTATTCTACCCGCTTGTCCTGACCGGCGATAGGTCGTTTCGCATCCGTTTTCGGGGGTGTCAGTGCACCATGTCATCCATTGTCCCATAGGATGACAACCTGCGAGCGTATCGCTGACGGGACGGTTTCCGCTGCGCGCGGCAGGCGGCTCGTGGCCGTGCGGGGCGGCATACTGGGAGGTCGAATGCGACGGATGCGAAGGAGCGGCTATGGAAGGCGTGGACAGGACGGCGGGCGCGGCGGCGGACGAGGCGCGCGTGCGCGAGGCGGCGGAAACCCAACGCGTGCAGGCGGTCGCGACCCCCGAGGCCGCGGCGGCCGCACGGGCCGCCCAGCTGGCCGCCGACTCCGCCCGGCAGGGGAGCGTGCCCGCCGCCGAGCCCAAGCCCGAGCGCAAGCGCGGCGTGGCGGCCGTGTTCGCCGGCCTGCTGCTGGCCATGTTCGTGTCCACGCTGTCCGAGACCGTCACGGCCACGGCGCTGCCCACCATCGTGGGCGACCTCGGCGGCGTCGACCACATGCAGTGGGTGACCACGGCCTACATCCTGGCCTCAACCATCATGATGCCCATCTACGGCAAGCTGGGCGACCTGTTCGGCCGCAAGTACCTGTTCATCGTGGCGCTTTCGGTGTTCATCGTGGGATCGGCCACCTGCGGACTCGCGCCCAGCATGGACGGCCTCATCGCGGGCCGCGCCGTGGAGGGGCTCGGGGGCGGCGGCCTCATCATCCTGGCGCAGGCCACCATCGCCGACATCATCCCGCCTCGGCAGCGCGGCAAGTACATGGGCGTCATGGGTTCGGTGTTCGCGGTGTCCACCGTGGTGGGGCCGCTGCTGGGCGGCTGGTTCGTGCAGGTGACGGGGTGGCGCTGGCTGTTCGCGTTCAACATCCCGCTGGCGCTGCTGGCCATCGCAGCCGTGGCGTTCTTCCTCACGAAGCCCGAGCGCCGCGACGACCGGCCGCCGGTGGACGTGGGCGGCATGATGGCCATGGCCGTGTCGGTGTCGTCGCTCGTACTGGCCACGGCGTGGGGCGGCACGCTGTACCCATGGCTGTCGTGGCAGATCCTCGGGCTGTTCGCGCTGTTCCTGGCAGCGGCCGTGGTGTTCGTGCTCGTGGAGCGGCGCGCGAAGGAGCCCATCATCCCCATGCTGCTGTTTAAGAACCGCAACTTCGTGGTGTGCACCATCGCGGGCATGTTCATCATGCTGGGGATGATGGGCACGGTGTCGTACCTGCCCACGTACTTCCAGATCGTGGACGGCCTCGCACCCGAGCAGGCCGGCCTCATGACGTTCCCCATGATGGCGGGCGTGCTGCTCACGGCCGTGGGCACGGGCTTTCTGGCCACGAAGACCGGGCGCTACAAGTGGATGCCCATCGCGTCGTGCGCTGTGGCGGCCGTGGGGTTCGTGCTGCTGTCACGCTTGACGCCGGATACGTCGCTTTTGATGACGGGCGTGTTCCTGTTCGTGCTGGGCTTCGGCATCGGCCTCGGGCAGCAGATCCTCGTGCTCATCGTGCAGAACGAGTTCCCGCACGCCATCGTGGGCACGGCCACCGCCGCCAACAACTTCTTCCGGCAGATCGGATCCACGCTGGGCGCGTCGCTCGTGGGCGCGCTGTTCACGTCGCGCCTCGCGGCCGATTTGGCCGCGCAGCTGCCGAAAGCGGACAACATCAGCATGAACCGCATCACGCCCCAGTTCATCGACCACCTGTCCGGCCCCGCGCGCGACATCATCACGAGCGCGTACTCCGACGCCCTCGTGCCCATCTTCCTGTACGTGGTGCCCTTGCTGGTGGTGGGCTTCCTCCTCATGCTCACCCTCAAGGAGAACCCCCTGGCCAAGAGCGTGAACCACACCGGCCACCCCGCCGACGACGCCCTCTAATGTCCCAAATGGGGACAGTCCCCATTTGGGACATTTTGGCATAAAAGGGGACTGTCCCCATTTGTGCCATTTCTACCGCAGCTGCCAGAAGGCGACGGCGCTGGCGGCGGCGACGTTGAGGGAGTCCACGCCGGCGGCCATGGGGATGCGCACGGTGTAGTCGCAGCGCGCGATGGTGTCGCGGGCGAGGCCGTCGCCCTCGGTGCCGAACACGAGCGCGAGGCGCTCCTCGGCGTTGAGCGCGGGGTCGTCCAGCGGCACCGAATCGTCCGTCAGCGCGAAGGCCGCGGTCTTGAAGCCCAGCTCGTGCAGCAGCGGCACGCCGTCCTCGGCCCAGCCTCCCGTGCCGGTGGCCCCGGCGCCGGCCTCCTCGCCGATGCGCGTCCACGGCACCTGGAACACCGTGCCCATCGACACGCGCACGGCGCGCCGGTACAGCGGGTCGTAGCACGCGGGCGTCACGAGCACCGCGTCCACCCCGAGCGCGGCGGCCGAGCGGAAGATGGCGCCCACGTTCGTGTGATTCGTGATGTCCTCGAGCACCGCGATGCGCCGCGCGCCGCGCACGACGTCGGCCACGCTCGGCAGCGCCGGCCGCCGGAACGCGCCGAGCGCCCCGCGCGTCAGCTCGAAGCCGGTAAGCTTCGCCAGCTCATCGTGCGGGGCCACGAACACGGGCACGTGCGGGTACGCTGCATCCACGCGGTCGAGCACCGGCTGCATGGCGGGCAGCCACTTCGCCTCCATGAGCAGCGACAACGGCTCCATGCCGCCCTCTAGTGCGCGCTCGATCACCTTGCCGGACTCGGCGATAAACAGGGCGCGCTCCGGCTCCAGCTTGCTGCGCAGCTGCGCCTCCGTCAAGCGCGCGTACGCGTCGAGCCGCGGGTCGTCCAGCGTGGAAACTTCTACGAGGGGCATGGGGAACCTTCCTTCGGGGTCGTTCGCGAAAGGACTATACCAGAAGCGCGGCATGCGCAGTGATGCGAGTCCCGGTACCCTATAGAAGCCCCGGTGCCCCCGGTCCCCGGCGCTCCGTCGAGACTCCAACGCATTGCCAATGCAGTAATTCAGGCCTGATTTGCAATTTTTTCGAAGTAATGCTGGCTTGACCATGCGGACAATGCCGATTTTCGCTAGTTTTGCGCTGAAAACAGGGCCTCGAAGGCCGCCAAGAGCTCTTCAAGCCATCACAGCTTCGATTTTTTTGCAAAACGCCTCGCAAATCGTGTATCGCCCAAACGATGCGCCTTCGCTCATGCATTGGCGAAAGCCTGAGCTTGAAGAAGAGCCCCCTCACCCCTCCCGGCACGCGGCGCGCGCCTTGGCCACGACGTCGGGCACGTCGGCCAGGCCGCGCTCGCAGAACTCCTCGCAGGTCATGATGTGCGCGCCGATGCAGCGCATGTCCTCGATGTTCGCCGCCTGCACCTCGGGCGCGCGCGACGACGTGCAATCCTCCACCACGGCCACGTTGTAGTCGAGCGAGAGCGCGTCGTAGCAGGTGGTGCGGATGCAGTTGGGCGTGGTCGTGCCGATGAGCACCACCGTGTCCACGCCCAGGCGGCGCAGCACGAGGTCGAGCCCCGTGCCGAAGAACGCCGAGAACCGCGGCTTCACCACGACGCGGTCGCCGGGCTGCGGCGCGAGCGGCTCCACCTCGGCTAGCGTGCGCGGGTTGGCGCAGGCGCGCGACACGGGCTTGCCGCCCTCCACCCACACCGCGCGGCGGCACGCCTCCACGTCCGAGCCGTCCTCGGCGTACTCGCGCACCACGTGGAACACGGGAATCCCCAGTTCGCGAGCGCGGTCGAGCGCGCGCGAGCACGCGGGCACCGTGGCCGCGGCCCCCGCCACGCACAGCGCCGACGACGAGTCGACGAATCCATGCTGCATGTCGATGACGAGCAAAGCTGCGTTGCGGGGCTCGATCATAGGGCGCTCCCATCCAAACACGAATGATTCCAGAGATCACCATGATACCGCGTTTCGCGCCAAGGGGATTTCGGCTTCTCTTTGTCATTCGCTTTGAGAAAAAGTGACCCACAGTCGAATATTCTCAAAGCGAGTGAGAAAAAATGACGCAAGGAGGCGTTTCCTCGACGAGAACAAGAGCGGCGGTCCCTCCTCAGCGCGGGCGAGGGTGAGGGGTTCCTATCCCGGATTCGTCGCCGCTAAAACCGCAAGTGGCCAGGCTCGATCAGATCTTTTCTGCCCGCACGATTTCGAACAGGTTCTTGTGGTAGTCGATCAGGTTCTCCTTCTTCATGCGCGACAGTTCGGCGCACATGGCGCTGCGCTCCACCGACAGGTAGTCGGCCAGCTCCTGGCGGTCGAACGGGATGGCGAAGCGGGCCGCGCCTGCGGCTTCGGCCTGCTCGGACAGGTAGGACAGCAGCTTGGCGCGCGTCGAGCGCTTGGACGTGTGCTCGATCTTGCGCGTCAGCGCGTGCGTGCGCTTGGCGATGAGCCCCAGCAGGTTGCGGATGAGCCGCGCGTGGAAGGCGCACGACGAGGGGCACATCGTGGCGATGCGGCCCACGTCCAGTAGCAGCACGAGCGCGTCCTCCGCCGCCACGGCGTTGATGTCGAGCGGCAGCCCCGGCTCGCACGCATACACCTCGGCGAACGACTGGCCCGGTCCGAACGACGCCAGAATGGTGCGGTTGCCCCACCAGTCGTCCTTCTCCAGCCGCACGGCGCCCTCGAGCACCAGCCCCATGCACGTGGTGGCGTCGCCCATGCGGAACACGGCCGACCCGCGCGGGTACGTGCGGGTGCGCGCGCCCAGGCAGCGGAGCATCGCCTCGAGGTCGTCCGGCCGGATGCCGTCGAACAGCGGCGAGCGGCCGATGAGGGTAAGGTGGCGGTCCATCGGTCTCCTTCGTTGGAATTACAACGGAACATCTGGGGCCAGTATCGTAGGGTGAAGCGCGTCAGGCAAGAAGGAATCCGCGCGAGCGACCGGCTGGGCCCGCGAGCGGCGCGCGACGAAGGGAAGGACGACGGCATGGACACGACGATGTTCTGCTTCCAATGCGAGCAAACGGCCGGGTGCGCCGCGTGCACGGGCGCGGCGGGCGTATGCGGCAAGACGGCGGCCACCGCGCAGGTGCAAGACGAGCTGACCGGCGCGCTCGTGGGACTCGCGCTCACGGTGGAGGCGGCGAAAGCGGCCGGCGGCACGGACACGGCGGCACGCACCGGGGCCGACGACGTGGCGATGGAGGGCCTCTTCGCCACCCTCACCAACGTGGATTTCGACGACGCGTCGCTGCGCGCGCTCATCGACCGGGCGCACGCCGAGCGCGACCGCATCGCCGCCGCAGCCGGCATCTCGGCTGCTCCCGACTACGACCTGGCCCGCCTGTGGAATGCGCCGGAGGACGTGCGCTCGCTCAAGTCGCTCGTGCTGTTCGGCCTGCGCGGGCTCGCGGCCTACGCCTACCATGCGGCCGCGCTCGGCTACCGCGACGAGGCGGTGTCGGCCTTCCTGCACGAGGGCCTGGCCGCGCTGGCCGACGACGCCGCCGGCGCAGACGCGCTGCTGCCGCTCGCGCTGCGCGTGGGCGAGGCGAACCTGCGCTGCATGGAGCTGCTCGACCAGGCCAACACCGAGACGTTCGGCACGCCCGAGCCCACGCAAGTGGCGCGCACGGTGGAGCCGGGGCCGTTCGTCGTGGTGTCCGGCCACGACCTGCTCGACCTCAAGCTGGTGCTCGACCAGACGGCCGGGCGCGGCGTGAACGTGTACACGCACGGCGAGCTGCTGCCCGCGCACGCGTATCCCCTGTTCAAGCAGTACCCGCACCTCAAGGGCAACCTCGGCACCGCGTGGCAGAACCAGCGCGAGGAGTTCGCCGACCTGCCCGCGCCCATCCTGTTCACCACGAACTGCCTCATGCCGCCCGCGGCATCGTACGCCGATCGCGTGTTCACGACCGGCCCCGTGGCGTTTCCCGGCATGGCGCGCATCGGCGCGGACAAGGACTTCGGCCCCGTCATCGAGCGTGCGCTCGAGCTGGGCGGGTTCGCTGAGCCGCAGGCCATCGCGGCGGAAGCGGGCGCGGAGCTCACCACGGGCTTCGGCCACGGCACCATCCTCGGCGTGGCCGATGCGGTGGTGGACGCGGTGAAGCAGGGCGCGATCAGCCATTTCTACCTGGTGGGCGGTTGCGACGGCGCGCGCCCGGGCCGCAGCCGCTTCCGCGAGTTCGTCCAGCAGACGCCGGCCGACAGCGTGGTGCTCACGCTGGCCTGCGGCAAGTTCCGCTTCAACGACCTGGACCTGGGCACCGTGGCCGGCCTGCCGCGCCTCATGGACATGGGGCAGTGCAACGACGCGTACGGTGCCATCCGCGTGGCACTGGCGCTGGCCGAGGCGTTCGAGTGCGGCGTGAACGACCTGCCGCTCACGCTCGTGCTGTCGTGGTACGAGCAGAAGGCTGTTAGCATCCTGCTTTCGCTGCTTCACCTGGGCATCAAGGGCATCTACCTGGGCCCGACGCTGCCCGCCTTCGTCTCGCCCGCCGTGCTGGACGTCCTCGTGCGCGAGTTCGACGTCCGCCCCCTCTCCGCCCTCGCGTAAGACGAAATGTCCCAAATGGGGACTGTCCCCATTTGGGACATTTTAGATGTCGACGCCGAGGAACTGCTTCACCAGGATGCCGATGACGAACGAGAGGGCGGCCACGCCCAGGCTGATGCCGGCCATCTGGCCGAAGCGCTTCTTGAACGGCAGGTCCTGCGCCACCGAGATGTAGTAGTTGAACACCACCAGGATGAGCAGCACGATGATTATCATGGTGCCCATGGCCCACAGGTAGTGCTCGGCGTCGAACAGCAGGTACGGCAGGATGAGCAGCGCCACCGTTATGAGGTAGGCCACGCCGGTGTAACTGGCCGACTTCAGCGCGTCGGGCCGTCCCTCGCTCTTGGCCGACAGGTACTCGCTCGACGCCATGGAAAGCGTGGCCGCGATGCCGGTGATCAGGCCCGACAGCGCAATGAGCCGCGTGTTCTGCATGGCGAGCGTGAGGCCCGCCAGCGTGCCCGTCATCTCCACCATGGCGTCGTTCATGCCCAGCACCATGCTGCCCACGTACGACAGGCGCTCCTCGTCGAGCATGTCCAGAAGCGCCGCCTCGTGCGCCTCCTCGTCGGCGCGGATGTCCAGCGCCTCGGGGGCCTCGCGTGCTAGCTCGTCGTAGGATATCTGAGCTTTGGCCTCGCCCTTCTCCATGAGCTTGACGGCGAAGGTGAAGCCGAACACCCGCGCCAGCAGCGCGTAGCGGGCCACCTTGCCGCGTTGGGGACGCATCTCCTCGCCGGTGTAGCGCTGCCAGATGGCGGCGTGCTTGGCCTCCTCGTCGGCGATGCGCAGCAGCGTGTCGCGGTTGCCCTCGTCCTTCGTGCACGCGGCGATGCGCCGGTACACCGCGGACTCGGTGACCTCGTTCTGTTGGAATGCGCGGATCTGCGCGAGCGCGGCGGATGACAGGCGGTTGTTCTCGTTCATGATCCTCCTCGAATCGGAAATGTCACAAAAGGGGACTGTCCCTTTTTATGACATTTTGCGGGCGGCCAGCATAAGCCAGACGAAGGCGGCGGCCATCAGGACGAGGCCGGCGGCGTCGAAGGCGACGAAGCGCTCGATGCTGGCGGCCAGCAGCACGTGGCCGGCGGGCAGCGAGAGGCGGATCCACGTCTCGCCCACCAGCCCCACCAGCTGCTGCGCCAGCACCACCACGGCCAGCGCGCGGAAGCGCAGCGGGCTCGCGATGACGGCGGGGTAGGTGGCGTTCCACATGAGGAAGGCCACGCCGATGCCGCGCACCGCGGCCGCGCCCGGCACGCCGGCCAGCTCGAAGCCGCCCGCGTACGCCTCGGGCCACAGCACGAACTGCACCGCGCACTGCACGTTCGCCACGAACACCGCCAAGAACGCGAGGCGCGCCACCCACACGGCGCGGCGCACGCGCGGCGGGCGGGAGGCGGGGGCGGTCATGTCAGAGGCGGCATCCATGCAGGTTTCCTTTCGCGTCGCCATGCAGCATACCACGCCGCCCGCACAGGGGTATACTGCTGTTGACCAGCCGAGGAAAGGAAATCCCGCCATGCCCTCCATCGATCCCGCCGACCACCCCGCATTCGACCAGTTCGTCACCACCATCGCTGCCCTGCGTGCGCCCGACGGCTGCCCGTGGGACCGCGAGCAGACGCACGCCAGTATCGCGAACAACATGATCGAGGAGGCCTACGAGGCCGTCGACGCCATCGAGGCGCGCGACGTGCCGCATATGCGCGAGGAGCTGGGCGACGTGCTCTTGCAGGTGGTGCTGCAAAGCCAGATTGCCGCCGACGCGGGCGAGTTCGACATCGACGAGGTGTGCGCCGAGGTGAACGCGAAGATGATCCGTCGCCACCCGCACGTGTTCGGCGAGGCCAGCGCGCAGAACGCCTCCGAGGTGCTCGACCTGTGGGATCAGGTGAAGCTCGCCGAGAAGGACGCCGCCGACGCCACGGCCGCCGCCGAGGAGCCCCGCGCAAGCCTGCTCGATGGCGTGCCCACAAGCTTCCCCGCGCTCATGCAGGCGCAGAAGGTGTCGCGCAAGGCCGCGGCGGCCGGCTTCGAGTGGGACACGGTGGACGACGTGTGGGCGAAGGTGGCCGAGGAAGAGGCCGAGCTTCGGGAGGCCTATGCCGCCACGCCGAAGGCCGCGAACGGCAAGGTGGACGCCGGCGCGGACCCCGCGAGCGCGGCCGCCGTGGAGCTTGAGCTGGGCGACGTGCTGTTCTCGCTGGTCAACGTCGCGCGCCGCATGGGCGTGGACGCGGAAAGCGCCCTGCGCGCCACGTGCGCCAAGTTCCGCGGCCGCTGGGCCGCCATGGAGCAGGCGGCCGCCGAGCAGGGCCGACGCATCGAGGAGCTCTCCCTCGACGAGCAGGAAAAGCTCTGGCAGGTCGCGAAGCGCCGCTGACGCCGCCCGGGCCCGTGCCGCTGACGCCGCCCGGCCTGCGCCGTCTGCCGCCGCCTCGTGCGCCGCGGGCTTGAATTCACCTTCAAGCTTGCCCTGCGGCCCGCGGTCTGGGTAGAATGTAAGCCGCACGATCAATGAAGGGGCAGATGACGGCGTCCGCGACCCGTCGGAGGGAGGGTGGTCCCAGCGGCCGTAAGGCGACATCGTGAGATGCAGGGCCCCGCGGGCCCCGAAAAACGCCGCCGGGGGGGGGCGCTCGAATTTGAGTGCGCCCGAACGCGACGCCCTGACCGGCCTTGCCAATCGGCAGGGATTCAACCGCGCCGTCCGGCGGCTGATCGACGAGAACCCGCAGGAGCGCTTCGTCATCCTGTACGGGGACATCGACCGCTTCAAGGTGTTCAACGACCGCTTCGGCGCGGAGGCGGGCGACCGGCTGCTGGCGGCCGTGGCCTCGCAGATCGCGTCGCTCCTGCCCGAGCACGCCGTGGCGGCCCGGTTGCGCGCCGACCACTTCGCCGCCTGTCTGCCCAGCTCGCAGTGCGATCCCGAGCGGACGCTGCGCCAGCTCGACGCCTGGTTCGGCACGTACCCGGCGGACTTCGCGTTCTTCATCCGGCTCGGCGTGTACGAGGTGGACGACCCTGGGTTGGACGTGAGTCTCATGACTGACCGCGCCCTGCTCGCCCTGCGCGCCGCCAAGACGGGGGCCAAAGACAGCAAATGCGCGCGCTTCGACGAATCGCTGCGCGACTCGGTGGTCAAAGAGCAGGAGATGGCCGGCGAGATGGCCGACGCGCTGGCGTCGGGCCAGTTCGAGCTGCATTTCCAGCCCCAGTACCGCTACACCACGGGCGAGCTGGTGGGCGCAGAGGCGCTCGCGCGCTGGAACCATCCGCAGAAAGGCCTCATCGGGCCGGCCGAGTTCATCCCCGTGTTCGAGCGCACCGGGCTCATCTCCGAGTTCGACTACCACATGTGGGCCGAGGCCTGCCGCTGCCTGCGCGCGTGGCTCGACGAGGCGGGCCCGGACGGCGCGGCGCGCGTGCCCCGCCTGTCGGTGAACCTGTCGCGCGCCGACATCTACCGCGACGACCTGTGCGACTACCTGGAGGGCCTCGTGCGCGAGCACGACCTGCCGATCGACCTGCTGCACCTCGAGATCACCGAGAGCGCCTACGTCGAAGCGCCCGAGCAGCTGGCCGAGGCGGTGCGCCGGCTCCAGGGCGCCGGGTTCACCGTGGAGATGGACGACTTCGGCAGCGGCTACTCGTCGCTCAACGTGCTCAAGGACGTGCCGGTGGACGTGCTGAAGCTCGACCTGCGGTTCCTCGATGCGCGCAACGACACGCGCGGCGGCATCATCCTCGCGTCGGTGGTGCGCATGGCGCGCTGGCTCGAGCTGCCGGTCATCGCCGAGGGCGTGGAATCCGAGTCGCAGGCGGCCTACCTGGCCAGCATCGGCTGCGACGTCATGCAGGGCTACTGGTTCTCCAAGCCGGTGGACCGCGCGTCGTTCGAGGAGGTCATGCGCGCCTCGCGGCTCGGCGGCGTCGAGGACGGCCGCCGCTGGCATGCCGTGCGGCGCGAAGGCGGCGAAGAGGCCGCGCAGCTGTGGGACGCCGATTCGGTGATCGCGCTCGTGTTCAACAGCTACGTGGGCCCGGCCGCCCTCGCGGAGTTCGACGGCTCGTCGTTCGAGGTCGTGCGTGCGAACGACGATTTCCACCGCCTGCTGGCCCTACCGCTCGACCGCTTCGCCCACACGCAGGAGGAGGTGTTCGGCGCGCTGGCCGAAGACGACGCCGAGAGCCTGCAGGAGGCGCTCGGCCGCGCGGCCGTGGATGCCGTCGGCGAATGCGAGCTGTGCGTGCGCGGCCGGGGCGACGACTTCTGGGTGCACGTGTCGGCGCGCCTGCTCACCCAGCAGGGCTCGGTGTCCTCGCTGCTGCTCCTCCTCGACGAGACCACCGAGACGAAGGCCCTGCGCGACCGCCTGCGCGCGGCGATGGACGGCGTGCCGGGCGGCCTGTGCTTCTATCGCCTGGAGGGCGAGCGCATCGCGATGCTCGACTTCAACGACGCGGCGGCCGAGCTCGCGGGGTACGGCCGCGAGGAGTTCCAGAAGGCGTGCGGCGAGGATCCGCTGGCCCCCGTCGCGGCCGGGGACCGCTGGATCGTGGAGGCGGTCGTGGGGGAGCTGCGCGACGGGGCGAAGCGCGCCGAGGGTACCCTGCGCATCGCATGCCAGGGCGGCGTCGAGCGGTGGTGCTCGATGTCCGCGTCGGTGATGCACCGCAGCGGGGGCGTGCTGTACGTGGTGGCCGTGTTCCTGGACGTGACGAAGGATAAGGAACGCGACCTGCAGTTCAAGGCGCGCGCCGAGCAGCAGCACCAGCTCTTCGACACCCTGCCGTGCTGCATCGTGCGCTACACGGTGGACGACGAGCCGCGCATGGTATCGGCGAACCAGGAGGCGTGCCACGTCATGGCGTGCAGCTTCGAGGAGGTCCTCTCCCTGACGAAGGACGACGTGTTCGCCCCCCTCTCGCCCGAGGGGCACGAGCAGCTGCACGGCATCCTGCGCCGCCTGCGCGCGGGGTCCGGCCCGCTGCCGTTCTCCTGCCAGCTGAGGCGCGCGGACGGCGAGCTGCGCTGGGTGGAGGGCGTCTCGGCGCTCACGGTGACGATGGACGGCCAGACCATCGTGCAAAGCGCGTTCAACGACGTGACGGAGACGCGCCGCCAGCGCAGCGAGACCGAGCTGAAGCGGTTCACGGCCGTTCTGTGCGGGGTGTTCGACGAGGTGTTCGAGGTGAACGTGGAGCAGGGGACCTACCTGCTCAAGCACTCCATGCACCAGTCGCCCGAGGACGCCCGGCCCGTGCCCATCGAGGAGGCGCTGGCCCTGTGGTTCGAGCACATCCCCTCGCAGAAGGATCGCGACCGCGTGGGCGGCATCGTGCGCGGCTTCCGGGAGAAGCTGCCCGACGAGCCTATCACCTGCACCTACCGCTTCGTCGTGGAGGGGCGCGAGCTGTGGTACGAGAGCACGTTTCTGCGCGCGTCGGACACGAGCGTGCTGTGCTGCAACAACGACGTGACCGCGCGGACGCTCGCCGAGGACGCGCGGCTCGAGCGGCGCGTGGGCGACATCGTGGCCAACCTGCCCGCGGGCATCGGCGTGTACGATCTGGACGAGGAGGGCGCGCATCCGCGCTACGTGAGCGATGCGGTGTGCGATCTGGTGGGCAAGTCGCGCGCGGAGTACGATGTGCTCATCGCCGCGAACGCCACGGTGCACGACTCGCAGGCGGTGCAGCGCTTCCTCGCGCAGCGCGCCTCCGACGAGGGTGCTCAGGACTTCGTCTTGGAGCGCACGATGCTGAGGGACGGCCAGCAGGCGGTCGTGCGCGTGCAGAGCCGCGTCGCGCCGCTCGAGCGGGGCGGGCTGCGCGTGTACGCCGTCATCACCGACGTCACCGAGGAGGTGCGCGAACGCCGCCGCCAGTCGTGGCAGACCGAGCGCTACCGCCTGCTCAGCGAGCTGACGCACGCCATCAGCTTCGACTACGACTCCGAGTCCGACACGGTGCTCCTGTACATCGACCGCACGGGAAAGGGAATGGAAGCCCAGGTCATCCCCCATTATGTGGAGACGCTCTCCGACGCGCGGGCCAGCACCGTGCACCCCGAGAGCATGGAGACGGTGCGCGCGATGTTCGAGCGCGTGCGCGAGGGCACCACCAACGAGATCATCGAGTACCGCGCCGACTACTACGGCACCGGCTACCAGTGGTACCGCACCAACCTGTTCGTGGCGCACGACGAGGGCGGCGCGTGGCACCTCGTCGGCCTCATCGAGAACATCCAGACCGAGCGCGAGCTGCGCCTCAAGGCCGAGGTCGACGGCGTGACGGGCCTGTCGAACTACGCGGCGGCGCACGATTTGGTGAGCAACGCCCTGGCCGATCCCCATGTGCGCTCGCACAGCGTGTGCGCCGTGGTGGACCTCGACGACTTCAAGGCCGTGAACGACACGTTCGGCCACCTCAAGGGCGACGAGCTTTTGGCCGCGGTGGGCCGGGTGCTGCGCTCGAGCTGCCGCGAGTCGGACGTGGTGGGGCGCGTGGGCGGCGACGAGTTCGTGGTGCTGCTGAAGAACATCGGCCTGGAGGTGGCGGTGCGCAAGCTCGCCGCCATGAAGCGCTCGGTGGCCGCGCTGTTCGACGGCGACGCGGCGGACGCGGGCCTGCATCCCACCATCAGCATCGGCGCCGCGCCCACCCGCGCCTCCGATGAGGGCTACGAGGACGTGTTCTCCCGCGCCGACCAGGCGCTCTACGAGGCCAAGCACGCCGGCAAGAACCGCCTGCGCGTCGCGAGGTGATGAGACAAAGGCGCCCCGTCCCTTTGTCGCGCCTTTGTCTCATCACCTCGCTTCGGCTATCATAGCCATTCGCACGAAAAACGAAGAGCATCGCTTACCCAGGGGAGGTGGCATACGCTGTGGCCGAGGATGACGCGCCGCTGTCGGAGTTCAGCGTGACCGACGATCTGCGCCAGCCCATCGAGGACTTGCAGCGCCTGCGCAGCGCCGAGTCGCGCACCCGCGAGATCGTCCAGAAGTACCAGGCCGCCATGCGCGAGATGGAGGTGCGTTTCGAGATCCTCGACCAGGACCTCAACCTCAAGAAGCACCGCAACCCCATCCACCACGTGGAGTCGCGCATCAAGAAGCCGGCGAGCATCTTCGAGAAGCTGGGTCGCTACGGCAAGGAGCCCACGCTCGAGAACATGGAACGCTACATCATGGATATCGCGGGCGTGCGCGTGATCTGCTCGTACATCCACGACGTGTACAACCTGCTGGAGCTTTTGCAGAGGCAGGACGACCTCGAGATAGTCACGGTGAAGGACTACATCGCCAACCCCAAGCCCAACGGCTACCGCAGCCTGCACGTCATCGTGCGCATCCCCGTGTACTTCCTGGACAAGAAGGAGCTCATCCCCGTGGAGGTGCAGCTGCGCACCATCGCGATGGACTTCTGGGCCAGCCTCGAGCACGATCTCAAGTACAAGGCGGTGCGCGCGGTGGAGGGCATCGACTCCTACAGCGAGCTCAAGGACTGCAGCCGTATCATCGAGGATGTGGAGGCCCGCATGCAGATCCTCGCCCGCGCCCTCGAGATGGAGGAGTGAGCCATGCGCGTCTACACGACTGACGGCCGCAGCGCGTTTCGCCGCGATGACGTGCGGTTCCGTCGCGACGAGCGCGCCGAGATGGAGCTTGTCGTGTGCCGCCCCGACCGCACGTTCCAGCGCATCGCGGGCTTCGGCGGGGCGTTCACCGAGGCGGGGGCGCACGTGTTCGCGCAGATGCCGCCCGACGAGCAGGACCGCTTCATCGCCCTGTGCTTCGGCAACGCTGACGCGGGCGGCAACGCGTACACGCTCTGCCGCACGCACATCCAGAGCTGCGACTTCGCGCTGGGCAACTACGCCTACGTGCGGCCGTTCGACCGGGCGCTGCGGTCGTTCTCCATCGAGCGCGACCGCCGGCTGCTGCTGCCGTTCATCCAGTGCGGCCTGGCTGCGAATCCGGAACTCGAGCTGCTGGCCTCGCCGTGGAGCCCGCCCGCGTTCATGAAGACGAACCGCATGATGAACGGCGGGGGCCGCCTGCGCCGCTCGTGCTACGAGGCGTGGGCGCGGCTGCTGGCGCGCTACGTGGCGGCCTATGCGCAGGAGGGCGTCCGCATCGGGCGCATGAGCGTGCAGAACGAGCCGATGGCGCGCCAGACATGGGACTCGTGCCTGTTCGAGCCCGAGGAGGAAGCTGAGTTCGCCGCCCGATTCCTGCGGCCGGCCCTCGACGACGCGGGCTTTCCCGACGTCAAGCTGCTGGCCTGGGACCACAACACCGACCGCGTGCTCGACCGCGCCGAGGCGGTGCTCGCACACCCCGGCGCGGCGGAGGCGGTGGACGGCATCGCGTTCCACTGGTACGCAGGCGACCACTTCGAGCAGGTGCGCGCCGTGGCCGAGGCCTTCCCCGGCAAGGAGCTGCTGTTCACGGAGGGATGCGTGGAGTTCTCGCGCGAAGGCATGGCCGACGCCACCCAGGAGCGCAAGGCCGAGCAGTACGCCCACGCGCTCATCGGCCACCTCGAGGCGGGGGCGCAGGGCTTCATCGACTGGAACCTGCTGCTCGACGAGCGCGGGGGCCCCAACCACGTGGGCAACTTCTGCGAGGCGCCGCTCATGTACGACCGAGAGGCGCAAAAGCTGCTTGTGAACAGGTCGTTTTACTACCTCGGGCACGTGTCGCGGTTCGTGCGTCCCGGCGCGCGGCGCTTCCTGACGTCGCGCTTCTCAAGCGATGTCGAATGCGCTGGCTTCGTGGACGCGGCGGGCGGGCGCGTGCTGGTCGTCCTCAACCGCACCGGCCGCGCCGTGCGCTTCGACGTGGCCGAGCGCCCCTGGACGGCCCGCGTCGAGGCACCCGCCCACGGCATCGTCACCTGCACCTGGACCGCCGAAGAGCTAGCTCCCGCGTTGTCATCCTGAGCGGAGCGAGCGCAGCCCTCCCTTTGTCATCCTGAGCGGAGTGAGCGCAGCGAACGGAGTCGAAGGATCCCCTGCGGCGCCAGCAGCAAGCGCCGCGGGGATGCGGCGCGGTTTTGCGTGCAGTTGGGAGCGGCTTCCCGATTGTGCGTTCAAAAAGGGCACCCGACGAGTGTTTCACGTGAAACATCCGTCGGGTGAGGGAGGTGCGCCGGGGTCGGGCTAGTTCTCGAAGTGCTCGCTGAAGCGGGCGATCTGCTTGTTCTCGCGGATGACGGCCGCGCTTTCGGGGGCCTCGACGCGCTTGAAGAAGAAGTGCACGTAGTGGGCGAACACGTAGGCCACCATCACCACCGCCACCGTCGTCTCGGCCAGCAGCAGCACGTCAAGCACGGGCGTGGGGCCCCAGCCGCTCGCATAGAAGAACGCGAGCGCCTTGCCCAGCGCCGTGGCCGTGATGACGAAGGGGAACGTCATGGCCGCGTAGCTGGGATAGAACTTGAGCCGCAGGAGCAGCGGCAGCCGCGAGAGCACCGCCACGAAGAGGAGCTGCGCCAGCACCAGCATGACGGCCACGAACACCGCGTTGGGCTCGGCCGCCGTGGCGAGGTAGCCCACGATGGACAGGCTCATCGGCGCCGTGTAGATGCAGAACAGCGGGCGCGCGGCCTCGGGCACCTCATGCTTCGCATACCGGTACGTCACCAAGCCGAGCAGCACGAGGTAGCATGCGAACCCGAACCAGAACAGCACGTGCCCAACCAGCTGCATGCCGAATGTGGGAGCGGTCGCCGAGGCCACCACGATGCCCACGTAGCAGATGAAGTAGGTGGGGAACACCTCGTGCAGCTTGAAGCGGGCGAAGAAGCGCGAGGTGAACCATCCCATGAGCGCAAGGTGCGCCACGATGGCCGCCGCCCACAGCGCCTCGGCCGCCTCGTAGGCGAAGGGCGCAAGGTAGGTGGCAAGCTGCATGAGCGTCATGAACAGGGTGGCGCTGACGCTGGCCATGATAGAGTTCTGCAGGTCGTCGCGGATCATGCCGGGGAACAGCACGATCTTCGCAGAAAGCAGGACGACGAGAAGGAGCGCCAGCACGCCGCAGAGGGCGTGGGCGATCTCGGTGTAGGGCTGCAGAAGGTTGCCCAACGCAGCCAAGCCGAGCGCGACGCCGGCTGTGGGGATGGGGACTTTTTTGATAAGTTCGCGCACGTTAACACCTTTCTGCTGGGCGCATCATAAACCCATGACGCGCGAAGGGAGGCTGCCGGGCGATGATTCACGCGAAACGCGCACGAAACACGCACGGGGCTCGCGTGACGAGTCGGGTGCCATCGGGTGCCGGCCATCCGATGCGCATGCCGCCTCCGCGAGCCGCCGCCTATTCTTCCACGCTTGAACAAGAAAGAAAACTTCTATATTATTATGAATTGATAACATGTTGTTATGATAAACGGGCGGCCCCGACGAACGGGGTGCCTGACCTGGGAGGAAGGCGAGCACATGCAGGACTTCCGCGTGGAGACGTTCCTCACGGCGTGCCGCACCATGAACTACACGCGGGCCGCCGAGGAGCTGTCCATCACCCAGCCGGCCGTCTCCCAGCACATCGCGCACCTGGAGAAGGCGTACGGCGCGCGGCTGTTCGACTACCGCAGCAAGCGTCTCGTGCTCACGGAGGCCGGCAGGCTGCTGCGCGACGCGCTGGCCACGATGGCGCACGACGAGCGGATGCTGCGCGAGCGCATGGCCAACGCGCAGTCGGGCGCGCCGGTGAGGCTGGCCGTGGGCATGACGCTCACCGCAGGCGAGCACCTGGTGGCCGCGCCGCTCGCGGACTGCCTCGTGCGCCACCCCGAGCTGCAGGCCGTCGTGCGATCCGGCGGAACGGGGGAGCTGCTCGGGCTCCTCGACGCGGGCGAGATCGATTGCGCGTTCATCGAGGGGTTCTTCGACAAGAGCGCCTACAAGTGGGATCTGCTGCGCACGGAGCGGCTCGTGTGCGTGTGCGCCCCCGGGCACGAGTTCGCGCGCGAGCCCCTCACGATCGAGGATCTGCTCGACGAGCGCCTCATCCTGCGCGAGCGGGGGTCGGGCACGCGCGCCGTGCTCGAGCATGCGCTGGCCGCGCAGAACCTCACCGTCGAAGGGTTCAAGCGCGCGAGCGTGGTGGAAAGCCTCGGCGTCATCAAGGTGTTCGTGGAGCGCGACCTGGGCATTTCGTTTCTGTACGAAGCCGCCGTGCGCCGCGAGCTTAATGCCGGCACGCTGCGCGCCGTGCCATTGGCGGGTCCGGCCATCGAGCACGGCATCGCCTTCATCCGTCTGGCGGGCAGCGTGTTCGAGAGCGAGCTGCAAGGCCTGTTCGACGAGGTGCGCGCCCTCGCAGACGAAACCGTCTGAGATTGACCCTTGACTTGGAGCGCGCTCCAAGCCGTATGATGAGCGGCGAATCCGACGAGAGGAGACCCCATGAGGCCCGAATTCGAATCCACGCCGAAGCTCGGCTTCGGCTGCATGCGCTTGCCGCTGCTCGACCCCGCCGACCAGACCAGCATCGACCTTCCGCAGCTCGAGCAGATGGTGGACGCGTTTTTGGAAGGCGGCGGCACGTACTTCGACACCGCGTTCGTCTACCACGAGGGCGCGTCGGAGAAGGCGCTCGGGAAGGCGTTGGTGGCGCGGCATCCGCGCGAGTCGTTCACCATCGCAACGAAGTGCTTGGCCTGGGCCGCCGAAAGCGCCGAGGAGGCGAAGTCCAACCTGGGCATGTCGCTTGAGCGCCTGGGCACCGACTACGTGGACTTCTACCTGCTGCACAACGTGGGCGGCGCGCGCACGGCCAAGTTCGACGAGTACGGCATGTGGAACTTCGCGCGCGAGCAGAAGGCCACCGGGCGCATCCGCAACTGGGGCTTCTCGATGCACGACGGCCCCGAGGCGCTCGACGCGCTGCTCACGGCGCACCCCGACGTCGATTTCGTGCAGCTGCAGGTGAACTACCTGGATTGGGAGAACCCGGTCACGCAGTCGCGCGCCTGCATGGAGGTGGCCGCCAAGCACGGCGTGCCCGTGGTTATCATGGAGCCCGCGCGCGGCGGACGGCTGGCCGAGCTGCCCGAGCAGGTGGCCGCGCCTTTGCGCGCGTGCCGGCCGGATATGAGCCTGGTGTCGTGGGCGTACCGCTTCTGCTACGGGTTGCCGGGCGTGCTCACGGTGCTCTCCGGCATGTCCTCGCTTGAGCAGACGCGCCAGAACATGGCCGAGCTCCAGGTGAGTGCGCCGTTCTCGCCCGAGGAGGAGCGCGCGCTCGCCGAGGCGCGCGAGCTGCTGACGGGGCTGGCCGCCGTGCCGTGCACGAACTGCCGCTACTGTGTGAAGGACTGCCCGCAGGGCGTGGCCATCCCCACCATCCTGTCGCTGCTGAATCTGGAGCTCATGACCGGCAACCGCGCTTTCGCGAAGAGCCAATACGCATGGCAGGCCGTCGCGCCCGCGTCCGCTTGCATCGCCTGCGGCGCCTGCGAGGCCATGTGCCCCCAGAGCATCGATATCGTCCACCACATGGAGACAGCCGCCGCCCACTTCGAGTGATTTTATCCATGAGTTTGAAAATCAACAAATGTTTCACGTGAAACATTTGTGCGCTTGGCGCTTTGTCATCCTGAGCGGAGGCAGCGTTCGGGGAGGACGCGGCGCTTGGGGATGACGATCTCGAGGGGGTCGAAGGCGAACAGCTCGCCCGCCGTGAGCGTCTCCTCGCAGGTGAGCGCGCCGTAGCGGCAGGTTCCCTCGCACACGCCGCAGTCACGGCAGCGCGCGGGGTCGAATTCAAGCAGCGTTCCGCCGCCCGCCGCTCGGCCGATCTTGCGCAGCGCCCCGGCGGGGCAGAACAGCGCGCACTGGGCGCAGCCGGAGCAGCGGTCGACGTCGATGGCCACGCGCGGCGCGAGCGCGCGGGGGACGATCGCGCCGTCGTCGGGCAGGCCGGCGGCGTGCAGGTCATCGAGCAGACGCCAGCGGCGCACGTCGGGCTCGGGCCGCGCGTGGGAGGCCTTGGCCTTCGCGGTGTCGATAAGCGAGGCCCCCACCTGGGAGAGCAGCGCGCGGCGCGAAGGATCGCCGGCGGCATCGGCGTCCGGCGGCGCGAGCAGCCCTTCTCCGTCCGCATTGAACGCGACGGGCAGCCCCCATGCGTCGCACACGCGCCGCGCCTCGTCCAGCGCCGCACGTACCCGCGCCTCCACGGCCGCCAGCTCGCACGACGCGCAGGCGCCGAGCAGAGCCTCGACACGCTCCGCACCCGCGCACGCCAGATGGACGAGCAGCGCCGCATCCACCCACGCAAGGCACGGCAGCACGACGACGCGCTCCCGCTCGAGCCGCAGCCCGGCGGCCGCGCGCTCGCAGGCGAACCCGGCCGTCGCGGGTTCGGGCTCCCGCGGCTCTTCCTCGCTCGCCTCGGCTGCCGCCTGCGCCCGCGCCGTAGCCCCAGCGGCGGCGACCCGCGCGAGCAGCTCCTCGTCGTCGAGCGGCGGCAGCGCCAGCAGCGCGTTCGTGGGGCACGCGGCCATGCACGCGCCGCAGCGCACGCACGCCTCGTCGTCGATGCGGGGGCCGGCGTCCTTCACCGCGTCCACCGAGCCGTAGGGCGCCTCCTCCTCCACGGCCGCCGCGCGCATGGCGACGGCCCCCACGGGACACGCGTCGGCGCAGGCGGCGCACGACGACTCGCGGTCGCGCACGCGCAGACAGCGCCCGCCGTCGAGCGCTGCCACCGGCGGGCGCTCGGCCAGGCGTTCGGCTATGGCGATCAGATCGGGCACGGCAGCCCCCTTCTCTTCTTACAGCAGCGCGAGCAGTTCGTCCACAGCCTCGGGGCGCGTGGCCCAGCTGGTGGCGAAGCGCACCACGGTGCGGCCGTCGGGCGTGAGCTCCCAGAAGCCGAACGACGCGTGCTCGGCCAGGCGCGCCTTGGTGGCGTCGTCGAGCACCACGAACTGCTGGTTGGTAGGCGAGTCCAGGTGCAGCTGGTAGCCCTTCGCGCGGAAGCCCTCGGCCAGTAGCTGCGCCAGCTCCACGGCGTGGCGGCCGGCGTTCTCATAGCGCAGCCCGCCGTCCTCCTCCTCGAACAGCACGTCGAATTGCAGCCCCAAAAAGCGCCCCTTCGCCAGTAGCGCCCCGCGCTTCTTCATGAGCGTGAAGAAGTGGTCGTCCAGCCCCGGCTTGGTGAATACCACGGCCTCGCCGCAGAAGGCGCCCACCTTCGTGCCGCCGATGTAGAACGCGTCGCACAGGCGCGCGATGTCGGGCAGCGCGACGTCGGCGCCCACGGCGGCCAGGCCGTAGCCCAATCGCGCGCCGTCCATGAACAGCCGCATGTCGAAGTCGCGGCACACCTGTGCCAATGCCTCCAGCTCGGCCAGCGAGTACACGGTGCCGTACTCGGTGGGATGCGAGATATACACAGCGCCCGGCGCCACGATGTGCTCGCGGTTCTCGTCGGCCCAGTACGCCTCGCAGTACGCACGCACCTCGGTCGCGTCCAGCTTGCCGTCGTGCTGCGGCAGCGGCAGCGTCTTGCGGCCGCACGCCTCCACGGCGCCCGCCTCGTGCGCGGTGATGTGGCCGGTGGTGGCGCTCACGATGCCCTCCCACGGCCGCAGGATCTGGTCGGCCACGGCGGCGTTCGCCTGCGTGCCTCCCACCAGGAAGTACACGGCCGCCTCCGGGCACGCGCACGCCTCGCGGATGCGCTGCCGGGCGCGCTCGCACACCTCGTCGGTGCCGTAGCCGCTCGTCTGGTCGAGGTTCGTGGCCGCAAGCCGCTCGATGATGGCCGGATGCGCGCCCTCCATGTAGTCCGAATCGAAATGAAGCACTGGTCGGTCCCTTCGCGTTCCGTTGTCTGTCGCCTCCTATAGTCGAGTATTTTGCTGCCGAACGCAAGCCGCATCTCGCCGAGCGCGCGCCAAGTGCGGAGAAATCATCCTCGGACCTGGCCATCGAGCTCACATCGCTCACGGCGTTCTTCTCGCCACAAGAACTAATAGCATAAAAGGGGGCAGGCCCTTTTTGGGACATTCCGCAAGCCGGCGAAAATCCGAATCGCCGACTTCCGAAAATCCGAATTTCTCAACCGTGAAAATCCGTACTTTCCATTCGTGATTTTCCGAATAGGCAGCCGCTAGGCCCCAAGCGCTCTCAGAGGAATGACGTATACACCCTCCTCCGTCTTGCGGGCGTATTCGCCCAGCCCCACTATCACAGCGAGGAACTCGGGCTCGCGTGTACGTGCACTCGGGTTCTTAAGCAGCTTCGCGCGCAGCCGCTCTAGGCTCTCGACGCCCTCGGGAACCTTGTCCTCGCTCACTTTGAACTCGAGCGCTGCCCAACGACCGTCGGCCAGCTCGATGATCGCATCGGCTTCAAGTCCCGAGTCGTCCCGATAGTAGCGCACGGGCGTCATGCCGACGTTTGGAAGCGCCCGCGCATACACGAGCACGTCGCGCATGCAAAGGTTCTCGAAGATGAGGCCGAACGTCTGCCAATCTTCAAGGAGCGCCTCGGGCGTCATTCCGAGCGCTGCGGCAGCGAGCGATGGGTCGGCGAAGTAGCGCTTCTCCTTCAACTGCACGCGTTTCGGCGAGCGCGCGGGCGGAACCCAGCCTTTCACGCCCTCGATCAAATAGAGCGATCGAAGCATCTCGAGGTAACCAGTGATGGCCTTGTCGCTTGCCAAACCCTCGGGATCCTCCTCGCCGCCGTACATATCGAGTCGCAAGGTCTGATACGTGGCAGCCTGGCACAGGTTCCGCGCAAGCGACGCGATCAACCTTTCAGCCATGTCGCTGCTCTTCCCGAGGGTGGGTGCGCTCTCTTCCAGAATCGTGCGCAGATACTCGCGTGCGATGGTCTGCGCCTTGTCGACAGGCGCGTCGATCGCCTCGGGCCAGCCGCCGCGGCAGGCCATATCCAGCAGCGCCCGCGTGTCGACATCGACTTTCTGCCGGGAGAACTCGCCCCTGAACAAGCCTGCGAGAGAGACGGCTGCGCTCGATTCGCCCGACTCGGCTAAGCTCATCGGCAGCATGCGAATGCGCCCGATGCGGCCGGCCCCGCTGTGGGCGGGCTTATCTTCCTTCTTGCGAGGGGTGGACGAGCCGGTGAGAATCCACAGCCCCTTCTTGCCAGCCGCGTCGTCCACGGCGTGCCTGACAACGTCCCAAAGAGCGGGGACGCGCTGCCATTCGTCTATGACGTGCGGCTCGTCGCCTATGAGCATCAGGGAGGGGTCGGCTTTTGCAAGCGCCAGGTTGTTCCCTCGGTCGACGTAGCTGATGCTGGCAGCATGCGCGCGCGAGGTCCACGTTTTGCCGCACCACTTCGTGCCCGCAATCTCCACGGCGCCGAAAATGTCAAGGAACCGGTCAACCTCCGCATCGACGATTCGCGGACGGTACCCAGCTGGCTTGATGACGTCGGCCATATCGCCTCCCTTTCGCAAGCGCCTTTTAAAAGGGAGTATAGCAGGTTTGGCGAAAATCCGAATAGATGAAGTACGATTTTCCGAACTTCATAAGAAAGAAAATCCGAATTATTCATTTCGTATTTTCCGAGCCCCTAGGGTTGTGCACTAGTCAGTATGAGTGCGCAGCAGAGGCGTTTTGAGGGAGCGAATCAGCCCAATTCGCCGTTTTCTCGCTTCTCCATAAGGTATTCGCGAAAGTAGGGGAGTTCGAATGCCACCACGCCGCGCCCTTGTTGCCCGATGACGCCTGCTTCGATAAGTCGTTTGCGATACTGTGCAACCTGTGCCGAAGATCGGTTGAGGCGGGCTACGAGGTCGGCGATTCGACTCTCCCGCTCGTCTTGGAGCATGGCACTCGCAAAGCGTACGTCTTCTGGCGACAGCTCGCGGAACGTCGCCTCGAGAATGCGCGCCCGCAACTCTTCGCGCGCCACTGCGATGCCGCGATGGAAGTCTGCAGACGAAATACACTTGCTTTCAGGATTCGCGTCCCATGAGCGGTATCCCACAAGCTGCATCAGGAACGGGAATCCGCCGATTGCCTCGGTTGCGAGCTTCAGCCCTTCAACGTCGGCGCTGCGGCCGTTTTCCTGTATGGTTTTCAGGAGGGCATCCTCGATTTCGAAGTCGGCGATGCGGCCAAGTTGGGTTTGGGCACGTCTGAGGAAAGAGACCGTCTTGTTGCTGAGGAGTGCTGATATGTGATGGGGGAGGCCCGCCATGAGCAGAGCGACTTTGCGTCCTTCGCGTACAAAATGCTGGTAAACAGCGGCAAGCTGGATCATTTCATCAAGCTCGACATCAACCTCA
Source organism: Arabiibacter massiliensis (assembly GCF_900169505.1). Taxonomy (NCBI): domain Bacteria; kingdom Bacillati; phylum Actinomycetota; class Coriobacteriia; order Eggerthellales; family Eggerthellaceae; genus Arabiibacter; species Arabiibacter massiliensis. The sequence continues at coordinate 2,482,434 of NZ_LT827021.1, forward strand.
TCGACGGTGATCAAAAGACCTGCACCGCAGGTCTCCAGCTGGACGAGCAGATCTTCCATGCGTGAGCGCCAATTGCCAGCTGGCCGGCTCTTCTCCTCGAATCGAATGTCGATCACTTGCGGGATACCTATTCCTGCAAGGCTAGGTCCGTTTTCGGTGTCGATCAGATGGGCCGCCTGTTTGCGAACGCGTATCTCGATATCGTCAAGCATGCCGGGAAGGGCGGTAACGCTAGCTGTGATCCATCCGCGCTCCTCGGCCTTGTGGGCGAGCAGGGTGAGCAAAGTTGTTTTTCCCGTGCCTCTGGCGCCGGAGATGATCGTAGTGAGCTCCGGTTTGCGCTGTTCGCTGCGAAAAGCCCGGACAAGATTGTCGACCACCAGCTTTCTCCCGGCAAGATGAGCGGGAGCTTCGCCAAAGCTTGGTGTGAAAGGATTCTCCACGCTGCCCATAATCAACCCAGCCAATTTTCTCTCAGTAGTTCTAAGTTTCTCTAAGTTATTCTAAGTTTCTCTTAAATCGTAAAGAAATGCAAGGCTTCTTGACTATGCGAACGAGGCAACGATGGCTCTGCAGGATATCGGAAGCCCGATAGGTGATCACGAGTTGGGAAAACGCCGAGGTCTCGTCACAGGCGAGGCGTTGAAGTGCTCCTTGAGCCGTCGTTGCCTCGAAAAAGTTGTCCGACGGCGGTGAATGGCAAAAAGGGGACTGTCCCCTTTTATGCCAAAGCGTCCCAAACGGGGACAGTCCCCGTTTGGGACAGTTCGACTTCCTAGGGACGGCGGCGGATGCGGACGGTGACGACGATGGCGGCCGCTGCGGCTGAGGCGCACACAACCAGCAAAATCCAGGGCAACGGGAAGTCGCCGGTGCGCACGAGGGCCTTGGGGTGCGCGGGGTCGCCGGACGTCGGGACGGTCGGATTCGGGTCGGGACCGGGAGTCGGGCCAGGGCCGGGATCCGGCTCGGCCGCGCGCTCGGCATTGCCGTACAGCACGACGGATCCGGTGCTGCCTGCGGGGATGGTCGTCTCGGCCTTCTGCGTGAACTGCCAATCGGCGTACCAGGCGTTCGAGCCGGGCACGGCATCCTCGAACAGGGGCGGCTCAAGTTTCACCTCGTCGAGCACTGTGTACGTGAGCGGGTTGCCGGCCGGGTTCGTCCCCCAGAACGAGGCGTAGTAGATGGGGTATTCCACGAGCGACCACTTGGCGTGCAGCGTGAGGTCGTCGAGCACGCCCTGCGGGATGCAGTCGATGGGCTGCGTGAAGTCGGGGTCGAGGAACCAGCCCTCGAACGCGTAGCCCGCCCGCGTCGCCGGCAGCAGGCTCACGGCGCTGCTGTCGTGCGTGAGTACGGTGGGGTTGGCGGGGTGGTTCTCGCCGCCGTTCAGCTCGTAGGAGACGGTGCGCTCGATCTGGCTCCACTTGCTGAACACGACGGCATCGCCCACCAGGTTCCGCAGGTTTTCGTGGGTGAGCGGGGTCGAGAGCGCCTCGTCGAGGTACCAGCCCTCGAACGTCTGGCCCACCATGTCGATCTCCGGGCTGGGCAGCTCCATGGCCTGCGTGAACGCGCGCTTCAGGTCGGGCAGCTTGTCGCCGTCCACGTCGAAGTCCAGCATGCGGGCCTTGCGCGAGATATCGACGGTGCCGTAGTTGATGAAGAGCGTGGCCGTGGTGAACACGTGCGTGGTGTTACCGTCGGAGGGTTTGTAGGTGGCTTCCACCTGGAACACCTTCGGTTCATTCGCGCCTATTCGCCAAGGGGTGTTTTTCGTGTCGTCCGAAGGGCAGTTGTTCTCATAGAGAACTTCCCCGTCGCCGTTCAGTTGTGCGGTGTTGTAGGCCTGTCCCTGCTCCAGCTTCTTGGCGGTTGGGTTGTAGGCCTTCACGGTCAAGGACTGGATCTCGCCGATGCAGGGATTGCCGTCGGCGTCCGTCACCTTGACTTTCAGATCGAAGGTGTCCCCGTAATCGCAGAACACCTCGTCGCCGTGCTGCACCACCGTGCTCCCCGTCACCTCGAACGAGATGTTAGGCACCAGCTTCCCCGCATCGCTCTGGTCGGAGGCGGCGTCCACCCTGAGCGTTGCCGGGTTCGACAGGGCCGCCTGGTTCGGGATGGCGGATGCGTCGAGCACCTCCACGCGGTAGCGATGCTTGTCGTAGCCGCTCTTCGTGACGTTCTCGAGGGTCAAGGTCTTGCCGGTCTTGCCGACCAGCTTCTTCCACGTGGCGTAATACTCATCGCTCTCGGTGTCCAGCTCGTACCACTGGTAAGCCAGCTGCCCGCCCGCCTGGGGCGTCGCCTCCACGGTGAACGCAGCCGTTCCGCCTTCCTTCACGTTGAGGTTCGCCGGGTGCGCGGTGATGGCGGGCGCGCCGGGCCCGTTCGTGTAGCCGGAGACGGCCGGGCCCAAGACGCTCGGATTGCTCCCGCTCTGGGAGGCATACGATTGGAACTTGATCTGCTGCTCTTCGCCCGCCACCCCGCGCGTCGTGTAGTTATTCGTCGTGCCGAGCACCGAACCCGTGACGTTCCACGTGCCCTGCGTGCTGGGGGTGGCGATGCCGTATTGCTCGGCTGGCCGCGTGGTGTCGTTGCTCCACGCCCAGACGATGTCGGTGCCTTGGGTGCTGTAGGGAACCGCCCAGCGCGGCAGGCTCCTCGGGGCGCTGTCCGGCCCCGTGCCTGTTACCAGGTATCCGATGACGAACGGGTGGCTCGCCAAGGCATCGGTCTGCCACACCGCCATCTGCACGCTGTGGCCGTAGGAGTCGCAGCCCTTGGGCAGCGGCGGGAGGCTGGTCGAGAACGTCTCGCCGGTGGCGGTGGACGTCGTCCAGTTTCCGCCGCCCACGATGTCCACGTCCCAGCCGCCGGTGATGGAGCCCCTCATGGCGCCGAACAACGACGTTTCGACGGCGATGCTCGCGGACAGGCCGCCTCCCAGCGCGAGCTCGAACCCATGGGTGAACCCGGACGAATCCGTCACGCTCGCCTCGGCGGTGACGGAGCCGCCTTCCGCCGTGACATCGAGGAGCTGGCTGGTGGCAAGCGCCTTCGTGCCGTCTTCCTCATGCACCTTCGGCAGGCTGTCCGCGTTCGCGGGATACGTGGTGGGGTCGCCCGGCTGGTGGGGGAACAAGTCCTTCATCTCGATACGATCGTCCTTGCTGCGCCACCTTTCGCACAAGGCGTTGTACTTCTGCACCGTGAGCATGCTCAGGGCGGGCGCGTGCGTGCTGATCACCTTGAAAGGCACGGTGCAATCGCCCACGCTCTGCCCCACCATGCTCGGGTCCCATTCCTTCGTCGGGTCGACCATCTTGGCGAGCTTGTTGTATTGATCGAGGTATTCCTCGGTCACGATGAACTTCGGCACGTACACGTCGTACTCGTACACCACCACGGGCGTGGCCTGGCACACCACCATGTCGCGCCCGGCCTGCTCCGTGTAGGTGAGCGACCGGCTCACCTCGTGCTCTTGGGTGTAGCTTCCTATGTAGCTCGCCGCGACGTGGAAGTCGAAGCCGCCGCCCCCAAGAATGTTGGTGCCGAAGAAGCCCGAGCCCACCAGCAACTCGGCCGCTACGTTGAAGCTGCCTCCCACCTGCCAGCTTCCGCCGCTTCCGCTCGCGGTGGTTTGGTTGATGCCGAACGACGTGGAGCCGATGGCGTAGTCGCCGCCCTGCAGCTCGCTCCAGTAAGGCGCGCCGCCCAGCACGGCGAGGGGCGTGGGCGCGCTCCAACCGTAGCTCTTGGACTTCAGCTGGAACTGGTACGCGTTGGTCTTGTTGACCTCGCACCGCGCCAAGGTGAGGAACGTGCCGTTGTCGCGGGTGTCCTTGTTCTCGAGGTAGCCGAGGTCGGTGTCGTGGGCGACGAGCGTGTCGTTGTTGGAGTAGATCCAGCGCACATCGTAGGTCAGCCGGTAGTTGACCACGGGGTCGATCGCGCCGCTCTGCACGATTATCTGCTCGGTGCCCACGTTCATCTTCGCGAAGTTCCCGCTCACGGCCTTCTTTATGAAGTGGTTGCGGCCGCCCGTGAGGCTCATCTTGAATTGCTTGGCGAATGCGCCGTTCCTGAACAGGTCGGCCTCGCTTTTGCCTGCTGCCGGGGAGTCGGCGGAGAGCGTGAACACGACCCCCTCCACGAACAGGGCATTTTTCTGGTTGCGGAGGAACTTGCCCGTGGCTGTTGCGGCGGGCTCGCACATCTCGTAGTCGACGTACACGTCTTCGATGGCTTCGACTTCCTTCGGCTGGTCCCAGACGGGTTGGTAGCCGCGGGAGGAGTCGTAGGTGAACATTTGCACGAGGTTCTTCTTCGAGTTCATCCTGCCTGCGTGATCGCTTTTGCCGTAGCCTTCGTTGCAATGGCCGGCCACCACCAGCTCGGGCACGCCGTTTTCGTTGAGGTCGGTTTGAAGGGCCGAGGCGAACCGCATCCGATGGTTGCCGGACGTCATCTCGCATTCGAACGCCTTCTTCAATTCGCCTGGAGCGCCGCCGGTCGAGTAGATGAACATCATGGGGTCGTGCTTCTGGCTGGAAGATCCGAAATCGTTCGAGCGGGGATAGCTCACGTTGATCACCAGATCGTCGTAGCCGTCGTGGGAGAACGTGGACAGGTGCACGATGGGCCTGCGCCAGTCTTCGGAGGGGAGGAAGAAACGACTGTCCATGTCGGCGAGGGGGATATTCTGCTTCAGGTGAAGACCATTTTCGTCGAGTTCGTAGATGAGGAGGGACGGGTACCGGAGGGGGACCGCCGGCGCGGGGCAGTACACCGCAAGTTGCTGGTTGCCGTTGTCCGTGTGGTAGAAGTTGCCGGCGGCCATGGCCGTCAACCCCAGGGAGCCCTCCTGCTCGATGTTCGAAACCAGGTCGGGAGCGTTGGCCAGATAGTTGTACACCGCCGCGACCTTCGCAGGCGATTTGCCGCTTTCGTAGCGGCGGACGAAAATCTCCTGCTTGCTATTGCGATCGCCTATCGTGTCGGGGAAGGTGCCCGTATAGAGCGTGTTCTCCACGATGAAGTCCTCGCCGTTGTATTTGAGCGGGATGGCGTCGTTTGCGTGGTATTGGAAGCGCTTCCAGTCGTTGGTGATGGAATGCGAAGAGCCGATGGACTTCTTGAGCATGCTGTCGAGCCCGTCGCCGGAGTTCACCAGATAATCGAGGCTGTCGGCGACGGCGGTCATGCCGGTGTCGCTTTCGTTCTTGTTCACGTAGCCGATGAACAGGTTCTGCGGGTCGAGGCTTTTGTAGCCCGAGAGCGGGTCGGTGGAGGTGTCGTCGTTGAAGTCCGTCGGCACGTTCGCGGTGTCGATGCCGAAGTCCTTGTACGCGGACGGGTCGTCGAAGTAGTTGGCCTGGGAGGTGGAGGGGGCGGCCGCTGCCGCCGTGCCGTCGACGGCGGGGAGGGCCTCGGGGTCAACGGTGCCGTCGACGGCGGGGAGGGCCTCGGGGTCAACGGCCGCGTCGTCGTCCGCCCACGCGCGCGGCAGGGGCATGAGGGTGAAGGCCAAGACCAGGGACAGCAGCACGTTCGCAGGTGCGCAGGCGGCGCGGCGGATGGTGTTCATGAAACGCTCCTCGGCATCGTGAGGGGAATAACCCAACGTACCGCTTGACTATATCGCCCGCCAAGGCTCCGCGCCATCGTACCGTATGAAGTTTTGTCGCTTCCCCTTCAGCCCTTCTCCGAAAAAAGGCGGCAGCGCACGGGCACTTGCTCTATAGTGGAGAACGTGCCGAGCCTATGGGGAGCAAGGGGGTGTGATGGACGCAGGGAGGTTCGCGGCGGAGGCGGTTTCAGCGGCCGCGCCGCGTGCGGCGCTCATGCGGCGGCTGGACGAGGCCAGCGCCACGCGCATCGTGTTCATCGAGGCCCCGGCCGGGTTCGGCAAGACGGTGTCCGCGCGCCTATGGCTGGCGGGGCGCAACGTGAACGCGCGTTGGCTGTCGCTCGATGCCTACGATGACGCGCCCGCTCCGTTCTACCAGCAGCTCTGCGCAGCCGTCGCCAGCGCCGAGGAAGACGGCCCTGGCGCCGCCGCCTCTGCCGCCCCTGCCGACCCCGCCGCGTTCGCCGCCTCGCCCATCGAGCACGCCATGATGCTGGCCCGGACGCTTCCCGAGGAGGGCCCCGCCACCACGTTCGTGCTGGACGACTTCCATTGCATCGCGAACCGCGACCTGGTGCAATCGCTGCCGGCCTTCATCCGCCGGCTGCCGAGGCGCCTGCGCTTCCTCGTGCTCAGCCGCAGCGCCATGCCGACGCCGTTTCTGGACAAGCAGGTGCAGGACGAGGGCGTGGCCTGCGTGCGGGCCGACGAGCTGCTGTTCACGGCCGCGGAAATCCGCTCGTTTTTCGCAGTGCGCGGCCGCGAGCTGGCCGACGGGCAGGCCGAGGCGCTGCGCGAGGCGACGGGCGGCTGGGCGTTCGCCGTTGCGGCCATCGCGGCGGGCGACATGGTGGCCGACGGCGGCCGCACGGACGAGGCCTCCATCGCGCCGTTCCTCACCGCGCACGTGTGGAGCGCGCTCGACGAGCCCACGCGCGACATGCTCGTGCGCGCGTCGGTGGTGTCCGATTTCACACCGCCGCTGTTCGCCCTGCTCACCGGATGCGACGACGCGCAAGCCGCCATCGACGACCTCATGCGCCGCGGACTGTTCCTCTCGCGCATCGGCGTCGCGCGCGAGGGCGAGGGCGCGCGCTACCGCTTCCACGCGGTGTTCCTCGATTACCTGCGGCGGCGTGCCGAGCTGGCGCATGTGGACGCGAAGGGCCTCAGCCGCACGGCCGCGCGCTACTACCACGGCGTGGGCGACGCGTACACGGCGCGGCGCTACGCGGTGCAGGGCGGCGACATGCGCCTGCTCAAGGCCCAGATTCTGGAGGAACTGCAATACGGCACGTCGCGCAACAACCGCTCCATCGCCGCCTACGTGGACGACTTCCACCGCTCGCTGGCCAACCTGCCGGCCGACGCCCTCGAGCGCTACCCGTTCCTGTACATCTCGCTCGTGTGGTACCGCTACCTCACGGGCGACCGCCCCGGCACCGAGGCCGCGCTCGACGCGCTGCACGCGCGGCTGCCCAAGATCGCGCTGCGCTACCCGCGGTTCTTCCAGGCGGCCGTCACCGTGGAGCTCATCGATCCGCGCACCTCGCTGGCGTCGCTGGCCGTGCGGCTGGAGAAGCTGCCGAAGCTGCCGTTTCGGCGCACCGGCCAGCAGATGGCTTCCATCACCATCAACCTGCCGTTCGCGCACCGGTGCCTGCGCGATTTCAGCGAGTTCGTGCTCATGCCGTCGTTCGAGCGGCTTGAGCGCACGGTGGGGGCGGTGTTCAGCGAGTACTTCGCCGCGGCGTTGGCGGCGTGCGAGGCCGGGTTCGCCCTGGAGCGGGCCGAGTTCGCGCGCGCCGACGAGCTGGCGCTGCGCGCGTATCGCACGTACCTGGGGCCGTCGTCGTCCGAGGAGGCGCTGTTCGTGGTGGCCTCTCTGCAGATGAGCGCCGCCTTCGCGTCCGGCGACGACGAGGGTGTGGCGCGCGAGGCCGCGAACATCGAGCAGCTCATGGCCATGCGCGAGGCGCAGTTCTTGGAGCCGAACTACCTGGCGCTGCGCACCGACCAGGCCCTGCGCTCGGGCGACGCGGCCGCCGCCGAGACGTGGCTCTCGCACTACTTCGTGCGCGACGAGGGCACGCTCATGCTGTTCCGCATGGTCACGTACCTCACCACCGTGCGCGCCTACGTGGCGCTCGGCCGCAACGAGGCCGCCGCCGACCTGGCCGCGCGCGTGGCCGAGTTGGCGCGCTCGTTCGCGCGCACCATCGACGAGGCCGAGGCGTGCACGCTGGGGGCCATCGCCCAGTACCGCGCCGGCGCGATGGAGGCGTCCGACGCGCTCATCGACCGCGCCGTGGAGCTGCTCGAGCCCTACGGTTTCGTGGCGACGCTGGCCATGGAGGGCACGGCCGCCGCCCCGCTGGTCAAGCGCGCGAAAGCCCGTTGGTTGCGCAAGGCCGGGGACGCCGACAGCGCGAGCGCCGAGGACGAGCGCGTGCGCTACCTCAACCGCGTGTCCATCGCGTTGCAGGAGCAGGCATCGCGCCGCAGCGGTCTGCCCGGCGACGTCCCCGCCAAGCTGAAGCTGTCCAAGCAGCAGGCCCGTATGCTGGAACTGCTGGCGCGCGGCTGCACGAACGCCGAGATAGTGCAGATCACCGGCCTGTCCCTCTCCACCGTGAAAACCCACACCGCCAACGCCTACCGCAAGCTCAACGCCCACACCGCCGAGGAAGCCGTCCTGGAAGCCCGCCGCCGAGGCCTGATCGGATAAATGGCATAAAAGGGGACTGTCCCCTTTTGGAGCGAAGATCGTCGGTTGTTAGAGTGCGCGTGTCCCAAACGGGGACAGTCCCCATTTGGGACATTTCGTCTTACGGCTCGACGATGTTGAAGAAGAACTCGTAGGTTACCAGGTGCTCGGTGAGCTTCTTGAGGATGTCGGGGTCGCCTTCCACCTGGATGGACTTCGCCTGGGCCTCCTCGTCGCGGCTGAGGATGGCGAACATGCCGATGCGCGGCAGCGTGAGCGTGGCGTCGGCGTCGTCCGCCTGCACGCCGCGCTCGTAGAGCACGACGCCCGCGCGCATGGTGAGCAGGTAGGGGTCGTCGTCGGTGAAAGCCAGGTTCACCTTGAGGTTCGTGTCCTGCGCGGCGGTGGAGTCCGTCATGATGCCGAGGTTGTCCAGCATCATGCTGGCGGTCATGGCACGCTGCAGGTCGGACGAGCCGGTGGCGCGGTACTTCGGGTCGGCGTCCACGCCGTCGCGCAGCTCCTTGGCGCCGGTGAGGTAGGCGTTGCGCCACGGGCCCGACTCGGCGATGTAGCCCAGCTGTTCGAGCGCGTCGGCGCACAGAAGGCGCGCGGCCTGATTCGTCGGGTCGGCGAACACGATGAGGTTCGTCACCTGCGCCACCCACTGGTATTCGCCGGCCTCGAAGTCCTGCGCGGCGCGGGCCAGCACGGCGTCCACGTCGCCGAAGTATTCCACGAACTTCTTGGCCGCGTCCACCGGCGGCAGGGGGTTCAGGTTCACGGGGTTCGCGTCGTACCAGCCCATGTACTTCTGGTAGACCGCCTTCGCGTTGTGGCGCACGGTGCCGTAGTACTGGCGCGTGTACCAGTTCTTCTCCAGGTCGGCGGGCAGCTGGATCATGTCGGCGATCTCGGTGGACGTGTAGCCCTGGTTCAGGTACATGAGCGTCTGGCCGGCGATGAACTTGTACATGGCGGCCGTGTTCTCCAGGTACTCGTTCACGAAGTCGTTGCCCCAGTGCGGCCAGTTGTGCGACTGGAACGTCACCTCGGCCTGCGCCCCGTAGCGCGCCTTGGCCTCCATGAGGTAGTTCGCCCAGGCGTTGCCGTCGCGCACCTCAGCACCCCGCAGCGTGTACAGGTTGTGAAGCGTGCCCGTGCAGTTCTCGGCCACCCACAGCGCCTTGAACTGGGGAAGCCACGTGTTCATCTCGGCCGGGGCCTCGGTGCCGGGCGTCATCTGGAACTCCAGGGTAACGCCGTCGATGGTGCGGACGTCGCCCGTGGCGGTGATGACGTCGTTCGGCGCGATGTAGGACGTGGTGCCCTTCGACTGGCCCATGCCGATGCCGATGCAGAGGCTGCCCTGCGCGCCGGGCTCGAGCATGGTGCCGTACTGGTAGGCAGCGCGGCGGCCCACCGCGTTGCCGGCGTACACGCTCTCGGACACGGCGTGCTCCACGAAGTGCTCCGGCACGATGATGGGGATGCTGCGCGCGGCCACCTCCTCCTCGGACACGATGCCCTTGATGCCGCCGAAGTGGTCGATGTGCGTGTGGCTGATGATGACGCCCATGACGGGGCGCTCGCCTAGGTGCTCGGTCACCAGCTGGAACGCGGCGCGCGAGCACTCCACGCTCATGAGCGGGTCGAACACGATCCAGCCGGTGTCGCCGCGCACGAACGTGATGTTGGTCATGTCGTAGCCGCGCACCTGGTAGATGCCGTCCACCACCTCGAACAGGCCGAACAGGTGGTTGAGCTGCGTATTGCGCCAGAGGCTGGGGTTGGCGGTGTCGGGCGCCTCTGCGGGCTGGCCGTCCGCGCCGTCGAGGAACGCGTAGGCCTTCTGGCTCCACACGAGCTTGCCGGCGTCGTCGGTGATCTCGAGCGCCTCGGGGGCCGCGATGAGGTTGCGGCTGGCGAAGTCGCGCTCGCGTTCGTCGTCGAAGTCGAGCAGCGCGTACACGGCCTGGTTGGCGGCGGCCGTGGGGTCGGTGGCGGGCTTGGGGTCGGCGTTCAGGCTGGCCAGGGCGTCGCTTGTGGGAGCGGGGGAGTCGCCCGCTGCGCCTGGGTCGCCCGCGCAGCCGCAGAGCGCGGCCCCGGCGGCCACGAGCGCCCCCGTGGCGAACGTGCCGGTGATGAACGTGCGCCGGTCGAGGTTGTGGTTGCAGGTCATAGCGTCTCGCTTTCAGCGAAGATGTTTGCGATTCCGCCGATATGATACCACCGCAGCTCCCGCCGCCGCAGCCAGAAGCGCCCCGAGCGCCCCTGCCCAGCCGCCCGCGCCGTCGCCCATGGGCGCGAGCGCCGTGGCGCTTCCGCCCGGCATCGCCGGCTTCGCAACAGGCGCGGCCGGCTTCTCTTCCGGCTTCACCACGGGCGTGTCCGGCTCATCCGGCTCATCCGGCGGGTCCACGGGTGGATTCTCCACGTCGGCCACGATCACGGCGAATGGCGTCACCGCGCTCACCTGCACCGTCGCCACGCCGTCGGCGACGGCGGCATCGAGGGCCACCATGCCGTCGGGAAGCTCCTGGAGCACCGTGACGTCGCGTCCCGCGAAGGCCGCCGCTACGGGAATTCGCAGCGTGACGCCGCCTCCCAACGCCGCCTGGCCCGACTTCCTCCCGTTCACGGGCAGCAGGGGCCGGTAGGCCGCCGTCATCTCGCCCAGCAAATCGGATGCTTCGGCATGCTGCAAGAGCGCGTCGTAGCTCGCGTCGCCTTCGGTGATGGGCTCGACGGAGAGCACCGCGCCCGCGTGGATGGTGCCGGTAAGCGAGACGCCGGTGGCCCCATCGGTTATCGTGCGCTCGATCATCGGGTCCTTCACCTGCGAAGGCAGCCCCGCGTTCGCGTCGCGCGACCAGGTCCACCAGTTCATGGCGCCGGTCGCCTTGGCGTTGAGCTGGTTGGCGAAGGACTGCGCGGTCATGGAATCCCGCTTCATCTCCGCGAGGCCGGCCTCGGGGTCGTCGCCCGCATCGCCGCTTCCGAACGCGCTGCCCGCGACGCCCTCGACGGCGTAGGCCGCGAACACGTCGTGGTGGTTCGCGCCGATGAAGCTGCCCGCTTGGGCGCCGCTCACCTCGGCGCCGGCGAAGTACGCGTTGTACACGTCGCCGGAGTTGCTCCCGATAAGGCCGCCCACCTGCTCGCCTGCGTACACGTTGCCCAAGGCGTAGCTGCTCCACACGCTCGATCCCGCCTCGGCCACGCCGACCAGTCCGCCGCCGTGCCCGCCGTTCGCGCTGGCGCGCACGTCCGCGCCCGACCAGCAGTTGAGCACCTGTCCGCTGTTCACGGCCACGAGGCCGCCCGCGTCGAGCCCTTCCACCGTGGCGCCGGCCTGCGCCGACCCCGTGGAGCAATCGACGATGCTGCCCCGGTTGAGGCCGGCCAGCGCGCCCACCGACTGGCTGGCGGGGTCGCCGCTGAAGTCGACGGCGCTCACCGCCACGTCGCGCACCACGCCGCCCTCGCCGATCACGCCGAAGATGCCGCCGTACCTCTGCGCGGCGAGCGAGTCCTTCGTCATGTCCATGGTGAAGCCGCTGATGCGATGGCCCGCCCCGTCGAACGTGCCCGTGAACGGGTGCGCCTCGGTGCCGATGGGCGTCGTCCACGCCGGGAAGGGCGCGGACGGGTTGACGATGTCGGCGGCCAGCCTGAACGTGGCATTCTCGTACGCTTCGGCGTGCTGCTCGTAAGCGGCGGCCACCTTTACCAGGTCGTCGAGGGTGCTCACCAGGTACGCCCCATCGGCGTCCTCGGAGAAGTTCAGCGGGTTGGCCGGAGCGACGCTCGACGTGGCCACGACGAACGCGTCCTGGAAGGGCATGGCGAACATGAAGCTCATCGCGCCGGGCCGGTCGGGATCGGCTGGCTGGTCGGGCTCGACCAGCGACGCCGCCTCGGGGGTGGCGAGTTTCTCCAGCACGTCGCCGTTCGCGTTCTTGAGCACGAGTGAATCGAGCATCGACGGTTCCGGCGCAACGACGGAGAGCTTGACGCAGGTACCCGCCGGCACCTTGTCCGGAAGGGCGTTGCCCGTAAGGTCGGTCATGACGATGTCGAGTCCGCTTCCCTCGGCGTTCACGTGCAGCTGGTAGGCCTCGCGCTTGCCCGTCTCCTGTGCCAGCACCACCAGCATGCCGGGGTCGTCGGCGGTGTCATCCATGGTCAGGCTGGTCTTCGCGCTCTCGTAGTCGCCGCTGGTCGGAATGGCGGTGCTGAAGAGGTTGAACGACGAGGAGTGGTTCTGCTCTTGGGTATTGGAGAGGGGTGCCGGGTCGACGTAGCTGTTCATGAGCACGTAGGATTCCTGGTCGATAGAGGCCATGCCATTGCTGCCCAGGAAGGAGGTGAGCGATCCTTCCGAGTTGGCATAGCTCTCCTGCTCGACCAGCGGCGCGAGGGCCGCGAAATCCTGCGGAAGCGAGTACACGCCGTCGCGGGTGGAAAGCAGGTTGTAGAAATCCTGGTCGGGCAGGCCGAAGCAGTCGTAGGTGGAAAGCGTGTTGGAGCGCAGCTTCTCCCAGTAGCGCAGGCCGTGGATGAGGTCGCCCTGCTTCTCGCCGTGCGAGACGCCCCTGCTGCCGTCGACCATCAGGTACGTCGCGCCCTTCACCGAGGCGCGGTACACGGGCATGGTAGGGGCGGTCTTCACCGCAGTGGCCGTGTAGTGCACCGTCGACGTGGCCTGGCCGTTGGGGTCGGGCGTGCGGTACTCGAACGTCCTGCTGGACGAGCTTTCGTAGTTGAAGTCGTACTCGGTTTGGAAGTCGTAGGGGCGCATGAGCGTGAGCAGGTCGGTGCGCGGCCATGCGGCGTCGCCGTCCTTGTTGGCGAACTCGGCCACGGTGAAGTTGATGTCCGCAGTGACGCGCTTGATGTTGGTGATCAGGGCTCTTTCGAGATCGCTCACCTTGTCGCGCCAGGCGTCGTTGTCCGGGTCGTTGCCGGCCTTGGCGCTCCAGTAGTCGTACTCCAGGCGCTGTGCGTAGACGATGACGTTCAGGTTGACCACCACGTCGTTGATGCCGGCGGTGAGCAGGGCGTAGCGCTGATGGTCGAAGGCGAGCGCCTCGTCGGCGTACTTGTCCAGGTTGTACAGGTAGCGATGGTTCGTGTAGTGGCCCATGTTGATGCCGTGGGTTTCGAGGGTGGTGAGGTCGCCTTCGTAGTCGAGCTTGTCGAACGCGGCCGCGAGCGCCCGTTCCGCCTGCTTCGCGCTTTCCAGGCGGGCAGACTCGTTGGTGGTGCCGATGGATGCGGAGTAGTCCTGCGCCGCCTTGATGAAGTCGTTGTAGGCGGTGAGCGCGGGGGCGTACACCGAGTCGCTCATCTTGACGATCTGCTCCCGCTGGCGCTCGATCTCGTTGAGCGTGACGGTTTGCTTGAGGTCGTTGAACTGCTGGTCGTTCCTGTTCTCGAGGTCGCTCATCTGCTTGCTCAGGTCGTTCACCGCCTGCAGGATCTTCTCGCATTCGTGCTCGATGCTGTTGGTGCCTCCCAGCAGGCCGTCGACGCAGTCGAGCACCTTCTCGAGCTCTTCTGCGCTGTTCGGATCCACGGCTGCGCCGAGCGCCTTGAACGCCGCGCCCTCGGCCAGGCTGAAGGCGATGCCGAATATCTTGTCGAGCGCCCAGTCGGCGGGGCCGGCCGCGGCGGGTATCGGGGTCATGGGGCCGACCAGGCTCAGCGCAAGCAGAAGGCAGAGCGCGGTGCGCGAGGGGCGGGATGTCTTCGTGCGGAGTCTCATGGGCGTGCTCCTCGTGTCGTACCGGTGCGCGGGAATGCGCACACTTATATACTCACGATAGCGGCACCCGCCGCCAAAAAACATCATCCAGGATGAGGTTTTGACGATAAACTCTCGTGTAATCGGCGCTTATTCTAGGGCCGCCTCGCGACGTGGCGGGTGTCTCCGGGGATCGAATCTGGGCAGAACCCACCGCTCGGTTGATATCCCCGATTGGCCCGGTTGATCACTTTCAACATTTTCGGTAAACTACATACTACATTTACGGTTAAATTTATACTACATTTTCGGTTTTACCTGTTGAATAGCCTATAAGAAAGTGGAGTACCAATGGAGATAGACGGCAACCGCTACCTTCCCCGGCTCATCGATCCCGTGGTCGATCTCCATCTGCGCGCGTTCGGGGCGGTGGAGATTGCCGGAACTATGTGGTCGGGCAAAACGTGGACGTCGCGCGCACATGGTAAAAGCAGGGTGACGTTCGACAATAAGCAGACGCGTGAGCTTGCGGAGCTCGATGTCGACGCCGTCCTCAAGGGCGAAGCTCCCCACATCGTCGACGAATGGCAGGAGGTGCCGCAGGTGTGGGATGCGGTGCGCGATAAGGTTGACGAGGCAGGCGGTAAGCGCGGCCTCTTCATCCTCACTGGTTCGTCGCGGCCGGTCAAGGGTAAAACACACCATACGGGATCGGGGAGGATATCAAGGCTGAAGATGTGGCCTATGGCTCTTTCAGAATCGGGGCATTCGGGCGGATCGGTCTCCCTCTCCGGTCTGTTCGAGGGCGCGTTTGAGTCGGGTCCCGTAGAAACAGACCTCGAGCAGCTTGCCAGGCTCATTTGCCGCGGCGGTTGGCCTGCGGCCGTCGACTTGGATGACGATGCAGCGCGTATCGTGCCAGGTCAGTATCTCGATGCCCTGTTCGCTAAAGAGGAAGAAAAGGCTCCGGGCACGGAGAGGGAGTTGAGGTTGTTTCTCCAATCTCTGGCGCGCAATGTGGGCAGCGCCGCCACTTTGGAAACGCTCGCGAAGGACATGGGGCTTGCCAAGAAGGGGAAGGTCACCGATGCCGACGCGCGCAGAATGAGCGCCTTCCTCGACTATTTCATCGGCCGCTATGTCGTGTGCGACTTGCAAGGATGGGATGCGCCCATCAAGTCGAAGGGCCGCCTGCGCACGAAGCCCAAGCACGGGTTCGCCGACCCCTCGCTCCCCGTGGCGCTTCTGGGCACCGGACCGGAGGCGCTTATGGGCAACCTGCAGCTCTTCGGGCAGCTGTTCGAGGAACTTTGCCTGCGCGACTTGCGAGTGTATGCCTCCGCTCTGCGCGAGGCGCAGTCCGATCCGCTGCGCTACTACCGGGATGCCGACGGCTTGGAGGTGGACGCCATCGTCGAACTGCGGGATGGCCGATGGGGCGGGATTGAGGTGAAGCTCGGGGCCGCGAAGGCCGATGCCGCGGTTCGGAACCTGCTGCGGCTGAAGAGGAAGATCGCCGCGAATCCAGCTGCTCGCAATCCCGAGCCGAGTTTTCTGCTCGTCCTTGTGGGAAAAACCGATTACCAGTACAAAACGCCCGAAGGCGTGATCGTAGCTCCTCTCACTGAATTGACTGCATAGCATGTACTGCTCTGCTGAATGGCAAACTCTTATAGTAAAAGGGCTGGTGGTATGGGGCGCTCCCAAGATAAGACCGAAGTGGGGAAGGCAAAGGCAGCGCGCGGGCGGCAAGGCACGGCGTCTGAAGCAGCGACCAGCGCGCGGCCCAGCGCGCAGCCCGTCGAGGCGCCCGAGCTCATCCTGAGCGAGAAGTTCGCGCCGGCGGCGCTGCCGGACGTATGCGCGCCGCGGCTGCGGGTGGTCGACGCGCTCGACCGCGCCGTGCGGCAGCGGCGCTTCGTGTACGTGGGCGCGCCGGCGGGCAGCGGCAAGACGGTGTCGGCGCTGTTGTGGCTCAAGCACGCGAAGCGGCCGTGCGTGTGGATAGGCCTCGACCGCTACGACGACGTGCCCTCGGTGTTCTACAAGCAGTTGGCAATGGGGCTCTACTCGGTGCAGCCGGACAACGCGGGCATGCGCACGGTGCTGGAAAGCCCGGCGTTCTCCGCGTCGCCTGTGGAGCACACGGTGCGGCTGGTGGCCGAGATGCGCCCGCTCAGGCGCCGCTTCGTGCTGGTCATCGACGATATGCACCTCATCGAGAACCGCGAGATAGTGAAGTCGCTGCCCGCCGTGCTGCGCCGCCTGCCCGGCGCGTTCGCCGTGCTGCTGCTGTCGCGCGCCCCGCTGCCTGGGGAGTGGCGCGCGCTCGGCGGCGCGGAGGGGCCGGCGGTGATGGGGGCCGACGACCTGCGGTTCGCGCCCGACGAGATACGCGGCTACTTCAACGCGCTCGGGCGTTTTCCCACGCCCGATGAGGCACGGCTCGTGCACGCGGCCACCGAGGGCTGGGCCATCGGCGTGGCGGCGCTCGCGAAGTCCGACCAGGTGGCGAAGGGCGACGGCCGTACGCTGTTCGCCAGCTACTTCGAGCGGCAGGTGTGGAGCGCCTGGGACGAGGGCCTGCGCGCGTTCTGCCTGGCCACCAGCGTGGCCGAGGAGTTCGACCCGGCGCTGGCGGCGCTTCTGAGCGGCCGCGACGACGCACGCGACGTGATGGAGCAGCTCGCGCGCACGAACACCTTCCTCTCGCGGCTGCACGGCGACACGTACCGCTACCACCACCTGTTCCGCGACTTCCTGCGCGACAAGGCGGCGGAGGCGGGGGTCGATCGCGCGGCGCTGTGCAAGCGGGCGGCCGAGAGCTTCCGCGCGGGCGGCGACTACACGCGGGCGCTGCGGTTCTGGTTCGAAAGCGGCGACTTCAGGGGCATGGACACCTACCTCTTGCTGTTCCTGTTCGAGAACGCGCACGGCTCGGTGGCCGACTACGCCGACTTCCTGCGCACGCTCGGCATCGAGGCGTTGCCCGACGAGGCGTTCCGGGTCTGCCCGCCGCTGCGCGTGCTGGCCGCGTGGTTCTTCTACCTCACCAGCCAGCGCGCTGCCTTCGAGCGCCACCTGGACGAGCTGTATCGCGCGCTGCCGCGCATCGCCGTGTCCGACACGCGGTTCGTGGAGTTCGCGCTTCTGGCCTACAGCGTGGACCACCGCACCACCATCATTGAGAAGGCGCGGAGGTTCTCGCTGTTCGGCCGGTTCGTGAAGCGCTTCACGCCGGCAGGGCTGGCCACGAAGATCGCCTCGTTCACGCACAACCTGCCCTATCCGCACCGCAGCAACGTGGACTACTCGGCCATCGCGCTGGAAGATGGCGGGTTCGACCTGCTCGGGCGCACGTTCAGACCGCTGCTGGGCGCGGAGTGGTGCTACATCCCCCGCCTCATCGAGTCGTGCTTCGCCTACGAGCGCAACCGGTTGGACGAGGCGCTGGCCGGCTTCGAGGCCGCTGCGGCCGCGCTCGTGCCGGAGAACCAGGTGGACGGCCGCGTGTGCATCATGGTGATGCGGCACGCGACGTTGTGGCAGCAGGGGCGCGACGCGGAGGCGGCCTGCGCGCTGGACGACCTGGCGGCGTTCACGCAGGTCGAGGCCGCGCACTTCCTGCCGAACCTGAAGGCGTACCGGGCGAAGCTCGCGCTGTTCGACGCCGATGCGCGCACGGCGCGGGCGTGGATGGAGGAGTATTTCGTCACCGGAGCCGAGCGCATCGAGCTCGTGCGCGTGTTCCAGCACTTCACCACGGCCCGCGCGCTCATCGTGCTGGGGCGGGCGGAGGAGGCCGAGCGGCTGCTGGGCGCGCTCCTGGAGTTCGGGCGCGGGTTCAACCGTCCGCTCGACGTGGGCGAGGCCGGCACGCTGTTGGCGGCGCTTCGGTGGGCGCTCGGCCGCAAGGACGAGGCCGTGGAAGCGCTGGCCGAGGCGCTGGAGGTTCTTGCGCCCTACGGGTTCTTCCGCGCGGCAGCCGACGAGGGCGCTGCGGTGGAGCCCGTGCTGAAGAGCCTGGCCGACCGCTTGGCGTGCCCGGGCTACAAGGGGTGCTTGGAGCGCGGCTTCGTGCAGGAGGCGCTGCTGGCGGCGCACGAGCGGGGCCGGCGCTTCCGCGGCGTGTGCGCGAACCTGGGAGCGCGCCGCGCCGACAAGCCGGTGAAGCTGTCGAAGCAGCAGAAGCGCGTGCTGGAGCTGCTCGCCCGCGGCCTGCGCAACGCCGAGATAGCCGCCGAGTGCGGCCTTTCCGTTCCCACCGTGAAGAGCCACATCGCTGCCGCCTACCAGAAGCTTGGCGTCCACAACGCCATGGACGCCATCCTCCGCGCCCGCGACCTGGGCCTCCTCGAGTAAGACGCCCGCGCGTCCTGCGTCATCCGCCAGGACGCATCTTCGCTCCAAAAACACGCCTCGTGCGCTGAGGCATGTTTTTGGAGCGAAGATTCGCCCGCGGCCCGCCCTCACCTGTTCTCGCGCATCGGGCGGCAGGGGTTGCCGTAGGCGATGGTGTTGGCGGGGATGTCGCTGGTGACCACGCTGCCGGCGCCGATGACGACGTTGTCGCCGATGGTCACGCCCGGCAGGATGATGGCCCCGCCGCCTATCCACACGTCGTCTCCCACGGTCACGGGCGCGCTCTGCGTTGTGCAGAACGCGATGCGGCCGTCTGCGCGCGGCGCGCCGAAGCGCTCGCGGGCGCTCGTGGGGTGGAAGGCCGTGTAGATCTGCACGTTGGGCGCGATGAGCGCGTTGTCGCCGATGCGGATGACGTTCGCGTCCAGAAACGTGCAGTTCAGGTTCACCTCGCAGTTGCGCCCGAAGAAGATGTTCTCGCCGTAGTCCACGAAAAACGGCGGCGTGATCCACAGGCCTTCGCCGAACCCGCCCAGAAGCTCCCGCAGCAGGGCCTCCTTGCGCGCGGCGTCCTCGGAGGCCGTGACGTTGAAGTCGCGCGCGAGGTCCTTCGCGCGGTGCCAGCGCGCCAGCAGCGCGGCGTCGCCGCAGTCGTACAGCTCGCCGGCCAGCATCTTCTCGCGCTCGGTGCGTTCCATCGGCGCCCTCCTTGTCCGCGCGGCCATGTCGTGCTCCCAGTATAGCCGCGCCCTGTGTTGATTTCGAGCGAGCGCGCCCGCGTCCTCGCGCATAATGCCTGACCAGCGGTATCATATACGCCGAAGAGACGAAGGCGGCCCGGGCGGCCGCCGCACGAGAAGGAGGATCCCGATGGACGCACGCGTGTACGAACTGCTGAACGACCAGATCAACAAGGAGCTCTACTCGGCCTACCTGTACCTGTCGTTTGCCGACTACTACGAGGAGGAGGGCCTCGAGGGCTTCGCCAACTGGTACGAGATCCAGGCGGCCGAGGAGCGCGACCACGCCATGATCTTCCGCAACTACCTGCATGAGAACGGCCAGAAGGTGAAGCTCTTGGCCATCGACCAGCCCGACAAGGAGTTCACCGACTTCCTCGCGCCGCTCGAGGCCGCCCTCGAGCACGAGCAGTACGTGACCAGCCTCATCAACGACATCTACGCCGCCGCGGCCGACGTGCGCGACTACCGCACCATGAAATTCCTCGACTGGTTCATCGAGGAGCAGCAGGAGGAAGAGGACAACGCGGACAAGATGATCACCCGCATGAAGCTGTTCGGCTCCGACGCCAAGGCCCTCTACGACCTCGACCAGGAGAACGCCGCGCGCGTGTACTCCGTCCCGAGCCCCCTGGCCACCGCCGAGTAAGCGCAACCCTCAACGCCCGGTTGTAGGCGGCCCGTCCCTCGATCAGGGCGCGGGCCGCTCTCCGTTCGTGCGCAGAAGCACGGCGTCGGAGTCGGATCGCAGCGGCGTTTCGCGGTGCCAGGCGGTCACAACTGCGCCACGGCGTGGTTACAATTTGCTTGTTCACCTGCACAAAAACGCTGGCGGGGGTTCGCAGTTCTCGGAAAAGGCGGTACAATGCGCCTAGTCCGACAGTTGGAACCACGCAATACGAACGAAATGACTATCTTCGCCAAGTAACAGTCTCGTGCGGTACTATTGCGGTTATCGCGCAAGCGATGGGCTAGTGGGCAACTCAAGAGGAGCCAAGCGATACTGTCGGTATTCCTTTCGATGAGGTCGGGGGCTTGCGAGCTCCCGACCTCGTTGTTTCGGGATGCCGCCTCACGGGGCGATCGAATGATTTCACGCCGAGCCGCAGCGTACGATGCGGCGATCACGCAAGGAGGGCGCATGCAGACCGCGCTTCTTTGGGCCGCCGGGGGAACCGGCTTCACGTTCCTCATGACCACGCTGGGCGCGGCGTCGGTCTTCCTGTTCCGCAAGCGCGACAGCAAGCTGTTCCAGCAGGTGTTTTTGGGCTTCGCCGCCGGCGTCATGATAGCGGCGTCGGTGTGGTCGCTGCTCATCCCCGCCATCGACCAGGCCGAGGAGGCCGGGCAGATAGGGTGGATCCCCGCGGCGGGCGGCTTCGCCATCGGCGTCGCCTTCCTCATGGTGCTCCACCAGCTCATCCCGCACCTGCACCCCGGCGAGGACGAGCCCGAGGGCCTGCCCAGCAAGTGGGAGCGCCCCACGCTGCTGTTCACGGCCGTGACGCTGCACAACATCCCTGAGGGCATGAGCGTGGGCCTCTTGTTCGCCATGGCGGCGCAGAACGGCGGCGACCCGGCCATGTTCGGCATGGCGGTGGCGCTGGCCATCGGCATCGGCATCCAGAATGTGCCCGAAGGCGCGGCCGTGGCGCTGCCCATGCTGCAGGAGGGGATGGCCCCGCTGAAGGCGTTCGGCCTAGGCGCGCTGTCGGGGCTGGCCGAGCCCGTGTTCGGCATCCTGGTGGTGCTGTTCGCGGGACTCATCTCGCCGTACATGCCGTGGATGCTGGCGTTCTCGGCGGGTGCCATGATGTACGTAGTGGTGGAGGAGCTCATTCCCGAGGCGCACCTGGGCGAGCACACCAACGCCGGCACCCTGGGCGTGATGGCGGGCTTTTTGGTGATGATGGTGCTCGACGTGGCGCTGGGGTAGGGAAGGCCGGCAGACGAGAAACGCCCCGGCGCTTGACCGGGGCGTTTCGGATGCAGGTGGCTTTACTGCTGCTCGGGCGGCGCGGGCGGAACCGGCGGCTGGGGAGCCTGCGGCGCGGGCTGCTGCGGCACCTGAGGCGGGTACGGCTGGCCCGCGTAAGGCTGGCCCGGATAGGGCTGCGGCGCGTAGTATCCCGGCTGGAGGTAGGCGGGCTGCACGGGGTTCCGCAGCCTGTTCAGGTACACGGCCATCACCACCAACAGCACGACGGTCACGATGCGGCCGGTCAGAAGCGCGGCGATCGCACCGGCGATGGACCATCCGAATGCGGCGCCGATCTTGTCCGGCTGGCCGTAGCGGCGAATTCCCAGGATGCCCGCCACCAGCGTCACGGCCGAGCACAGGATGCTGCCGAGCGTCAGCACGACGCCCAAGCCGATGGCGAACGACCCGAGGGCCGCCACATCGCGGGAATCCATGTCGTAGCGGTTGAGCTCGTCGACGACGGCGGGGTCCGAATCGATGGTGGCGATCTCGTTCAGCACGTACGGATCGTTGAGCGCGGCCCCTCCCACGCCTAGGAAGAACATGACCACGAGCATCCCCGCGATGGCCAGCGACGACAAGACGATGACCGCTATGCTCAATCCGCGCACCATTCGCGCATCAGAGCTGTACATGACGGACTCCTTTCAAGGAAGGATCAAAATGATTACGTGCGATATAGTACGATATGATGCGAATAACAACGATGCTGTTGCCAAGTTGAAAGAGAGATGATTGGCCCTATGGAGAATTTCGAATTCGTCTCGCCCACGCATTTCGTGTTCGGCCGCGGTGCGGAAGAGCAGGTGGGCGCGAAGCTGGCCGAGCGCGGGGCGAAGCGCGCGCTCATCCACTTCGGCGGGCAGAGCGCTCTTGCAAGCGGGCTCATCGACCGCGTGAAGGCGTCGCTTGACGCGGCGGGCATCGAGCACGTGGAGCTGGGCGGCGTGCGGCCGAACCCCGAGATCAACCTGGCGCGCGAGGGCATCCGCCTGTGCAAGGAGCACGGCGTCGACTGGGTGCTCGCCGTGGGCGGCGGCTCGGTCATCGACTCGGCCAAGGCCATCGCCGTGGGCGCGCACTACGACGGCGACGTGTGGGATTTCTTCGAGACGAAGCAGCAGACCACCGACGTGTTGCCCATCGCCGTGGTGCTCACCATCCCGGCCGCCGGCAGTGAGGCGTCCAAGAACACCGTCGTGTCCAACGACGAGCTGCAGATGAAGTCGGGCTACCCCAACAACGCGCAGCGCCCGAAGCTCGCGTTCATGAACCCCGAGCTCACCTTCACGCTGCCGACGTTCCAGACGGCCGCCGGCCTCACCGACATGTTCTGCCACCTGCTCGAGCGCTTCTTCGACGACGTGGGCGCCGTGCCGGTGACGGACAACCTGAACCTGTCGCTCATGAAAACGGTGCGCGCCGAGGCGCCGCGCGTGCTGGTGGAGCCCGAGAACTACGACGCGCGCGCCAACGTCATGTGGGCGGGCATGCTCTGTCATCAGGGCCTCGCCGGCGTCGGTCGCCACGAGGATTGGGCCACGCACGGCCTGGAGCACGAGCTTTCCGCGCTGTATCCCGAAATCACGCACGGCGCGGGCCTGGCCGTGATGTTCCCCGCGTGGATGGAGTTCGTCTACGACGCCAACCCGGCGCGCTTCGCCTACTACGGCCGCGAGGTGTTCGGCCTGGCACCCACCGGCGACGTGGAGGCCGACGCGCTTTCCGCCATCGACGAGACGCGCAGCTTCTTCGCCTCGCTTGGCATGCCCACGACGCTGGCTGAGCTGGGCGTGGCCGAGGACGACATCGAGAAGCTCATCCCCACGCTCAAAGCTAACAAAGGCGAACCCTTCGGCACCTTCAAGAAGCTCACCATGGACGACGCGAGGGAGATCTACCGCATTGCGCTGTAAAGTGCCGTTGGTCTTTCGAGTTTGAAAGCCTTGATAAGTAACAGGTTTCTGCCATCAAGGTAAATGCCAGCAGGTCGAGTTACTCCTTCGCTCGACCTGCCGCGGTAGAAGCGCGCCTCGTCGATGTCCTCAGTCTAAGCGGCTGCAGGCCTGTGCCCGAATTCCCCGTTTTGCATAGGAATTCGGGCACATATTCAGCTGTTCGGCGCTATTTGAGCTTCTCGCCCAGCTTGCTCCCGCAAAGATAGCCGGAGGTGATGGTATTGGACATGCCTATGCCAAAGCCTACGTAGGTGTCGTTGAATAGGCTGCTTCCTGCCTCGTTGCCCACGGCGTATAAACCAGGTACGGGGATGCGGTTTTCATCAAGCACTTCGTAGTCGGCGTTGACCAGGAGCCCGCCCCATGAGCACAGGTTGTTCTCCTCGGCGATGACGGCGTAATACGGTCCTGCGCCCATCGGCACCAGGTACTTGCCGCTTTTGCCGAATTGGGTGTCCGATCCGCTTTCGCAGAACTGCTCGTATTGCTCGAACTGCGCAACGAAAATATCGGGATCCATACCGGCCGCTTGGGCAAGTTCTTCAGGAGTGCTGCCCTTGAAGCCTGTTCCGGTTTCAACCATTTTGTCGAACACTTCGGTAATTTTGGTCCAAGGTGTATCAAGTTCAAACTGCGGCTTGTATTCCGGGGGCAGGCCGGGGCTGTAATCGACGTTCAGGCCTGCCAAACCCTCGCTTTCCAGCGTGTTCATCATGTCTTGAGAGACGATGACGTAATGGAAAGACCCTTGGTACGCGCTTGAGTTCGCGGCGGGAACCGCATCAAGCACGAGCGCTTCGTTGCGGAAACGAGCACCTGTGGCGCCCACATTCAGGAAGTTGGCAACATAGGTGGCGATCATGGGATATTTTGCCGGGAAAGCATCGAACTCATTGATGATTTTATCGGTAGCTCGTGCGAGCGTCTGGTGCAGCATCTGTCCACCGAAGTTCCCGGGTTTCTGCGCGCCAGCCGCCCATGCCATCTCAAGCCCTTCTCCGATATTCTGGGGAAGGCCGGCAAACACGCCCTCGAAGCCAAATGCGGCTTTCACCATGGCGGCGTTTGCCCCATATCCTCCGGTTGCGATGACCACGGCCTTTGCGTCGATCTGGATTCCCTTGCCGGAATTGTCGACTGCTACAATGCCCGTCACTGCCCCCTCCTGGTCAAGAACCAGTTGTTTAGCCGTGGTTCCCTTCAGAACCTCTCCGCTTTTCACAACGGTGCGCTCAAGCATGGACTCAAACAGCTTGGGACGTTCGGCGTAGTCGGGAAGCGCGGTCATGCCCGCCCCCATGCCGAGGTAGGTGAAGTTCCAGCCATTGTCGCGCATCCAGTCGATGGCCTGTCCTGCAGAGTTCACCAGCTGGCGAATAGCGGCGGCGTCTACACGCCAATGGGCGTCTGCCACCCACTTCTCGATGACGGGTTCGGTGTCTGTTACGTCGCCCGCCTCGGTGGCGTAGGCGCTATTGTAAGCTGACGGAGCCCACGATTTGTTGCTCGCTCCGCCGATCGTGTCTGTCTTTTCGACGAGAATAACTTTAAGGCCCAGTTCAGCTGCGCGAGCGGCCGTGTTTGCCCCCGAGCATCCCGCGCCGACCACCACGACGTCGCACGACTTTGTAGTGGCTACGTCGATGCTTTCCGATGTGCACCCCGGCAGCGTTGACGCCAGGTCAACATTGAGGAGTTGGGCCAAGTCCGGTGCATCGACGCTGCCAGGCGAGGCGGATGCCGATGAAGACGTTGAGTTTGCCGCAGTCGTCTTGTCATTTGGCGCGCATCCGGCCAAACCGAGCGCTGCCACAACGCCAGCGGATGCCGCACCTGTCAAGAAGCTGCGGCGAGTAAGTTTGCTGTGCATGGTTCCTCCTTGCGTCGTGCCTGTTTTGATGTTGGTTGCCTGGCTGCCCTTCCTTGCGGGCATCCGACACGATCCAACGCAGCGCATAGTGCTCTTATCGCCGCTCTTGCAATAGACCCCGCTGGTGGGGTTTTGAAGTTTTCCCACGTGAGAAGCTTGAAGGGCCTATCGATTTTAGGAAAAGCCATCGCTATACTGGCCTCATGGCAAGGGGGTTCAAAGAAGGGGAACGGTCTATGCTGAAAGAATTTATCGGCAATGGTCGCGGACGCACGCTATTCATCACGATGATTGCCGGATTCGGTTTGCTTTGTTTTGTCAACGTTGCGTGCTTCTTCCCTCAATCAATTTTGGCGCAGGGCGTCTCAACCGAAGCATATCGCTCGTATAACTTCGCGGCGGGGATATCTTCCTCGCTTGCCGCAGTTGTCTATGGTCTCGGAACGCTCAAGGCTCCCTGTCAGGTATTTTTCCCAGGGGCGCTGTGCGGTTGTCTGCTAACGCTTGCGGGTGTGGTTCTCATGACCCTCATACCTAGTGAGGAAACCTCTTCGTACGCGGCACTAGCGGGCGGGTTGTGCGGCGTGGGTCTGGCGTGCGCGATGGTGTTCTGGTTCGGAATGCTCACGTTCTTGCCCGAACGGCGGGCGATGTTTGCTCAAGGCTGGCAAGCTTTATTGGGTGGGTTGTTGTTTGGGGTGGTCCACCTCTTTCCACTTCAGGTTATGCGGGTTTTGGTTCTAGTGTGCATCGTCATCTCGTGCGGGTGCGTCGTTGCGGCGTGGCGGGTGGCGAGGTGCCAAGTCTTGGAATCGCCTTGGGCTGATCCTGGAGCACGCGGAGCATCTTCCTTCGGCTCGCTTGAATCGGTCCAGGCAACGTTGCCGCCGGCGGTTGGTTTCGTCATCGTTTCTTTTTTGTATGGCGCCCTGACCGCAGTGGCCATGGCTCCCGCGCCGCTGGGCTCTCCCTCCGCGTACTTTGTGGTTGTATGGGGATCCCCCTGCGGTGCAACGGCCTTCCTCCTTTGGGCGCGTTTCAGTAAAACGCGAGTATACGAGGTGGCTTTGCAGGCGGTGTTCGGCGTGCTTGCCTTGGTGATTGTTCTGGCTTCGTTCGATAGTATGGTTTTCGGCCTGGCCATGGGATATCAGGTATGCGGGCTGCTGTTTTACTCGCTTGTTATCGATGAGTTTTCAAATCGCCGCAAGCTTGCCGTTGCTCTTGTCGCCTCCGGTTATGCGTTGGTTCATCTTTCATTTTTGATCGGGTTGTTCCTTCCGGGGTGTTTCGACATCACGTCGCACGAAACGTTTATGAGCTCAACCCCGCTCGTCATCTTTCTGGCTTATGCGGTGTTCGGAGTGCTGCTCCTCGTGATACGGCAGAGGGAGAGGTACAGGTTCCACCGACTTGAAGAGGAGCTGAGCCGTCAACGCGAAGAGCAGGAGGACTTTCGCCGCACCATCGTGGGTTCGTCCGACGAGGAGCGCGATGCAGCCTGTCGCGAAATCGGGAGGACGTGCGGCCTTACAAAACGAGAGACAGAGGTGCTTTGTCTGCTTGCGCGCGGGCGTGACGTACCGTTCGTGTGCAAAGAACTGTATTTGGCTCGCAACACAGTGAAAGGCTACACCAAACGAATCTACGCCAAGCTCGGAATCCATTCCAAGCAGGAACTGATCGACTATGTTGAGCAAACGAGGAAGCGGTAAAATCGGAGGACCTCGGCGATGTCTGCCCGGAAGATGTTGCTGGTCAGCCATGCCGCCGCACCGCAACGCGATGCGGCGGCGGGCGGTTCTAGACTGACGATTATTCGGCCAAACGCTTAGCCAGCAGGTAGGCGAAGACGACGCATCGACTATGGCTTATGCCGCTGAACTCGTGAGGGTACGAATCGCTGAACATGTCGCCCGAGCAGTTGCCGAGGGCGTAAAGCCCGGGAATCGGTAGGCCGGAGGCGTTAATGACCTCGGATTGCGAGGTTACGCGCAGGCCGGAAACAGTTACAAGGTTGGCACCGCCCTCTTCCGCCGCGTAGTACGGGCCCTTTGCGAAGGACATCATCATGCCGGTGTCGGCTCCCCAATCAAGGTCCTCTCCGAGCTCATGGAGTTCGGTCATCCGCTCGAATGTGGCTTTGAGGTTGGCGGCGTCGATCCCCGTTTTCTCGGCAAGCTCCTCGATGGTTTCGGCTTGGATGATGATGTCCTCGGCGTCTTTCGCGAGATCATCTGGTTCGCGTTTTGCAGCTGACATGGTGTAGCTCCGGTATGAAGTGCTCTCTATCGCGCTTGAGAGGGTTTCTCCGGCTAGCACGATGTAATCGCGTCCTCCCGATTGGCGCATGATCGCGTTCGCGACGTAGTTCGGGGCTGTGCACTCGTTCACGAATCGTTGTCCGGCCATGTTGACGCGGGGGAATCTGAGCGAAAGAAGCGGGGACGATTTCTTCGCCACGACCGAACCGCCGGGATCGCGCATCATCACGTGCGGGTAGGGATCCATGACTCCTCCGACGGATTCGCCCATCAGGTGGCCGTCGCCGGTGTTCTCGGTGTTGGGGAGGCGCCATGCGACAACGCACAGGTCTTCGGGCCTCATGCTCTTCTGGAGCATCTCCCAGTTGTTCTCGTAGCCGCCCGTGCAAAGGGCCACCCCTTTACCTGCAAGCAGCTTGCTGTAGCTCCCGCTTTTGTCTTTGGCAATTACGCCGGTGACTTTTCCGTCGCCATCTTGCGTGAGCTGACAAGCCGGGGTGTCGAAGCGAACAACGGCCCCGTTCGCCTCTGCGAGTTCGAGGAGGGCCTGCATCATCGCTTCGAGCCCTTCCTCGAACTGGATCTGGTCGTTGTAGGTGACGATTCCGTTGAAAACGTCTGTCGCGCCGCCGGGCTGGTTGAGGTAGGCGGTCGCTTTGCCCTTCACGGCGTCGACGAGCCAGTCGACAGCTTCCCCGTTGTGCTTGATCCACGTTTTCCACAGGTCGATGTTGCAGCGATACAGCGAGGACTTCAGCGCATCGTTGAAGTATGCGTCTTCGTCGAACTCGATCCCGGCTTCCTTCACGAGCTTGCAGCTGATGGAGCCGATGTCATGGCCGCGCACGTTGAAGCTCGACGTTTTTTCGAGGAGCGCCGTTTTCAGCCCGTTCTGCGCCGACGCTGCCGCCAGCGTCAGCCCGGCGATGCCTGCTCCGCACACTACTAGGTCGTACTCTTCGGTTGAGCTGATCTGGTCGTCTTGCACGGGGTC
Source organism: Arabiibacter massiliensis (assembly GCF_900169505.1). Lineage (NCBI taxonomy): Bacteria > Bacillati > Actinomycetota > Coriobacteriia > Eggerthellales > Eggerthellaceae > Arabiibacter > Arabiibacter massiliensis. The sequence continues at coordinate 2,510,700 of NZ_LT827021.1, forward strand.
GCTCACGTACGCCACCGTTCCCGCCGGTGGAGGGAAGTACTCGTACTGGACCCCCGTGGCCATACCCTGCATTCCCGCTGGCTGCGGCGTGGCTTCGGCTTTCTGCGGCGCGGGGTCGCTCCCTTTCGTCGGCGTGGTCGGCGCGCACCCGGCCAGCCCCATGGCGGCGAGCGACGCGATGCCGCCTGCTACAAACGTCCTTCTCGTGAATCCCCTTTGCATGATGTCTCCTCTCCGGCTGTGCGATTTGCCTCCTTTGCGGGCAACAGCTATTCTTCTCGGAGAGGGGGAGCGTGTATTCATGCAAGGCGGATGATTTTTCTCATGCGTTCCCTTGTCATGCGATAAGAATGAGAAGGGGTGAGGAGTTTGCGGGAGGGATGCGAAGCGCCGACAGGGCGTGTCTACGACGTACGTGTGCTTGCGCTCACCTTGTCGTTTGCGCTGTTCTGGGCTGGGCACACCGTCGTGAACTATGTTCCCATGGTCGGCGATGACGCGGCCGGCGGCTCCTGGTACGTGAGCAACGTTTTCATGTGCGTTGTCTACGTCGTCGCCATCGTCTTCTCCAAAAAGCTTCAGCTGCGGTTGGCTTCCACACGGTTCGTTTGCGTCGTTGTGGCGCTCCAGATCGCTTCCATCCTCCTGCGGTCGGGCTTCCCCGTCGCTTCATCTGACGGAGACCCCTTGTTCGTGCCTCTCTTTTTCGCGCAGCACGCCTTGATGGCCCTTGGGACGGCCGGCTATGCGATGGTGCTGTTTGATAGGTTCTGCTGCCTGGAGGGTTCCTCCGACAGGCGTTTCGCAATGCTGTTCGGCACGCTTATGTCGTTTTTCTTTTGCCTGGCGGCGACAAGCCTCGACGCTTCGATCGGTCGGGTGCTTGCACTCGCCTTCCCCGCGCTGTCGGCGCTTGTTCTCTTGCGCTATGTGCCTGCCTGCGATCCGGTCGAGGGGGAGCCCTGCATCGAAACGCGGTCGCGGCGGCCTGCGCCCGGCTATCTGAAGACACTTGCCATGATTTTCGTCTTCGCGCTGTCCTTGAATTTCATACGCATCGCCGTGGAAAGTTCGACGGGAACTGCCGAAGCCGGGCGAGCGGGTGGTTTTGCCGAGATCGCGCTTGTGCTCGCAGTGATAACGGTCATGGAGTTCGCTTTCAAAAAACCGGCTTCCGTTGCGGTGCCGTTGGCCCTCATCACCCTGATCACGTTCGCGATGCTTTGCGTTTTGATGCGCGTCCGTCCGCTGTTCGGAGTCGCTTCGGCGTTTGCCGCGGCGGGCTATTTCTATTATGTGACGCTTCTTTGGAGGATCGCCGCCGATCATGCGCGAGGGTCGTCCAACCGGGTAGGCGTCATGGCGGTTGCATTCGCCGTGAACGCTTGCGGACTCTTTTTCGGAACGGTCGCCGCGCATGTGACCCTTGCTCTGCCGGAGACTTCGAGCCTCGTGGTGTCGCTTTGCATAGCGTACTTGGTGTTTGTGGCGGGGTTCGTATTGTCGCGCTTGGACTACTTGGGCGTGCGGCGTGGGGAAGAGGGCACGCCGAGGTGGCGGGGCGCGTATGAGGGCGAAGGCTTCGAGCGCGCATTGAGATCCATAGCCGATGAGTACGGCCTCACGAACAGGGAGCTCGAAACCCTTCGGCATGCCGTCTCGCGAAAAGGATACAAGGCCATAGCCTCGAGCATGGGCGTGTCGGAGAACACGGTCAAGACCCATGCCGCCCACATATATCAAAAGCTCGACTTGCACTCGAAAGACGAACTCGCCCTGTTCGTCGAAAAACGCATGAAGGAGCACGGAGCGAATCTTCGCGAGCCTTGAGTCCGACAAACGCGTATTCGGGAGAGGGACTCGCGAAGCTATGCACCAGATTTGCGTCTGTGCGAGCTGTTGCATGAGGCTAACTCGTTGGAGGGCTTTCTGTGATTCACGCGACCAGGCACGATGCGAGCTTCACGCGAGAAAAGACGAGTTTCCCCCAGCTAACACCTCGCACAGACGCAAATTCCGTGCAACCCGAGAAATTGGGGGCTTCATTCTCGCTGGACGACAAACACGGCGCGCCAACTCGGTTCTTCGACGAAACGAGGTGCTCGAGTCACAGTTTTGTCCGCTCTGAAGCGATTTCAGGCGGTTGGGGTGATTTCCAGCCGCTATCAAGCGAAGGGTGAAGGCGTTTTCCCAGCTCGCGAGAAGCTCCCCTCGCGATGTTAGCCCGTGCGAGCTTCAGAACGGCGAAAACTGTGCATCGGGGCAGCCGATTCCGCGATGTCGTGCTTGCAGCGCCGCTAATCTTTCCCGACGATGGCGTTCATGATGCCGGATACGATGCTGATCACGATGCTCGCCACGAAGGCGCTGCCGAAGGTGGCGATGTCGATGCCCACCTGGAAGATGCCGTTGGCCAGCCACGCGGCCACGTACAGCATGAACGTGTTCACCACCAGGTAGAAGATGCCCAGCGTGATGAACGTGATGGGCAGGCTGAGCACCTGCATGATGGGCTTGATGCTGATGTTGATGAGCGACAGGATGAGCCCGAAGATGGCGATGGCCGCCCAGGCCTCGGTGCCGCCCACCACCTCGATGCCCGGCACCAGCCACACGGCCACGCCCACGGCGATGGCGGTCACAAGCCAGCGGATGATGAAGTTCATGGGGCGTCCTTTCGCGCGATTTCTCTCGGAAGCACTATACCGCGCGACAAAGCGCGCGGCGTGCAAAAGTCATGAAGCCGTTACCGCTGGCGCGCCGGCAAATGCAAGCGGCGAATCGTGCATAACGTGCATTTTCTGCCGCGCGTTATGCACGATTCCGGGGAAAGGGAGGGGGATGCCAGCCGTCCCTCCCTCTCCCGGGCCGGCGCCGCTAGAACACCGAGATCGTCCCGGTGGCCATGAGCGCGATCGACGCCACCATCACCACCACGATCACCGCGGCTATCACCTTGTCGGCCAGCTGCGGCAGCACCTTCTCGCCGCGCTCGCGCTGGCCCATCGCGTACACGATGATGCCGGGAGCGAACAGGATGGTGGTTATCATGATGCCCACGAGCCCCGCCGCCCACACGAGGAACACCGTGTACACGAAGCCCACCGTGCCCAGCACGCGCGCTTTCTTCACCTGCTCGGGCGCCAGATGCTGCCGCTTCCAGGCGATCTTCATGTAGTAGGCGGCCGAGCACACGTAGGGGATGAGGATGGTGGACACGGCGCATGCGTAGAAGAACTGGTACGTGGACTCGGAGAACACCGACACCACCAGGAACAGCTGCGTGATGCCGGCCGAGATGAGCACGGTCACGATGGGCGCGCCGTTCTTGTTCGTGCGCGCAAACGACTTGGGGAACACGCCTTGGCGCGCGGCCTCGAACGGCGTCTCGGCGGCGATGATCACGTAGCCCAGCATCGCGCCCAGAAGCGACAGCACCACGCCCAGGTTCACGATGCCCGCGCCTACGGGCCCGATGGCGTGCTCCAGGATGCCGGCCATGGACGGCGTGGCCAGCTGCGCCATCTCGGCGCGCGGCATGACGCCCATGCTCTCCAGCGAGATGATCAGGTACAGCACGAACACCGACACGAATCCGATGACGGTGGCGCGGCCCACGTCGCGGGCGTACTTCGCGCGGCCGGAGATGACCACGGCGCCCTCGATGCCGGTGAACACCCACACGAGCGCGATCATGGTGGAGATGATCTGCGTGCCCAAGTCGGGGCCGCCGGGCTCGCCCCAGAAGTTCTCCATGAAGATGGCCGGGTCGAACTTGCCCAGAAGCGCGATGGACAGCACGAACAGCGCGAGCGGCACCAGCTTGGCGATGGTCACCACCACGTTGATGCCTGCCGCCTCCTTCACGCCGCGCGACACCAGGTATACCAGCAGCCACAGGAACGCCGACGCGCAGATGCACGACAGCAGGTTGTTGCCGCTCTCGAACGGATGGAAGAAGTATCCCAGCGCCGAGAACAGCAGGATGGCGAACGACACGTTGGACAGGCACGCGGATATCCAGTACCCCCACGCGGAGTTGAACCCGACGAAGTCGCCGAAGCCGGCCGCCGCGTAGGCGTAGATGCCGCCGGTGAGGTCGGGCCGCGCCTGCGACAGCCCGTTGAAGCACATCATGAGCGCGAACACGCCCACGAAGCAGATGGCCCAGCTGATGAGCACGGCGCCGGTGTTGGCACCGCCGGCGGCCATGTCGCCGGCCAGCGCGAAGATGCCGCCGCAGATGCTGGCGGTGATCACCATCATGGTGAGCCGGAACAGGCCCAGGCCGTTCGGGTCGATGATGAGGCCCTTGTCGTCGGACGTGGTTGAGACAGCACGAGACATAGCCCCTCCTTTCGAGGGTGCGAACAAGGAATATGGCAGCGGTGGAATAGGGGAGGAGGGGGAAGCGGGGCCCTGCGCCCGATCGACGCAGGGCCCTCGTCAGGTTAGAAGCGCAGCGACAGGCAGCTCAGGCCGCCGTCGAGCTTGCGGTACTCGGACGTGTCCACCGTGAGCGTCTTGTAGCCGGCGTCCTGCACGGCTTTCAGCACCGTGGGGTAGCCCTCGGGCACGATGACGGTGCCGTTCACCCAGATGCAGTTGGCGGCGTAGGCCTCGTCCTCGGGAATCTCGATGCGGTTGTACTGCTCGAAGTCGGGCTTCGTCACGAACTCGCCGGACACCAGCATGTTGCCGTCCTCCAGGTAGTTCACGCCGGTCTTCAGGTGCAGCACGAACTCCAGCGGCACCTCGGAGCCCTCGAGGCCCCAGCCTTCCAGGATCTCGAAGAACTGGCGGATGCCCTCCTCGTTCGTGCGCGCGGAGCGGCCCACGTAGAAGTGGTCGCCCACCATCATCACGTCGCCGCCGTCGAGCGTGCCGGGATTCTGGATGTGCTTGACGTGCTCGTCGTCGAAGAACTTGCGCACGGCGGGCTCGATCTCGTCCTTCTCGCCGTTGCGGCTGTCGGCGCCCGGGTTCGTGATGATGGCGCCGCAGCGCGTGATGACGGCCGGGTCCTCCACGAAGCAGGAGTCGGGGAATTCCTCGAGCGCGGGCAGGACGGTGACCTCGACGCCGCACTGCTTGAGGGCGGCGATGTAGTCGTCGTGCTGCTTGCAGGCCAGCTCGTAGTCGGGCTTGCCCAGCTCAGGGGCCGAGGTGATACCCTCCACCATGGACTTGGCGGGGCGGCGGACGATGACGTTGGAGAACTTGGTCATGGTGCGGATCCTTTCTGACAGGGTGTTCGTTGTCGGTGCTCCTTGTGCTGCACATTGTATTCTGTATATTGTATACAATCAAGGGGGTGCAGGAAGTTTTTCCAAAAACGTTGAAAACGAGGGGACGAAGGTGGGCGGGGGCGTGACAAAGGGACGGGGATAATGTCACGCGCTGTCATCGGTGACATTATCCCCGTCCCTTTGTCACGCCCCCGCCTTCGTCATGGTATATTGGTATACATGAAGCAACGCGTATTCCAGCGTGACGGGTGGTGTCCATGGCAAACGAGTTCCGGTCCCTCAAGGACCACGTGTACGACTACATCGCCGACCTCATCGACGGGGGCAGCCTGGCCGATGACCACAAGATAAGCGAGCAGCAGATCTGCGACGCGCTGGGCGTGAGCCGCACGCCGGTGCGCGAGGCGCTCATCCAGCTGGCCGCCGACGGCTATTTGGAGAACGTGCCGCGCAAGGGCTTCTACGTGAAGCGCGTCACAGAGGACAGCGCGCGCGAGATCGTGGAGATCATCGGGCCCCTCGACGGCCGCGCGGCCCTGCTGGCCGTGGACGCGATGACCGACGACGACATCGCCCAGCTGCAGTTTCTGCACGGCAGCATGCAGCTGGCCGTCGACAAGGGCCTCTACAAGAAGTACGACGACCTTCAGCGCGACTTCCACGATTGCTACGTGGTCAAATGCGGGAACTCCCGCCTGATCGGGTTCATCCATCAGCTCAACCGCTACTTCATGAAGCGCGAGTACGCCAACGTGGACGAAGCCGAGCTCGGCGCGCTTCTTCGCAAGGCCAACGACGAGCACGAGGAGATCGTGCGGCTGTTCGAGCAGCGCGACGGCGAGGCCCTGCAGCGCTACATCCGCGACGTGCATTGGAGCATCGACAATGCGAAATTCCTCGTCTGGTAGCGCGCGCGGCGAGAAGGGCGCGCGCCCGGCCACCTTGCCCGGCTGCCCGCACGCCCGCGAATGCGGGGCGTGCCAGCATGTGAACGAGCCCTACGCCGAGCAGCTCGCGCGCAAGGATGCGCGGGTGGCAGAGCTGCTCGCCCCCGTGGCGCCGCCCGAGGCGCTGCGTCCCATCCTGGGGATGGACGAGCCCTTCCACTACCGCAACAAGGTGGTGTCGCCCTACGCGCCGGGCCGGAAGCTGCCGGGGGGCGCGCCGCGCAACAGCAAGCGCTCGGGCCGCGAGGCGCGCCCGCACGCCGCCCGCCGCGAGATCCTCTGCGGCATGTACGCCGCCGGCACGCACCGCATCGTGTCCACCGACGGCTGCCTGGTGGAGAACGAGCAGGCCAAGCGCATCATCCGTGCCGTCCGCGACCTCATGCCGCGCTTCGGCATGGAGCCCTACAACGAAGACGTGGGCACCGGATTTCTGCGCCACGCCGTGGTGCGCGTCGGCCACCAAAGCGGCGAGATCCTCGTCACCCTCGTCACGAACGGCCGCGCGTTCCCCGCATCGCGCGCGTTCTGCCGCGAGCTGGTCAAGCGCTGTCCGGCCATCACCTCCATCGTGCAGAACGTGAACGAGCGCCAGACCAACGTCATCCTCGGCCAGCACGAGCAGCGGCTCTACGGCCCCGGCTTCATCCTGGACACGCTGTGCGGTCTGAGCTTCCGCATCTCTTCTCAGTCGTTCTACCAGGTGAACGCCGTGCAGACCGAGGTGCTCTACGAAACCGCTATCGAGCTGGCGGGCTTCACGGGAAAAGAGCGCGCCATCGACGCCTACTGCGGCACGGGCACCATCGGCCTCGTGGCCGCCAAGCGCGGCGCCGCGCAGGTCACCGGCGTGGACACGACGGCTTCGGCCATCCGCGACGCGCGCGAGAACGCCCGCCACAACGGCGTGGAAAACGCCCGCTTCGTCGTGGGCGACGCGGGTGAGTTCATGCGCGAGGCCGCCGCGACCGGCGAGCGCATAGACGTGCTGCTGATGGACCCGCCGCGCGCCGGCGCGAGCGAGGAGTTCCTCGAGGCCGCGGCCGTCCTCGCGCCCAGGCGCATCGTCTACATCTCGTGCAATCCGGAAACCCAGGTGCGCGATCTCGCCCGCCTGCGCGAGCGCGGCTACGCCGTGCGCGCCGTGCAGCCGGTGGACATGTTCCCGCACACCGACCACATCGAGACGATCGCGCTCGCGGAGCGCGTGGAGGGGCCCGCGTCGGCGGGCGAGTCGAAGGGGCAGGAGGGGCCGCATGGACAAGATTGACGCAGCGTCCCAGGCAACGCCGTACGGCGCGCGACGTAACGAGAACCGCGAGCCGGCCGAGCCGCATTTGCGCCGCAACGCGCCCGGCCCAGCCGAGGAGGCCGGAGGAGAGGGAGGCGACCTGCGCTCGTTCGTGTTCGACACCGTGCTCGAGGGCATGCGCACCAGCATCTACGTCACCGATCCGGAAACCGATGAGATCCTCTACATGAACGGCTTCATGAAGCACGACTTCGGCGTGGAGGACCCCGAGGGCAAGGTGTGCTGGCAGGTGCTGCAGCGCGGCATGACCGCGCGCTGCGAGTTCTGCCCGGTGGACGACCTGCTGCGCAGCGAGGACGACGCGCCCCTGGTGGAATGGGACGAGGAAAGCCCGGTCACGGGCCGCACTTACCGCAACTACGACAGCCTGGTCAGGTGGATAGACGGCTCGCTCGTGCACCTCCAGCAGTCGGTGGACGTGACCGAGCTCGTGTCGGCAAACACCGACGAGCTCACCGGCGTGCTGTCCCGCCGCGCCGGCAAGGAGCATCTGAGCGCCTCCCTCGCGCGCGGCGCGGCCGAGGGCGAGGCGGTGTCCATCGCGCTCTACGACATCAACCAGCTCAAAGAGGTGAACGACCGCTACGGCCACGCCGAGGGCGACCGCCTCATCCGCTCGGCGGCAAGCGCCGTGCGCCGCGAGTTCGGCCCGAACGACTACGGGTTCCGCCTGAGCGGCGACGAGTTCGTGTGCGTGTTTTTGGGCGAGGCCTCTCTCGCGCGCGAGAAGATGGAGCGCGCCCAGCTCGCGCTCGCCGCGCAGCCGACCGACGTCGACCCTCCGTACGAGATGGGCTTCTGCTTCGGCATCGCCGAGTCCTATCCGGAGTCGCCGCTCGAGATGTACGAGATGCTCGCGCTCGCCGACCAGCGCATGTACGTGGAGAAGCGGAGCTTCCACATCGACGCCAGCATCGACGCGCTCAGGGTGGCCGAGGAGGCGGGCAGCGTTCCGGCCGGCAGCGCGGCCGCGTTCAGCTACGACACCGCCCATCTCTACGACGCGCTCGTGGAGAGCACCGACGACTACCTGTACGTGTGCAACATGAAGACGGGGGTGTTCCATTACCCGAAGGCCATGGTGGAGGAGTTCGGCCTGCCCTCCGAGGTGGTGGAGAACGCGGTCGCCGTGTGGGGCTCGAAGGTGCACGAGGACGACCGCCAGGCGTTCCTCGAGTCGAATCAGGAGATCGTCGACGGGCGCACCACCCGCCACTGGGTGGAGTACCGCGCGCGCAACCGCAAGGGCGAGTGGGTGCGCCTGCGCTGCCGCGGCCGCCTCATCCTCGACGCGCGGGGCAAGCCCTCGCTGTTCGCCGGGTTCATCGCCAACCTGGGCAAGAAGAGCAAGGTGGACCCGCTCACGGGCCTGTTCAACAAGTTCGAGTTCGAGGACGTCGTCCGCCGCCGCATGGAGATCACGCCGGACGAGGGCCTGAGCCTCATGGTCATCGGCATCGACGATCTGCGCCACATCAACGACCGCTACGACCGCGCGTTCGGCGACGAGGTCATCCGGTTCGTGGCGCAGCGCATCCAGAGCGCGGTCCCGGAGCGCGCGCGCGTGTTCAGGCTCGACGGCGACGAGTTCGCCGTCGCCATCAACGATGAGCTTGACGTTCTGCGCAGCGCCTACGCGGTGCTCAGCGTGTCGTTCGACCACCAGCACGAGCACGAGGGGAAGAAGTTCTACTGCACGCTCTCGGGCGGTTGCGCGCGCTATCCCTCCGATGCGGGCTCGTACGAGGAGCTGGTCAAGTACGCCGACTACGCGCTGGAGTTCGCGAAGGGGCACGGCAAGAAGCGCTGCGTGAGCTTCTCGGCCGCCATCCTGGCCGGGCGCACGCGCGAGCTGGAGCTCATGGAGCTTCTGCGCGACAGCGTCGAGAACGGCTTCGAGGGCTTCAGCCTGCGCTACCAGCCCCAGGTGGAGGCGTCCACGGGGCGCGTGAAGGGGGCCGAGGCGCTCGCGCGGTGGCGCTGCGAGCGGTTCGGCGACCTGTCGCCTTTGGAGTTCATCCCGCTGCTCGAGGAGAGCGGGCTCATCGTGCCGGTGGGCGCCTGGGTGCTGCGCGAGGCGGCGGCCACGTGCGCGCGGTGGCGCGTGCTCGACCCGACGTTCTCCATGAGCGTGAACCTGTCGTACCGCCAACTCGACGAGGACGGGCTCGTGCCGTTCATCATGGACGTGCTCGAAGAGGAGGGCCTGCCGCCGGGAAGCCTCGTGGTGGAGATGACCGAGAGCCGCTTCGCCGAGGACGACGACCGGGCGCGTGAACTGTTCTGTCAGATCAGGAAGCTGGGCGTGCGCGTGGCCATGGACGACTTCGGCACGGGGTACTCCTCGCTCGGCGCGCTGAAGTCCTCGCCGGCCGACATCGTGAAGATCGACCGCGCGTTCATCCGCGACATCCGCACCAGCACGTTCGACGCCACGTTCATCCGCTTCGTCGTGGAGCTGTGCCACGACGTGGGCATCAGCGTGTGCCTGGAGGGCGTGGAGACCGACGAGGAGTACGGCGCGGTGAACACCATGGGACTCGACTACATCCAAGGCTTCCTGTTCGGCCGCCCCCTTTTGCCGGAGGAGTTCGAGGAGCGCTTCTTGGGGAAGGAGGGCGACCGTGGCTGAGGATGCGACGCTCGTCGAGCGCGCGGCGGCCGCTATCGCCGCGCGCGGCTTGGCCGACTCAGACACGCCGGCGCTGCTCATGGTGTCGGGCGGCTCGGACTCCACTGCGCTCGCTTATGCGGCTTGCGAGCTGCGCGAACGCGGGCTTTTGGGGGAGCTTGCGGTGCTGCATGTGAACCATCGGCTGCGGGGCGAGGACGCCGACGCCGACGAGCGCTTCGTGGCGCAGCTGGCCGAGCTGCTGGGCCTGCCGCTGTTCTCGTGCTCCGTCGATGTGGCCGCCCTGGCCGAGCGCTCGGGCGAGAACGTGGAGGCCGTCGCCCGCCGCGAGCGCTACCTGGCCGCGAACGAGGCGCTCGAGAGCCTGTGCCTGCATGCCGCCGCGCCGCTCGCGGACGGGCGCATCCTCACGGCGCACACGGCCGACGACCGCGTGGAGAGCTTCTACATGCGCTCCATCGTGGGCACGGGGCCGGGGGGCTTCCGCGCCATGCGCTACCGCAACGGGCCGGTGGTGCGCCCGCTTCTGGACGCGAGCCGCGAGGAGCTGCGGGATTACGTGGTCGCGCGCGAGCGCGCCGGGCTGCCGACGGCCTGCGACGAGCAGGGCGCGCTCTGGCGCGAGGACGCCACGAACGCGCACACCGACCGCTTCCGCGCCTACGTGCGCCACGAGATCGTGCCGCGCGCGAAGGAGCGCAACCCTCAGCTGCTCGACGTGCTCGTGCGCACGATGAACCTGATCGCCGACGAGGACGACCTGCTGGACGGCATGGCCGAGGAGCTTGCGGGCCGCCATGCGCGCGCGCTCGACGATGGCTGGCTGCTCGCGCCCGAGCTGGGCGGCGAGCCCGCGCCCCTCGCGCGCCGCGTGGTGGTGCGCGTGCTGCAGGGGATGCTCGGGCCCGACGCGCGCGTGGAGACGGCCGCAGTGGAGGCCGTGCTGGCCGCGTTCGACGACGGTGGCCGCCCCATCGGCGGCTACGTCGCCAACATCCAAGGCGACCTGGCCGTCAGCGCCAACAAGCGCGGCGTCCGCCTCGAGCCCATGGCAACCTACCGCGCCCGCCGCAAAATGGCATAATTGGGGACAGTCCCCTTTTATGCCAAAATGTCCCAATCGGTGCCTGTCCCCAATTGAGACACTCGTCTGCTACAATGCTCGGCATGGAAAACGAACAGAACACCCCATCCCAGGAAGCGCCCGCCCTCGACGTCATCCTGGCCAGCGGCTCGCCGCGCCGCAAGCAGCTGCTGGAGGACGCGGGCATCGCCTTCACCGTGCGCGTGTCCGACGTGGACGAGTCGCTCGAGCCCGACCTGCTGGCGAATCCGCACGAAGCCGCCAAGAAGCTGGCCGAGCGCAAGGCCGGCGCCGTCGTGCAGGAGGTGCTCGCCGAGGACTACTGCGGCATGGCCGCCATCCTCGGCGCCGACACGATGGTGGTCTGCGAAGGCGAGATCTTCGGCAAGCCCGTCAGCCTCTCCGATGCCAAGCGCATGCTGCGCCGCCTGTCGGGCCGCACGCACGAGGTGCTCACGGCCGTGTCCGTGTGGATGGTGGCCGCGCCCGCGCCCGAGGACATCTCGCTCGGCTTCCGCACCTTCGTCGACAGCTCGTTCGTGACGTTCCGCGACCTCATGGACGAGGAGATAGCCGACTACCTGCGCAAAGGCGAGTCGTTCGACAAAGCGGGCGCCTACGCCGTCCAAGGCGCGGCGGCCGACTTCGTCGAGCGCGTCGAAGGCGACCTCGACACGGTCATCGGCTTGCCCGTGGAGCGCCTGCTGCGCGAGTTCCCCGACGTGCTCGCCTCAACGCGCTAGCCGCCGATACGTCTCCGACGGCATCGAAACGTTCCGGCGACGGGGGCGATCCGAAACCTATCGGCCCAGTTCCCGTGGCGAAATGTAAAAATCGTGGCATGTGGGGCGGCGTTACCGTCTTGTCGCCTTTTCCCGAAGGCGCAATGGTACACTTACCGGACTCAAGGTAAGCGTGACGCCTTCGCTCACTGATCGCACGCGGTCGGGCAGCGCGGACGGCGCGGAAACGACGAAGAGGCCTGGACCGTGCACAACGACATTGCGGAGATACTGTTCACCGAAGAGGACATCGCCCGGCGCGTCGGCGAGATCGGCGCTGCGATCACGCGCGATTACGCTGATCACGCGGACGAGGGCATCGTGCTCATCTCGGTGCTGCGCGGCGCGGCCATCTTCATGGCGGACCTCGCGCGGCAGATCGACCTGCCGGTTGAGATGGACTACATGGCCATCTCGTCGTACGGCAACGGCGCGAAGAGCTCCGGCGTCGTGCGCATCCTCAAGGATCTCTCGTCGGAGATCGAGGGCCGTCACGTCGTCGTGGCCGAGGACATCCTCGACTCCGGCCTTACCCTGAAGTACCTGCTGAAAAACCTGGCCTCGCGCCACCCGGCCTCCCTCGAGGTGGCCACGCTGCTGCGCAAGCAGACGCGGGCCCAGGCGAAGATCGATTGCAAATACATCGGTTTCGAGTGCCCCGACGAGTTCATCGTGGGCTACGGGCTGGACTTCGCGGAGCGGTACCGCAACCTGCCCTACATCGGCGTCTTGAAGCCGGAGATCTACTAGCACAGCGGCCTGGCGCGCGACGCGCTTGTCCGGCGGGGCCGCTCGAAGGCGAAGGCGGCGGCCGGTCGCGCGCGACGCGGTTTCGGCAGCCCGCCGACGCCGCAAGGCCGTATGGAAAAGGAAGTAAGGCTCAATGGCACAGCAAAATAAACAACAGTCGCAATTCCAGCAGCCGAATCCACGGACGACCATCATCTCGGTCATCCTGTTCATGATCATCGCCTTCTTCGTGGGCCAGCAGTTCATGAACATGTCGTCGGCCGGCGCCACGCAGACCGACCGCCTCATCACGTCCGAGTTCGTGCAGGCCGTGGAGCAGGACCGCGTGACGAAGGTGGTGTACAACGCGGGCGATTACGCGGTGTCCGGCTCGTACTATCCGGCCATCACCGCCGGCTCCACCGCCACCGACGCGTTCAACGAGGCTTTCAACGCGCTCAACGCGCGCATGGCCACCATCAAGAACCCCGACACCGGCAAGGCGCTGCCCGGCGTGAGCACGGCCGAGGTCGACGCGGCCACGCTGGGCACGGAGCACAACTACACGTCCACCTACTACGGCGGGTCGCTTGGCGACCTCATGGCCGCGCACCCCAACATCCCCTACGAGGTGCAGCTGCCCAGCCCCTTCCTCGAGATCCTCGGCACGCTTCTGCCCATCCTGGTGATCGGCGGCATCCTGCTGTTCTTCTTCAACTCCATGCAGAAGGCGAACAACTCGCAGATGAGCTTCGGCAAGGCCAAGACGAAGAAGTCCACCGAGGAGCGCCCGGACGTGAAGTTCTCCGACGTGGCCGGCGTGGACGAGGCCGTGGAGGAGATGCAGGAGATCAAGGACTTCCTGGCGAATCCGGCGAAGTACCAGTCCATGGGCGCGAAGATCCCGCGCGGCTGCCTGCTTGTGGGCCCTCCGGGCACCGGTAAGACGCTGCTGGCGCGCGCGGTGGCCGGCGAGGCGGGCGTGCCGTTCTTCAGCATCTCGGGCTCCGACTTCGTGGAGATGTTCGTGGGCGTGGGCGCGAGCCGCGTGCGCGACCTGTTCCAGCAGGCCAAAGAGGCGTCGCCGTCCATCATCTTCATCGACGAGATCGACGCGGTGGGCCGTCAGCGCGGCACCGGCCTCGGCGGCGGGCACGACGAGCGCGAGCAGACGCTGAACCAGCTGCTGGTGGAGATGGACGGCTTCGAGGCTAACGACTCCGTGGTGCTCATCGCCGCCACGAACCGCGCCGACGTGCTGGACCCGGCCCTGCTGCGTCCCGGCCGCTTCGACCGCCAGATCGTGGTGGACGCGCCTGACGTGAAGGGCCGCGAGAAGATCCTGCAGGTGCACTCCAAGGACAAGCCGCTGGGCAGCGACGTCGACCTGTCGAAGGTGGCCAAGCTCACACCCGGCTTCACGGGTGCCGACCTGGCGAACCTCATGAACGAGTCGGCCCTGCTCACCGCGCGGCGCGGCAAGAAGATCATCACGCAGCAAGAGGTGAGCGAGTCGATGGAGCGCGTTATCGCCGGCCCGGAGCGCAAGGGCCGTGTGCTCGACGAGCAGACCAAGCACACCATCGCCTACCACGAGAGCGGCCACGCCCTGGTGGGGCACCTGCTGCCGCACGCCGACCCGGTGCACAAGATCTCGATCATCTCGCGCGGCCGGGCGCTGGGCTACACGCTGTCCATCCCCAAGGAGGACAAGGTGCTGAACTCGCTCGGCGAGATGCGCGACGAGCTGGCCGTGTTCATGGGCGGCCGCGTGGCTGAGGAGATTTTCTGCGACGACATCACCACGGGTGCTTCGAACGACCTGGAGCGCGCCACGAAGATGGCCCGCGCCATCGTCACACAGTACGGCATGAGCGCCGAGCTGGGCACGCAGGTGTTCGGCCAGCCCAACCACGAGGTGTTCCTGGGCCGCGACTACGGCAACACGCAGGACTACTCCGAGGAGACGGCCAAGCGCATCGACGACGAGGTGGCGCGCATCATGAAGGACGCGCACGACCGCGCCCACGAGATCCTGGTCAACCACCGCGAGCAGATGGACCTCATGGCCAGCGTTCTGTTGGAGCGCGAGACCGTGGAAGGCGAGGCCTGCCTGGCGCTTTTGGATAACGAATGGGATGAGTACCTCAAGCACGAGGACGAGATCATCGCCCGCAAGGAGGCCGAGGAGCAGGCCGCCCGCGAGCGCGACGCCCAGCTGGCCGATCCCAACTGGAAGGAAGAGCCCGTCGAGCCCGGCGACCAGGACCCCAACCCGCCCTACCGCGAGCCCGCCGAAGGCGAAGGAAGCGACGCGGCTGACGCCGCTGCGAAGGACGACAAGCAGAATGTCATCCTGAGCGAGCAGGGCGACCAACCTGTCATCCTGAGCGGAGCGCCGCAAGGCGCGGAGTCGAAGGATCCCGAGCGGCGCCAGCCGGAAGACGCCCAGCCGCACGACGACCCGAAAGACGACGGCCCCGCCCGATGACCTGGCACTGCGCAACCTATGAATTCGACACGAGGATGCCCATCATCATGGGCATCCTCAACGTCACCCCCGACTCCTTCTCCGACGGCGGCCAGCACGACGGCCTTGAAGCGGCGCTCGCCCACGCCGAGCGCATGGTGGAGGAGGGTGCCCGCATCATCGATGTGGGCGGCGAGTCCACGCGCCCCGGCGCCGCGCCCGTGAGCGTGGACGAGGAGCTTTCCCGCGTGCTGCCCGTGGTGCGCGCGCTGGCCGAGCGCGGCGTGTGCGTGAGCATCGACACGCGACATGCCCCGGTGGCGCGCGCGTGCCTTGAGGCCGGCGCGGCCATCGTGAACGACGTGTCCGGATTCCGCGATCCCGCCATGGTGGAGGCCGTGCGCGAGGGCGACTGCGGCCTGGTGGTCATGCACATGCAGGGCGAGCCCTCCACCATGCAGGACGCGCCCGCCTACGACGATGTGGTGGCCGAGGTACGCGACTGGCTGCGCGACCAGGCCGCTTCGCTTGAGGCCGCGGGCATCGCGCGCGAGCGCATCTGCATCGACCCCGGTCCCGGCTTCGGCAAGACGCCGTCGCAGACGCTCGAGCTCGTGCGCAACTTCCAGGAATTCGCGCGCCTGGGCTATCCCGTGATGGTGGCGGTGTCGCGCAAGAGCTATATCGGCTGGGCGTACGGCATCGACGATCCGGCCGCGCGCGACGAGGCGTCCGCCACTGAGGCGCTCATGGCCTGCGAGCTGGGCGCGAGCGTGGTGCGCACGCACAACGTGGCCGCCACGGCGAAGGCGCTCGCCAACCTGCGGCCCTACGTGTTCCTCGGCCTGGGCTGCAACGTGCCGCTCGTGGCCGAGCCGGGCGAGGAGCGCGAGGGCAAGCTGGCCATGCTCAACCAGGCCATCACCGAGCTGTGCGCGCTGCCCGACTCGCAGATCGTCGACATCTCCAGCTTCTACGAGAGCGAGCCGGCCTACTACCTCGACCAGGATGCGTTCGTGAACGCCGTCGTGCTGCTGCGCACCGGCATCGCGCCCAAGGAGCTTTTGGGCTACCTGCACGCCATCGAGAACAGCCTCGGCCGCGTGCGCACCGTGGAGAACGGCCCGCGCACCTGCGATCTGGACATCCTCGACTACCAGCTGTACGTGGCCGAGTCCGACGTGCTCACGCTGCCGCATCCGCGCCTACTTGAACGCGACTTCGTGGTGAAGCCCCTGATGGAATTGCGGCCGGGCCATGTGCTGGCCGACGGGGTTGCCGTGAGCGCCGACGCCGTGAGCGTGGGGAAGGCCGTCCGGCTGTGAGCCTCGCGTTCCGCGTGCGCCTTCTCGACGAGGTGGCTTCGACGAACGACGAGGTCAAGCGCGCGCTCGAAGCAGGCGAGCCCGAAGGTCTTGTGGTGCGCGCCCGTCGGCAGGCAGCAGGCTACGGCCGGCAGGGCCGCACCTGGACGAGCCCCGAAGGCGGCCTGTACTGTTCGCTCTTGCTGCGCCCGCAGGCGCCGCCCTCTCAGCTGCCCACGCTGAGCCTGGTCGTGGGCTTGGCCGTGCGCCGCGCGCTGGCCGGCCTCGCGCCCGAGGTTGCCCCCCGCATCCAAGTAAAATGGCCCAACGACGTGGTGCTTTCCGGCCCCCTCTGTCATCCCGGCCGAGCGCAGGCCCCCCTCTGTCATCCTGAGCGAGCGCAGGCCTCCCTCCGTCATCCCGGCCGAGCGCAGGCCCCCCTCTGTCATCCTGAGCGAGCGAAGCGAGTCGAAGGATCCCCCGCGGCGCCAGCCGTAAGCGCCACAGCTGACGCGGCGCTGCGCGCCTCCGCTCAGGATGACAACAGGCCGGCGAAGCTCTGCGGCATCTCGCTCGAGGGGCATGCGGGCGGGGTGTGCGTCGGCGTGGGCGTGAACGTGCGGCCGCCGGCCGAGCGCCCCGACGTGGGCGGCAAGAACCGCGCCGCCTACGTCGCCGACCTCGCCGCCGTGTCGGTCGAGGACGTGCTCGCCGCCTTCCTCGCCGCGTTCGCCCCGCTCTACGGCGAATGGACGCGCGACGGCTTCGCCCCGCTCGTCGACGAGTTCAACGCTCACGTGAGCCTGACCGGCTGCGACGTGCGGATGGTCGACCGCGACGGCACCGCCATCGCCGCCGGCACGGTCGAGCGCGTGGACGCCAGCGGCCGCCTCATCCTCCGCGACGCCGCCGGCGTCGAAACCCCCGTAGCCTCCGGAGAAGCCCACCTCGCCTAAGAATCGAGCGTCCCAGGGGCGCATTGTCGACCCAAACACACGCCACAGCGCCCTCAAGCGTGTGTTTGGGTCGACAATCGTGCGACGACGGAGCGAAGATTGGGGTCGAGCGCCCGGCATCCCGCTGTCGGGCAACTTGTGGTGTCTTTTATTGGCGCGGCGTGCGTCGCGGTTGCGGGGGTACAATATGGCGTTCCGCAAAAAGGCACTGACGCGAAAGGCACCGCAGGTATGGCAGCGACGACGAACCCCGCAATCGACCAGGACGAACAGCCTCAGGGTGAGGCACCCGGCCGCGCGCCCGGAGGCCCCGGCCGCCCCGGCGGCGACAAGGTCACCCGCATGGGCACGGCCTCCATCCCCAAGCTCATCGTGGAGTTCGCCATCCCGTCCATCTTGGGCATGCTGGTGAACGGCGCGTACAACGTCATCGACTCCATCTTCCTCGGGCAGGCGCTCGGCGAGATCGGCCTGGCCACGGCTACGGTCGCCATGCCCATCATGACCGTGTTCATGGCAATCTCCATGCTGGTGGGCAACGGCGGCAACGCGCTCGCGGCGCTGCGCATGGGCGAGGGCAACCGCGACGAGGCCGAGCGCAGCCTGGGCAACACGGTGTCGCTCTCGCTCGTGTTCGCCCTGGTGGTGGCCGTGGTCGCGCACATCCCTGCGTGCATCGACGGCCTGCTGGGCGTCTCTGGCGCCACGCCCGAGGACTGGGATTTCGCGCGCTCGTTCATACAGATCATCTCGCTCGGCTTCGTGTTCCAGTGCATCGGCATGGGCGTGAACAACTTCATCCGCACGGCCGGCGCGCCCAACCGCGCGCTCACCACCATGATCATCGGCGCGGTGGCGTGCACCGTGTTCAACTTCCTGTTCGTGATGGTGCTCGGCTGGGGCGTGCAGGGAAGCGCGCTGGCCACGGTGTGCGGCCAGGCCCTCTCGTGCGGCTTCGTGCTGTGGTACTTCGTGTTCACCAAGAACGTGCCCATGAAGCTGCGCCGCCGCTGCCTGCCGCTGCATCCGCGCACGGTGGGGCTCATCGTGTCGCTCGGCCTGGCCAGCTTCGCCGTGCAGGCGGGCATGGCCGTGGTGAACTTCGTGCTGAATAACCTGCTCAACCTGTACGGCGCGCAAAGCGCCATCGGGGCCGAGGGCGCGCTCGCGTCCATCGGCGTGGTGCAGCGCGTGTCCATGTTCACCGTGCTGCCGCTCATCGGCGTGGCTATCGCCATCCAGCCGCTGCTCGGGTTCAACTACGGCGCGCACCTGTTCGAGCGCGTGAAGAAGACGCTGTGGTGCGGCATCGTGGGCGCCACCGGCATCGGCGTGGTGCTGTGGTCGCTCGTGCACCTGTTCCCAGAGGAGATCGTCGGGTTCTTCGGCATCACGAATCCGGAGCTGCTCGACTTCACCGTGTTCGCGCTCAAGGTGCAGCTGCTCATGCTGCCCATCGTGGGATTCCAGATCGTGGGCTCGAACTACTTCCAGGCCACGGGGCAGCCGCTCAAGTCCATCTTCTTGTCGCTGACGCGCCAGATCCTGTTCCTCGTGCCGTTGCTCGTCGTGCTGCCGATGGTACTGCCGTCGTGGTTCCCGCAGTTCACCAGCCTGGATGCGCTGTACTTCGCCACGCCCATCTCCGACTTCCTGGCCATCTTCACCACGGTGGTGTTCGTCATCATCGAGATGGGCCGCTTGAAGAAGCTCGAGCGCGGCGAGGTGAAGGCGAGGTTCTAGCGTCTGCCGGGGGGGGGGGCGATCGTCACCCGCATTGTCACCCTGGGAAGAGCCCGCCGGTTTACGCGAACCGGCGGGCTCTTCTATACTGCGACGCTGCGTTGGACGAAAACGAGGAGGTCGCATGGAAGAGCGAGCGGTGCGCGGCAAGAAGACGATAGCGGGGGCACGGGGGCGCACGCGCTCGATCGCGTTCGTGGGGCTCACGATCGCGCTCATGGGGGTTTCGGCGTGGGTGGCCATCCCGTTCGGCCCCGTCCTGCTCACACTGCAGATGTTCGCGCTCATGTTCGCCCTCCTCGCGCTCAAGCCGCGCGAGGCCGTGGCGGCCATCGCGGGCTATCTGGCGCTGGGGGCCATCGGGCTGCCGATGTTCTCGGGCATGCGCGGCGGCATCGGCATGCTGCTGGGGCCGACGGGCGGCTATTTGTGGGGCTACCTGGTGGGCGCGGTCGCGGCGCTCGCCGTGCGCGCGGGGCTGCGGCGTGTGATGGGCGGGGGAAAGCGCGCGTGGGCGGCCGACCTCGCGGCGTGCCTCGCGTTCATCGCGGCGACGTACGCGTGCGGCTGCGTGCAGTACGCGGCCGTGGTCGGGGTAGACCTCGCGGCCTCGTTGGCGGTCACCATCGCGCCCTTCGCCATCCCCGATCTGGTGAAGGCCGTGGCAGCCGTCGCATGCGCCCGCGCCGTCACCCGCGCCATCTGACGATTACCCCGTCCCTTCGTCACGCCCTTTCCCCGCGCCTACACCAAAAAAGAGACAATTACCCCGTCCCTTTGGCTCATTTCGCTTGGCGAAAGGATGCGCTATGGGGTAAACTTCCGTCCACGAGACGGCGAGACGGAAGTTCGGGTGGGCGCATGTACCGAGTGGCGATGGTGGAGGACGATGCCGAGCAGGCCGAGGCCCTCGCGCGGATGATCGACGGTTTCCCCCGTCGCGACGAGCTGTCCGTCACGCGGCTCTCGAGCCTGCCCGAGCTGGAATCGTACACGGGGGGGGGCTCGCTGATATCTTGCTGATGGATATCGTGCTCGGCTCGCGTGCGTGCGACGGCATCGAGGCGGTCAAGCGGTTCGCCCCCGACGGCTGCGGCACGCAGGTCGTGTACGTCACCGGGCATCCCGAATACTGCACGAAGGTGTACCAGACCGAGCACGTGTACTTCCTCACCAAGCCGGTGGCCCAGGCGCACCTCGACGACGCCCTGGGCAAGGCGTTGGCCAACCTCGAGCGCGCGGCAAGTCGCCCCATCGCGGTGCAGACGGGCGGCACGGTGCACGCGCTCGTGCCGGAGCGGATCGACTTTATCGAGAGCGACCGCCGCAAAGTGCGCATCCACCAAGGCCAGGAAGTGATCGAGGCGTACGCCTCCCTCGCGGAGCTCGCCGAGAAGCTGCCGGCCTCGTTCGTGCGCTGCCACAAGGGCTTCCTCGTCAACATGGACCATATCGCCAAGCTGCAGAGCTCCGACGTGCTGCTGCGCTCCGGCGAGCTCGTCCCCTTGAGCCAGCGAAGGCGTCCTGCCGTGCGCGAATCGTTCATCGCGCATCTGCAGGGCCGGCGCTGACGCCGGGAGGACGGCCGTCCCATGTCCAACGCGCTGCTCGAAGTGCTCATCACGCTTCCGCCGCAGGTGGCCATCGCCTGGGGTTTCACGCGCGTGCTCCCCATGCGCTGCGCGCCCCTGTTCGTCGTGGCGAACGCGGCGGTGGTCACGGCGCTCAATGCGATCGGCGAGCGCTTCGTCGACGTGTGGGCCGGGCTGGTGCTGCTGCTCGCGGTGTGCTTCGTGCTGCCGTTTGCCCTGTATCGGGGATCGCCCCTGTTGAGGGCCGTGGTTGTGGTGGCGGGCAACGTGTGCGACAGCCTCGTCCACGGCCTGGCATTCGCCGTGTGGGCTGCGCTGATGGAAGCGCCGGTGCCCGACGACATAGGGCCGTACTACGACGCGGTGCGCGCCAACCCCGCTTCGTTCGCGGTGTCCGAAGTCGTGAGCATCGTCGCCGCCGTCGGCATGTTCGTGCTGCTCGCCGCGGTGGTGCGCCGGTTCCGCGGCGGCGAGGCCTTCGTCCACGGATGGATCTCCTTCAGCTTCCTGCTGAGCCAGGTCGTCATGATGGTGGAGCTGCTGATGGTGGAGGCGCACTTCGAGGTCTCGGCGGAAATGGCGACGGCCACGTGCCTTCTGCTGGTCGGCTGCCTCGTGGTGGATTGGCTCCTGCTCACAGGGATGGGCCGCTACGAGCGCCTGCTGCTCGACCGCGAGCGGGGGGACGTGCTCGAGCGTCAGCTTGAGGCGTCGCTCGCCTCGTATAGCCAGGTGGTGGACGAGATGGAGCGCACGGGCCGCATTCGCCACGATCTGCTCAACCACATGCAGGTGGTGGAGGCGCTGGTTGCGGAAGGCCAGGTGGAGCGCGCGCGGAGCCACGTCGCGGCGTTGCGGGGCGCGCTGGCCGAGGGAAAGCGGGAAGCGGGCGATATCCGATGACGGGCGAGCAGCTGATAGCGGCCGCATCCCTGGGAGCGCTCGCGGCCGCCGCCGTGGTGCTCATGCTGCCCCGTCGCGACGTGGCGGGCCCCCGGAGGTGGTCGAACCTCCTGCTGCCGGCATCCCAGCTGGCCCTGGCTGCGTTCATGTTCCACCACATCGTGGCATCCGGCCTCCCCGAATGGCTGTTCGCGCTGGTGGCGGGTACCTGCTTCGCGTGCGCCCTGGGCGACGTGGTGCTGTTCAGGGCGCTCTGGAAGGCCGAGCGCGCCGATGTGGAAGCCGAGCGAGCCCGCCTGCTGGAGGAGCAGGTGGCCATGCAGGACGAGCATCGGGCCCGACTCGAGGCCGACTTGCGCGACGCGGGGCGAGTGCGCGAGCAGCTCGCGGCAGAGCTCGATCGGGTGGACGAGCTGCTACAGGCGCACGAGCTGGCGGAAGTGCCCGGCCAGCTTGACCGGGCGGCGCGTGCGATGAAGGGCGCGGAGGGGCGCTGGTGCGAGCATCCCGTTGTCGACGCGCTCGTGGCCGCGAAGGCGCGGACGCTCGCGGATGCCGGCGTGCGCTTCGACGCGCGGCTCAACGTGCCGGAGGACCTTCCCCTGCCCGACGTGGAGCTGTGCGCGCTGTTCTCCAACACGCTGGACAACGCGCTCCATGCCTGCGCGAAGGTGCCCGCCGAAGGGCGGTTCGTCGAGCTTCGCGCACGGAGCGCGGGCGGGTTCTTCCTGCTGGACATGGCCAATGCGTGTACGGCGGACGCTACGGCGCAGGGCCCGCTCGCGAAGGCGAAGCGCCCCGTCGTGGGCGGGCACGGCTGGGGGCTGAGGATCCTGCAGACCATCGCCGCGCGCCATGCGGGCACGTGCTCGTTCGAACGCGAGGAAGGGGTGTTCCGCACGTCGGTCGCGCTCGAGCTCCCGCGCGCCTGACGCGCTGTGCCGCAATCGGTTGCGACATGTGCAGCTGCGTTTGAATCGTTCGTCTTGAATCTGCCTTCTGCGATGATGAAAATTATCGGGATTGCACGCTGTCGCAGGTGCTATGGGCAGGAAGACGAGGTTCAAGGGAGTCGAGCGATGGACGGGTTGACGGTAGGCAGGCAGGGCGCAGCTTCGGGCGCTGTGAGATCGAAGGTGCTGCGCGTGCTGGTCGCGGCGATGATGGCGCTGGCGCTCGTGCCGGCCGTGGCGGTGGATCAGGCCTTCGCCGCAGAGCCGACGTTCGTGGGCAGCGTGCACTACCCGGTGCAATATGACGAGAACGGCTACCCCCTCTACAACGAGGACGGCACCTTCCAGCGCGGGAACCCCTACGTCACGCTGGCAAACGTCGAGAACGCCTCGGGCACGCTCGTCATCCCCGCCTCGTTCGACGTGGTGGTGCGCGCGGAGGACGGCACCGAGACCGTCGAGCGCGACGTGACGCCCGTGAGCATCACCTTCGGCGGGCGCACGTACGTGCCCGGCGTGGGCGAAAGCGAGGACAGCTGGAAGAACGCGGCTGTCACCTCCATCGACATGTCGCAGTGCGCCACGGTCGAAGGCGCGTACTTCTCCCAGCTCTCCTCCGTCGAATCCGTGGATCTGAGCGGGCTCTCGAATCTGCGCGCTGCTTCGTTCAGCAGCTGCCCGTCGTTGCGTACGGTGAGCACGGACGACCGCTCGGCGATGGAGCGCTTCTCTCTGGGCATGTGCGATGCGCTGTCCCTCCCGGATTTCTCCCAGCCGCAATGGTCGAAGCTCTCCGACCTCTCCATCACCGGCTTGTACGAGGACCTCACGTCGTTCGACGCCTCGGTTCTGCCCGAGCTCACCTCCCTCACCATCCAGCGATCCTATCTCGAGCAGATCGACGTGTCGCGCAACCTCAAGCTGGAAAGCCTCAGCCTGCATGGCAACCGGCTGACGGAGCTCGACGTGGCGAAGATCCCCGCGAACGTCACGAGGCTCTATTGCGCGTACAACAACATCTCCGACACCGATGCGCTCGTCGAGCGTTTCGGGGAGAGCAACGTGCTGCCGCAGAACTCGGCGTCCCGCCCCTCTGGCCTGACGGTGATCCCCGAGCGGCTGGCGCGCGGGGTCCTGATTCCCGGCGAGAACTTCAGCCATGGGCTTGCGGACTCGTACTATCCTGCCGTTTCCGAGAGCGACGCCTTCTACAAGGAAGGTTGGATGGAGCGCAACGCCGCCGCGAACTTCAAGGCGGACTCAAGCGATAAGAGCGTGGCCACGGTCGAGATCGTGGACGAGGGCAACCCGCAGCTGCGCGTGAACGCTCTCAAGGCCGGCACCACCACGCTTACCATCGATTACTCGTTCAAAGGCTCCTTCGGCACCTATGCCGCGACCCAGGTGGTCGACTACACAGTGGCCGCGAGCGCCAATCCCATCGCGTCGGTGTCGTGCGCGTCGTCGGCGGACGTGCCCTTCGTGACGGAGTGCGCGATCGATCATCAGAGCCATCGTGAGACGGGCGGCGGTATTATGGTTCCGCTCGACATCGTCGCACAGGACCCCGGCCGCGTGCCCACGCAATCGGCGCATGTCGAGATAACATCGGCCGACCCGAGCATCGTCATCGGCAATTTCGAAGTGGAGCCTTACGGGGTTGATAGCGAGTACGCCGTTCGCCTGAACCCGTACAAGGTGGGTTCCACGACGGTGACCCTGACGGGCGTCACCTACGTCGACGGTCAAGAGGTGCGCACCGATCCGGTGACGATGCAGGTGAACGTGGTGGAAAGCGCGACTCCCCAGATGCGGGTGGCGGAGAGCTTCAAGACCGCCTATTACAGCGGCGGCGGCAACTCCGTCGCCATCGTCGGGATGAGCAGAGATGGCGAGGGGCCGACCGCGCTTGCCTCCTACATCCAGGACGAGGCGTTCAAGAACATGGAGCAGTGGCACGGCGGCAACGGATTCGCCGTTGGGAACACCGTGTCGACGGCCAACGGCGAAGTGCAGGTGGTTACCGCCGTGAGCGACAACGAGGCGGTGGCGTCCGTGTCCTACGAGCACGGCGCCCGCCTGGATATCAAGGGGCCCGGCACGGCGCGGGTGACCGTGTCCGACGTGTGGGGCAACAGCGGCACCTGCGTCGTGACCATCTTCGACCGCGCAGCCGAGGCGCAGAAGCTGTCGCTCAAGCAAAGCGAGCTCACGGTGAAGGTGGGCGAGACGTTCGACCTCGCTTCCCTGGTGGACGGCACGGAGAACCTCGATACGTGGCTGACCAGCGGCGTCGAGCTCCTCGTGTTCAAGTCGGCCAACGGCTACATCGCCCCCATCAAGTATTCCGAGGATGGGAAGCACAACGTGACCATGCTGTTGGCGCGCAACGTCGGCGACGTGACGGTGGAGGCCGGCATGCTGACCGGCAACGACATGGGCGGCAGCCTTGAATACCTCGATCAGTGGGAGACAACCGGATTCGGTACGCTCACCGTGCACGTGGTTCCGGCTGAGACGCCGAGCAACCCGGCCACGGCGGTGGAGGTGACGGGCGCGTCCGACACGGTGGAGATGGGCTCCTCGCTGCAGCTTTCCGCCGCCATCACGCCGGCGGATGCCACCGACGTGGGCACGCTGGCCTGGTCGTCCTCCGACGAGGCCGTGGCCACGGTGGACGCCTCGGGCAAGGTGGCTCCGGTGGCGCCCGGCACGGCCGTCATCACGGCTACGGTGGGCTCGGTGTCCGGCACGTTCGAGGTGACCGTGGTGGAGAAGACGATCCCGGCGACCGGCGTGAGCATCTCTGCGGCGGACGACGCCATGGACGTGGGCGACGTGCAGCAGCTGACGGCGACGGTCGAGCCGGCCGACTCCACCGATGCGGTGGAGTGGTCGTCCTCGGATGAGAAGGTTCTGGCCGTCGACCAGAACGGCCTGGTGACGGCCGTGGGCAACGGCACGGCGACCATCTTGGCGCGCGCGGGATCCGCCGAGGGCGAGACAGGCGCCATCACGGTGACCACGCCGGTGACGGGTGTGGCGCTGGACGCCTCCGCATTGGAGCTGTACGCGGGCGCGCAGGCGTCGAAGCTCGGCGCGACGGTGGAGCCGGCCACGGCGTCGAACAAGGCGGTGACGTGGGCCTCGTCCAACGAGGGCGTGGCCATGGTGGACGCCGAGGGCAACGTGGCCCCGGTCGCGGCCGGCACGGCTGCCATCACGGCCACCACGGCCGACGGCGGGTTCTCCGCCTCGTGCCAGGTGACGGTGAAGCAGCACGCCACCGGCATCGCGCTCGACAAGCACGAGCTCGTACTGACCGGAGCGCAGACGGCGGCGCTCAAGGCGACGGTGGAGCCGGACAACGCCACGAACAAGGGCGTGTCCTGGGCCTCCTCCGACGAGGGCGTGGCCACGGTGGACGCCGAGGGCAACGTGGCCGCGGTGGGCAAGGGCGCGGCGACCGTCACCGCCACCTCCGAGGACGGCGCGTTCTCCGATGCCTGCGCGGTGACGGTGAAGAACCCCGCCACGGCCGTCGAGCTCGATCCGTCGTCGCTCGCGCTCGTCAAGGGCGAGGCGGCCGATGTCTCCGCCGTGCTCTCCGGCGAGCTGCCGGGCGAGGTGGACGCGGTGGATGCCGCCGCCTGGTCGTCGAGCGACGGGTCGGTGGCCGCAGTGGCCGACGGCACGGTGACGGCGATGTCCAGCGGCTCCGCAACCGTCACGTACGAGGCGGCGGTTGCTGGCGCGAAGGTCGTGGGCACGTGCGCGGTGGCAGTGACGAACCCCGTGCGCGCGGTGGCGATCTCCGACGCGTCCAAGAGCGCGACCGTGGGCGACGCCCCGTTCACGCTGACGGCGACGGTCGATCCGGCCGATGCCGACGACGCCAAGGTGACGTGGTCGTCCTCGAATCCGGCCGTTGCCGAGGTGTCCGCCGACGGCGAGGTGACCGTGCACGCCGCCGGCTCGGCGAGCATCACGGCGTCTGCGTGCGGCATGTCGGCGGCCTGCGCGCTCACGGTGAACGCGAAGGAGGTGGCCCAGACCCCGCAGGGCTCGGGCTTCGCGGCCAGCGTGACGGCGACGGACTCCGCCACGGTGGAGCGCCTCGAGCAGCTCGGCGACGAAGGGGGCCTCAACCTGGTGGTGCAGGCCATCCAAGAGCTCACGGCCCCGGCCAGGGAGGCCATCGAGTCCCTGACGGCCGGCGGCGCGAAGGTGGCCGAGGCGTTCGACATCCACTTCGCCAAGGACGGCGGCGAGGAGATCGTGCTCTCGGCCGGCGAGGGCGGCGCGGTCGAGCTGACGGTGAAGGTCAAGCTCACCGACGCCATGCGCGCGCTGCTGGACGAGGGCATGGCGCTCCAGGTGCACTACGTGGGCGACGACGGCGCGGTGGAGGACAAGCAGACGTGGGTCGAGGACGGCTTCCTCTGCTTCGTCACCGACCACTTCAGCGACTACGTGGTCACCGGCGTCCCGCCGAAGGACGAGGGCGGCCAGCCCGCGCCCCCGCCGGCCGGCGGCCAGCAGCCCATCGTCCCGACGGACGGCGGCGATCAGGAGAAGGACGGCGGGTCGAAGGACGGCGGGTCGAGGCTCGCCCCCACGGGCGACCCCCTGGGCGCGGCCGTGCCCGCCGCCGCCGCGCTCGCCTGCCTGGCCGCCGCCGCGATCGCGCTCGTGCGTCGCCGCATGGCGGAGTAGCGAACCGCTCCGAATGCGAAAACGCCCCGGCAACCTTCCGGCTGCCGGGGCGTTTCTTACGCCTCGAACACCACGGCGCCGCTGGTGAAGCCGCCGCCGAAGGCCACGAGCACCACCTTGTCGCCGCGTTCGATGCGGCCGCTCGCGTAGGCGTCGGAGAGCGCCATCGGCACGCTCGCTGCCGACGAGTTGCCCGCGTTGGCGATGGACAGCTGGAAGAAGTCCATCGGCCGGCCGAGCTTCTTGGCGGCGTACTTGATGATGCGCTCGTTGGCCTGGTGCGGGACGATGCAGGCGACGTCGTCCAGTTCGAGGCCTGCACGCTCGAGGGCCCGGGAGATGGCCACGGTCATGGCCTCGGCGGCGAACTTGAACACCTTGGGCCCGTCCATTCGCAGCGCCTGGCGCAGCTCGCCCGCACGCACGGCCTCGTCGATGCCGAGTTCCGCGTCGATGCGCGGCAGGCCGGGATCGACCGTGGCGGCGGCTTCGGGCGAGACGCCCTCGGCGTCGAAGGGCTGGGGCGCATCGTAGCCCATGGCGCAGGTGAGGGCGTTCGTGACGTCGTCCTCGTTCACGATGAAGCTGCTCAGCATGCCGGCGCGCTCCTCGCTCCACTCGAGCACGGCCGCGCCCGCGCCGTCGCCGAACAGCACGCAGGTGTTGCGGTCGGCCCAGTTGGTGAGGCGGGTCAGCCGCTCGGCGCCCACCACCAGCGCGCGCTTGACCGGGTTGCGGCCCTGCGCGCCGGCCGTCGCGGGGGAGGAGGCGGCCATGAGCGACTCGGCCACCGTCAGCCCGTAGACGAAGCCGGAGCACGCCGCGTTCACGTCGAAGGCGATGGCGTTGTCCAGGCCGAGCCGACGGCGCAGCAGGCCCGCTTGCGAGGGGGTTACAGCGTCGGGCGTGATGGTGGCGCAGATCACGAGGTCGATCTCGGCGGCCTCGACGCGGCGCTCGGCGAAGCCGCCCGCCTCCCAGCCGAGAGCCTGGCGCGCTGCGGCCTCGCCGAGGTCGGTGTTCGTCTCGGCGACGGCGATGCGCCGGGTCTTGATGCCCGTGCGCGTGCTGATCCACTCGTCGTTCGTGTCGACCAGCGCCTTGAGCGCGTCGTTCTCAACCTCCAGCTGGGGAAGGCGTTTTCCGCATCCGATGATCGTGGTGCCCATGTCGCTCCGTCCTCGGTCGCGCTCCGTCTGAGCGTCGCAACGGCCTGCAAATGCTTAGATAATCAAACTATTTCGATTATAGCACCGGGCCGCCGGGGAGGGGCGATCCGAAAGGGACTTCCACAAAGCGCGCGCCGTCGGGCGTCAGCCGTCCGTCCCTCGCCGGCCCGCGCGATGTTTCACGTGAAACATCCGTACGTGTCAGCACGCGGCGCGCACGAGGGCGCGGAACAGGCCCAGGTTGTCGTCCAAGTACTCGGGATGCCATTGCACGCCCAGGAAGAAGCGGCGGGTCGGATCCTCGAGCGCCTCCGCCACGCCGTCGTCGCTCACGGCCGTCACCTGCAGGGCCGGTGCGATGGCCGCCGCCGCTTGGTGGTGCATCGAGTTCACGAGGATCGACGGCCCCTTCGCGCCGAGGGATCGCTCGAGCACGCTGCCCTCGGCGACGTCCACGCGCTGGCGCACCTCGTCGTAGGGCGGCTGCTGACGGTGCTCCGACCGGGTCAGCCCGCAGGCGCGCAGGTCCTGGTGCAGCGTGCCGCCCAGCGCCACGTTCATCACCTGCATGCCGCGGCAGATGCCGAGCGTGGGCAGGTCCCGCGCATGGGCCAGCCGGG
The DNA here is from genome assembly GCF_900169505.1 of Arabiibacter massiliensis. Taxonomy (NCBI): domain Bacteria; kingdom Bacillati; phylum Actinomycetota; class Coriobacteriia; order Eggerthellales; family Eggerthellaceae; genus Arabiibacter; species Arabiibacter massiliensis. The sequence goes on from NZ_LT827021.1 coordinate 2,539,861, forward strand.
CGAGCTCCAGCTCGAGGGCGTCGCGATCGGCGGACACCGAGGTCGTCTCGGCCAGCCGCACGCCCTGCCCGTACAACGCGGGATCGATGTCGCCGCCGCCGGCCAGCACGAGGGCGTCGATGCGGCCCGCAAGCTCGCGCGCCGCGGCCTCGTTCGGCGCGCGTCCTCCCGGAGTCGATGGGATGAGCAGGGGCGTCCCGCCTGCGGCCGCCACGCTGCGCACGTACTCCACCGTGGCGCGCTCCACGGGGACGCGCTCCCCCTCAAACTCTTCGACCACGTGGGTGGTGGTGATGCCGACTATCATGCCGCTGCCTCAGTACAGCGTCGTGCGCAGCAGGGCGAGCAGCGTCTCGCACGACGGTTCGCCGCGCTTGACGGACGTGAGCATGCTCGTCCACACGAACGCGCTGAGGGGTTCGGGTGCAAGCGGGCCGGTCAGACGCGCGCGGTCGATGCGGGGATCGCGATCGAGCGCCATCATCAGGCCCCTGCGGATGTGCGAGAACGTGGCCTCCTCGCGCCGATGCGCCGCGGCCAGGTCGTGCGCGTTGAGCGCCGACACTTCGGCCAGCCAATCGCTGCGGAAGCGCGCGAACGCCCGCGAGGTCTCGGCGGCCAGCTCGCGGCAGAACTCCACGAAGTCGGTTCCCGAGGCCGCAAGGGGCATGCGGTCGGCCAGCGACTCGTTCCAGAAGCGGCCCACCACGTCGTTCACCAGGTCGGACTTCGTGGGGTAGGAGTGGTACACGGTGCCCACGGCCACGTCGCACGCACGCGCGACCTCGCGGATGCTCAGGCCGGACAGCCCCTTCGTGCGCGCGATGTCGTAGGCGGCGTCGAGTATCTGCTGCTTGCTTATGACGGGTTTGTTGCCCATGATCGCCTTCCGTGTGACAAGCTGGCGGTGACGCCGTTCATTGTAGTCGAATGTCCTAGCATCTCCGTGGAGAAACCGTGGCGGCGGCCGATCCCCTTGCGCAGCGCCCTTCTGCGGCTTAATATGAACGATGTTCATTAACGAACATCGTTCATATTAAGGAAGAAAGGAGCGGGTCATGAGTTTTGAATTGATCGTGGCGAGCATCGCCATCACCTGCGCGCTGGTCTTGTACACCTTCGGAGTGTTCGGGGAGAGGCGTTCGGGCACGTTGTCGCTGCGCCATGTGCTGCTGTTCTGGGGCGGCCTCGTGTGCGACACCACCGGCACGATGATCATGACGAACATCGCCCAGCAATCGTCCGCGGGAGGCTTCGGCATCCATGCGGCGACGGGGGTCGTCGCCATCGGGCTCATGCTCGTGCACGCCGTGTGGGCCACCGTCACCTTCGTCCGTCGCAACGAGCAGGGCATGAGGCGCTTCCACACGTTCAGCACGTTCGTTTGGCTGGCATGGCTCGTGCCCTACATCATCGGCATGCTCGTGGGTATCCCGATGATCCATCTCAACGCCGTCTGCGCCATCGGCACGAGCCTCGTCGTGGTGGCAGTTCTCGCGTTCGCGCTGTTCCGCGGCGGGAAGAGGCATGCGCACGCAGCGTCGCGCTAGGCGCGCGGACGGCCTCAGCGGTCGGAGGGGATGGACGGCAGCGCGATGATGAAGCAGGCGCCTCCGTCGGGCAGGTTGATGGCCTCCACCGTTCCGTCGTGCGCCTCGACGATGGACTTCACGATAGCGAGCCCCAGCCCCGTGCCGCCGGTGCCGCGGCTGCGCGAGGCGTCGGTGCGGTAGAAGCGGTCGAACAGGAGCTTCGGATCGACGTCGCCGAAGCCGCAGCCGTCGTCCTTGACGGCCAGGATGGAGTTGCCCTTGAGGCCGAACAGCTCGATGGTGATGCGCCCGCCCGGGGCGATGAAGCGGCTCGCGTTCTCCACGAGGTTGGTGACGGCCTGCTTGAGGCGGTCGAGGTTGCCCAGGACGTCCGGGGCCTCGCCCACGATCTCGGTGTGCGCGTCGCGGGCGCGCAGGATGGGCTCGAGGGCGTCGATGACGCCGGACGAGAGCTCGCGCAGGTTCACGCGCGCGAGCTCCATCGGGGCCGCGTCGTCCTCGATGCGCTGGAGCGTGAGCAGGTCGTGCGTGAGGCGGCTCAGGCGCTCGCTCTCGTTGATGATGATGTCGCAGAACTTCGTGTGCAGCTCGGGCGGCAGGTCGGGGTCGTCGAGCATCTCGGCGTTGCCGCGGATGGCGGTGAGCGGCGTGCGCAGCTCGTGGGCGACGTCGCTGATGAACGCGGCTTGGCGGCGCTCCTTCAGCTGCAGGTCGCGCTGCTGGGATTTCGTGGTCTGCACGAGCGCCTTGAAGTCGGCGGCCAGCTCGTCGGCCTCGCGCAGCCTGCCGTCGGGTTCGAACGGCACGTCGGCTCCGGAGCGGTAGGCGGCGGTCTTCTTCGCCAGCATGCGCAGCGGCTCGGAGAGGAAATGGCCGATGACCAGGCTGAGCGCGAACACGACGATGCCCACTGGCACGAGCAGCAAAAACGCCTTCGGCGGAGTGTCGAAGGCGAGGAGGCAAACCAGGAGTATCACCGCGCCGGCGAGGAGCGAGAGCAGCGTTGCCAGCAGCGAGAAGTATGTCTGCAGTCTCTTTATTGCTTGAACCTGTATCCGTAGCCGCGAACAGTTTCCACCAGACCGGGGTCGTATCCGGCGGACTCAATCTTATCACGGAGTCGCTTGATATGGGTGTCAACCGTCTTGGTTTCGGTCAAGTATTCCCAACCCCACGCGTCGCGCAGCAGGTCCTCGCGCGAAACCACCTTGCCGGCGTTCTTCATCAGGCTGGCCAGCAGCTCGAACTCGCGCGGCGTGAGGTCGATCTCGCCGTGCTCGCCGGAGGCCGTGTGGGCGTCCTCGTCGAGCGTGATGCCGCTGGCGGTGACGGCGTGGTTCGCGCCGGGGAAGTCGCCGCCGCTTCCGCGACGCAAAAGCGCGCGCACGCGGGCGATGAGCTCGCGCACGCCGAAGGGCTTGGCCAGGTAGTCGTCGCCCCCGATCTCGAGGCCCACCACCTTGTCGAGCTCCGTGTCGCGCGCCGAGAGGAACAGCACGGGAACGGTGGTCTTGGAGCGCAGACGGCGGCACAGCTCGTAGCCGTCCATTCCCGGCAGCATGATGTCCAGCACGAACAGGTCGTAGGGGTTCTTCGTGGCGAGGGCCAGCGCGTCTTCGCCGTTGTCGACGACGTCGGTGAAGAATCCCTCCTTCTTCAGGGCGTAGCTGACGAATTCGGTGATGGAGGGCTCGTCGTCGACGACGAGGATGCGATGCGGCGTGTCGTTCATGTGTTGCCTTTCTATCAGATGGGGTCCCGTGTCCGGTGCCTGACAGATGCTCGTGGGCGGGTTGTTATAACCCGACTTTGACAGCAAAAGAGGCTGTTTTCCTGGGTTCACCTTGGGAAACGACCGCTTTGCGTTGCTGGTTTTATGTTGTGGAACAGCCTCGCTCACATTTTCTTCGTAGAGGCGAGCATGTCCTTGATCTGCTTGCGGGTGTAGCGGCGGCGCGCGAGGTCGAGGCCCGCGACCCTCCCCAGCTCATCAGAAAGATCGGTTCTGTGTCCGAACAGATAGACGTTGGCGTCCTCGTTGACGCCCGTCATGGCGGCGAGGTCATCGGCTATGGCCTGGGCGGAGTGCTTCCAGCCGAGGTCGGCCTGGATGAGCCTCATGATGACGAGCGCCGCGTAGCAGATCATGAAGTGAGCGCGGATGCGGTCCTCCCTCGACACGTAGACGGGCCGCGCATCCAGGGTCGATTTCGTGACCCTGAACGTCTCCTCGATCCTCCACAGGCCCCGGTACAGCTCGATGACGTCGCGCTCGTCCATGTAGGTCTCGCTCGTGACGATGCAGTAGTAGCCGTCCATCGCCTCGTCGGCGGCGATCTTCTCCTCGTCGAGCGACCAGAGGTGCTCGGCCACCTCTCCGGTGGAAGGCACGCAGGGGGTGTCCTTGGCGTAGCGCACCGATGAGCGGGCCTTCGCGCTCGCCATGCCCCCGCGCTCGATGGCGGCCTTCGATTTCTCGATGACCTTGGCGCGCTCGCGGCGCGCCCGCTCGAAGAAGTCTTTGCTCCAGAAGGCCACCTGCTTGACGGGGATGCGCTCTTTGCGGGTCGCCCCGTCCTCGCCTTCCACAACGACCTCCTTGTAGGACTGGCGGGACTTGACCTTGAAGGTCCCCGCCTCGTTCTCGGCGTAGCCCCCGTCTTCGAGCACCCACGCCTTCAGGGACCTTGTCGCCTTGCGCACCGATTGCGAGAACGCGAACCCGTTGCCGTCGAGCACGGCTGCGGCGATGTTGTTCGAGGTGTTGAGGCCCTTGTCGGCCACCACGACCGTGCGCTCATGGGGGTGTCGTGAGCGCATCTTCTTCATGACAGGCAGCAAGGTGAGCGAGTCGTTCACGTTGCCCGAGAACACCTCGTAGTCAAGCGGTATCCCGTCGGCGTCGAGGAGCAGCCCCATCTGGACGATGGGGTTGGGCCTGTGCTCCTTGGAGACGCCGCGGCGGCGCAGGTCGTCCTCGTCCTCGATCTCGAAGTAGTAGTTGGTCACGTCGTAGTAGGTGCGGCTGCGGTCGCGCTCGCGCAGGCTCTCCACCGCCGAGTCGAGGTGCGCCTTGAACCTGTCCTCGTAGCGCGCGAAGAAGCTCAGGGCATGGTAGACGTCGTCGAGCGAGAACTCGCAGCGGTCGGGCAGCATCCCGCGCTTCTCGAAGGAGGCCTTCTTCGACTCGGGGGAGAGGATGCGCATGTAGGTCAGCATGCGGAACGCCGCGTTGGCGTCGAAGCCCAGGTGCGCGTGCACCTTGCGGCTGTCCCAGAACGCCCCGATGCCGAGCGCGTGGTAGTAGCGGGAGAGAACCAGGGAGCCTATGTTGAGCCGGGTGGCAGAGGCTCGCTTGTCTATCCTCTCGGACATACGGGCCTCGATGAGGACGGGCGCCTCCGAGCGCCTCTTCTCCTCGGTCAGGGCCCTCGCCCGCGCCTCGAAGTGGGCGATCGGGTCCTCGTACGCCTCTTCGAGCTCGTCGAGGTACCCGCAGCTCTCGACGGTGCGGGTGCGCACCTTGCCGTCTTTCCGGAATCCCTCGGTGATGGAAAGGTAGATGCGCCCCTCGCGCGTCTTGGTCTTCTTGAGATACATCGCCCCAACCTTCTCGCACTGCTTTTCATCACCCCTGATTATATCATAAAACATAACCGTCCAGAACGAGAAATATTCTTTAAACTTGACAAAAGAATACCCGCTGACCAGCGGGTACGACGGGAAACCAGGCGGTTATGCGCTCAAACTCCGGAGCTCCGTGTCGCGCGCCGAGAGGAACAGCACGGGAACGGTGGTCTTGGAGCGCAGACGGCGGCACAGCTCGTAGCCGTCCATTCCCGGCAGCATGATGTCCAGCACGAACAGGTCGTAGGGGTTCTTCGTGGCGAGGGCCAGCGCGTCTTCGCCGTTGTCGACGACGTCGGTGAAGAATCCCTCCTTCTTCAGGGCGTAGCTGACGAATTCGGTGATGGAGGGCTCGTCGTCGACGACGAGGATGCGATGCGGCGTGTCGTTCATGTGTTGCCTTTCTATCAGATGGGGTCCCGTGTCCGGTGCCTGACAGATGCTCGTGGGCGGGTTGTTATAATGACGAGTGCAACTATAAACATCCGCGCTGCCTGCAAAGGAGACTGTCAAAAACATGTTACTTGCTATCGACGTGGGCAACACCCAGACGGTGGTGGGCGTTTACCAGGGCGAAAGCCTGCTGCACCGGTGGCGCGTGGCCACGAATAAGAAGCACACCTCCGATGAGCTGCGCGTGAAGCTGGTGCCGCTGCTCAGCTCCGAGGGCATCGCGGTGGGCGATCTGGACGGCGTGGCGCTGGCCTCCGTCGTGCCGCAGCTGACGCTTTCGTGGTGCGCGGCGGTGCGCCGCATGATCGGGCGCGAGGCGCTCGTATGCACGGCCGAGGCGGCGGGCGGACTGTTCGAGGCGGACTATCCGAACCCGCGCGAGGTGGGCGCCGACCGCGTGGCCGACGCCGTGGCCGCCAAGGCGCTCTACGGCGCGCCGGTGGTGGTGGTGGACTTCGGTACGGCTACGAATATCGAGGTCATCGACGCGGAAGGGAAGTTCGTGGGCGGCGTGATAGCGCCGGGCGTGGAGACGTCGGCTTCTGCGCTGTTCTCGCATGCCACCAAGCTCGGGGCCATCGATCTGGTGGATCCCGGGGTCGCCATCGGGCGCAACACCGAAGAGGCCATCCAGGCGGGCATCGTCTACGGCGAGGCCGACCGCGTGGACGGCCTGGTGCGGCGCATCTTCGGCCAGCTGGGCTACGAGGCGCCGGTGGTGGCCACGGGAGGCCTCGCCTCGCGTGTGGCGGCCCAGTCGAGCACCATCACCGCCACCAACCCCGAGCTCACCCTCGAGGGCCTCCGCCTCATATACGCCGCGCGCGAGGCGTAGCTGTCCCAAACGGGGATATTTTGGCATAAAAGGGGACAGTCCCCTTTTATGCCATTTTGAGCGCTGCGGGGATAAAGGCGTCCTCGGGCAGGGTGCTCTCGATGCAGCGACGTCGCTGTTGCTTTACGCCATCAGGGCTACTGCGTCGTGAGGCGCGAGGGCGGCTACGGGCGACTTGCTCAGAAGCACCTCGTCGCTGGTAACGAGGTAGTCCGCTTTCGAGCGCTCCATGGCGGCAAGCACAAGGTTGTCCTCGAAGTCGTTGTGTACGGCGCGGTATTTCGCGGCAATCCAAAGATCCGCCTGGTCGATGGGGACGACAGTCGCCAATTCCTCCATAGCGCGCACGCAGCCCCATGCATACTCGTTGATGGCTGCGGCGACGCCTGCCGTAACCTCTACGTTCTTCGCTCGGATCTTTCGCTTCTCCCGTTCATTGAGCAGGTAATAGACATCCTTTATCGATGAGGCTGCAAAAAGCAACGTCGTTTGCTGGCTCGTTGCAAGCGTGACAAGCTCTACGGCATCGTCCCTTCCCGGCCGGTCGCTTGCGAAAAGGTCAAGCCATACGTTCGAGTCCAGAAGCAGTCTCGTAGATGCGGTGATCATAGCAGCCCCCGCTCTTCCCAGCGCGAGAACAGGGCTTCTCCTCGGAGCTGCCGGTCGTCGAGCGTTATTTCGGCATCTGTGCAAAAGCCCAGTTCGGATTGTAGTTGTGAGTGCAGGTTCAGGCTGTGCTCCAGCACCTCGAGTTTCCTGGCGATAGCCGACTGCGAGGAATCCCGGGTGTCTTCGGCCTTCTCAAGGAACTCCCTGACCGCGCTCGGCTCGTGTGCATGCGATGCGGCGAACGTCCAGAGTGCGCGAACGGCATGCGAAGGCGAGTACCCGGCCTGCTTCAAAACAGCATCGCCGCGCTCCTTCATAACCGAATCGATGCGAGTATTGAACTGCGTCATTGTCATGGCAGCCCCCTCTTCTACTCCCCCGGCATCCGTTTGCCGCCGAACTGCTTTAATGCGATGATATCAGTATAGCATTATATGGGATTACTTGCTATCAAGCTCCGGTGATTCCGATTGGTGGGATTTGATGGCCCTTGGGGGAAAAGAGGTGGTCAAGGGGCGTGAAACCAGTAGAATGCAGGGAAAGCGTACCGACGAGGAAAAGGGAGGGCCCGACGTGTTGAGCGACATTGAAATTGCCCAAGCGACCGAACCGCAGCCGATCAGCGCCATCGCCGAGAAGGCGGGCGTGCCGCAGAAGTACCTGGAGATGTACGGCACGAACAAGGCGAAGGTGGACTACAACCTGCTCAAGGACGTAGAGCACACGCCGGGCAAGCTCATCCTGGTCACGGCCATCAACCCCACGCCCGCCGGCGAGGGCAAGACCACCACCACGGTGGGCCTGGCCGACGCGCTAGCGAAGCAGGGCAAGAACGTGGTCGTGGCCCTGCGCGAGCCGTCGCTCGGCCCCGTGTTCGGCATCAAGGGCGGCGCGGCCGGCGGCGGGTACGCCCAGGTCATCCCCATGGAGGACATCAACCTGCACTTCACGGGCGACTTCCACGCCATCGGCGCGGCCAACAACCTACTGGCGGCCCTGCTGGACGCGCACATCCAGAACGGCAACGAGCTGGGCATCGACGTACGCAAGATCACGTGGAAGCGCGTGGTGGACATGAACGACCGCCAGCTGCGCAACATCGTGGACGGCCTGGGCGGCAAGGCCCACGGCGTGCCGCGCGAGGACGGCTTCGACATCACGGTGGCCTCCGAGGTCATGGCCATCTTCTGCCTGGCCACGAGCATTACCGACTTGAAGGAGCGCTTGGGACGCATTGTGGTGGGCTACACCTTCGACGACAAGCCGGTCACGGCGCACGACCTGCATGCCGAAGGCGCCATGACGGCCCTTTTGAAGGACGCCCTGAAGCCGAACCTCGTGCAGACGCTCGAAGGAACGCCGGCGTTCGTGCACGGCGGTCCCTTCGCCAACATCGCGCACGGCTGCAACTCCATCATGGCCACGCGCATGGCCATGGCGCTCGGCGACTACTGCGTGACCGAGGCCGGCTTCGGCGCCGACCTGGGCGCGGAGAAGTTCCTCGACATCAAGTGCCGCCTGGCGGGCCTGAAGCCCGACGCGGTGGTGGTGGTGGCCACGGTGCGCGCTTTGAAGAACCACGGCGGCGTGGCGAAGGCCGACCTCAACGAGGAGAACCTCGAGGCGCTGGAGGCCGGTCTGCCGAACCTGTTGCAGCACGTGGAGAACATCACGCAGGTGTACCGGCTGCCGTGCGTGGTGGCCATCAACGCGTTTCCCACCGACACGAAGGCCGAGCTCGACCTGGTGGAGGCCAAGTGCCGCGAGCTGGGCGTGAACGTGGCGCTGTCCGAGGTGTGGGCCAAGGGCGGCGAGGGCGGCCAGGCGCTGGCCACCGAGGTGGCGCGCCTGTGTGCGGCGGGCGACGCCGATGGCCGCAGCGCCGCGACGTTCGCGTTCTCCTATGAGGATGACCTTTCGCTCGCCGAGAAGATCGAGGCCATCGCGAAGCGCATCTACCATGCCGACGGTGTGACGTTCGAGCCCGCCGCGAAGAAGGAGCTCGCGCAGCTTGAGGCGCTCGGCTTCGGCGGTATGCCGGTGTGCATGGCCAAGACGCAGTATTCCTTCAGCGACGACGCTGCCAAGCTCGGCGCTCCGCGCGGTTTCACCGTGACCGTGCGCCAGGTGAAGGTGTCGGCCGGCGCCGGCTTCGTGGTGGCACTCACGGGCTCCATCATGACGATGCCCGGCCTCGGCAAGACCCCGGCCGCGTTCAAGATCGACGTCGACGAGGATGGCAAGATTTCGGGATTGTTCTAACATGTTCCGGCGGTCTGCCGACCGCCGGAACCACCCGACATGCTGCGGCCGCCCGTGAGCGACGGTAACATTTAGTCGATTATACTCTACGATACTCTTGAAATTAGCTATATCATAGAGTATAATCGACTAAATGGAAGGAGCTGGCATGAACAACCGTGTGCCGAGGCCGTATTATCAGCAGTTGCTTGAACGATATCGCGATACGGAGTTCGTCAAAGTTCTCACGGGCGTGCGCCGCTGCGGCAAATCCACATTGCTCGACCTGTTCATCGAGGATCTGCGCGACCAAGGTGTTCCGGAGTCGAACGTGTTTCGCAAGCGCTTCGACGAGTTCGGATTGCCGCTCAACCCGACTGCGGAAGACCTTCAGGCGGAAATCGCGGTCGAGCTCGCAGCGTCCGATTCTTCCCACATGTTCTACGTCGTTCTTGACGAGGTCCAGATGGTGCCTGAGTGGGAGCGGGTTGTGCGGGGTCTCCAAACGCGATCCGGAGTAGATGTGTACCTGACCGGGTCGAACGCTTACCTGTTATCCTCCGATCTCGCGACGCTGCTTGCCGGGCGCTCGGTGGAGATACCCGTGTACCCGCTGTCGTTCTGCGAATATGCTGAGTTCTCCTCGAGGCTTCGAGAAAAGGCGAGCGGCAACGCGGACGCCCTGTTCGCCGAGTATCTGCGCTACGGGGGGATGCCCAGCCTCTTCGCGCTCAAAGAGCCTCGCGAGGAAGACATCGCACGCGAGCTCGCCGGCATATTCAACTCCGTCATCGTGAACGACGTGGCGCAGCGGTATCAGATTCGCGATTACGCTCTGCTCGAGCGGCTGGTCGCCTATGTGTTCTCGACGTCCGGCAACCTGTTCTCCGTCAAAAGCATCATGAATTACTTGAAAAGCGCGGGCATGAAGGCGTCCTACGAGACGATCGATGGATACCTGCACGCGCTGGAGCAGGCCCTCATCCTGCATGGTGCTCCTCAAGTGGGCGTGCAGGGCAAGCAGCTGCTCCGGCCGTTGAGGAAGTTCTACCCTGTCGACACGGGCCTGCGCAACCTTCCCGGGGGATTCTCGGGTCGGGACGTGGGCTTTCAGCTGGAGAACGTCGTGTATTTGGAGCTGCTCAGGCGCGGGTTCAAAGTGTCGGTTGGCGCGCTTGAGCGGGGCGAGGTGGATTTCGTCGCCCAGAAGCGCGACATGCGACGCTACATCCAAGTGGTCGACTCGCTGGCTGATCCTGCGACATACGAGCGCGAGCTCGAGCCCCTTCGCTCGCTCGAAGACGCCTTCCCGCGTATCGTCCTCACGTCCGACCGCTTGCGCGTGGGAACGACCGAGGAGGGCATTCGCATCGTGAACGTAGTCGACTGGCTGCGGGATGGGGCGGCGGAGTAGGGGCTTGCGGCCCTGCTTCGCATGCGCCAAGGGCTGATCATCGAGCGAAAGACACGCTAAGGCGAGGAGGGGTGCGACATGCCGCAGATCAGCAAGGGCGGGAAGTTCGTGTTCGGAACATCCATCGTGCGCGAGGACGGCACGGTGCGCATTCCTCCTCAGGCGGCGGACGAGTACCGCATCGCCGACGAAGGCAAGGTGTACCTCTTCACCGGAAGCAAGAGCATGCGGCTTCTGCGTGACGCGTCGAGGGTTGCTGGAGCCGTCCAAGCTCGGCCACATCCTGGCAGAGGTTCCCGAGCTGCGCGATTACGCATCCGCGTGTGGGCGGTTCTTGAAGTATAAGGGCCGCTCCTATTACTGGACCGATATGTCCGAGGACGGGAAGATCACCCTGACGAAAGACATGCTGGCCTTTCTCGGTATCGTGCCGGGCGATGTGCTGTTGTGCATCCGCAGCAGCGACATCGCCTTCACTATGGGAGCCAAAGGCCCGCTCGTGGAGAAGGCCTGCGCGTACCAAGGCGACATCCCGGTCTTTTGACGCATTTTCGCCCCAAGAGCACGCCTCAGCGCACGAGGCGTTGTTTTGGGGCGAAGATCGGGGAACGGCGGCGCTCCGGCCGCACGTCGAGGGTTCGTGCATGTTTCGCGGGGCGTATGGGGTTATTGCGGGCGGTGGGCTATCATACGGAATGCCGGCGCGCGGCATGTCCGCGGCGGCCGGCCATCCCGATCACACTTGACGCTCGCGCAAAGGGAGGCGCCATGTACGACACCTCATTCATCGACGAGCTGGCCAGCGCGGCGCCCACGCCGGGCGGCGGCGGGGCCTCGGCCTATGCGGGCGCGCTCGCCGCGGCGCTCGCCTCCATGGTGGGCAACCTCACGGTGGGCAAGAAGACCTACGCCGATGTGGAGGACGAGGTGCGCGCCTCGCTCGATCGTCTCGACGCGCTGCGCTCCCGCCTCATCGCGCTCGTGGACGAAGACGCCCGCGCGTTCGAGCCCCTGGCCGCCGCCTACCGCCTGCCCAAGGCCACGCCGGAGGAGCAGGCCGTCAAGAACGCGGCGCTCCAGCAGGCGCTCATCGGCGCGAGCGACATTCCCCTCGCCATCATGCGCGTCGTGGCCGAGGTGGTGGACGAGGCCGACTACCTGGCCCATCACGGCTCCAAGATGGCGCGCTCCGACGCGGGCGTGGCAGCCGCCTTCGCCCGGGCCGCTTCCGATGGTGCGAGCCTCAATATCTTCATCAACGCCGCCTCCATGGACGACGCGGCCCAGGCCGCGCGCTACCGCGGCGAGACCGAGTCGCTGGCCGCGCGCACGCGCGAGCGCTGCGACGAGCTGTTCGACTTCGTGAAAACATCCGTCTCGTAAACTCCCGAAGGAGCGAATCACCCCCATGGCCACCCTCCTCACCGGAAAGCCCGTCGTCGACCGCCTGGCGCAGGAGCTCGCGCCGCGCATCGAGGCGCTCGGGCGCGCCGGCATCGTGCCCGCGCTCGCCATCGTGCGCATGGGCGAGCGCCCCGACGACCTATCCTACGAGCGCACCGCCCAGAAACGCGCCGAATCGCTTGGCATCGCCGTGCGCCCGTTCGTCCTGCCCGAGGATGCCCCGCAGGAGGCCCTCGAAGAGGCATTGCGCGAGGTGAACGCCGACGCCTCCATCCACGGTTGCCTGCTGTTCCGCCCGCTGCCCGCGCACATCGACGAGGCGCGCGCCTGCGAGCTTTTGGCTCCCGAGAAGGACATCGACGGCATCACGCTCGCCTCGCTGGCCTCGGTGTTCACCGACGGCACCACGGGCTTCCCGCCCTCGACAGCCGCCGCGTGCCTCGAGCTGCTGGAGCACTACGAGGTGCCGCTCGAGGGCAAGCGCGTGGCCGTGGTCGGCCGCAGCCTGGTGGTGGGCAAGCCCGTGTCCATGATGCTGCTGCGCCGCAACGCCACCGTGACGCTCTGTCACAGCAGGACCGAGAACCTGGCGGACGTCGTGCGCGAGGCCGACGTCGTGATCTGCGCCACCGGGCGCGCCCGCATGTTCGGCGCGGAGTTCTTCCGCCCCGGGCAGACGGTGCTCGACGTGGGCATCAACTTCGACGCCGAGGGGAACCTCTGCGGCGACGTGGATTTTGAGGCGGCCGAGCCGGTGTTGGACGCCGTCACGCCCGTGCCGCGCGGCCTGGGCACGGTGACCACCAGCATCACGATGGCCCACACCGTGGCCGCCGCCGAGGCCGCGCTCGCAGCAAGCGCGGGAGGGCGGTAAGCTTGCGCGCTGCAACGCCCGCCGGCAGGAAGTTCATCATCGCCGATCCGTCCGTCTGCATCGGCTGCAAGACATGCATGGCGGCCTGCCTCATGCGCCACGACGTGCCCGGCGACGTGGCCGTGCCGCGCCTCACGCTGGTCACGACGCGCACCATCTCGGCGCCCGTCGGGTGCCACCACTGCGCCGAGGCCCCGTGCGTGGACGCGTGCCCCACGGGCTGCCTGTTCAGCGACGACGAGCACGTGGGCGTGCATCCCGAGAAGTGCATCGGCTGCCGCAACTGCGTGCTGGCCTGCCCCTACGGCGCCGTGGAGATAGTGACCGAGAAGCTGCCGCCCGAACCGGAGCCCTCGCCCGAGGAGGCGGCCGCAGCCGAGACGGCGGCCAAAGACGACAAGGCCGCCAAGGGCGCGCGGGCGCGGGCTCGGGCGAAGAAGCGCAAGCGCACGCGGTCGACGGTGGTCAAGTGCGACCTGTGCATCGGATGCTCCGGCGGCCCGGCGTGCGCGAAGGCGTGTCCGACCGACGCGCTGCGCCTGATAGACGCGCAGTTCATGGAGCGCGCGCGGCAGAGCAAGCGCAAGGCGGCCGCTCGCGCCACGGCGTCGTTCGCCCGCATGAAGCTCAACGCAGACCTGGACGAGGGGGAGTAGCCTCATGGAGAAGCATATGGCGGTGTGCCCGTACTGCGGCGCCGGCTGCAAGATGAACCTGATGGTGGAGAACGGCCGGGTCATCGACGTGGAAGGCCTGCCCGGCGTCACGAACGAGGGCGAGCTGTGCCTCAAGGGCCTCTACGGCTACGACTTCGTCAACGACACGAAAATCCTCACGCCGCGCATCTACCATCCGATGATCCGCCGCACCAAGGGCGCGCCGCTTGAGCGCGTGACCTGGGATGAGGCGCTCGACTTCACGGCCAGCCGCCTGCGCGCCATCATCGAGGAGAGCGGCCCCGAGGCCGTCATGCTCACCGGCTCCTCGCGCGGCGCGGGCAACGAGGCCAACTTCGTCATGCAGAAGTTCACGCGCGCCTGCCTGGGAACGAACAACATCGACAACTGCGCGCGCACCTGCCACGCGGCCAGCGTCATCGGCCTCATGGAGTGCGTGGGCTCGGGCGCGATGAGCGTGAGCATCCCGACGCTCGAGGAGACGGACTGCATCCTGCTCATCGGCTACAACCCGGCGGCGAGCCACCCCATCGTGGCGCGCCGCATCGTGCGCGCGAAGGAGCGCGGCGCCCAGCTCATCGTGTGCGACCCGCGCATCATCGAGAGCGCCCGCATCGCCGACCTCTACCTGCCGCTGCGGAACGGTTCGAACCTCGCGCTCGTGAACGCGCTGGCCTACACCATCATCGATGAGGAGCTGGCCGACTTCGACTTCATCGACGAGCGCACCGAGGGCTTCGACGACTGGTGGGACGTCGTGCAGGACTACGCGCCCGAGGACGTGGAAGACGTGACCGGGCTTCCCGCCGAGCTCATCCGCCAGGCTGCGCGCCGCTACGCCACGGCCGAGACGGCGGTGGTGGGCTGGGGTATGGGCGTCACCCAGCACGCGCAGGGCGTGCAGACGGTGCGCGCCATCGCGGCGTTGGCGCTGATCACCGGGCACATCGGCCGTCCCCGAAGCGGCCTTGCGCCCGTGCGCGGGCAGAACAACGTGCAGGGCAGCTGCGACATGGGCATGTGGCCGAGCCTCTATCCCGGCTACCAGCGCGTGGACGACCCCGCCGTGCGCGCGAAGTTCGCCGCCGCCTGGGGCATTCCCGAGGAGAAGCTGTCGCTCAAACCCGGCTGGAAGCTCACCGACCTGCCGCACGCGGTGGAGGAGGGCAGGATTCGCGCGTTCTACAACTTCGGCGAGGATCCGCTGCAAACGGAGCCCGACACGGCGCAGATGCGGCGCACGCTGGAGAACCTCGACCTGCTGATCAGCCAGGACATCTTCATGACGCAGACCACGGCGCTCGCCGACGTGGTGCTGCCTGCCACGTCGTGGGCCGAGCACGACGCCGTGTACACCGCGTCGGACCGCTCGTTCCAGCTAACGACGGCCGCGCTGCCGCCGAAGGGGGAGTGCCGCCACGACTGGGAGATCTTCGCCGGCCTCTCGACGCGCATGGGCTACCCGATGCGCTACGAGAGCACGCGCGAGATCTGGGACGAGGTGCGCGCGCTATGCCCGCAGTTCGCCGGCGCAACCTACGAGAAGATGGCGGGCACGGGCTGGGCACAGTGGCCCATCTTCGCCGAGGCGGCCGACGATCCCGAGGACCGCGGCACGCCCGAGCTGTTCGTCGGCGGGGCGTTCACCACGCCTGACGGCAAGGGACGCCTGATGGCGGCGCATTGGCGTCCCCCCACCGAGAAGCCCGACGACGCGTTCCCGCTCGTGCTGTGCACGGTGCGCGAGGTGGGGCACTACTCGTGTCGCTCGATGACCGGCAACTGCAAGGCGCTGGCCGTGCTGGCCGACGAGCCGGGCTACGTGAGCATCAGCCCCGACGACGCGGACGCGCGCGGCATCGACCAGGAGGAACTCGTGTGGGTGCGCTCGCGCCGCGGCAAGGTGCTCGCGCGCGCGGAGGTGGACGACCGCGTGAACGACGGCGTGGTGTACATGACCTACCAGTGGTGGATCGGCAAATGCAACGAGCTCACGCTGCACGCCGTGGACGGCGAGTCGGGCACGCCCGAGGACAAGTACAGCGCCTGCGAGGTGGAGGCAATCGCCGACCAGCGCTGGGCAGAGGACTACCTGGTGGAACGCTACGCCGCCTTGAAGGCCGAACTCGCCGCCGAAGCCGACCGCCAAAACCCGCCCGAGCCCGAGCCTCCTGTCATCCTGAGCGAAGGCGGCGAAGGCAGCGCCCCCTCTGTCATCCTGAGCGGAGCGAACGAAGTGAGCGCAGTCGAAGGATCCCCCGCGGCGTCAGCCGACAACGCCCCAGCCTCCGCCCCCGCCATCGCCTTCGCCCCCCACGAGGCCGAGATCGCCGGCCGCGCCCTCTACGCCAACGGCGAGGAGGAGACGCTCGTATGAACCGCTTCGTCGTGTCCGATCCCGCGCGCTGCATCGGCTGCGGAGCGTGCCGCGTGACGTGCAGCGAGGCGCACCGCAAGCGCGCGCTGCGCCCGGCAGCGCGCATCTCGCTCGTGAAGACGCGCGAGGTGTCGGCTGCGGTCACCTGCCATCAGTGCGAGGGCTCGCCCTGCCTGTCGGTGTGCCCGGAAGGGGCCATCTACCAGGAGCGCGACCGTCTGCAAGTGGACGAGGGCCGTTGCACGGGCTGCCTCCTGTGCGCGCTCGCGTGCCCGTTCGGCGCCATCTATCCTTCCGCGCCGTCCACCGCGCACGTGAAGGCCGCGCCGTACAGCCGCGCGTCGTCGGCGCGCTCATCGGGGCTTCTGCGCCAGAAGGAGACGGGCGCGTACACGAGCGTGGTGGTGTGCGACCTGTGCGCGAAGTCGCCCGACGGCCCGCGCTGCGTGCAGGCTTGCCCGACCAAGGCACTCGAGCTCGTGGACGAGGACATGCTCGAGGCGCTGGGGAAGAGCCGCCGCATCGAGGCCGCCGTGCGGGCCGATGCCGCCATGCGCGCCGACCTGCCCGACGACGCCTTCGCTGGCATGTTCGATCTGTTCGAGGAGGTCGATCGCTGATGGCCGTGAAGCCTCGCACGTCGAATCCCATCTCCGCCCGCGACCGCGCGGCGGGGGCGCGGCGCGTCTCGAGCGTGGTGGAGGGCAAGCCGCGCCACGACTTCTCCGCCTGCATCGCGTGCGCCGCCTGCGCGGCTGCGTGCGACGCGAACGCCATCCGCATCTTCATCGACGAGGACGAGGGGCTGCTCGTGTGGACGCTCGACCTGTTCGACTGCACGCACTGCGGCCGCTGCGTGCCCGTGTGCCCCACGGGGGCCATGGACGTCATCGAAGGGGCCGACTTCGCCGACGAGCCCGAGCTGCCCAAACGCTGCCTGTTCACGCTGGCCGAGTGCGAATCGTGCGGGCGCTACTACGCTACGAACAAGGAGATAGCATTCGCGAACGCCCTGCTCGAGCAGGATGAGCACGCCGACGCCGCCCGCGCCCTGGCCCTCACCGGCATCTGCCCCGACTGCAAGCGCCTCCACGACGCCAAAGCCGCCGGCCGTCGCGCCGGGATGAGACGATTGGCATAAATGTCCCAAATGGGGACTGTCCCCATTTGGGACATTTTCAGCTACGCCAGAACCTCGATCTCGCGGGGGTAGCTGTTGAGCACTTCGCAGCCGTCTTCGGTGACGAGCACCAAATCCTCGATGCGGACGCCGAACTCGCCGGGGAGGTAGATGCCGGGCTCGATGGAGAAGCACATGCCGGGTTCCACCGGCGCGTCGTGCACGGCGGACACGTCGCCGGGCTCGTGCACGTCCAGGCCTATCTGGTGCCCCAGCCGGTGCGTGAAGTACGCGCCGTAGCCGGCCTCTTCGATGACCTCGCGCGCGGCGCGGTCCAGGTCGCAGAAGCGCACGCCGGGGGCCACCAGCGCTCGGGCCGCCTCGTTGGCGCGCCGCACCGCGTCGTGCACCTCGCGCTGGCGCTCGGTGGGCTCGCCGAAGACGAAGGTGCGCGTCATGTCGGCGCAGTATTCGTCCTGGCGGCAGCCCACGTCGAACAGCACCACGTCGCCGGGGGCCAGGCGCGTGCCGTCGGGCTCGTGGTGCGGGTCGGCCGCGTTCGCCCCGAAGCTCACGATGGGGGAGAACGAATGCCCCTGCGCGCCCAGCTCGCGGTAGATGCCCTCCAGCTGGCCGGCCACCTCGGCCTCGGTCACGCCCTCGCGCACCAGCTCGCGGAAGCGCGCCATAGCCGCGTCGTTCGTGGCCGAGGCGGCGCGCATGGCGGCGCGCTCGGCGTCGTCCTTGTGGGCGCGCGCGTCGTCGACGGCCTCGGACGCCAGCTGGAAGCCGCTCGCCGCGTCGCGCTCCATGAGCGGCAGCAGAAAGCGCGCGGCCAGGTTCTTGTCGCAGCCGAGCGCCGCAGCGGCATCGAGCGCGTCGGCGACGAGCGCCAGGGGGTCGCCGCCGTCCCGGTACGACGCAACGCGGCAGAGCAGGTCGGCCGGCACCGCGAACAGCTCGTTCAGCACGAGCGTCGGCTGCTCGCCCGCGCGAAGCACCAGGCCCAGGAAGCGCTCGCCCGGTTCCACGTAAGCGCCGACGAGGTACTGGATGGAGCGCGGGTCGCACACGAGCATCTGCGAGAGCCCTCGCGCGGCCAGGTTGTCCATGACGGTTTCAAGACGCTCTTCGAACATATGCTTCTCCTGTCGTGATCGATTGTTCGCAGCGATGATACCACTCGCGCAACGCAAGAGGGCCGACGCGTCTGCGCCGGCCCTCCACTGCTGCGAACGGATGCGGACGAACGATCACGCAGCCTTGGGCAGCTCCTCCTGCTGGTCCTCGGCCTCCGTGCCGTCCTCGCCGCCGGCGCCGCCTTCGATCACGCTCACCACGTTCTCGACCGCAGCCTCCACGGCGGCGGGGTCGGCGTTCGCCAGCACGTCGGTGCCGTCCTCAACCGCGCAGCCGGAGCAGGCGCGGTTGCGCCCGGCCTCAAGCGCGTCCTGGATGGTGCCCGAGTAGATGGTGCCGGAGTTCTTGATGTACTGGCAATCGGGATTGAAGTGGTACACCTCGCCGAACGGCGTCCAGTACGCCAGGCCGTCGTCGGAGAGCACCGCGGCGCCCGCCTCGGCCGCGTCCTTGTCCTCCTGCGTGGTGGGGTGGTAGTCGATGCCGCTGCCCACCGCCACGACCAGCGCGATGCCGGCCACGATGGAGCATACCTGCTTCGTCTTCTTGTCCAGGTTCTTATTCGACAGCATGAGGATGATCACCGGCGCGAACGCGATCACCGCGACGATGATGCCCAGGTCGGTCTGCACCCAGTACGCCAGCTTGTTCTCCTTGGACGCCGGGTTGATGTGGTTGGCGCGCTTCCACAGCTGCGAGCCTATCACGACCACGATCAAGTCGATGACCAGAAAGATGATGCCCCAGGTCATCGCCGGGAACTTCGGCAGATACAGCGTGCCGTTGATGGTGAGGATGGCGAACACCTCGGCCACGATGCCCAGCACCCACAGCACGATTGCCCCGATGCGGAACGGCAGCGCGTTGCCCTTGCGCTCCGCGTGCATCTCCTCGCGCACGGCCTTGGTGGCCGCACCCGTGCCGCCCTGCTTCGCGTGTTCGATGGTCTTGCCGGTTTTCGCGTCGACGAAGTGGCGCTCCTTCGGCTCCTTCTTCTCGGGAGCCGGCTTCGGCTCCTCTTCGGCCGGCTTCTCCTCGGCCTTCTCCTCGGCCTTCTTCGGCTCGGCGGCCGCCTTCGGCTCGGCGGCCTTCTTCGCGTGGCTCTTCGCGGCCGGACGCTTCTTGTCGTCGTGCTCGCCAGCCTGCTTGTCCGTCGTCATGAACGCATCGTCCCCTTCTATTGCCGACGTTTCAACCATCCTTTGACCCGTGCGGATCCTTCTGAAGGATGCTCGGTGAAAAACACATCGATATGATAAGGTACGCGGGACGGTATGAGGAAGCGATCGGCCCTGATCAACCTTTAGTTGAAGGATAGTGCCGAGCGCGCGGGGATGAGGAGCGCGAAATGGACGTGCAGGAGATCGTGAGCCAGCTCATGAAGTCGGCGGCGGAGGATCCGTCGCAGCTGAAGTCGTTCGGCGTGGATCCGAGCGCCGCCATCAAGAACGCCACGGGACTCGATCTGAACGACGAGGAGATCAAGGACGTGGTGGCCGCCGTCGAGCCCATGCTCGAGGGCGAGGGCCTCAACATGGACAAGGTCATGGAGGTCGTCGGCGACTTCTTGAGCGACGGCGACATCCTGGGCAAGCTGGGCGGCCTGTTCGGCGGCAAGTAGCCTCTGATCTCCCGCAGGTCAATGTGCGCTTTGCCATCCGAGCGCAGCGACCGAAGGGAGCGGAGTCGAAGGATCCCATCCAGCGCTCTGCCAATCTTGGTTTAACGCGTTCCGACGCTCGCGTTCGTTCGCCAGAGGGGCGTCAGATACGGGGAAATTCGGGAAGAGGGCCGCGCGCCCGCCCGATTGGCGTATCATACGGGCCATGGGAACCGGACTGACATACCTGCGCAAGACCACCTCGCCCGAGGCGACCAAGCAGCTGGCGTCCACGCTCGCGCCTTACCTGCGCGCCGGCGACGTCATCGTGCTGTCGGGCGACCTCGGCGCGGGCAAGACGCAGTTCGTGCAGGGCGTGGCGGCCGGCCTCGGCGTGCGCGCCCCGGTGACGAGCCCCACGTTCAACATCCTGCTGAGCTATCCGGAGGGCACGCTGCCGCTGCACCATTTCGACCTGTACCGCCTCGACGACATCGACGAGCTCGAGGACATCGGCTTCTACGAGACGCTCGACGCCGACGGCGCGTCGTTCGTCGAGTGGGGCGAGAAGTTCCCCGACGCGCTGCCGTACGGCTATCTCGACGTGGTGGTCACCGTGGATGCCGAGGGCAACCGCGTCGTGCGGGTCCACGCCTTTGGCGACCGCGCGCGCCGGCTGCTCACGGTATGGGCGAACGACTCGAAGTCGCGGCTGATGAAATGCGCGGGAGGGACTGCGTGAGCGAATTTTCCCCGCGCCCCGAGGGGGTGCCTGCCCGAGCACGTTGCGTGCTCGCTTTCGACACGGCCAACGAGGTGATCGCCATCGGCGTGGGCGCGCTCCATCCCGACGCGCGCACGGTGGAGGTGCTCGCGTCGGTGGAGGCCGAGGCGCGCCGCGCGTCGAACACCCAGCTCCTGCCGCGCATCGACGCGGCGCTCGCGAAACTCGGCGTCGCGCGCGCGGACATCGCATGCGTGGTCGTGGGGCGCGGGCCCGGGTCGTTCACGGGCGTGCGCATCGCCATGGCCACGGCGAAGGGCGTCGCCTCGGCGCTCGGCGTGGGGCTCGTGGGCGTGTCGTCGCTCGACGCCGTGGCGTGGGGCGCGCAGGCGGCGGGCGAGCGCGGGCCGCTGGCCGTGGTGGCCGACGCCATGCGCAAGGAAGTGTATCCCGTGCGCTACCTGCTGGACGAAGAGGGCGCCGAGCGGCTCGAGGCCGACCGGGTGCTCAAGGCCGAGGCGGCGGCGGAGGAGCTTGCGGCCGACGGGATCGAGCGCCGGGTGGCGGGCGACGCGCTGCGCAAGTACGGCGAGCTGTTCGCGCCGTGCGGCGGGGCGCTGGCCGAGGAGCTGTGGACGCCGACGGGGCGGGGGCTTTTTCTGGCGCTGCAGGCCGCGTGGCGCGCGGGCGCGGCCGACCCCCTCGACGCGGCGCGGCACGATCCCGCGTTCGCGCTGCCGGTGTACACGCGGCTTTCCGACGCCGAGGAGAACGAGCGCATCCGTCTGGCGAAGAACGATCCTAAGAACCTGGTCACGGGCGTGCAGGATGTGTCCGTGCGCCGCGACCAGCGCGCGAGCATGCACGACGCGGCCATCCTGAACGCGCGGCCCGATGCGGACGGCGTGACGTACAAGCCCCTCGACGCCGCGCATGCCGAGGCGGTGGCCGCGCTTGAGGCGCAGGTGATGGGTTCGGACGCGTGGAGCGCCGCGCTGGTGGCCGACGAGCTGCCGCGAGAGGACCGCACGTGGTGGGCCGCCTACGATGGCGGGCGGCTGCTCGGCTACGCCGGCGGGTGGATCGTCGACGGGCAGGTGCAGATCCTCAAGGTGGGGGTGGACCCGGCGGCGCGCCGGCGCGGCATCGCGCGCGGGCTGCTGGCCCGCGTGGCGGCCGACGCGCGCGATTTGGGCGCGTCGGCGTGCACGCTCGAGGTGCGCGCGGGCAACGCGGGCGCGCGGGCGTTCTACCAGGCACTCGGCTTCCGCGCGCTCGGCACGCGCCCGCGCTACTACTCGGACGGTGAGGACGCGCTCATCCTGGAGGGCCCACTGCCGCTCGCGCAGCACGACGTGGCCGGCATGGGGCTCAAAGTGGGCGAGCTTTGTCATCCTGAGCGAGCGAAGCGAGTCGAAGGATCCCGCGCGGCGTCAGCCGTGACGCTTTCCGCTGACGCCGCACGGGATCCTTCGACTCCGGCGCGCGCCTCCGCTCAGGATGACAATTTGCTTCGTCCCCTCATCCTGGCCATCGAGTCGTCCTGCGACGAGACGGCCGCTGCCATCGTGGACGGCGAGGGCAACCTGGTGGCCGACGTGGTGGCCTCGCAGGTGGACTTCCACGCGCGCTTCGGCGGCGTGGTGCCCGAGATAGCCAGCCGCAAGCACATCGAGGCCATCTGCGGCGTGTGCGACGAGTGCTTCGATGTGGCGGCGACTGCGCTCGGCGTGCCGTGTCTGAGCTGGGGAGACCTCGATGCCGTCGCGGTCACCTACGCGCCGGGACTCGTGGGCGCGCTCGTGGTGGGCGTGGCGTTCGCCAAGGGCGCGGCGTGGGCGCACGGCTTGCCCTTCATCGGCGTGCACCACCTGGAGGGGCACCTGTACGCCAACAAGATCGGCGCGCCCGACTTTGCGCCGCCGGCGGTGGTGTCGCTCGTGTCGGGCGGCAACACGCTGCTCGTGCACGTGCGCGATTGGGGCGACTACGAGACGCTCGGCGCCACCATCGACGACGCGGTGGGCGAGGCGTTCGACAAGGTGGCGAAGGCGCTCGGTCTGGGGTATCCCGGCGGCCCCGTCATCTCGCGCCACGCCAAGGAGGGCGACCCGGACGCCATCGCGTTCCCGCGCGCCATGATGCACTCGGGCGATCTGCGCTTCTCGCTCTCGGGCCTGAAGACGGCCGTGGTCACCTACCTCAACAACGAGCGCGCCGCCGGCCGCGAGGTGAACGTGGCCGACGTGTGCGCGAGCTTCCAGCAGGCCGTCGTCGACGTGCAGGTGAAGAAGGCGCAGATGGCGCTCGAGCAGACCGGCGCGCCCACGTTCTGCCTCGGCGGCGGCGTGGCGGCGAACCCCGTGCTGCGCGACGCGTACCGCGAGCTCTGCGACCGCATGGGCGTGCGCCTCGTGCTGCCTCCCTTGAGCGCCTGCGGCGACAACGCCGGCATGATCGCCCTCGTGGCCCTCGACCGCTACCGCCAAGGCCGCTTCTTCGGCCTCGACGCCGATGCCCAAGCCCACGCCAACCTCGACGAACCGTACTGAGCGCGTGACGTCGTCCCGTCCCTTTGTCACGCCAATGGCGAATGCCGATATCGGGATTCGCCATAGCGTGGCTGAAACCGATAGGTCCTCTGTCTGGTTGCTGGAAGCGTGAGGAGCGACCCAAATCAGAGGAGCTGCACGCAAATCGGGCCCGCCTGACACAAAAATCCCCGACGTGAAAGGATACTGGCAGGCCGCGCGGGCACTGACTTTTTGCGACCTGGAAAAACGCTGCGGGCCCTTTGCTCCGGGGAGCCGACGGCCGCCCTTTTCCGCCTCCGAGCCTTTCACGTCGGGGATTTTTGTGCCAGGTGGGCCCGATTCGCGTGCAACGTGAGATCCGGCCGCCGGGGCGGGCTCCCCGGCGGCCCTTGCAGGGCTTACGGCAGCGGAATCTCTATGTCGCCGATGGTTACGGAGGCCACCTCGTCGAGGTTCAGGAACTCGTCGAACATGCAGTTCTTGTGGCAGGCGGTGGCGCTTTCGTCTGCGTTCCAGCCGCCTCCCGAGTTCGAGGCGTCGATGGTGGTGCCGTCTTTCAGGTTGATGGCGATGGGGAACTCCAAGAAGCGGTCCTGTTGCGCGCTGTTATGTTCCGATAGGCGTCCGTTCTCCTGCTTTTCCCAGTTCACAGGCTCGTGCACCGTGTACTTGAGCGTGAGGGCGAGCGGCGAGAGGCTGGCCGAGTCGAGCGTGGCCTCCATGCCGTTCATCTCGAAGCTCTGGCCGGCGGGAAGGGCAACGGAGGTGTCCTCGTAGTCCACGGTGAACTTCATGTCCCACGTGCCCTCGGCGATGACCTGCCGCTCGCTGCCGCCGACGTAGCGGCAGAGATCCTTGAAATGCACGCGGGCCGTGCGTCCGATGATGCTGTCGCCCAAGGAGGTGACCGACATCTGCTCCACGTACTGGATGGCGTTGTCGGCGGGGTCCGCGTCGTAGAAGTGGCTGCTGCCGCCAGCCGATGTCACGCCGTCCACATGCACGCTGGCGGCGTCTGCGAACCCCAGGAGCAGCACGCCGGTTTCCAGCTCCTCCACGCCCTCGAACGGCGTGCCGTCGTCCTTGGCCACGCTGAACACGATGGCGTAGTTCGCCTTGTCGCCGACGATGGCCTCGGCGGTGATGGTCACGCCGCCCGACGTGGCGCTCGCACCCAGGGGCCGGCCGATCTTATCCACGACCTCCGTCTGCGCCGGCGGCCCGCCGAACAGGTCGTCGAACACGTTTCCCACGCCCATGAGCGCGCCCGTTGCATACGCGCCGCCGCCCACGCCCACGACGAGCACCGCAGCTGCGGCCGCGACCGCCGCGAAGCGCCAGCGACGCTTGCCTCCGCGCACGGCACGCACCTCGGGGGCAGTGCGCGGATCCGTCTGCTCCTGCGCCGCCGCCAGGTTGGCCGCCATGCGCGCCTTCGTCTCGGGGGAGAACCTCAGGGCGTCCATCGTGTTGTTATAGTCCCTGTTCACAACAGGCTCCTTCCAACGTCGTGCGGAGCTTTCCGCGCCCGCGGCTCAGGTGGGCCGCCACGGCGGCCTCGCTGCGCCCGGTGAGCTCGGCGATCTCGCGCACGGAGTATCCTTCGTAATAGTGCAGGTAGATGGCCTCGCGGTACTTCCGCGGCAGCGCCATCACCTCGTCGAGCACCGGCGACTCGGGCGGCTCGGGGGCGGCCACGTCGGGCGCGGCCTCGAGCGGAACCGAGGTGCGCCGCCTGCTGCTGCGCAGCACGTCCTTGCAGGCGTTCGCCGTGGCGCGGATCACCCACGCCTTCTCGTGCGCCGGCGAGTCGAAGGCCGCCTCGCGCTGCAACAGCTTGAGCAGCACCGTCTGGCAGATGTCCTCGGCGTCGTATGTGGACTTCAGGTAGGTGAAGCTCAGGCGCAGGATGAGGTCGGCGTACGCCTCCACCAGCCGCCTGGCCTCGTCCTCGTTTCGCTCTCTCGTGTCCTTGTGCATGGGTGCCCTTCTGCTTGTCCGGTCGGCAACGTTGCTTCACTTCCAATACGAATCAGGAGGGGGATTCCTGACAAACGGGTCGTCTTAATGCCATATTAACGCTCGCGGGGGCCGTCTTAATGTCGCGCTCATGCGCTTCTTCCTATTCTGGATGCGAGGCAAGTGCGTAATCGAAAGAAAGGAAGACGATGGGAATCGTAACCGGAATCGTGGGAGGATTGAGCGTGATCGTCGCGCTCTATCTGTTCTCCGTGCTCCTTCGGGGAGGTGATGAGCGATGATGGACGAACTCCTTGAATACGGCATCTACCTGGCGCTGCTGGTGGCGCTCGCCATCCCGCTGTCCGCGTATATCAACAAGGTGATGGCGGGCGGCAAGATCGCCGGGCTCTCGCGCGTGCTCGTGCCCGTCGAGAACGTGGTCTACCGCTGCATCCGCGTGGACAAGTCCGAGGACATGGGCTGGAAGAAGTACCTGGCCAGCGCACTTGCGTTCTCCGCCATCTGCCTGGTGGGCCTGTTCGCCATCCTCATGCTGCAGGGCGCGCTGCCGTTCAATCCCGAGGGCATCGACGGCATGAGCTGGGACCTCGCCTTCAACACGGCCATCAGCTTCGTCACCAACACGAACTGGCAGGCCTACAGCGGCGAGAGCGCGCTCAGCTACTTCTCGCAGGCCATCGGCCTCACGGTGCAGAACTTCGTGACGCCCGCCGTGGGCCTGGCCGTGCTGTTCGCGCTGTTCCGCGGCCTGGTGAGCGAGGGCCATCTGGGCCTGGGCAACTTCTTCGTGGACGTGACGCGCGCCACGCTGTTCGTGTTGCTGCCGCTGTCGCTGGTGGTGGCCATCGTCGACGTGCAGCAGGGCTCCCCGCAGAACCTGAGCGACTACGAGACGGTGCAGCTGCTCGAGCCGGTAGGCGTGGACGAAGAGGGCACCATCGTGGACGCCGACGACCCGGCGGCCGTCGAGACGATCGACCAGGCCACGGTGCCCATGGGCCCGCAGGCCAGCCAGGTTGCCATCAAGCAGCTCGGCACGAACGGCGGCGGCTACAACGGCGTGAACTCGGCCAGCGCGCTTGAGAACCCCACGCCGCTCACCAACCTCATCCAGTGCCTGTCGCTGCTGCTCATCCCCGTGGCCTGCGTGTTCAGCTTCGGGCGCTTCGTGGCCGACCGCCGCCAGGGACGCGCCGTGTTCGCGGCTATGTTCATCCTGCTTCTAGGGGCGCTGGTGACCATCGCCGTGTTCGAGCAGATGGGTACGCCGCAGCTTGCGGCCGACGGCCAGGTGTACATGGGCTTGGACGGCCAGTCCGGCGGCAACATGGAGGGCAAGGAGACGCGCTTCGGCGTCACCGACTCAACGCTCTGGGCCGCGTTCACCACCGCCGCCTCCAACGGCTCGGTGAATGCCATGCACGATAGCTTCACGCCGCTCGGCGGCATGGTGCCCATCATCCTGATGGCGCTTGGCGAAGTGGTGTTCGGCGGCGTGGGCTGCGGTCTGTACGGCATGCTCGGCTTCGTGATTCTCACGGTGTTCATCGCAGGCCTCATGGTGGGCCGCACGCCTGAGTACCTGGGCAAGAAGATAGGCCCCAAGGAGATGCGCATGGCGGTGGTGCTCTGCATCACCACGCCGCTGCTCATCCTGGTGGGCGCATGCGTGATGAGCCTCGACCCGGCCACGGTGGACAGCCTGAACAACCCGGGCGCCCACGGCTTCTCCGAGGTGCTTTACGCTGCCACGTCGGCCGGCGGCAACAACGGATCGGCCTTCGCCGGCTTCAACGCCAACACGCCCATGATCAACGTGGTGCTGGGACTCGAGATGCTCGCGAACCGCTTCGTGCCTATCGCGGCGACGCTCGTGCTGGCCGGCAGCCTGTGCACGCGGCCTAAGGTGGCCGTGAGCGCCGGCACGCTGTCCACGTCCAACGCCCTGTTCGTGTTCCTGCTGGTCTTGATGGTGCTGCTCATCGGAGCGCTCACGATGTTCCCGGCCCTTGCACTGGGCCCGGTCGCCGAGCATCTGATGATGGCGCTGTAGAAAGGCGGGTGAGAGAAAGATGACGACGACTGCTATGAAAAACACGGCTCTAAGCTCGCTCGCGAAGCGCGCGGTGCTCGACGCGTTCGCGAAGCTCAGCCCCCGCGAGCAGGCGAAGAACCCCGTCATGCTGATGGTGTTCCTCTCGGCGGCGCTCACGCTGATCCTGTTCGTGCTGTCGCTGTTCGGCATCGCCGACGCGCAGCCCGGCTTCATACTGGCCATCTCCATCGTGCTGTGGCTCACGGTGCTGTTCGCGAACTTCGCGGAGGCGCTCGCCGAGGGCCGCGGCAAGGCGCAGGCCGACAGCCTGCGCGCCGCCAAGCGCGATGTGGAGGCCCACAAGCTCAACGAGGGGCTGGTGGCCAAGGGGTCCCGCTCCGACGACCCGGCGGAGTTCTTCCGCATCCAGGCGGAGGAGATGAACTCGGCGCTCCTCAAGAAGCGCGACCTGTTCTTCGTGGCGGCCGGCGAGCAGATTCCCGCCGACGGCGAGATCGTGATGGGCGCGGCCTCGGTGGACGAGAGCGCCATCACCGGCGAGTCCGCCCCGGTCATCCGCGAGGCGGGCGGCGATCGCTCGGCCGTTACCGGCGGTACCACGGTGCTCTCCGACTGGCTGGTGGTGCGCGTCACGGCCGACGCGGGCCACAGCTTCCTCGACCAGATGATCGCCATGGTGGAGTCGGCGGCGCGCAAGAAGACGCCCAACGAGATCGCGCTCGAGATACTGCTGGTGGCGCTCACCATCGTGTTCCTCATCGTGTCGGTGTCGCTGTTCGCGTTCAGCGGCTTCGGGGCCGGGCAGGCGGGCATAAGCAATCCCACCACCATCACCTCGCTCGTGGCGCTGTTCGTGTGCCTGGCGCCCACCACCATCGGCGCCTTGCTCTCCGCCATCGGCATCGCCGGCATGAGCCGCCTCAACCAGGCGAACGTGCTGGCCATGAGCGGCCGCGCCGTGGAGGCGGCGGGTGACGTGGACGTGCTTCTGCTCGACAAGACGGGGACCATCACGCTCGGCAACCGCCAGGCGGCCGAGTTCATCCCGGTGGACGGCGCCGACGAGCGCGAGGTGGCCGACGCGGCGCAGCTGGCGAGCCTTACCGACGAGACGCCCGAGGGCCGCAGCGTCGTTGTGCTGGCCAAGGAGCGCTTCAACATCCGCGCCCGCGAGCTTTCGGGTGCCGGCATGGTGTCGATCCCGTTCACAGCGCAGACGCGCATGAGCGGCGTGGACTTCGAGGGCCACGAGATCCGGAAGGGGGCGGCCGATGCCGTCAAGGATTATGTGGAGTCGCACGGCGGCACGTACAGCGCTCAGTGCGCCAGCGTCGTTGAGGATGTCTCCCGCGCAGGCGGCACTCCGCTGCTTGTTGCTCGCGATCATCGTATTCTGGGCGTCATCTATCTGAAGGACATCGTCAAGCAGGGCATCAAGGAGAACTTCGCCGACCTGCGCACGATGGGCATCAAGACGGTCATGATCACGGGCGACAACCCCATGACGGCCGCCGCCATCGCCGCCGAAGCGGGCGTGGACGACTTCATCGCCGAGGCGACGCCCGAAACGAAGCTCGCGGCCATCCGTCAGTACCAGGCCGAAGGGCACATGGTGGCCATGACGGGCGACGGCACCAACGACGCCCCGGCGCTCGCGCAGGCCGACGTGGCCGTGGCCATGAACAGCGGCACCCAGGCGGCCAAGGAGGCCGGCAACATGGTGGACCTCGATTCGAGCCCCACCAAGCTCATCGACATCGTGCGCATCGGCAAGCAGCTGCTCATGACGCGCGGCAGCCTGACCACGTTCTCCATCGCGAACGACCTGGCCAAGTATTTCGCCATCGTGCCCGCGCTGTTCGTGCCGCTCTACCCGGCTCTCGAGGCGCTCAACATCATGCGCCTCACGAGCCCGACGACGGCCATCATGTCGGCGATCATCTACAACGCGGTCATCATCGTGGCGCTCATACCGCTCGCGCTCAAGGGCGTGAAGTACCGCGAGGCCACGTCGCAGAGCCTGCTCTCGCGCAACCTGCTGGTGTACGGCCTGGGCGGCATCGTCCTGCCCTTCGTGGCCATCAAGCTGTTCGACATGGGCCTGACGGCGCTCGGCGTGGCGTAAACGGCTCCGAAGAAAGGAAGCATCATTATGAAGCAAGCGAAGACGTGGGTGAGCGCGGGGCTGTTTTTCCTCGTGACCACGGTGCTGTGCGGCGTGCTGTATACCGCGGTGGTCACCGGCATCGCGCAGCTCTTCTTCCCCCACCAGGCCAACGGCTCCATCATCGAGGTCGATGGCACAAAGTACGGAAGCGAGCTGGTGGCCCAGCAGTTCACCGACGAGAAGCACATGTGGGGCCGCCTGATGAGCCCGAGCACCGGCACGTTCACGGACGACGAGGGCAACGACGTGCTGTGGTACGGCCCGTCCAACCTGAGCCCCGCTGGCGAGGACTTCGAGGCCGCGGTGCAGGAGCGCATCGATCAGATCCGCGAGGCCCATCCTGAGAAGGGCGACCGCGCCATCCCGAGCGACCTCGTGACGAACTCCGGCAGCGGCTTCGACCCGCACATCTCGCCGGCGGCCGCCGAGTACCAGGTGGCGCGTCTGGCGAAGAACACGGGCAAGAGCGAGGCCGAGATCCGCGAGATCATCGAGAAGTGCACCGAGCGGCCGCAGTTCGGCATCTTGGGCGACGCGCGCGTGAACGTGCTCAAGGTGAACCTCATGCTGGATGGCATCCTGTAGCAGGCTCCGCACCTTTGGAGCTCCGTCCAGGACGACGGAGCTCCATGCTATGATGGCGGCGGTATGAAAGGACGGGTATGACCGATACTGCGGGCGAATTCGAGGCCAGGCGCGACCCCGACGCCATCCTCAAGCAGATCGAGGAGGCCGAGGCAGCCGAAGGCGACACGCGCGGCAAGCTCAAGGTGTTCTTCGGGTATGCGGCGGGCGTCGGCAAGACGTACGCCATGCTCGAGGAAGCCCACGCCGTGCTCGAAAAGGGCTTCGACGTGGTGGTGGGCTACATCGAGCCGCACACGCGCGCCGACACCATGGCCCTCGTGGAGGGCCTCGAGCAGATACCGCCCCTCGAAGTGAAGCATCGCGGCATCGTGCTGCGCGAGTTCGACCTCGACGCCGTGCTCGAACGGCGCCCCCAGATCGTGCTCGTGGACGAATTCGCCCACAGCAACGCCCCCAGCAGCCGCCATCGCAAGCGCTACCAGGACGTGGAGGAGCTGCTGCGCGCGGGCATCAACGTGTTCACCACCGTCAACGTGCAGCACCTCGAGGGTCTCAACGACAAGATCGCCGCCATCACGCACGTCACGGTGGCCGAGCGCATTCCCGACCGCGTGTTCGACGAGGCGGCGTCGGTGGAGCTCGTGGACATCGAGCCCGACGACCTCATCGAGCGGCTCGAGGCGGGCAAGATCTACCTGCCCGACCGCGCCCGCACGGCGCTCGGCAACTTCTTCTCGCAGAAGAACCTGGCGGCGCTGCGCGAGATCGCCCTGCGCCGCATGGCCGACCGGCTCACGCGCCGCGCCGAGAGCACCTCGGCCGGCAGGCGCGTGGAGGCGGGCGAGGACGTGCTTGTGTACGTGACCCACGACCCCGGCAACGTGAAGGCCGTGCGTGCGGCCGCCAACATGGCCGAGTCCTACCACGGCACGTTCACGGCCGTGGTGGTGGAGTCATCCCAGAGCAAGCGCTTCGACAACGCGCAGCGCGGGCGGCTGCGCGCCAACATCGACCTGGCCGAGGAGCTGGGCGCGCACGTGGTAACGCTGTTCGGCGACGACATCGCGCAGCAGATCGCGCAGTACGCCGAGACGGCGGGCGTCACCCACATCGTCGTGGGCAACGCCACGGGCCTGCGCACCCTCGCGCTCGGCCGGGAGGGCCTGGTGAACCGCCTTGTGCGGCTCGTGCACGGAGCGGTGGTGGACGTGGTTCCCACCAAGGATCTGCCGGCACAGTACGGACGCTTGCGCGAGGCCCAGGGGCTGCATCCCACGATGGGCGACGTGTGGAAGGCGCTCGCGGCCGCGGCCATCGCCACCGCCGTGGGCATGGTCATCTACGAGCTGGGGCTTTCCGGCTCGGTGATCCTCGTGCTGTACCTGATCGTGGCGCTGCTCATCGCCACGCGCGCCGACGGGTTCTTCTACGCCGTGGTGGTGGCGCTCGCCAGCACGGTGGCGTACAACTTCTTCTTCACCGTGCCGCGCTTCACGTTCAACGCCTACGGCATAAACTACCCGTTCATCTTCGGCTTCCTGCTTGTGGGGACGCTGGTGGCCTCGTCGCTCGCCGTGCGCATGAAGCGCCAGGCCGAGGCCACGGCGCGGCGCGCCTACCGCATGGAGGTGCTGCTGGAGTCCAGCCGCAAGCTGCAGGGCGCGAAGGATGTGGACGCGTGCTTCCGCCTGACGGCCGAGCAGATCATCAAGCTGCTGAACCGCCCCGTGGTGATGTACCGGCTCGACGACGCGGGGCGGCTTCTGACTCCCGAGGTGCACGACGCGCCCGGCACCGAGGGCGGCGACGCGTCGTCGGCCGCGCTTGTGTCGCCGTCGGAGGCGGCCGTGGCGGCCTGGGTGGCGTCGAACAACGAGCGGGCCGGCGCCACCACCGACACGCTCGTCGATGCGCGCTGCCTGTACCTGCCCATCCGCTCGAAAGGCGCGGTGTTCGGCGTGGCGGGCATCGTGATGGACGAGGGGGAGGACGACGACTTCGGCGCGTTCGAGAAGAACCTCCTGCTCATGATCATCGACGAGTGCGGGCAGACCTCCGAGCAGATCGCCTTCGCCGACGAGCGCCGCCGCATGGAGCTGCGCGTGGAGAAGGAGACGCTGCGCTCGAACCTGCTGCGCACCATCTCGCACGATTTGCGCACGCCGCTCACCAGCATCTCGGGCGACGCCGACATGCTGCTGCACAGCGAGGAGGCGCTCGAACCCGACCTGCGGCGACGCATGTACCGCGACATCCACGACGACGCGCGCTGGCTCATCACGCTCGTGGAGAACCTGCTGTCCATCACGCGCATCGACAACGGCACCATGCAGCTGGCCGTGCAGCCCGAGCTGGTTGCCGACATCGTGCACGAGGCGCTGCAGCATGTCGACCGCCGGGCCGCGACGCGCCAGGTGGTCGTGGAGTTGGAGGACGAGCTGCTCATGGTGAACGTGGACGCGCGCCTGATCGTGCAGGTGGTCATCAACCTCGTGAACAACGCGATCGCCTACACGCCGTCCGAGGGGCGCATCGGCGTGACGGCCCGCCGGGCGGGCACGGCGCTCGACCCGCTCGTGCGCATCGCGGTGACCGACGAGGGCCCCGGAGTTTCGGAGGAGGACCGCGGGCATTTGTTCGACATGTTCTACAATGGCTCCACCGGCAAGCCCGGCGGGAAGAGCGGCGACTTCAAGCGCGGCATGGGCCTGGGCCTGTCGCTGTGCCGTTCCATCGTGGAAGTGCACGGCGGCTCGATTGGCGCACGCAACGTGGATCCGCACGGCAGCGAGTTCTGGTTCACGCTGCCCGCCGTGGAGGTTGTCGACGTGGTGGGCGAGGCGATGAAGAAGGAGTCCTGTGGCTGAGGGATACCGGATACTCGTGGTTGAAGACGACGCGGCGGTGCGCCGCCTGGTCACGACGACGCTCGGCGTGCACGGCTACGCGGTGCGCGAGGCGAAGTCGGTGGCCCAGGCGCTGCTCGAGCTGTCGTCGCAGCCGCCCGACCTGGCCATCCTCGATCTCGGTCTGCCTGACGGCGACGGCGTGGACGTCATTCGCACGCTGCGCGAGTGGTCGTCGCTACCGGTGATCGTGCTGTCCGCGCGCCTGGAGGACGCCGACAAGGTGGCCGCGCTCGACGCCGGCGCCGACGACTACCTGGTGAAGCCGTTTTCCGTGGAGGAGCTGCTCGCGCGCGTGCGCGTGGCCCTGCGGCGGTTGGAGCGCGAGCGCGCGATGCAGGGCGGTCCCGAGGAGGCCGTCTACGAGAACGGCGAGCTGCGCATCGACTACGCCGCCAGCTGCGTGACGCGCGGCGGCGAGGAAGTGCACCTCACGCCTTCGGAGTACAAGCTGCTCTGCCTGCTCGCACGCAACACCGGCAAGGTGCTCACGCACAACTACCTGCTCAAGGAGGTGTGGGGCAGCGCGCTCGCGTCCGACCGCTCGTCGCTGCGCGTGTTCATGGCGACGCTCCGCAAGAAGATCGAGCCCGATCCCGCCAACCCCCTCTACATCCAAACCCACGTCGGCGTCGGCTACCGCATGATGAGGGTGGAGTAGCCAAGCCCCTGCCTTCCCTGCCAAGCGATTTTGCCGAATTGCCGGCAAAATTTGCTATGCCTCGCCGTGATCATCAGGGAGAATATCGAATAGCAACCCCGCCGCACCGAGATGTTTCACGTGAAACATTCATTCGATCAGACGGGCGTTTCAAGATGCGCGCGATTAGGAGGAAGCCTATGCTGGGCGAGAAGCTTGTGAAGCTGCGGAAGAAGCAGGGGATGAGCCAGCAACAGGTGGCGGCGGCGCTCGGCGTGACGCGCCAGACGGTGTCCAACTGGGAGTGCGACCAGGGAGCGCCGGCGTTCGACAAGGCGAGCGCGTTGGCGCGTTTGTACGGCGTGAGTCTGGACGACCTCGTTGCCGACGAAGTGGAGGTGGTGGCGCTTGAGGATGCCTCGTCCGACGACGACGGTTCGCACGATCTGCATGTGCTGAAGCGCCTGGAGGGGAAGGAGTGCCGCATCTGCTACCGCACCTCCTACGACGTGGTTGATATGCTGAAATCCACTTCGATGCCCGAAAAGGCGCGCGTGTTGAGCGTCAGTGACGACTGGCTTCGCGTCGAGCACGAGCTGGGTATCGGATCCCCGTGGTCGAAGAAGGAGACGGCGGTGCGCCTCATCGATGTCAGCCTCATCGACAGCATGCTGCTCTGGCCGGACGAGGACGAAGGCCCGGGTGCGTCGTCGCGCGAGGAGGCGGTCTCATGATAGAGCTCCTTTTGGTCATCGTCATCATCCAGCTTGGCTTCGTGCTGAGCAGGCTGCCCAAGAAGAACGCGCCTTCCGGGGAGAGCCTTTCCGAGCGCTACGACCGCGAGCGCGTGAAGAACGCCGCCCTTGTCGCATCCCAATTGCGCGACCTGCGCCTCCGGGCGTGCTCGTTCACCCTTTGGGAGCCGGGGCGCATCTTCGCCGAAGCGGGGTCGCCGACCGCAGACGGCCGCGGTATCGTCATCGATTCGGATGACGTGTGGGTGCTCATCGAGAGCCCGGCCCCGTTCGGTGCCAAGGGTGCGACGCAGCGCCTGTTCCGCATCGAAGACATCAAGTCCGTTGCCGAGATCATCGGATGACCGCGCCCGCCGGATCCTCTTGCAAGAGAGATCCGGCGGGCTGAGGCTCTACTCAGTCAGCCAATGCGCGGCGCGCGCCGAGCGCGAGAAGTGGATGTCGTGCAGCGTGATCAACTCGCCGTCGAACGCATACAGCACCGTATAGGGTGCGGAACGGTACTCGAAAGTGAATCGACGTTGCGCAACTCCTGTGCGTGGATAAGCTTCGGGGAACATGCGCACCGTGGCAAGCGCGGCCAGCAAGCTCGCTTTCAGGCCCTCGTCCGGGTCGTCCACCTCGGCAAAGTACAGCCGCTGAGAAATGCGTCGGACGTTGACGGAAAAGCGCGGAGAAGCGACTACTGGGAACATGGCCGCCCCCACTCCTCGCGAGGGTACTCGCGCTTGAGGCGCTCGATCTCCTCATGGGCCTGCTCGAATACCTCGTCGAGCGTGTACGTGATCCCCGTGCGCTCGATCTCAGCCTCGGAGGCGTCCACGACGGCGTTGCACCAGGCGTCGTAGGCGCGCTGCTCGTCGATCGACATGCCGAGGGAGGTCAGAAACGGATCCGGCTGGAACTCTGCCATGTTCTCACCTCCTTCAACGGCGACGATGCGGGTGTGCTCGTACGTGACGTATGCCATACATCCTCCTACCTTTGGGCACAATCCATCGCGGGCGTGCCCGTTCGTTCCCTGGTTTCGAGGATCTTGCAAGCGTTGCGTCAGGCAGAAGGGGAACGCCTTCGCCTCTTCGGACTGCGCATGATGCGCAGCGCTTGCACTGGCTCGTTTCAACAAAACTATAGTAACACACGAACATATGTATGTAAATGGACATTTTTGACGTGCAAGAAAATCATGGCATGACCAGCCCAAGGAGCCCTGATTTACAAACTCACACTATATAAGTAAACAAATTGGCAAAGTAACCTTGCCAATTTATAGAAAATTGGCAAGGTTACTTTGCCAATTTGTGATACTCTGTAAAGAACATCAGACCCGTTTGCTTAGGTGGCGCCTATGAATGAGATCATCCTTCAGACGCTTCGCGATTTCTCTCTCGACGATTACCGCCCCATCTACCGGCGCGACCTTGATCTGGGAGCTCCTCTGCAGCCGCGAGCGGGCAACCTGGTGAAAGTGGTCGCGGGTATGCGGCGATGCGGCAAGAGCTACCGCCTGCTCCAGGAGATGGGCGCCCTCCTGCGAAGCGGCGTGTCCCCCGACCGTATGTGCTACTTCAATTTCGAAGACGAGCGCCTCTCCCCGGTGACCCCTCGGACGGGCGACGAGGTGATGGAAACATTTTATTACCTTCATCCCGACGCGCTCGAACAAGGTGCCTACTTCTTCTTCGACGAAATGCAAGAGATGGCGGGCTGGGGAGCTTGGCTCCGTCGGATAGTGGATACCCGTAAAGCGACTCTGTACGTCAGCGGTTCTTCCTCGAAGATGCTCTCGTCGGAGATCGCCACGGAATTTCGAGGTCGCGCGCTCGATTTCGAACTGCTGCCTTACTCGTTCCGCGAGATCTGCCGTATCGAGGGCTTGCTGGACGACGACTCCGAACGGGGGGTGTTCACCTCCGCGCAGCACGCCCGCTTCGAGCGGCTCTTCTCCTCCTATCTGGAGCGAGGAGGTTTCCCGGCGGCTCAAGGCGTCTCTTCGCCTCAAGCGATCATGCTGCTGCAATCCTATGTGCAGCGGGTGGTTCTGCGCGACGTCGTGGAGCGCCACGATCTGAAACGACCTCGCGTCGCGACCTTGTTCGCGCAGCGCGCCCTCAGCTCCAACGGAAGGCAGTTTTCCGTAAGGAAGACCGAAGGCGACTTTCGGTCTGCGGGCGTGACGACGAGCCGCGAGCTTTTGAGCGACTTGCTCGAGTACTTCGAGGAGGCTTACCTTCTTTTCTTGATGAAGGAGCGTGCGTTCTCCCTTGCCGAGAGCAGCACGACTTCGCCCAAGGTGTACGCGATCGATCCCGGATTGGCTCTCGCCAATGCCCGTGCAAACACGAACGATGCCGGTCAACGACTTGAAAATGCGGTGTACCTCGAACTTCGTCGAAGAACGATAGGGCTTCGCCGGGAGGGCATCGCGTCGCTTCGGACGAAAGAACATGGCTACGAAGTCGATTTCGTGGTCGGCGACGTGCTGGACGGAGATGCGAGCTGCCTCTGGCAAGTGGCAACACGCGTCGACGACCCGAAGACACTCGATCGCGAGCTTAGAGCTTTGTGGGAGGCGATGGGCGAGCAAGGGCTCGAGCAGGCGACGCTCATCGTCGGGCAAGGAGAGAAGACGACTTACAAACGGGAAGGGAGGCGTGTAGAGCAGGTACCCGCGTGGCAGTGGTTCCTTCAATAATCGGCCGCGCCCGGTTATTCCGGTTTCCTCGCCACGTGCACGGCGGCGATGCCGCCGGTGTAGTTTTTCCAGGTCACATCCTCGAAGCCGGCCTTCTCCATCATGGCGGCCAGACCCTGCTGGTCGGGGAACGCCCTGATCGAGCGCGCCAGGTACACGAACCCCTCGCGGTCGCCCGTGATGAGCCCGCCCCAGAACGGGATGAGGTGCTTCAAATAGAACCCGTACAGCGCACGCCACATGGCGTTCGGCGGCGTGCTGAATTCCAGGCACACGAGCGAGCCGCCGGGCTTGAGCACGCGGAACATCTCGGCGAGCGCCCGGTCGCGCTCGGGCATGTTGCGGATGCCGTAGGCCATGGTGATCGCGTCGTAGCTGGCGTCCTCGTAGGGGATGTCCTGCGCGTCCACCACCTCGAAGTCCACCGGCACCCCGCCCGCCTTGCCCTCGGCGTAGTGCATGCGCGCCACGTCGAGCATCTCGTCCACCAGATCGGTGCACTGGATGTGGGCCGGCCGCTTCGCGCGCGCCACGGTGAACGTCACGTCGCCCGTGCCCCCCGCGATGTCGAGCACGTCGTCGTCCGGGCCGATGGGGGCCTGGCGCATCATGCCGGCGAGCCACGCCTTGTACGCGCCGAAGCTCGAAACGGCGTTGAACCGCTCGTATTTCTTCGCGATGGCCGAGAAGATTTCTTTCACGCGCGCGGACGAGAGGTCCGCAGGCGCTTCCTTGCCGGTGGCGGTGTCGATGCTCACAGGTGGCACTCCATCAGGTAAACGTGGCTTCGGTTTCGTGAAGCCCCAGTATAGCGCGACGCCTCGAGAAGTCGGTCACTATCTCGCAGGTTCTCCGCAGATGGTCGGCCCGCTGCGGCACCGCGAACCGCATGCGTGCTCTCCTATTCTTACCCATTTGCTAATGAGGAGGCGGGGGCTGCGGGGCGAGTGCGTGGAGAACGCGAGTTCGTGGCAGAAATCGACGGAAATCTGCGTTTATCGGAAGGGGATTGCGTGGGCAATGAAAAAGTCCTCGCCGGTGAACAGGGGAAATGCGAAAGCAGGGTTCGCTCCAACAACGAGCCGTGCTTCCGTTGCCGTTAAAAAGGCGGATTTCCGCCGAAACCTGCCACGAAACCGGAATTCTCGTGCGCTGCGCCGAACAGGGGATTGCTGCGCAGCGCCGACGCGTTCCTTACTCCGCCTTCCTATCGCGCAGCTCTCCCAGCTTGCGGGCCTCACGGGCGCCCTTGGCGCCGCCGGCTCCTTGCAGGCCGCCGGCGTCGCGCGGCACGGTGCGCGCCACCTCTCCGCGCGCTAGAGCCTCGGCGCGCTCGCGCTCCTCGGCCATCATCTGCTCGAGCAGCGGGTCGCGCTCGACGGTGCGCGCGGCCTCGGCGCGGATGGCGGCGTAGCGCCCGGCCTCCACACCCGTACCCGCGCGTCCGGCCTCGAGCTGGGCGTTCGCGGCGTCGAAAGCCTCGTTCGTGTTCGCCTCCGAGAATCCGGGGGCCACCACGCTGCCGAATGCGGCCACCTGCGCGCCGCTCTCGTCGGCGAGCGCCCGCCCGTCGCCCATGCCGTCCACGGCCATGCCTTTGAACGTGCAGTTGGGCGTGCCGTCGGCGTTCCAGGCGGGGGAGAGCTCGCCGGTAGTCTGGTCCGGATACTCGAAGTCGCTCGCGGCGGGTCGCCACTTGCCGGTCAGCTTCGCCAGCGCGTTGGCCGGCTCGTTGGCCAGCCACAGCTTCGCCAGGTGTTTCGCATGCGTCGGCTTCACGTCGAAGGCCCAGTTCAGCTCCGACTTTTCGGCCACGGTGTTCTCGGAGAGCCGCTCGAACTCGGCTTTCAGCGCCCCCAGGCGCGCATCGATGCGGCCGGTACCGTTGTACAGCACGTCGTCCAGGCGGTTCATCTGCTCGCGCGCCTCGCGGATGCGCTTGTCGGTGGCGGCTGCCATCCCCGCGTCCAGGATGCCGTGCTCGCCCTTGATGCGGTTCACGTCCAGCGCCGCGTCGTAGGTGGCGTCCACCATCTCGTCCACGCTCATGTAGTCGCTCTCGTAGTTCATGATGTGCTTCCACGAGGGCAGGATCATGCGCTCGCGGTGCTCCTCGAACGTGCGGGCGCGCAGCTTGTAGCCGTACTTCTCCGGGTTGTCGAACGCGATGGACCCCACGTCCAGAAACGGCGCCATCGGCGAGGTCAGCACCACGAGCCGCGGGTCGTACCCGACGCGCTCGTAGAGATGCTGCACGTAGGCGCCTGTCTCGCGCACGCTCGCGGCGGTCTGCTGCGGGATGCCGGTCATGAAGTATAGGTCGAACCGCTCGCAGTTGGGGTGGCTCAGCGCGTCGACGATGGTCTCCTCAAGCTCGGCCATCTTGTAGTGGCCCTTGCCGAAGGCCTTGCGCACGTCGTCATCGTGGCTCTCGGCCGAGATCTCCACCGACCAGTTGCCCAGGTTGTCGTCGAGCAGCTGGTAGAACTCGTCGCCCCCCGGCGGCGGGCCGAAGAACTCGAAGCCGATAGGGTTGTGCACCTTGCCCTTGAGCCCGGTGATGAACTCGTGCGTGTACTCCTCGCCCGCCTGCAGAAAGTCGTTCAGCACGAAGATGGGCCCCCACACGTGGTTCTGCACGTTCTCGATGTCGCGGATCAGAAGCTTCGGGTCGCGCCACGCCACGCGCCGGCGGCCGAAGTGGTTCTTGAACGCGTAGGCGCTGCCGCCGCAGGTGGCGCAGTTGCGCGCGCAGCCGCGGCAGGTGAGGCTGGCCGTCACGGGGTAGGAGAGCCAGCCCTTCATGGGCAGGTAGCTGGTCATGTCGTGGTGGCGCAGCACGCCCTTCATGGGGTAGGCGTAGTCGAGCGAGATGGCGTCCATGTCGTCGGGCACCCAGCTCAAGGGGTTGATGCGGACGGCCCCCGAGGCGTCCTTCCACGTGAGGTTCGGGATGTCCGACAGATCGCCCACCGGCGTGTGCGTGCGCGCCGCGCGCGACACGCGATCGATGAGCATGCGCATGGGCTCCTCGGTGGAGTCGCCGCGGAACACGTAGTCGACGCAGTCGTAGGCGATGAGGTCCTCGTGGAAGATGCTCGCCGACAGCCCGCCGAACGACACCGGCACGTGCGGGTGCAGGCGCTTCAAAATCTTCGCCACCTCGATGGAGCCGTGGCAGTGCGGCATCCAGTGCAGATCGATGCCGAACATGTGCGAGTCGAGCGCGGCCAGGTTCCGCTCCACGTCGAAGTTCTTCTTGTGCAGCATCATCGACGCCAGGTTGTAGATGCGCGCGCGCAGCCCGTGGCGCTCGAGGTACTCGCAGAGCGTCGTGAGCCCGAGCGGGTACATCTCGAAGATGGGCGTGGAGGGCACCATGTCGGACACGGGCCCGTACATGATGGAGCGCTCGCGGAAGTCGTACGTGGCGGGCGCGTGGATGTATGTCATGTCAAGCGTTTGCATAGGCCGAAGTATAGCGCTGCTTTCCGCGATGCCCCGCCCGAATTCCCGCCGCCCGGTTTTTCCACAGCTTCGTCCGTGCGTTTCGCGCGCTGCTCCCCGCGCCAGTTCGTCAGCGCCCCCACCGATTGCCCTCTGTGTCTTTGGAGGAGAGGCGGCCGGGAATGCTATGATACGGCCCACACGAAATGAACGAGATTCGGGAGAAAAGGCGGAGCGGTATGCTACTGTGCGCACAATACATTCTTCCCATCACGTCGGAGCCGTTCAAGAACGGCGCGGTGCTCGTCCGCGATGGCATCATCCGCGACATCGGCACCACCGACATGCTCAAGCTGCGCTATCCCGACGAGGAGATCGTCGACTACGGCCAAGCCGCCCTCATGCCGGGCCTGGTGGACCTGCACACGCACCTGGAGAACTCCGTCATGCGCGGCATCGTGCACGACGTGCCCTACACCACGTGGATCACCTCCATCCTGGAGAAGAGCGCGAAGATGGACGTGGGCGACTGGTACGACTCCGCCATCCTCGGCGGCCTCGAGGCGCTCTCCAGCGGCATCACCACGGTGGCCGACATCACCACCACGGGCGCGGCCTGCACCGCCACGCAGAAGCTCGGCATGCGCAGCGTCATCTACCGCGAGGTGGGCGCCATGGACAAGCGCCGCGTCGACTACGCCATGCGCGTGGCCGAGAACGACATCATGCACTGGCGCGAGGAAGTGGACTCGTCGCGCATCACCATCGGCGTGGCGCCGGCCGCCATGTACGTGTGCCATCCGTCCGTGTTCGGCAAGGTGACCGAGTTCGCCCGCCGCGAGAACGTGCCCGTGGCCATGCACATGGCCGGCAACCGCGAGGAGTACAACTTCATCAAGTACGGCTCGTCGCCCTTCTCGGTGCAGCGCATGGACGAGAAGCGCGGCTTCGTGGAGATCCCGCCGTGGCTGCCCACGGGCACGACGCCCGTGCGCTATGCGCTGAACTGGGGTGCCTTCGAGTCCGACAACGTGCTGGCCATCCACTGCGTGCACGTGGACGACAAGGACATCCAGAAGCTCAAGGAGTACGACGTGTCCGTGGCCGTGTGCCCGCGCTGCAACGCGCAGCTGGGCATGGGCGTGGCCCCCATCAACGAGTTCATGCGTGCCGGCCTGCGCCTGGGCCTGGGCACCGACTCGCCGGCGGCCACTGACTCCACCGACATGCTCACCGAGATGCGCATCGGCATGCTCGTGCAGCGCGCGGTGAACGTGGGCACGTTCCTCGACTCGGCCACCATGCTGGAGATGGCCACCATCGGGGGCGCCCGCGCGCTCAAGCTGGACGACAAGATAGGCTCGCTCGACATCGGCAAATGCGCCGACATCATCGCGGTGGACCTGTCCGGCTCGCATCAGACGCCCACCACCGACCCCGTGTCGGCGGTGGTGAACACGTGCAGCGGTGCAGACATCCTCATGACCATGGTGGACGGCGTCACGCTGTACGAGAAGAGCAAGTGGAACGTGGGCGTGGAGGTTGCCAAGAACATCGCCCGCGTCATCGAGATCCGCGGCAAGCTGAGGGTGTAGAACATGGGAACGAATCAGAAACTGACGGCACAGCAGAAGAGCGCGCGCATCAAGGCGGCGCAGGAGCGGGAACTCAAGGAGAAGGAGCGTCGCGAGGCGGCGGCCAGGACGAAGAAGATCTTCACCATCGTGGTGTGCATCATCCTCGTGCTGGCCCTCGGCATCCCCACCGTGGCCCTCGCGTTCTTGGGCAGCTAGCCTTTGTCATCCTGAGCGGAGGCCGAAGGCCGGAGTCGAAGGATCCCGTGCGGTGCCAACTGGAGACGCTCCTGCTGACACCGCACGCCAACGACGCCCCCTGCCGGGCCTTGCCGTCTCGCCATGCTTTTTCTGTAAAGGAAGCTCGTTCAGCTTGCCCGCGCGTGGTTGTGATACTATAAATCGTTGCCGCG
Source organism: Arabiibacter massiliensis (assembly GCF_900169505.1). NCBI lineage: Bacteria > Bacillati > Actinomycetota > Coriobacteriia > Eggerthellales > Eggerthellaceae > Arabiibacter > Arabiibacter massiliensis. The sequence goes on from NZ_LT827021.1 coordinate 2,582,267, forward strand.
CACGGGGCGCGGTGGAGAGTAGAGAAACCGCACAAAGGGGTTTGCTTTGTTTGGAATCGGCCCATTCGAGTTCTTCCTCATCCTGCTGTTCGGGTTCCTTATTGTCGGGCCCGACAAACTGCCCGCAATGGCGAAGACGCTGGGGAAGGCCATCAATAAATTCAGAAGCGCTCAAGAGGAGATGAACAAGGTCATCAAGACGGAAGTCTACGACCCCACCTCCGACGAGCCCTTCAAGAACCCGCTCGAGGCCCTGTCGAAGGTGGCGGGCGACGAGAAGAAGCAGGAGAAGACCGAGAGCTTCTCCGAGCGCAAGGCGAAGTACGACAAGGAGCGCGCCGCCAAGAAGGCCGCCGAGGAGAAGAAGGCCGCTGCCGCGACGACGACCGCCGCTGCCGCCGGCACGGCTGCTGCCGCCGCGAAGCCGGTGGCGAAGCCCGACGGCTCATTCGAGAAGCCGGCTGCCGAAGAGCCTGCCGCGAAGCCCGCCGAGACGGCAGCCGCGAAGCCGAAGCCCTCGGCCGACGAGCTGTACGGCACGAAGCCCGCGGCCAAGCCTGCGACGACGAAGCCTGCGGTGTCCAAGCCGACCGCCAAGCCTGCGGCGCCCAAGCCGGCCGCGGCGAAGAAGCCCGCACCCAAGCCCGCTGCGGCGAAGACCGAAGCCGAGAAGGCCGCCGCCCGCTCCGCCGCCGCGAAGAAGGCCGCCGCCACGCGCGCGGCCAACAAGAAAGCCGCCGAAGAGGCCGCCAAGGCCGCGGCCCAGAACGAGAAGGGGGAGTAAGCCATGCCCATCGGACCGGCACGTATGCCCCTTTTCGACCACCTGGGCGAGCTGCGCATGCGCCTCGTGCGCATTATCGCCTGCCTGGCTGTAGCTGTCGTCGTCTTTTACATGGCCTCGGAGACGATCGGCCATTTCCTGTTGCAACCCATCGCCGAGTTCCTTCCCCAGGACGCTCAGGGCTTTGCATCCACCTTGGCCCTTGATCCATTCGAGGGTTTCTCGACCCGCTTCAAAGTGTCTGTCTGGGCCTCGCTCGTCGCATGCGCCCCTGTCATCTTGTGGCAGATTCTCGCGTTCTTTCTGCCGGCTCTGAAGCCGAGCGAGCGCAAGTGGTTCGTCCCCACGTTCGGTGCGGCCGTCGCGCTGTTCGTGTTCGGCACGATCTTCTGCTACCTCATTATCCTGAATCCTGCGTTCCAGTGGCTCACCGACCAAGCTGCGGGTTTCGGTACGGTGGCGCCGCGCATGTCAACCTACATCGACACCATCGTGAAGTTCGAGATCGGCTTCGGCGTGGCGTTCGAGCTGCCGCTTGTGGTGTTCTACCTAGTCATCTTCGACGTGGTGCCGTATAAGAAGCTGCGCGGCAGTTGGCGGATGGTGTACGTGGTGCTCATGGTCATCTCGGCCATGGCCACGCCCGATGCCTCGCCGGTCACCATGCTGCTGATGTTCGCGGCCATGATCGCGCTCTACGAGGGCAGCCTGCTCATCGCGCGCATCGTCCTGTCTGGTCGCATCAAGAAGCAGAACGCCGAGATCGCGGCCGAGGAAGCCGAGGAGGCCGCCGAGGAGCTCGCGCTCAAGAAGGCGAAGGCCAAGAAGTAAGGCCCCGCATCCCGCTCGCTTTGGCACGGCCCGTCGCATCGCGGCGGGCCGTTTCGCGAACGGGGCCCGCGAGCGCAGCTTTCGGCGGAGGCGTGCGTGCCGTTTGCTCAACGAGGCGGGCGTGACCGGCGCGGTTGGGCTACCATGATCGCGAACAAAGGAAGGAGCGTCATGCACGAACTGGGAATCATGACCGGCGTGATGGACGCGGTCACCGCCTCGGCCGAGCAGGCCGGCGCCACGCGGGTGCTCAAGGTGAGCCTGTCGGTGGGCGAGATGACCGAGGCCATCGCCGACGCGCTCGAGTTCGCGTTCGAGGTGCTCACCGACGGCACGCTGTGCGAGGGCGCCGAGCTCGAGATAACGATGGTCAGGCCGAAGAGCCGCTGCCTCGAGTGCGGCGCGGAATACGAGCACGACCGCTTCCACATGCTGTGCCCCGAATGCGGCAGCTTCGCCACCGAGCTCATCGCCGGCCGCGAGCTGCAGATCGACAGCATCGAGGTGGACATCCCCGACGGCGAGGAGGCCGAGGAGCAGCCATGCAGATAGACCTGAAGCAACCCATCTTGCAGAAGAACGAGGAGATCGCCGCCGAGCTGCGGCAGCGCTTCGCTGAGAACCGCGTGTTCGTGCTCGATCTTTTGGCCAGCCCCGGCTCCGGCAAGACGTCTACGATCCTCGCCACCATCGACGCGCTGCGCGACGAGTTTAACATCGCCGTCATCGAGGGCGACATCGCCAGCAAGGTGGACGCCGAGAAGATCAAGGCGCAAGGCATCGCCGCCGTGCAGATCAACACGGGCGGCGCGTGCCACCTGGAGGGCGCCATGATCAAGCGCGCCATCGACGTGCTCGACCTCGCGCGGTTGGACCTCATCATCGTGGAGAACGTGGGCAACCTCGTGTGCCCCACCGACTTCGACCTGGGCGAGAACCTCAAGGTGATGATACTCTCTGTGCCCGAAGGCCACGACAAGCCGCTCAAGTACCCGGGCGTGTTCCAGGCGGCCGAGGCCGTGGTGCTCAACAAGGTGGACACCATGCCCGTGTTCAACTTCGACCGCGACGAGTTCGAGCGCGCGGTGCGCCAGCTCAATCCGGCCGCGCCCATCTTCCCCATCGCGGCCACGACGGGCGAGGGCGTGGAGGCGTGGGCCGAGTGGCTGGCCGAGCGCATCCGCGCCATTCAGTAATCCGCAACCGGGTGGAAACAGGACGCGCCTACACTGGGGGCAGCGGCTGGGCGAGCGAAAGGATCGGCGTATGAAGACGGGCGAGAAGTACGACGCGTGCGTTGGCGCGCTCAAGGAGTTCGCGGAGGGCGCAGGGTTCACCGACGTGGTGATAGGGCTGTCGGGCGGCATGGACTCGACCCTGGTGGCGGCGATGTGCGCAGACGCGTTCGGCGCGGAGCGGGTGCACGGCGTGCTGCTGCCGGGCCCCTACTCGAGCGAGCATTCGGTGGAGGACGCGCGCGAACTGGCCGACAATCTGGGGATCCGCGCGGAGGTCGTGTCCATCTGCGAGCCGTTCGAGGCCTTCGAGCGCGTGCTCGCGCGGGCGTGCGGCGGCGAGCTCAAGGGCCTCGCGGCCGAGAACACGCAGGCGCGCTGCCGCATGGTGTGCCTCATGGCGCTGTCGAATGCGCACGGCTGGATGCTGGTGAACACGGGCAACAAGAGCGAGGCCATGATGGGCTACTCCACGCTCTACGGCGACACGGCCGGCGCGTTCGCCCCCATCGGCGGCCTGTACAAGAGCGACGTGTACGCCGTGGCGCGCTGGCGCAACGAGCGCGCGGAGGCCGAGGGCGCGCAGCCGCCCATCCCCGAGCGCGTGTTCGCGAAGCCGCCGAGCGCCGAGCTCTCGCCCGACCAGGAGGACGAGAAGAGCATGGGCATCGACTACGACACGCTGGACAAGCTGCTGTTCGCGCACATCGAGCAGGGCCTGGATGCGGAAGGCCTGGTGCGAGCCGGGTTCGCCGAGCGCGACGTGGAGCGCGTGCTGCGCACCGTCCGCGCCACCGCCTTCAAGCGCGCCTTGGAGCCCCCGTCGCCCGACGTGGAGTTCTACGGGTAAGGAGCGGGACGGCAGCCGCACTACTCCTGCGAAGATTGCGTGGCGAACGCCCCTGCCGCCCTCGTGCGCGGCGGGGGCGTCACTATACTCTGCTCAGATCGGGATCCGCACGACCGCCCTCGCTCAAAAGGAGCCGCACGCCATGGAGCGCCGCTCGTTCTTCAAACTCGCCGGCATATCGACCGCCGCCCTCGCCGCCGGGGGCGTCCTCGGTTCGTGCGAATCGGGCCAGCTGCCGGCGAACCCCCTCGATGCGAGCGTTGTCGGCGGCAAGGCCGAGGATGCGAGCGTCATGGGCCAGCCGGCTGTCTCGTTCTCCTCGGACGTGGACGTGCTCGTGGTGGGCAGCGGCATCGCCGGGCTCTCGGCCGCCATGGCGCCCCTCGAGGCCAAGCGTTCCGTCATGGTGGCGGACAAGCTCGACCTTCTGGGCGGGGAGAGTTTCACGTCGAACGGCGTGATGCGCGTGGCGGGCAGCGGCGTGCAGCGCGCTGCGGGTATCAAGGCCGATGCCGCCTCCGAATGGGGCGCGCGCAAGAAGGAGCTCGAGGCCGCCGGCGTGACCGATCTCGACTTCGCCAAGCGCCTGTTCGAGGCGGCGCCCGCCTGGGTCGACCACCTGGTTGACGAGTACGGCGCGCAGTTCGCCGACCCTGCGACCTATGCGCGCGACGGCGAGAACGGCTCGATCCTGCTGCCGAAGAACGGTCTCGGCGACATGGAGAGCGCGATGGTCCCTCTGCGCGACGGGCTGTCGGAGAAGGGGGCGCTGTTCTCCACCGGCTTGCGGGCCGAAGCCTTCATCCTCGCAGCGGACGGCTCCGTGTGCGGCGTGCGGTTCGCGGCCGTGAGCGGGGGGACGGTGACCGACGTGCGTGCGCGGCGCGTCGTGGTGGCCACCGGCGGGTTCGCCAGCAGCCAGCCGCTCGTGCACGCCTACACGCCCGACTACGAGCGCGTCGGCTGCTACACCGTGGCGTCCATGGGCGAGGGCCAGCTTCTGTGCGCGGCGGCGGGCGGCCAGCTCTCCGGCATGGACAAAGCGGCGCCGCTCACGAGCGACCTGCCGCAGGCGGCGGCGTGGAGCCTGTTCGGACCGGTGGTGGCCGTGGACGCGCTGGGCGCTCGCTTCGCCCGCGAGGACGGATCCGGCGCGGTGGCGAACGCCTGCTTCGCCGGCGAGCGGGGCTTTTGGTGGACGGTGTTCGACAAGCAGCTGGCCGAGAGCGGCCAATCGCGCAGTATCGCGCAGCTGACCAGCCAGAACGCGAAGCGCTTCGCGGGCCCGTGCGACACTGCGGAAGAGCTCGCCGAGGCGACGGGGCTGCCGGGCGACGCCCTCGCGGCCACGATCGACCGCTACAACGAGCTGGTGAAGGCGGGCAAGGACGACGACTTCGGCCGTGTGCTGAGCCTACGCCCGCTTGAAGGCCCCTTCTACGCGCTCAAGCAGTTCCCCGTGCGCTACAAGTCGCGCGGCGGCGTGAAGACCGACGGCGAGGGCCGCGTGCTGAACGCGGCGGGCGCGGCCATCCCGGGCGTGTTCTGCTGCGGGTCGGCGGCTGCGGGCAGCCCCGACGGCCTGGCGGCGAACGGGGCGTTCGGCCAGCTGGTTGGCCAGGCGGTAGCCGCGTCCCTCGACGAGGAGGACGCGCAAGGCTAGCCGCCGCCGCGCTGAGCTCTGCGTTGTCGGCCGGTTGCCAAGGTGCAAAGGGGCGGGAACCGGGCCTCGACACCCCCATGGAAGAATGATCTCGTACCTATTCGCGAAAGCCGCGGCGGGCGTCCCTCGTCCGCGACGAGCGGCTCCGGACAAGGAAGCGAGGTCTTCCCCATGAACGAAGATGCGAGCAACTCCGGCGTGTCGCGCCGCGCGTTTTTGGCCGGCGCATGCGCCACGGGCGCGCTGGCGCTGGCGGGCGGTTTGACCGCGTGCGCGCAGGAGCCCCAGGCCACGGGCCAGGGCGACGCCGGCGGCACCGGCACGGGCACGAACGGCGACGCGGTGCTCGGCAGCCCTGCCCCGGCCAACGTCGACAAGACCTACGACACCGACCTGCTCATCGTGGGCGCGGGCGGCAGCGGGCTGGCGTGCGCGGTGCAGGCAGCGCTCGACGGCACGAAGTTCATCCTGGTGGAGAAGGGCTCACAGGTGGGCGGCAACGCCAGCTTCGTCGAGGGCATGTTCGCGGTCAACTCGACGCTGCAGCGCGAGCAGGGCATCGAGATCGAGCCCGCCGAGATCATCGAGGCCGAGCTCACGCGCGGCCAGCACCGCCAGAACGGCGATCTGTGGCTCGACCTGGTGAACAAGTCGGCCGAGAACATCGAGTGGTGCCAGGAGCAGGGCGTGCTGTACGCCGGCAACGTGGATGACTACTACGGCGGCCTGTTCCCCACGTTCCACTGGTTCCAGGACGGGAAAGCCCAGGTGGGCTACGTCGATCCCATGAAGGCGCGCCTCGACGAGCTGGGGGCGGAGGTGCACCTCAACACCACCGTGAACGGCATCATGCGCGACGGCGACAAGAAGGTGACCGGGGCCTACGCCGAGGGCGACGAGGGCGTCGTGCAGTACAACGCGCGCGCCGTGGTGCTGGCCACCGGCGGCTTCGGCGGCAACGCCGAGGTCATCGCCGAGCAGGGCTGGGACACCGACGGCATCCACATCGTGGGTTCGCCCAACGCCGCCGGCGACGGCTACCGCCTGGCCATGGACCAGGGCGCGCGCAACTTCATGGCGCAGTCGGCCCAGTCCATCCTCTACGCCATCCAGGCCTTCCCGCCCATCGACTTCCACGACGCGGCCGAGAACCCCATCAACGGCTACTTCGGCATCGCGGCGGGCGGCCCGGTGCTGTGGGTGAACGAGGCGTGCCAGCGCTACTCGCGCGAGAACCTCGCCGACGACAACCTGGTGCTCCAGTGCATCCCCGGCAAGTCGAACAAGGAGAACTACGTGGTGTTCGACCAGGGCATCTTCGATCGGTTCTTCGGCAAAGACGACGACGCGAAGAAGATGTTCGACGACGCCGTGTCCAAAAACGACGGCGACAGCCTCTACCGCGGCGACACCATCGAGGAGCTGGCGGGGAAGTTCGACCTTGACGCCGACGCGCTCAAGGCCACGGTTGACCACTACAACGAGCTGTGCGCGGCCGGGGCCGACACCGACTTCGGCAAGCCCGCCGAGCTCATGGTGGTCATCGAGAACGCGCCGTTCTACCTGGCCAAGCTCTCGTACAGCTACTTCTTCTCCGTCGGCGGCATCACCACCGACAAAGAGCGTCGCGTGCTCGACGGCGACCGCGACCCCATCGAGGGCCTCTACGCCATCGGCAACGACGGCAACATGCTCTACCGCAACGTGTACACCATCAACATGCCCGGCACCGCCTTCGGCAACCAAGTGAACAGCGGCCGCGAAGCCGCCACCGCCGTGAAGGAGTATTTGGCATAAAAGGGGACAGTCCCCTTTTATGCCATTTTGAGGGTGACAAAGGGATATTGTCACGTTCCCCGGCGCGTCTGCAAGCCGCAAGCCTCCCGAGAACGTGACATTACCCCGGCCCTTTGTCACCCTGCCCCGTCCCTTTGTCTCACCCCTACACCCGATGGAGTATGGCGCGGGGCGGGCGGCTGGCTTAGTATGGGGGCATGGAAAACTTTCTGGTGAACAACCGGCCGATGACGGCGAAGGACTGGGCGGTGGACGTCGCGGTGACGGCCGTGGCGTTTCTGTTCGGCTGCGGGCAGCTCATGCTGGCGGCATCGAACATCGTCATCCCCGACCTCGCGCTGCGCCAGTACCTCGGCATGGTGAACGTCGTGCCCAATGTGCAGGTGTTCGTGGCGCTCGCCCTCACCACGCTGCCGCTCATCGTGCGGCGGCGCTACCCGTGGCCGGTGTTCGCCTTCTGCTTCGTCGCGTTCCTGAGTTTGCAGAACTCGTTCAGCGGCTTCTCGCTTACCATCGTCGGACCGGTGGTGGCGCTCTACACCATCGCCCACGAGCGCGGCCGCGCCGAGGCGGTCGTGGGGGCGGCCGTGGCCGTGATCGGGCTTTTGTTCGCCGACGCGCCCTCGCGCACGGCCAGCCTCGCGTTCTTCACGCGCTTCCAGAACATCGCGCTCGTGGTGGCCGCCGCGTTCGCCGGCTACGCCTACCGCGTGCACCGCGCCTACGTCCAGGCCGTGGAGGAGCGCGCCACCGAGGCCGAGCGCTCGCGCGAGGAGGAGGCCGCCCGTCGCGTGGAGGAGGAGCGCGTGCGCATCGCGCGCGAGGTGCACGACATCACGGCGCACTCGCTGTCGGCCGTGAGCATCCAGGCCGCGGCAGCCGAGCGGCTCATCGACCGCGACCCGGCGGCGGCCAAGGAGGCTATCGCCACGGTGCGCGCCACCGCGAAGGGCGCGCTCGATGACATCCGCAGCATGATCGGCGTGCTGCGCTGCGGCGACGAAGCGGAGACCTCGCCCACCGCCGGCACCGACCGGCTGGCCGACCTGGCTTCCTACCTGCGCGGCGCCGGCATCGACGCCGCGCTCGACGAGTCCTCCTACGATCGCGCGCGCGTGCCGGCGCACGTGGACATGGCGCTGTTCGGCATCGCCCGCGAGGCGGCTACCAACATCGTACGCCACGCGGGGGCGCGCTCGGCGGCCATCCGCGTCGCGCTCGAGGACGGCCAGGCGCGGCTCGTCGTGGAGGACGACGGGCGCGGCTGCGAGGGCGACGCGCTCCGCGCGGGCGGCGGCCACGGCATCGAGGGCATGGCCGAGCGCGTGCACCTGCTGGGCGGCGCGTTCTCGGCGGGCGCGAAGGCGGGCGGCGGGTTCCGCGTGGTGGCGAGCATCCCGGTGAGGGGAACGGAGGCGTAGCGGATGGAGAGCAAGGTGCGCGTGCTGGTGGCGGATGATCAGGACCTCGTGCGCAGCGGGTTCAAGCTCATCCTCATGTCCTACGACGGCATCGAGGTGGTCGGCGAGGCCCGCGACGGCGGGGAGGCCGTGGAGCTCGCGCGGCGGCTGCGTCCCGACGTGGTGCTCATGGACATCCGCATGCCGCGCATGAATGGCATCGAGGCCACGCGCGCCATCCGCGCCGACGCGGAGCTCGAGGGCGTGCGCGTGCTCATCCTCACGACGTTCGACCTGGACGAATACGTCTACGACGCGTTAGCCGCGGGCGCGAGCGGCTTTTTGCTGAAGGACGCCGAGCCCGACGAGATCGTGGCCGCCGTACGCGTGGTGGCGCAGGGCGACGCGCTCATCGAGCCCTCCATCACGCGCCGGCTCATCGAGACGTTCGTGGCCTCGCGCCCGGCCAGCCTGGCGGCCGGGCCGCGCACGGGCTCGTTCGCCGCGCTCACCGACCGCGAGCGCGAGATCCTCGTGCTGGTGGCGCGCGGCCTGACGAACGAGGAGATAGGATCCGACCTGTTCATCTCGCCGGCCACGGTGAAAACCCACCTCGCGCGCATCATGGCGAAGCTCGACGCCCACGACCGCGCCCAGCTCGTGGTGCGCGCCTACGAGGGCGGCCTCGTGAAGCCGGGTCTGCGCTAAGCGCCGAGGGCGCGCGGGCTTCGCTCGGGGCCTCGTCGGCAATTGTGGCGATCGTTTGACGATTGCGTCAAATCTCAGCGATGGGCGCTCAGATTTCCTCGAAACCGCTTGCATTGGGGGGCGATGATGCTATGATTACGCAGTGCTTAGCACTCGTTACCACGGAGTGCTAGCAGTCACCACGAACGAGTGGTTAAATAGCAAACGTGCGATAACCAGTTTCGTACAATGGTCGGACGAAAGGAAGGCAGCGTTATGAATTTGAAACCTCTGGGTGATCGCGTCATCGTCAAGGCCGACGAGGCCGAGGAGACGACGGCTTCGGGCCTGTACCTGGCCACCGAGGCGAAGGAGAAGCCCCAGAGCGGCACCGTGCTGGCCGTGGGCGACGGCAAGACCGACAAGGACGGCAACCTGGTTCCCGTCCCGGTGAAGGTGGGCGACAAGGTCGTGTACGGCAAGTACGGCGGAACCGAGATCAACGTGGAGGGCGAGGACGTCCTCATCCTGCGTGCCGACGACCTGTACGCCGTGTTCGCCTAACCCCAACGTGCCGATTCCGCATTACGAAAGGAAGCATCCGCAATGGCTAAAGATATCAAGTTCGAGGCCGATGCCCGCAGCGCGCTCGCTGCCGGCGTGAGCAAGCTGGCCGACGCCGTGAAGGTGACGCTCGGCCCCAAGGGCCGCTACGTGGCGCTGGAGAAGTCCTACGGCGCGCCCGTCATCACCAACGACGGCGTGACCGTGGCCAAGGAAGTCGAGCTGGAGGATCCGGTCGAGAACATGGGCGCCCAGCTGGTGCGCGAGGTGGCCGTGAAGACGAATGACGTGGCCGGCGACGGCACCACCACCGCCACGCTGTTGGCCGACGTCATCGTGTCCGAGGGCCTGCGCAACGTGACCGCCGGCGCCGACGCGCTCGGCATCCGCCGCGGCATCCAGAAGGCCACCGACGCCATCGTCGAGGCCATCAAGAAGGACGCCACGCCGGTGTCCACGAAGGACCAGATCGCCAACGTCGGCACCATCTCCGCCGGCGACGCCGAGATCGGCAACGCCATCGCCGAGGCCATGAGCGCGGTGGGCAACGACGGTGCCATCTCCGTTGAGGAGAGCCAGACCTTCGGCCTGGAAATGGACATCGTGGAGGGCATGCAGTACGAGCGCGGCTACATCTCGCCGTACATGGCCACCGACATGGAGAAGATGGAGGCCGTGCTCAACGACCCCTACATCCTGCTCACCGACCAGAAGGTCACCAACATCCAGGACATGGTGCCGCTGCTGGAGGAGATCATGAAGTCCGGCCGCCCGCTGTTCATCGTCGCGGAAGACGTCGAGGGCGAGGCGCTGGCCACCATCCTGCTGAACAAGCTGCGCGGCACGTTCAACTGCGTGGCCATCAAGGCCCCCGGCTTCGGCGACCGCCGCAAGCGCATCCTCGAGGACATCGCGGCTGTCACGGGCGCGCAGGTGATCGACAAGGATTTCGGCATGACCATGGCCGATGCCCGCATCGACATGCTGGGCCATGCCAAGACGGTCAAGGTGACCAAGGACACCGCCCTCATCGTGGACGGTGCCGGCGACAAGAAGGCCATCGAGGACCGCATCCATCAGATCCGCGCCGAGCTCGAGCGCGTCGATTCCGACTTCGACCGCGAGAAGCTGCAGGAGCGCCTGGCGAAGCTGTCCGGCGGCGTGGCCGTGCTCAAGGTGGGCGCTGCCACCGAGTCCGAGCTCAAGGAGAAGAAGTCCCGCATCGAGGACGCCCTGCAGGCCACCCGCGCGGCTGTGGAAGAGGGCATCGTCGCCGGCGGCGGCGTGGCGCTCGTGGACGCGCTGCCCGCGCTCAAGAAGGTGAAGGCCGCCGACAAGGACGAGGAAGTGGGCGTTGCCATCATCCGCAAGGCGCTTGAGGCCCCGATGCGCGCCATCGCGCAGAACGCCGGCTTCGAGGGTAGCGTCGTGGTGGAGCACGTGAAGGGCATGAAGAAGGGCGAAGGCCTGAACTGCGCCAACGGCGAGTACGGCAACATGATCAAGATGGGCGTGAACGACCCGGTGAAGGTGACCCGCACGGCGCTGCAGTCCGCGGCTTCCGTGGCGGCCCTCATCCTCATCACCGAGGCCACCATCAACGAGATCCCCAAGGATCCCGATCCGGCGGCCCTGGCGGCCATGGCCGGTGGCGGCGGCATGGGCGGCATGATGTAAGCCTCGCGGCTTTCATCGCACGCATAAGAAAGCTTTTCGAGAGCGGGGCGGCCAGACGGTCGCCCCGCTCCGCGTTCGGGGATTCAGCTGCGCTGGGCGATCTCCTGGGGGGCGGCCGTGACGCCGTCCCGTCCCTTTGTCACGGGCCGTTCGCCGAAAGGGGAGGGCGGTCGCGGGGCGTTTTCGTCCGTTCGCGCGGGGGCTTCCCGTTCCGTTAGAAAAACAACGGATGCCGACCGCCCGTCCCGGTATAACGGGTGCAGCGAAAGCGCGCGACCCGATGCCGCCGCCCGCTTCGCGACCCGCCGCGCAGCGATCTCTCCTCCTCCCTGCTCGATGCCCAGCGAGTCGCGAAGCGGCGTTCGGCGACCCTCCCGGCCCCGCTTTTGCGCCTATCGAATGCGAGAAAGGGAGTTGATGGCAACCAGAACGAGAAAGAAGACCCTGGGCGTATGGATCGCCGCGACCTGTGCGGGCGTGCTCGCGGTGGGCCTCGCGGCGTGCGCGCCCACGATGAACGACAACCCGGCCCGGGAGGACGGTCCTGCGCTCGACGTCCGCCTGCCCGCGCCGAATGAGAACGGCATCGTCACGGCCGACCAGTGGGAGGCGGTCTACCCCAACGAGTACGCCACCTACCAGCAGAACGGCGAAAACACCGGCGGCAAGGAGGTGAGCGAGGACTATCCCGAGATCAAGGTGCTGTGGGAGGGCGCGTCGTACGCCGAGGCCTACCACGAGCCCAACGGGCACACCTACGCGCTCAAGGACGTTTCCGAAACGCCGCGCGATCCGCAGCTCGCCAGCTGCCTCACCTGCAAGTCCTCCGAGTTCATTCGCATGCAGAGCGCCGATCCCACGCTCAACAAGGCACCGTTCGACGACATCCTGGCCCAGGTGAGCGAGCCTATCAGCTGCGCCGACTGCCACGTGGACAGTCCGCGCGACAACGGGGCGGTGGCCACGCGCCAGTTCTTCATCGACAACGTGGGCGACGCGGCGGCCGGCCTGCCCGCCGGTGCCATGTCGTGCGGCCAGTGCCACAACGAGTATTTCTTCCCCGGCGAGAACAAGGCCGCCGACAACCCGTGGAAGAGCCTCGCCGAGGCCACGCCCGACGCTATCCTGGCGAACCACAACGAGCTGGGGTACGTCGACCACGTGAACCCGCGCACCGGCGCCGAGATGATCAAGGTGCAGCATCCTGAGTTCGAGACGAACTACGGCGGCGAGATGTCGCCCATGGCGCAGCGCGGCTACAGCTGCTCCGACTGCCACATGGCGCCGTCGGTGGACGAGAACGGCAACGAGTACAAGAGCCACCTGTGGGTGAGCCCGCTTGAGAACGACGACCTCATCGCCAACGACTGCGCGAACTGCCACGCCGACATCAAGGCCGAGGTGGCCGCCATCCAGGAGAAGACGGTCGAGCGCGAGCACGCTGTGGCCGCGCGCATCGAGGGCCTCATCGACGCGACCGAGGCCGCCATCGCGGACGGCTCGCTTGCGGGCGAGAGCCTTGACGCGGTGCGCGACCTGCATCGCACGGCGCAGTTCTACTGGGACTTCGTCATGACGGAGAACAGCGAGGGCGCGCACAACAGCGAGCTCACCGAAGAGACGCTGGACAAGGCTGAAGCCGCCGTCGACGAGGCGATGGCCCTCATCGGCTGACGACCACTCCGCGCCGCGCCGTCTTCTGCGGCGCCGGCGACTCCATGACGGCGGGCCTCTCTCCCGATGGCCCGCCGCCCTCCTCCGGCAGGGGCGGCCGTCGCGCCGCCCCTGCCGATACGTTCGCCCCCTCCATTCGCCGAGGTGCGCGCCTAGTCGCGTTCTATCGCGGCCACGACGTCGGCCACGCCGCATCCTAGGAAATCGGACAGCTCGATGAGCGTCGTCGTGCGCAGTCCGCCGAACCGCCCGTTTTCAAGCAGCCTCAGCTGCGCGGGACGCACGACGCCGGCGGCCTCCAGATCGGCGAAGGTCTTACCGCTGCGCTCCATCAGGGCCAGGAGCTTCTCGGTGCTTCTGCGCGAGTCGTCCATGCCTCCGCACTCCGTTCTCGGAAAATGATCGATCAGTCCAGCATCTGACGATTGTAGCGAATACCCTAGCTGCATGGAACCTATCGAGTTCAGACAAGCAGTCGGCGCGAGGGTGCGCGCGTGCCGCGAGGCGCAGAGGCTTTCGCAGGCGAAGCTCGCCCAGATGATCGGCGGCGCGAGCGACGGAGCGTACATCTCGCGCATCGAGAAGGGCAAGGTGGCCGTCGGCGTGGACGGCCTCTACCGGATCGCGACGGCGCTCGACGTGGGCGTGGCGGACCTGGTCGACCTCGACAAGGACATCGACTCGATCAAGCCCGGATCCCGGCGCTAGCCTCGAGGCGCCAAGGCGCGACTTTCCGCATATGATGACCGTTCGGCTACGACGGGTCCGGCGAGCGCGCGTTGGACTACAATAGCGACCCATGGAAGAATTCTTGCACATAGCGGGGCACGTACTGGAGCATTCGGTCGCGGACACCCTCTACCTCATCCCGTTCCTGTTCGTCACCTACCTGGCCATGGAGTGGCTCGAGCACAAGACCGGCGGCAAGGCGCAGGCGGCCGTGCAGCGCGCCGGGGCCGCGGGGCCCATCGTGGGCGCGGTGGTGGGCGTCGTGCCGCAGTGCGGGTTCTCGGCCGTGGCGGCCACGCTCTGGGCCGGGCGCGTCATCACGCTCGGCACGCTGTTCGCCGTGTTTTTGTCCACGTCGGACGAGATGCTGCCCATCCTCATCGCCGAGCAGGTGCCGCTCGATGTGATCCTCAAGATCCTCGGCGCGAAGATCGTCATCGGCATGGTGATGGGCTTCATCGTGGACGCGGCCTTGCGCCTCGCGCGCCGCATTGACGCGCCGCTGCACATCCACGACCTGTGCGAGCAGGACCATTGCCACTGCCACGACGGCGAGGGCGGCATCCTCAAGAGCGCGCTCAGGCACACGGTGCAGGTGACGCTGTTCATCTTCGCCATCACCATCGTGCTGAACGGCGTGCTGGAAGTGGTGGGGGAGGACGTGCTCGGCGAGTTCCTCAGCGCGAACCCGGTGCTCTCGGTGTTCGGCTCGGCGCTCGTGGGCCTCGTGCCCAACTGCGCGGCCAGCATCGTCATCGCGCAGCTGTACGTGAGCGGCGTGCTGGGCTCGGGCGCGATGCTGGCGGGACTCCTGGTGAGCGCGGGCGTGGGCCTGCTCGTGCTCGTGCGCACGAACCGCCACTGGAAGCAGAACCTCGCCATCATCGGGGGCCTGTACGCCACCGGGGTGGCCTGGGGCCTCATCGCGAACGCGCTGGGCATCGTGTTCTAGGTTGCTTGCGCGAAAACTGCGCAGAGCTTCACAGCGGTCATTTTTGTGCAAGACTGTGATCAGGAAAAATGTCGAGAAGTGCCTGTTCAATACAGGTTTTTTGAAGTGTGACAAAATGGCCGCTGTGAAGCTTGGTGCAGCACGGCGGGTGCAATATTGCTGAATCTTCTTCGGAATCCGAAGAAGAATGCCGCGCTGCCTCTGGCCTTCGGTGCGCTCGCACGGCTATAGTATGACGAGACCGCAAAACGAGAGGAGCATCGCCCATGGCCACGTTAGAAGCCGGCATGACGCGCGACGAGGCGTTCGCGCTGCTGCAGGAGCACAACAAGGATCCGTTCCACATCGAGCACGCTGAGACGGTGGAGCAGACCATGCGCTACTTCGCGCGCGAGTTCGACCCGGATAACGAGGAGTTCTGGGGCATCGTGGGCCTGCTACACGACCTGGACTGGGAAGAGCACGACGACGAGCCGGAGAAGCACACGCTGTACGCCACGCCGCTCATCGAGGCCGCCGGCGGCTCGCCCGAGCTCATCCGCGCCATCCAGAGCCACACCTCCGACTTCAACCCCGAGCTGCCCAAGCCTGAGCTGCAGATGGAGAAGATCCTGTTCGCCACCGAGGAGCTGACGGGCCTCATCGGCGCGGCCATCGTCATGCGCCCCAGCAAGAGCGTCATGGACTTCGAGGTGAAGTCGCTCAAGAAGAAGTTCAAGGACAAGCGCTTCGCCGCCGGCGTGAACCGCGACGTCATCCGCTCGGGCGCCGAGATGCTCGGCTGGGAGCTGGACGAACTCTTCGCCCGCACCATCGAGGCCATGCAGTCCTTCGCCCCCGACAAGGACACATTCGCCCCCGCCGAGGGGTAGGGGCTTCCGCTCTTTCGCCCCCATCTTCGCTCCTAAAACACGCCTCAGCGCACGAGGCGTGTTTTAGGAGCGAAGATGGGGCTTTGGCAACGCAGAGACGCCCCGCCGCGGTTGCGCGCGGCGGGGCGTTCGGAGGGAGGGAGGCGTCGGGGTTCGCGCGGGCGCTACGCCAGGTCGCCGGCCATGTGGCGCACGGCGTGGCGGGCGAAGGTGATGGTGCGGCCGCAGGCGCAGCCCACGATGTACTCGGGGTAGTTGTTGGCGAACATGCTGCCCGAGCAATCGCCGGCGGCGTAGAGGCCCTCGATCACCTGGTTGTTCGGGTCGAGCGCCTGCATGTCGGCGTTGATGCGGATGCCGTCGACCGTGGTCAGCAGCGATCCGCCGTACCAGCAGCCGTAGAACGGTGCCTCGCGCAGCGCGCTCAGGCGGTAGGGCTCCTTGCCGAAGTCGGCGTCGGCCTGCGCGTCGTAGAAGCCGTTGTACTTCTCCACCTCGGCCAGGAAGGCCTCCTTGGCTTCGCCGGAGAAGCCAAGCTTGTCGGCCAGCTCCTCGATGGTGTCGGCCTTCACCATGGTGCCCTTCTCCAGCTGGTCGGCGTAGATCTCGTCGAGCGGCGCGTCTGCCTGCTTGGCTAGCAGCTGCTGGGTCTGGCGCGAGCAGCCGATGGTGCTGAAGCGCTTCACGTCCTCCTTCAGGTTGGAGTCGAACACCTGGCAGAACACGCCGCCCTCGTTGCCCGCCGCCGCGAAGCAGCAGAAGTCGTAGGGGGTGGACTCGTTCACGAAGCGCTTGCCGTCGCGCGCCACCTTCATGAGCGGCTGCGAGCCCAGGTTGAACTGCTTGTCGGTGCCGATGAACGTGGCCACCTCGCCCGGCGCGCTCACGATGCCGGCGTCCTCGCCCGGCTTCACGGCGCCGCGGTCGAAGATCATGGGCGCGCCGACGGCATCCTTCTGCGCGCCGGCCCACAGCGCCGCCTTGATGCCGTCGCCCACGTTGTTCGGCGAGCCGTACTGCAGCGTCACGCAGCGGTCGACCATCGGGTTGCACGCGCGCAGCATGTCGGCGTTGCTGGTGTAGCCGCCGGTGGTGAGCAGCACGCCCTTCTCGGCGTCGATCTGCACGTAGCCTTCGGGCGTCTCGAACACGGCGCCGGTCACCTTGCCGGAATCGTCCTGCACGAGCTTGGCCAGCGAGTGGTTGTACGTGACGTCGTAGCCCTTGTCGTTGATGTAGGCCAGCAGCACCTTGTTGCGCTCGAGGGCCTCGCCGGCGGAGTCCTTGCCGGAGTAGTAGTGCTCCATCGGGAACAGCGCGAAGCTCGTGCCGCCCGTCTCGTGGTCGATGTCGTTGTCGAAGGCGCAGGTCATGCCCGCGGAGGTGAGGATGGGGTCGAGCCAGTCGGTAACCTCGGCGCTCTCGTCGATCCACACGCGCACGACGCGCTGGTCGGCCTGGCCGGAGGCGTAGCGCGTGAACTCGTTGAGCAGCTGGGCGGTATCCACGTGCGCGCCGGCGGCCTCGGTGTACTTGGTGTTGATGGCGCCGAACCAGTGGCGCGTGCGCTGCACCGAGCCGGACTTCTCGCAGATGGTGAAGTCGAGGCCCAGGTCGGCCGCCGTGGCGGCTGCGGCCATGCCGCCGTTGCCCGCGCCGATGATCAGAAGCTCGGTGGTCTTCGTCTCCTTGATATCGCCCGCGGCGATCTCGGGCGCGCTGCCCAGCCAGCCGGCGGAGGCGGAGCCGGCGGAGGCGTCGGCCTTCGCGTTCGCGGGGGCGCTGCCGGAGGCGTCGGAGGCGGACTCGGCCTTGGCCTGCGGCGCGCAGCCGGCAAGCCCGAACGCGGCGAGCGCTCCGGTGGCGGCGGCCCCGGTCAGGAAGTTGCGGCGGGAAAGCTTGCTCTCGGTGATGGTCTTCATGGTGGTTCCCTCCTAAAGGATTGCTGCTTCGCCCCGGTTCCCTGCGGGGCTTGGGCCTCATCATGCGCCCCCGCCGCGCCCCGGTCATCACCGCGCAGGCACCATTTCGATGCTTCCAAGCTCGGAAATCCCCTCACCCCTCTGGTACCAGAATGCCGGTTTTGCCTTGTCAGAAGCGGGTGAAGTGCGTTAGGCTGAACCCCATGGAAACTTCCGCCGAAAAGCCCGCGCTCCGCTCCCTCGTCTCGCTCGCCTGGGCGCGCTGCACGGTGGCCCTCGCCGCCGAGGTGTTCGGCACCTGGCTGGTGAACGCGCGGCTCTACCCGCTGTACAACGACGTGCTGCCCGCCGCGCGCGACGCGTCGTCGCTGATCGGCGTGGCGGTGCTCGTGATTCTGGCCGTCTGGGCGCTGCGCCGCCCGAAGGACTTCAACGAGCAGCTGCTCACCACGGCGAGCATGGTGGGGTTCGCCCTGTCGTTCGGCATCATCCTGCTCGGCATCTTCCAGCAGCAGCCGCTCGTGCTCTTGGCCGGCTCGCTGCTCCGCTCGGTGTCCACGCGCTGGTTCGTCGTGCTCACCGGCATCTCGCTCTGCAAGCTGAGCGGGCGCTCGTGCATGCTGTGCGTGGCCTCGGCGCTCGTGCTGAGCTACGCGCTGCGCATCCCGTTCGGGGCCGTCGACGACACCGTGGGCCTCATCGCGGTGGCCGTGCTGCCGTTCTTGGCGTATGCGGCGTGCCGCCCGCTCGCGCTCGACATGCTGGGCGTCATGCGCGCGAGCGTGCCGCCGGTGGAGGCGTCCGTCACGCACCCGGCGTCGTACCTGCCGTTCGCGCACGGGCTGTTCATCTCCATCTTCGTGTTCCGCATCGCTTACGGGTTCGCGCTCACGTTCGGCTCGGTGGACGGCA
The DNA here is from genome assembly GCF_900169505.1 of Arabiibacter massiliensis. Taxonomy (NCBI): domain Bacteria; kingdom Bacillati; phylum Actinomycetota; class Coriobacteriia; order Eggerthellales; family Eggerthellaceae; genus Arabiibacter; species Arabiibacter massiliensis. The sequence continues at coordinate 2,600,816 of NZ_LT827021.1, forward strand.
ACCCCCAGCAGACGTTCTGGTCCGTGGTGCCCCTCGCGTTCGTGTTCGCCATGGTGTTCGCGCCCCGGCTGCCGAAGGCCGACGCGCTCTACGGGGCGGCGGCGCTGTTCGTAGTGGCGGGCTTCCTGTCGGCCACGGTGCTCTCGGCGGCCGGGGCGTCCATCGGCGCGCTGGCGAACGGCCTGTTGTACGCGGGCAGCGAGTGCTTCGACGCGCTCATGTGGTTCGCGCTCGCCTCCATCGGCGCGCGCAACAAGGCCAACGCGCTGGCGGTGTTCGCCTGGGGAAAGGCGTCGTCGTCGGCGGGCCTGCTTTTGGGCGCCACCATCGGGCACGGGGTGAACGCGACGCCCGACCCCTTCGTCGTGGCCGTGGCGCTGGCTATCGTCTTGTTCCTGTTCGTGGGCGTGAACCTGACGGCGCTCAAGAACTTCAGCTTCCAGGCCACCATCGACGGCGTGGAGGAGCCGCCTGCCGTGGCGGCGGCCCCCGCGTCGGCCGGCCTGCAAGAGCAGAGCGCGGCCCTGGCGAAGCGCTGCCGCCTCACGCCGCGCGAGACGGAGCTCTTGGAGCTTCTGGCGCACGGCCGCAACGGCCCCTTCATCCAGGAGAAGCTCGTGCTGTCGCGCAACACGGTGAAGACGCACGTGGCCAACATCTACGCAAAGCTGGACGTCCATTCCCAGCAGGAGCTCATCGACCTCGTGCAGCAGGAGCCGCCGGCCTAGCGCCTCTCGGCCTCGGCCAGCTGCCGGCGCATGGCCCCGCGCCTACGGCTGACGAAGAGGTAGGCGGCCAGCGCGACGGCGGCCACGCCCGCCATGGCGGTGAACAGGCCCGCGTAGCCCCATAGCGGCTGCACCAGGCCCAACAGCAGCGGCCCCACGCCCACGCCCGTGTCCAGCAGGATGTAGAACGTCGAGTTCGCCAGGCTCAGCCGGTCGTCGGGGGCGATGCGCACGGCCAGCGCCAGCCCGCTCGCCTGCACGGTGCCCACGCCGAAGCCCAGCAGCGCCGCCGAGATGAGCATGGCGGGCGGCCGGTGCACCGTGGCCAGCAGCGCCATTCCGCAGATGAACGCCACGAACGCCGGGATCATGACCACGCGGTCGCCCTTGCGGTCGAAGAGCTTGCCCGTGAACGGCCGCGTGACGAACGTGGCGATGGCGTACACGACGAAGAACACGCTCGCAGGGGCCTCCAGCCCGCGCTCGGCCGCGAACGGCGTGAGGAACGTGAGCAGGCTCGAGTAGCAGAAGAACAAGAGCGCGCACACGATGCCGATGGGAATGACGCTGCGCTCCAGGTAGGACCCGAGGCGAGGGCGCGGCACACGGAAGCCGCCGGCGCGCTCGTCCCGTTCGGCCCGGGCGATGCCGCGCGCCTTCGCATCCACGGTCGCGCGCGGGGCGGCCGGTTTCGGCACGCGCAGGGCGGCCGCCGCCAAAAGGCCGAGCGCCGCCACGCCCGCCGCCACGGTGAACAGCACGAAGAACCCGGCGTTATGCGTGAGGAACATCCCGAGGAAGGGGCCGACGGCAGCGCCGAGCGTGACCGACAGCATGTAGTATCCCACGCCCTCGCCCTTGCGGCTGTCGGGCACAAGGGCCGTGACGATGGTGCCGATGGTGGTGGAACACGCGCCGTAGGCGATGCCGTGCGCGAGGCGCAGAGCGAACAGGGCGGCGATCCCCAGGTTGGCCAGGTAGAGCACCGAGAACGCCACCTCGAACACGGCACCGGCCACCAGCAGGCGCTTGCGGCCGATGCGGTCCATGAGGCCGCCGGCGAGGAAGCGCGCCACGAGCGCCCCGATGATGAAGATGCTCGCCGCGAGGCCCGCCACCGAGGGAGGCGCGCCGTAGGTTTTCATGGCGAAGTCGGCCACTACCACCATGAGCCCGTAATAATTCACCATGAGCAGGAAGTTCACGGCCGTGCCGAGCGTGAAGTCCTTCGTCCAGAGTTTCGCCTTCGCTTGCGCAGACATGCTAGGCCATCGCCTCGGATCCCTGTTCGCGCGGCGCGTCCTTCGCGATGAGCACGGCGATGGGGGAGCCCTGCACCACCGCGTAGCTCACGCTGCCGAGGAAGCCCTTGACGCCGCCCTGCCCGCGGCTGCCCATGACGATGAGGTCGCATCCCTCGTCGCGCGCGCACTTGAGCAGCAAGTCGGCGGGGGAGGTGCCCTTCAGCAGGTGGGCGTGCGCCTTGTTCGGCACCTCATCGGAGAGGGCCTCCAGTTCGGCGAGCACTCTGTTCGCCTCGTCGAAGATGACGGACTCCGCGCCGGTGCCCATGCCGTAGAGCTTCACGACGTGGACGAACACGAGCTCGATGCCCTCGTCCTGCGCCCCGATGGCGCGGGCGAGCTCGAGCGCCCTGCGCGAAGGGGCCGACCCGTCGTAGGCGACGAGCATTTTCGAGCACCACATGATGCAACCTGCCTTTCCCCGGTGTGATGGTGTTCTTTAATTGTACTGCGATCTGCGCCGATCGGAGGTTACGTTCTTGCTGCGCCTGGCAATCGCCGCGAGGGGCGCACGAATCGCACGGGAAACGTCTCCCAATGCGCAAAAGCGAATCGGATGAATCGGGCGCGCGTCGACAATAATCATTGACCGGCCATCCGCGCGCGGCTAAAATGAATGCTTGCGCATCAAACGACGTGGGCCGTTAGCTCAGCTGGTAGAGCAGGGGACTTTTAATCCCAAGGTCGCGGGTTCGACTCCCTCACGGCCCACCACGAAAGCACAGGCCGGGACAGCACACGCTGCCCGGCCTTTTCTACGGTGCCGGACGCTCGTCGCTCCATTCCCATCAAATCGCAAGACTTTACAGAAACGTCACCTGCGCATCGAACTCGCCCGGTTATACTCAAGGGACAAAGTCAGATCCGAGGGAAGGGACGGATATGATCGGTTTCAAGAAAATAGCGCTGTTGAGCTGCGGAGTCGCTTTGACTGCCGCGCTTGCCGGATGCGCATCGGAAGCGCCCGAGCCGCAAGCGGGCGGCGAGGGCCAGCCCGCTGCCCAGGAGCAGGAGCAGAAGCAGCCGCTCGACCTCACCGGCAGCTGGGAGCAGTCGAACAAGAACTCCGAGGACAGCTACCATGTGGCCACTATCGAGGACGGCGTCATCACCGTGGATTGGGTGACCGACGGCGGCAAGACGACGTCGATTTACTGGGTGGGCACCTACGAGGCGCCGACCGAGGCGACCGAGAGCTACGCATGGGACTCCGTGAACGACCACGAGCAGACCGACGGCGCGCTTCTGGCCTCGTCCGACGACACCAAGACGTTCACTTACGAGAAAGGCGTGCTCAGCTATGAGCTCAGCGCTTTGGGGACCACCACCACAGTGGAGATGCAGAAGAAGTAGGCGGAGCGCCGGCATCTTCTCATTGCCAACACCTGGGTTTCCGGGTAAAATCGGTGGGCGCGTCGCGGGCTGAGGGATGCCCGGCGCGCCCACCTTCGTGACTGGGCCATCGTCCAACGGCAGGACTCTGGTTTTTGGTACCAGCTATCCAGGTTCGAATCCTGGTGGCCCAGCCAATTCTTCTTTTCCTACACCCGCACGAGACGCGCGCGGAAGGCGCTGATGGCACCGCCGTTGCCGGCGAAGTCGTCTCCGTAGCCGGACGTGTCCGCAAGGTCGATCATCGGTGCGAAGAAACCTCCGCCCACGTTTGCCACGGCGTACTCGATGCCGAGCCAGCCGGTGGCCGCAGGGTTCTGCGTCTCGTAGTAGCAGCGCACGCCGGTGATGGGGGAGCCGTCCCCTGCGCAGCCCCGCTCCAGGTCGTCGATGTCGTAGCCCCGCACCGGCGGCAGCCATCCGCTCGCCTGCGTGCGGGCCTGGTACCACCCGGGCATGTCCACCGCGAGGTACACCATCGGCGAGCCGTCGCCGGCGTAATCGTCGTCCGAGCCGCCGGAGTCCCAATGGTTCACCATCTCGGCCAGCCAGCCGTTCGCCTGCGAGCAGGCGCGATAACGCAGGTCGGGAACGGTGGCGCTCGTCGTGCCCGCTGTCGGCGAACCACCCTCGCCCACGTAGCGCAGGATGCCGTCCCAGGGGTAGTCGTAGTAGGCGCGCACGTTCGACTCGCGGCCGGTCTGGTCGCCCTCGCGCCCGCCCACGATGCCGCCGTTCTCGTTGATCGAAAACTGCATGAGCACATCGGGCACGGCCGTGCGGCACATGGCCGTGTGGCTGCGCTCATTGAGGTACACGTCCCCGCGCTGGGCGACGTAGCTCATCGGCATCCAGGCGAAGTTGCCGGCTGCGCACATGCGCTCGCGCATGTTGCCCGTGTAGGTGGCACCGCCGCAGTCGACGCCGGCGGCCTCGTAGGCGCTGATCACGCCCGACGAGCAGTCGCGGTCGCCGCCGGCGAAGGCGTAGCGCACCCCGTCGACTTCGATGGACTCCACCGCTGCGTTGCCCCAACGGTTCGATCCTTGGGTGTAGCCGTGCCCGCCGTTGCCGTCGTGGGCGACGAGGTGCTCCATGATACGCGTGGCCACTTCGTTCGGCGCGGCCATCATTCGCCTCCCTTCGCGAGCGACGGAAGGCTCGACCCGCGGTCGACTTCGGGAATGCCGGCCACGCTCGTCAGCAACGAGACGACGGCCGCCAACACCGCGCCCGAGGCGGCCAGCGCCCAGTCGACCTGGCCGAGGGCCGTCGAGGCGCCGATCACGCCGATAGCTGCCTGAGCTGCGGTTTTCGCAGCGCGTACGGCTGCGGCGCGCAGCCACTGTTTCAGGTTGTCGTTCATGTGAGCTCCTTAAAGTCCGAAATGGGCGAACATGATCCCGGCAGCGGCGCCGAGCGCAGCGGTCAACGCGTAATTCGCGACCGTCTCCCAGCGCCGTGCCGGAACCGATTCGAGCGCGGCCAGCCGCGCGTCGTGGTCGTCGAGCTTCTCGTCGTACTTGTCCACGAGCACGGTGATGCGCTCGGTGAACTTGGAAAGCTCCTTGCAGTCCTCCTCAAGCTCGAGCACCCGTGCATCGAGCCGTCCGAGATGCTGGCTGTGAGCTAGACGTTCCGTGCAGGGGTCCATAGGCGATCATCCCCCTTCTTGATTGTGTGGGCGTTTCATCGAGTCAGGCAACCCTCCTCCACATGTGCACGACGGTGTAGGGCGGCATGTTGTTGTGTGGCTGGCTGCCTCCGTTGTAGCGCACCGACGAATCCTCTTCAGTGGTTGGCGGATCGGAAGCGATACCCCGATACGATGCAACCTGAAAGTCTCCGCTGTTTGGCACCCTCCAATACCCGATGAGCGCGTGAGCATGGCTGGGCATCTCTGCTTTCGTCAGCGTATGCTCCTCTTCGCCGCCTGCATCGCCGATGTCCCGCTTTCCGCTTGCCAGGAGCATGCGGTCATGCAGCTTTTCCCACCTTGTCCCCGGCCAGCGATCGTGGGGATCGTCGTTGGAGAACGTGATCCAAATGTCGTCCATATACACAGGGCAAGGGCTGTCTCCGCCGATCGCCGAGATGGCGAGCCACGTTGTGCCGCATACTGCGAGCACCACTCTGCTTCCAGGGGCGGGATGGCAGCAGCGTACGGCGGGCACCGCTGCGGCCTCCCCGTCGGGCACGGCCATCAAGGTGTCGCGTTCGATTGACTCGACCGTCCCGAAGCGCAGCCGGCACGAATCGGCATCGCCTTGGAGGGCGAAAAGCCTGGCAATTTCAAATGCGTCCATAACAACGCTCCTGTCAGTTACACGACGTACGAAACCGAGAAGTTCCAGTAAGTTCGATTTGAGCCGACCGCGTACATGCGAATGAGACCGTCGGGCTCGATGTACGATGACTGCCCTGCCGGGTCGCCTCCCATGAAATTGAACGTGAAAGGCACGGTGTAACTCGGCCTGAATTCCTCGTCGAGCCTTGTCACCTCGTGGTAGGTGCTTTCTCCCACGTTGTAGTAGTTGCCCGATACCCCTGTCACCGTAACGGTTCTGCCGACGCGCCTTGCTTTGATGTCGATCTTAGAGTTGGCGGTGTTCACGTAATATATATTCACCCAGCCGGTGTCGTGCTCGAGCTCTGCAACCCTCGCTTGCAAGCGCGACAGCTCGCTTGTGTCCACATGATCGCCGCCCACTGCGGCCACGGCGAGCCACTCAGAGGCGTCGGCCACGACCACCACGCGATCGCCGACGGCGGGATGGCAGCACCTCACGGCGGGCACGGCGACGGCCTCTCCGTCGGGCACCACCAAAAGCGCCTCCTCGCCCATCGACGCCACGACGCCGAAGCGCAGCCGCACGGGGTTCGCCGGATCCTGGTTCGCCACGAGCTTTGCGATTTCATACGCGTCCATCAATCTACCTCCTTGCGAAACGGAGAAACCGGGTGGTGCATTCCATGCCGGGGCGCAGCTTCATGGTCTGCCGCACCGCCATCAGGTCGTCGCGCGCGATGCCCGCCTTGCGGTAGGCGAAGTCGCACACGGCCCCCATCTCGAAGGGCAGAAACGCATGCGTCACTTCGAAGCCCTCGACGGCGGCCGTCTTGGCGGCAAGCAGCGACCGCGCCTTCGCGTGGAGCGCGGCAAGGTCGGCGGCGTCCGACACCGTCTCCTTGCGCACGATGCGGCGGCCGCGCGACACGGTGGAGAACGCGCTCGCCGGATCGTCGTTCACCGCGGTGGCCGAAAGCGGCTCGCCCGAGGCGTTGCTGCGCGTCACCGTCACCACGTTCGGCACGTCGAAGGCGTCGTACTCGCGGACGACGCCGCTGCGGTACACGCAGGCGCCCTCGTCGTCGTGCAGCACGACGGTGGGCGACTTCGCGGCGGGATCCACGTAAGGCGCAAGCAGCACGTTTCCGTAGCCGTCGCACCCGGCGCTCTCGAATCCGGCCAGGTCGAGCAGCCAGTTCACCACGTCGAGCTTGCTGGCGTCCCGCTCGTCGAACACCGCGTCGGCGCTCAGGACGGCCGCGGAGGGGGAGGCCACCGCCGGCAGCCCCGCCCCGCGCACGATGTCCGCGGCCCGCGCCACCGCGTTCGTGCCCGCGGGCAGGACGAGCGGCGCCTCGAAGGCGTCCTCCTCAAGCACGTGCAGCACGCTGTAGAGGTCGGCCGTCCCCTCCTCGACCGAGCCGCGGAAGGTGCTCGACGGCGTCGAGACCAGATACGTGCCGTGCGCGATGGTCGCCCGCTCGCCCGTGGCCGGGTCGAGGCTGTCGGAGTACACGCGCACCAGGTCGTTGCCCGCGGCGGGAGCCAGCACGTAGTCGAGCGACCCGGACGCCTTGAGGGCCGTCTGCCCGTTGCGCTCGAGCGTGCCGCCGGTGATGCCGGCGACCTCCTCCAGCTCGCGCCACGTGGCGAGCGACACGCGCACGAAGCGGAACGAATCCACCCGCCCGCTACAGAACCAATCCATGGGCCCTCACCCTCCTTCCGTTCAGCTCCACCGCCGACACCAGGCCGTTCGCCGCAGAGGCGGACACCTTGCACGTGGCATGCACCGCCATCACCGGCCCCCGGGGGAAGCGCACCACCTTCACGCCGTCGTCCTCGGCCAGCCGTTCGAACGCCGGGGCCGTGCACGCCGCGTCGCCCCATCCCTCGGGGACGGCCTCAGGCGTCCGCCACACGTTGCCGGAGACGCTGCACGAGGCCCGCTTCGCCGTGCCGAAGAACACGAGCGGATCGGCGTCGCCCTCGGTCTCCACGATCTCGCTGTCCACCTCCACGTCGGTGCTCCACTCCAGGTCCATGGCCACCTTGGCCACGTCGGCCAGCCCGTGCGCCCCGAAGTTGACGAACGCCGCGCCGCCGGACGGCACGACGGCCGAAGCCTCCGTCCGCGCGGTCAGGCCGTTCTCCGTGTACGCCACTGCCGTATAGCGCAGCGCGCGGTCGAGCGGCGGGTAGGGGTCGGTCACGCCCGTGCCCGACGGCACGCGGTCGGCCAGGCACAAAAGCGTTCCGTCGATGCGGTCGCGGAACAGGCCGAGCGACACGGTGCGGGGCGCGCTTTCCGCAGCCGTTCCCTCGAACACGGTGGCTGCCACGCGGCCGTTCGCCGAGTCGACCTCGAGGCGCACCTCGGGCGCGGGCGGCTCCTCGTAGTCGGTCGCGAACGTGCGCGTGGCCGACGTCGAGAGCCCCGAGGTCGAGTACGCCGTGAGCGCGATGGAGAAGATCGCGTTGTTCTCGGGCAGCAGTTCGGCCGAGCTGACGGACACCGAGGCGGCGTCGCCCTGCACGACGGCGCTCCACAGCGTCGCGCCCTGCGCGTCGGAGATGGAAAGGGTGGCGCGCTGCTGCGTCCCGGACTCGTCGGCGTAGGTCCAAGCGATGCGCACCGGCACGTCGTCGATCACGGCGCCGTCGGCGGCGGGCGTCGAGATGACCACCGTGGGCACCTGGCACACGCGGAACGCCTGCACGCTCGACCACGCGCCGTAGTCGGCATGGGCTCCCTTCGTCCGCACGCGCCACGACACGGTGGCGTTCACCGGCCAGGCGTTGGCGACGCTCTTCTGCTGCGCCTCGCCCTCCGCCTGCACCGTCGTCCACGTGCTGCCGCCGTCGACGCTGTGCTGCACCTGGGCGGCCGTCTGCTCCGAGCCGTCGATGGGGTTGTGCCGCCACGAGAACGCCACGCTCTCCTGCGACTTGGGCACCACCATGCCCGAGGCCGGGGCGACGGGCGTGGGCGCGGCGGGGGCGACGATGGTCACCACCTTGTTGGACGCGGGCGACCACGCTGAGGCCAGCGAGCCGCGGGTGTTCCGCGCGCGGTAATAGAACGTGCCGCCTCCGGGGGCGTCCTGCGCCTCGGCCACGGCGGATCCCTCCACCGTCTTCACGGTGGTCCAGGCGCTCGCGTCGGAGGAACGCTGCAGCTCGAGCGCCGTGGCGGTGAGGGCGGGGTTCTCGATGGACAGGGCGACGGTGGTCTCGGCCGAGCGCGCAGCCGTCACGCCCGTGGGCGCGGCCGGCGTGTTGTACGTGGTCGCGCTCGTGGCGTAGGCGCTGTGGCCGGCCCCGTTGGCCGCGCGCACGCGGTAGGCGTAGGCGTGGTTGGGCGAGATGGAGGCGTCGGCGTAGGAGGTGGCGGATCCCGACAGGCTGGCTATCTGCGACCAGCTGCCGCCGTCCACCGCGCGCTCCACCTTCACCGCGTCGTAGGGATGCGTCGCGTCGGGATGGTTCGTCCAGCTCACGACGTTGCGGTTGTCGCTCTGACGCGTGTTGGACACGCCGGTGGGCGCGGCGGGCGCGTACACGGGCAGCGCGGGGATGGTCACCCACTGCTGCGCCTCGGCGCTGCCGGCCCATGCGCCGTAGCCGCTCACCGTGGTGCCGCGCACCCAGCTGAAGAACTTGAGCGAGTACGCCGCGCTTCGACGGTCGAACGGCCCGAACTCGCGGGTGTAGTCGGCCACCCAGGAGGTGCCGTTCAGCACGCCGCTCGCGCTGTCGGAGGCCAGCGCGTAGCCTCCCGACTCGTAGTAGTAGCCCACGTAGTTGTACACGCCGTACTGGTAGGCCGCCTCCCACCCCGATCCCGAGGTGGCCACGCCGCGCACCGACACCCACACCTGCGTGTCGGTGGTGCGGCTGACCCACGCTTCGACGCCCGCGTACAGCGCGCGCTGGTCGCCGTAGGGTTGGTTCGCTCCCGACCATTGCATGTCACATCGCCCCCATTCTCATCTGCCGGCGCACGCCGCTCCACAGCGTGTCCGCCGCCTTGGCGGCCGCCGGGCTGCCCGACAGGTCCACCTTCTCGATCGTGTAGTAATTGTTCGTGACGGGCGCGGCCGCCGCGGCGGCGAACGCCGAGGAGAAGCCGAAGCCCCCGATGAAGCCGTCGAGCGCGCGCCCCGAGAGCTTGCGCGCGTCCAGGCCGACGGGTATCTCGATGGCCGGCAGGTCCGCGCGCGCCGCGTCCACGACGTCGCTCGCCAAGTCGCGCATCGCGCTCACGGCCTCGCCGGCCTTGGCCGCGATGCCCTCCGCGAAGCCCTCGGACACGTACCCGCCGATGGAGCGGAACACCTTCGAGGGGGAAGCGATGCCGAGGAGCGACTTCGCCCATCCGATAGCGTCGTTGATGACGCCGCCGATGGCGTCGATGACCTGCTGCGCGCCTCGCTTGACGCCGTCGACGACGCCGCAAATCAATTGCCATCCGGCATTCGCCATGTTCGAAGCCATGGACCCGACGGCGGAGGTCCCGCTTTGAATGAGCGATCGAAGCGCCGAGAGCAACGAGGAAAGGATTCGGGGCACAGCCTGAACGATGGCGGTGAACAGCGTGAATGCCGCAGCCAGCAATACCGGGATGAGCGTGGGAAGCATGTTGACCACTGCGTTGATGACCGTGGGAACCGCCGCGATCAACTGCGGGATTATCAACGGCAACGCCTCAACGAGCGCCATGAACAGCTGGATGGCGGCCATGACGAGCACGGGTACGAGCGTCGGCAGCATATCGCACACCGCCTGCACGACAGTCGGCACCATCGCCACAAGCGCTGGGATTATGAGCGGAAGCGCTTCTACGAGCGCGGTGAACAGCTGAACGCCGCCTTCGATGAGCTGCGGGAGGAACGTGACGAGTGCTCCCACCAGCCCCTCGATGAAGGTGGGCAACTGCTCCAGCAGCAGCGGCAGCACCTCTACCAACGCCTGCCCGAGAGCCAGGAAGAACTGCAACCCCGACTCGAGCAAAGCCGGCATGTTCTCAATGAGCGCCGCGCACAGGCCCTCGATGAGCGCAGGAAGCTGCTCTGAGAGGAGCGGCAAGACTTCCGAGAACGCCTCCGCAAGTGAGGTGAGCAGCAGAACGCCCGCCTCGACGAGCGCGGGGGCAAGCTCGACCATAGCGGCACCGAGGTCGGCGACCAGTCCTGCCAAGCCGTCGGTGAGCAATGGAAGCACTTCGGGGATGACGTTGACGATCTGGCTGAACGCACTGGTGAGCGCATCCATGAACGCCGGCATGGCCGACACCAGCTGCATAGCGAACTGCGGCAGCACGGCGGCTATCTGCGAGGCGACGATGGGAAGCGTTTCGGTGAGTTGCGTGATACTCCCGATGGCGTTACTGGCCATCTCGGCGAAGCCGCCCTCGAGGTTTTGCGCCGACATGCCGAGCCCGAGAAGCCCGGCAGCCATGGCCGCCACTCCGACCGATGCCCCTGCTATCCCTTTCGCCATGCCGCCTGCCGCCGACCCGATGCCGCCCAAAGCGGCAGAAGCCTTTTCGCCGACACCCTCGAAAGCACCCGAAAACTTCTCTTTGAAGGTGTTCGTGGCGTTGTCGACCGCAGATCCAATACCAGCTTTCAGCGTCGTTGCGATGGGTTTTACGAACCCTTTTATCGCGCCCGCAACGTTGCTCGCTGCGTTCTTCACCGAATCGACGATGCTGTCGAACGCCTTGCCGATGGGCGAGACGAACTCCTTCACCTTCGAGGACATGGCAGACACGCCGGAGCCGATGGAGCTCGCGAAACCGCCCACCGCGTCAACGAGCTTGGACGCGAATGCCTTTGCCGCGCCGACCGACTTTGCGGCAGCGGATTGGATGGCGCTTGCCATGCTGCCGAACGCCTTGCCGATGGGCGAGACGAACTCCTTGATCTTTGCTGCAATGCTGCTCATCCTCGGTGCAATGGCTTCTTTAAACCCCTCAAAGGCATCAGCGAGCTTTCCGCTGGCCTCTGTCGCCTTGGACGCGATCTGGCCGCCAACCTTTTCGGTGAAGTCGGTAACGTCCTCCATCTTCTCATTGACCTTTTTCGTGAGTTTGGTGATCGCGGAGGTTACCTTTCCTTCAGCTTTTTTGAAGAGGCTTTCGAAAGGTGCGACGATGGCGGGGACGTTGTCTGCCACGGCCTTTCCAACCTCCGAGAAAGCTTTCGTAAGGGAGAGTTTAAGCGCGCCGATGTTGTTGCCTGCCTTTTCTGCTGCTAGCTGAAAAGTTTTTGCCATGTCGCGACCGAAGACAGAAAGAGAAGACGCAACTGTCCCACCCAGAAATTTGATAAGGGAGGTCATGTTGCTTGTGATGGTCTGTGCAGCCTGTTGGACAGGGATGGTTAAACTTGCCCAGGCACCTCCGATTTTCTGGATAAGGTCAATAGCGTCGTTTAAATCTCCCAACGTTGCTAAAGAAGACCTTATAGCTTCAGCCTGCTTCTCAGTGGCTTGTACAATGGCTTCCAATGAGGCTTTGTAGCGAGAAGCGTCAAGGGTTGCTTCAATGGTTGCCTTGGCGTCAGCCATATGCCACGCACCTCCTCTTTTTGATTTACGAAATGCATGCGCTCCTCCTTTGCTCAGCTTGTTACAATGGGGCAATTCGTACTCCGGATTTTCGATGGCCGAAGCGATGGGTCTATCATCGCGAAGGTGTCACTCGCTTCATCAAAGAAAGGACTGGGTTTATGGGTTATCGGGAAGAGGCGAGGGCAGCTGAAGAGAAGATTCTGGACGCGAAAATTGCTTACCAGTCAGCGATCCGAGATGCTGAAAGGGCTCTGAAATGGGCTGAGAGGGATCTCGAAGACATCAAAAGGAATCATGCGCAACTGGTTCGGGACGCCGAGCGAAAGATCCTCGTTCTCGAGCGGGCGCGCAAAAGGCATATCGATGACCTTGATGCCAAGATAGAGGAAGCGAATCGATCGCCTAGGAAAAAGCTCGGGACTTTCAAAGGAGTCGCCCTTTATGCCGATAGTGTGTCTGGAAAAGGATCGAAGATAAAATTCGATCAGTCGACACGCGTCGAGGTGGACGCAAGAGGAGGCGAGTACCCTGCGGGCAGGTTCGGCGTCATCAAAGACTGCAAGGAGCTTTTCCTCGTGGTGAGTTCATTTGACGGATGCATCATGGTCGAGTTCGATCCAAAAGAAGAAGAGGCCGTGCGCGCCTTCGCTCGCAAGATCGAGCAAGCCATCGTCGATTACCCTTCCGTGATAGCTGAGAGAGACGCGAAAATCTGCGAGCTCAGGCAGGAGCGAAAAGCTTTTGTGGCGGACACCTCAACAATCGAAGAGGCCCAATCTGCTTTGGCGGAGATGCGCGAGGATCCCGGCGTGCTCGAAGACATAGCTCAAGCGAAACTCGCGGTGAGCGTGGCGGAAGAGGCGCTGAAAGAAGCTAGAGTCGACGCTTCTGCGATCGAGTCTGCCGAGAAAGAGTTTGCCGATTTGAGAGCCAGTGCCCCGGCTCATGAAGTTATGGCTTACGAGCGAGAAGGCGCAAAGTCTGGTTTGATCATGGTGCTGATCGCTGTCATCGTCGTTATCGCCATCGTTGCGGCCATTGTCGCGATGGTGCTCAGCTAACAAGGAAAGGGAGGCGTCCATGGGCTATGCCGAAGACCTGCTTTGGGCCGAGCAGAACCTCGCGGCGGCGAGCGCCTACCATGCGAACGCCGTGAACGCGACGTTCGCCGCTATGCAGCAGGCGGAGCAGGGCTATTGGGAGCGCATCCGGGCGCTTGAGGAGCTGGTCGCGGAAGCCGAGGACGTGTTCGTCAACGGCCTGTCCACGTACGAGGGCATCACGCTGTACCCGGATCGCGTGTCGGACGGGGAGACGACGGCCCCGCTCGTCCGCGGCGTCCATTCGACCGTCACGACGGCGGGGAGCAAGCCGAGCTCCGGGCCGGACACGCGAACCCTCTCCATCACCATCGACTTCCCCAACGGGATGAGGATCACCGCCATGGGCGACCCGGACGAGGAGGGCGCGGCACGCGCGTTCGCGGCGCTGGTTATGAACACCGCCGCGAAAACCGGAGGGGCGGGGCCGTCCGAGGCCGAAGAGTTCGCCCGGCTGGAGCGCGAGCTCGCGCGCGCACGGGCCGACACGCGCGAGCTCGACGCGGCGCGCGCGGCCTACGAGACCGCCTACTACGACACGGCCGCCGTGTGGGCGGCCCAGCGCCACCTCGACGACGTGCTCGCCCGCACGCCGGAAGAGGAGCTCGCCGCGATCGAGGATGCCAGGCAAAGCCGCCTGCTGCGCCACCGCGTCATCGCGATCGTGACGACGCTCGTCCTCGTCGTGCTCGGCATCGCGTTCGTCGTCATATTCTCGTGGGCGCTTCTGTAAGGGGGATGCGATGGAGCCGGATGCGGTTGGGAGCTACGAGGACGATCTGAGGCGCGCGGAATCCGACGTCTACGAGGCCAAGTCCTCGCACAGGTCTGCGGTCAAGCGCGCCGAATCTGCGGTGCGCGATGCGAAAGAGGCGCAGGAGCGGCGCATCAAAGCCGCTGAAAAGGAAGTGAGGGAGGCCGAGAAGGACGCGGATCGGAGGCTCGGCTCGTACAAGTCCGTTTCCCTCTACGCAGACAAGGTGGCGGGCAAAGGCGTCGTCGTGCCGCTCGGCAAGGGGCTTGAGGCGAGGGTCGAGATCCGGCCGCGCTCTGCTTCCGGGCGCGACGGGCAGCCGGAGGATCTGTGGCGGCCGTTCCTCGTGATAGAGTCCCCCGCCGGGAGCATCGTGGTGGAAGGCGAGCCCGACGACGAGCAGGCCGCTCGGAACTTCGCCGCTGCGGTCAACAAGGCCGCTGCGAACGCCGAGGAGGCCGCGCGCGCTCGCAAGGCGGCGCTCGACCGGCTGCAGCGCGAGCTCGAAGAGGCGCGCTCGGACACGAGCGCCATCCAGGAGGCCGAGGCCGCCCTCGCCGCCGTGCAAGCCGACACCTCGAAAGAGGACGAGGCGCTCGCGGCGCTCGAGAAGCTCAAGGCGAGCCTCCCGCCCGAGGCGGTGGAGGACTACGAGCGCAAGCAGGCCGAGCTGAGCACGAAAATCCTGATCGTCCTCGGCATCGCGCTCGCAGCGCTGATCTACGTGATCGTCGCGTTCTCCATCGCCCGAGGCTGAACGGCCGCCTCGGGCGATGCCATGCGGCCACGGCGCGGCCGCCGCGTCCCGAGGAAGGCCGGCGGCCGCGCGCAAGGGCGCAAAGATTATTCACACTTGCAGCGCCCAGCGGTAGCGCAGGTTGGTCAACTGCTGGGCTTCTTCCGGGGTGCGGGCGGGCAGCATGAGGGCGCACTTGCGCTTCATGAGGGTCTCCACGGCCTCGCGGCCCATCTTCTTCTCGTCGGGCACCGCCCCGCGCACGCTGACGGCCTGCATCGTGAGCGACGATTCGCCCAGGTTGCGGAACAGCGACCAGAAGCGCCACCAGTGCAGGCGCAGGCCGCCGTCCGTCAAATCGAGGGCGTACTCCCGCTGGAAGTCGGCGATCACGCGGCCGGCGTCCCAATCCCAGTCGAACACGCGCGTGCCGGCGGGCGGACGCGCGCCGGAAACGTCGGGCGGCCGCGGCTCGTTCAGGTTGAAGAACGCGAGCGCCGCTTCGAGCGCCTCCTGGGGAAGCTCGGCCACGGCATCGGGCAGCGCGAGGCTCCCGGTGCGGCCCTCGACGCGCCCGAAGTAGAGGAACAAAAGCGCGCGGGCCTTTTCCTCGTCGCCCACGGACGGGTCGTCCACCAGGCGCATCACCTGGATGCCGGTGCGATGCGACGTGCTCAAGGGGACGCAGGCCCCGCCGACCGTGACGGCCGACGGCGCCTGCTCCAGGAGGATGTTGGGATCCATGGCCTCACGCTTCGGCTTCGCGCCAGTCCAGGTCGGGCAGGTACTTCCCGAGCGTGGCCTTGAACGAGGCGTCCACGCGGCTCTTCGCGATCTCCGAGTACAGGTAGGCGAACAGCTCCAACCCGTCCAGGAAGTCGAACGCCCTCCCGGCGAACACCTCCTCGAACTGCTCCTCGCCCAAAAGGGCCACCAGGTAGTTGCGCACGTCGGTGGCGAGCGCCTTCAGGCGACCTTCGCTCAGGCTGCCGTACTCCGTCTCGGCGAGCTTGGCGCTCCACCGCTCCACCTTGTCCAGCATGTCGGCGTCGCCCATGTTGATGGCGTACGGCTTGCCGCAGATCTCCACGTTCACCACGTGGCTTGAAAACTCGAATCCCATGTCATCCTCCTGAGGTCGTGTGTCGGTTGCCTGGTCGCGTCGCGCCTACGCGGCGGCCCCGCCGACGGCGAAGGCCTTGGTGGAGGGGTTCCACGTGCCTTCGGCCCAGCCGTCGTCGGCCATGTTCAGCGTGCCGCCCGTCACCACGGGCTGGCCGGCGTTGGCGTTGCTCGGATCGGCGGGGTTGAACAGGAAGGCGGCCTTGTCGGCGGTCTGCGCCGCGGCTGTGCCCAGCCAGGTGAACACGCGGCACACCTCGCAGGCGACGTCGGTCTCGTTGCGGTGCTCCATGACCCAGGCCTCCAGCGCGCCGCCTTTCACGGTGTCCTTCGTCCAGTTGATGGAGCACGTGCGGCCCTGCACGAACACGGGCGACACCTTGCGGTCCAGCCACGCCGGCTCGTAGGTCTTGGGCTCGGAGGTGGGCTCCCAGGTGAGCAGCTCGGTCACCTTTGTCCAGGCGGGCTCGGCGACGGTGCCGGTGTTCAGGTAGTACTCAAGCTCGTTGCCCCAGACGGGCACGGTGTTCTCGCTCATGTGCGGTTCCTTTCGTCAGTTGGTTTTGTATCTCAGGGTGAATTCGACCTGCCAGTCGGCGAATCCTTCGCCGAGGGCGATGCCGCACGGCAGGGTGTCCGGATGCGCGCCCCACGAGGCGCGGCCGGCGCCGAGGTCGAGGGCCGCCTGCTCGACGGCCTGGGCGATGCGCTCGAGCAGGGCGCGGGCGTCGAGGCTCGCCGGGCCGTCCGGGGCCGGCGCGCGCAGCATGAGGGCGAAGCGGTACCGCCTGACGCAGCTGCCGTCCAGGTAGCGGCGCTCGCGCGGGCCGCCGTCGAGCGTGCGCATCACGACGCAGGGCAGGTCGGCCGCGTTCGCGGGGGCGTGCTCGTAGGCGCAGCCCTTCGCCTCGGGGATGCCGGCGACGATCTGCGCGACCGCGTCGAACACGCGGGCGGCGACGTCGGCCTGTCCTGCGAGGGCGTCTGCCATGTCACTCACCTCCTTTCTTCTTAGTCGAGGGATGTCCGGGTGCCGCGCGGCCGGCGTCCGAAGGGGCCGGCGTTTCGCAGCAAGAACAGGATGCCGAAGGTGTCACCGCGTTCCGTCCGGCGCCTTTCCGGGGGTTCGCGCCCGTCTTCTCGCGCATGCGGCGCAGGCGCGTCTTGACCGCGTCGTAGCGCAGCTTCAGCACCTGGTGCTCCCATTCCTCCATGGCCGCGAGGTATGCGGCTTCCTCATCGGTGCGGCCTGCGGCGGAGGGGGAGACGAGGCGCATGCGGGGCGCGGGCGGCAGGCGCTTGGAGCCGCGCTCGGCCTCGGTGTCCTCGTAAGTTCGCCGATCCTGCGGCGCCATGGCGGCGAGGGCTTCCGCGCAGGCCTCCTCGCGGCCGACGATGCGGTCGCGCAGCGAGCAGACGCGGCACCACCCGGTGCGCGCGCTCACGCTCGTGCGCCACGTGGCGCAGCGGTCGCACCAGGCGAGCTCGCGGACGGGCGGGGCGAGGGTCGTTCCCAACGCGCGCGCCGTGCGCTCGACGGAGTCCTCGGTGCGGGCGAGCGCCGCGGCCACCGAGGCGGCGGAGAGCTTCCCTGCCGCGTTCTCGAGGAAGCGGAGGTCGGCTTCGCCCCAGGGGCGGTCGTCGTGGTGATGGGCGCGGGATGTGGGATGTGCCATGGTCGGATCCTTTCGTGCTTCGAATGCCGTTCTGCGCATGCAGGGAGAAGGTATAGGTTAAACTACAACTATTGCTCTCCTCGGCGAGAACTATAATTAAATTTATAGTAGATGTAAAGATAAATTATAGTAAACTATAGCCATCGACGAACGGAAGGAACCGCCATGGGCGTGAGCGACGGCATCAGGCAGCTTCGACAGGAGCACGGTTTGACGCAGGAGGAATTCGGCAAGGTGGCCGGGGTCTCCGCCATGGCGGTGTCGCAGTGGGAGAACGGCCGCTCCGTGCCGCGCATGGGCGTGGTGCAGCGCATCGCCGAGCATTTCGGCGTCAGCAAGGGCGTCGTGCTCGGCGAGGAGCCGCCGCGCGCCGTGGCGGGGGAGGTGCGCTACGCGGTCACGTCGCTCACCGCGCCCGTGTACGGGAACATCTCCGCAGGCGACGCGCTCGAGATGCTCCCGGTCTACGACGAGGCGTACGTGATCCCGCCCATCGCCGAAAGCCACCCCGACGGGTTCTTCCTCAAGGCCTCGGGCGACTCGATGGACAAGATCATGCCCGACGGCTCGCTCGTCTACTTCGACCGGAGCGCCGAGGTGCGCAGCGGCGACATCGTGGCCGTCACCGTGAACGGCGACGACGCCACCATGAAGCGCATCTTCTTCGCCGGCGACACCATCGTGCTGCACCCCGAGAGCACCAACCCCGCGCATCGCGACCGCTCCATCGATGCCGCCGACCCCGACGCCCCCCAGGTGCGCATCCTCGGCAAAGCCGTCTGGCACTACCTGGTCAACGACGAGAGGCTGTAAGCGGATCTCGTGATTCCGATGCCGCTACCTCTTCGGGTAGCTGAAGGCCCCCCGTGCGACGGAATTCCCGATTTCTGAGCAAAAATTGCGATAAAGTACCAACCTGCCCTCCGTGCGGGAGCCGGTCTCGGCGTTTTCGCAGGTCAACGACGAGGCTGTTTTTCGATAGCTGGCGCGCAGGCGTCGAAGCCCGTCCCAGACGGCCGTCGGAGATCCTTTATCGCAATTTTTGCACAGAAATCGGGAATTCCCATGCAAGCAGCGAGCGGTTGCGTGGGTCGGAGGGCTGCCTTGCAACTTTTCTCTTCCAAAGAACGAATCTCGGGGAGGAGGCGGGGTGTTTTGGACGCTCTTGCATGACGTCACGAGAGAAGCCCCAGTTCGAAATGGTACTTCGGGGGCATCGATTCGTTCTTTGGAAGAGAAAAGTCGCAGAGAGGACCTGATTTCTCATTTCGATAAGAAGCAGCTGCCGGTCCTACATCCCGGGAAGCACCATCCGGCGCTCGGCGGCTAGGTCGTTCACGGTCTCGACCTGCTTGGCGGTCTGGCGCTACACGGCCTCTATGAACCGTCCGTCCAGATGCGGGTTCGCGCCCAGCACGTCGGCGATGTCGTCGAGGAAGCCGTCGAGGCGCGAGGGGTCGTACCATGAGAGGTCGTCCACAAGCGCGAGCTGCTGCGAGGGGTAGGGCCTGAACGGGTGGGATTCCCGCAGGTAGCGGCCATGTTCCAGCTCGGCCGTGGTCGCGCTGCTGTAGAACCCGCAGCCGTGGTCGAAGAGGGGGGCCACCCGGTAGCCGTCGAGGGATTCGACGTCGCGCAGCAGGCCGAAGTTGTATGTGTGCCGGTCGAAGTTGGCCATGAGGTGGTCGGCGACGATCATCTTGCTCACCGCCCGGCCGATTTCCGACACGCCGAGCTCGCGCGCCGCGTCGAGGTATCCGCGATGGGGGTCACGCTCCTCGGTGACTCCGAACGCGGTGAGGACGTCGGCGGCGGGGATGAGCTCCGTTCCCTCCGTGACGAACGTGGGGCACGACGAGTACGCCCGACCGCCGCGCTCGACGATCTCGTACGAGACATATTCGCCCTCGTCAAGCAGCCTCGAGAGCAGCTTCGTGGCCAGCAGCTCGACGTACGGCTCGCGGTTCTCGTTGCCGGTGCCGCCTTTCATCAGGCAGTCCGTCCCATCCCTCCGCATCCAGGCTTTCGCCAGCATGCCGGGCGTCGCCGTGTCGGGGGAGCGGGCGAAGCGGGCATCTGCGGAAGCTCCCGCGGGAAACGCCGTCCCGTCGAGGAGGGATTCGCCGAGCGCCTCCTCGTAGCCGTTCTCGAAGTAGTTGATGTCGTACCAATCGACTTCGATGCCCCGGGGCTTGAGCCAGTACTGGTCCGACAGGTTGAGCCCCCAGGATCCCAGCATGAGGTCGGAGCCGTGTCGGGCCGCGAGCTCGCGCAGCAGGGGGGCGAGGCGCGGGCGCAGGTCGGGGATGGAGCGCGCGGCGAGCCACGCGGCGAGGTCGTAGCGGTTGGGGCCGAGCTCGCGCAGGCCGATGCCGAGCGGCTTCCAGGCGATCCCCTCGCGGGGCACGATGTCGGCCGTCTCGCGCGTGCGCCGGTTGTACACGAAGTCGAGCACGGCGTGGTTGCGGTTCATCAGCGTGAGCTCCACCAGGTTGCGCGGATCCTTCTCGCCCATCTTCGGCCGTCCCGTCGCTCGCGGCGCCGCAGCCCGCTCGCGCACCGACCGCTCGTCGATCATCCAGGCGCGGTCGAATGAATGCGGAATACTTTTGAAAATAGCACGCCGCAAAAACTATTCCGAATGCGGAACGATTATCGCGCCCGCACTTCCCGGGCTTTCTAATCTTTCGGCGAGCTGTTCAGGCGGTACCCGAATCCCCAGATAGTTTCGATATGGGTGGGCATCGAGGGATCCTCTTCTATCTTAGATCGGATGTGGCGTATGTGGGCGGGTATGCTGATCGTGTCTCCCAGGTAGTTTTCTCCCCACACCTGCTCGATGAGATCCTCTTTCGTCAGCACGATATCCGGGTTGCTTGCGAACACGGCGAGAAGCTTGAACTCGGTGGGGGTGAGGGAGATGGGCGAACCATGCAAGGAAGCCTGGCATCGCAGCAGGTCTACCACCAGATCCCCGACTTTCAGGGCGGATCGGCCCTCTTCGACATGCGAGCTGTCGGCGGCGTCGCCTTTTGTCTGATCCGCCCTGCGAAGCAGCGCTCCCACTCTCAGCAGCAGCTCCTCTTCGTTGAACGGCTTGGTCATGTAATCGTCTGCTCCCAGCCGATAACCGATCCTCTTGTCGACCATGTCCGCTTTGGCTGAAAGGAAGAGGACGGGAACATGTGCATTGACCGAGCGCACTCGCTCGCATACGTCGAATCCGTCCAATCCTGGCATCATAATGTCGAGGATGATCAGATCGGGGTCGACGGAGCTGGATAAGCTGAGGGCCTCCCTGCCATCCTTTGCTTCGATGCAAAGATAATCGTTCCTTTCAAGGATGGTTTTCAGTATAGTCCTGATGTTCTCTTGGTCGTCGGCTATCAAGATCGTATGCACTCTGCACCTCATGCTTTCACGGGGAAGGTGACGGTGAACACGCTTCCCACTCCCAACGCGCTTTTTACTGAAACCGATCCGCCGAGCATTTCGGCAAGGTTCTTCACCAAAGCCAAGCCAAGGCCGCTTCCCGTGCGAGAGTCGGCAGGTTGGGATGATTGCGAGAATCGCTCGAATATCCGCTCGAAATCCTCTTCGGGAATGCCTCTGCCCGTATCGCTTACTTCGAGGATGCACAACCCATCATGCGCGTCGTAGCGGACGCCGACGTCGACCCGTCCTCCCTCCTCGGTGAATTTCAAGGCGTTGGCAATCAGGTTCACCAGTATTTTCCGCACCGCCTCCCAATCGCTCACCACGATCGGCGTGTCCTCGGGAACCGAAGTTGACAGCGTGATGCCTTTCTTTTGGGCCAAATGCTTCGTCGAGGCAAGGGCGGCGTTGACCACGTCGGCCAGATCGCCCTCCTCATGGCAGAGCTCATAGCGCCCCGCCTCCAGGCGCGCAAGATCGATGGTGTTGTTGATCATTCCCAACAGCACCTGGCTGTTCTCCTTGATCTCATGAACGGCGACGGTGCTTATGTCGTCGCTTCCGGCTTTTTCGTCGCTGCCCAGATCCTTTTCCCACATATCCGCGAAGGCGACGATGGATGAAAGGGGAGTTCTCAATTCGTGGCTCATCATAGTGAGAAAGTTCGACTTCTCCTCGCTTTCCCTTTGATGCCTCTCTGCCTTCTCTTCGAGCGGCCTCGTGATCCATGAGTTGACTCCATGGCGCACCAAAAGGCCGAGGAACACCATGAGGAGTGCGAAGAAGAGGCCTGTCTGGACAAGTCGTGCAGATCGTTCCTGCTCGTACGTGTCCAGGGGGATGGAGATGCTCACCGCCCCGGCGACATCGCCCAGCTTCATGCCTTCTTTTTTGAACCCAGTTACGTCCTTCTCGCCTCGAGGCTCGCCATGGCACTCGAGGCATCCTGTCGTTATCTCGAGCTCGTACACATAGCGGAAAGCCCCCTCGCTCCCCTCCGGCGAAAACGCGTAGTACTCCGAGTCGCCTCCTCCGACGAACTGGTCGAGCGCCCTTGACTCGAAATCATCGGGATGGTCGGTGCCTGAGCGCGGATCGTATCTCACGTAGCGCACCCCGTAGGAGTTCGACTGCATCGTGAATCGCTGGGCAATACTCTTTCCGGCAACGGAGCAGTAGACCCCCTTGAAGTCGTACGAACCATCGGAATTGTAGTTGATGAGATCTTGGGAGTCGTCCACGTAGTTCCAGGACGCCTGCATGGCCATGCGCAGCGACCGCGCCACTTCAAGCACTTGGTTCTCGTAAATATGCTGATAGGAAAGGAAGCTGCCGACGACGTAGGCGATTGCCACGAGAACGATCGAGATCGACAGCAGGAACCCAAGGCGCGCCGAAGCCTTCTTCACGGTCGTTTCCCCCTTCTTCGATCCCCGTGAGCAAGCATGATGAAAGGCCGGCGAACTCCGTCCACCGGCCTTTCGAGCAGCGAGGGAGCCCTCCCTCGTTACCTCCTAAGCAAGAAGGTCGATAGACTCTTGCGCCATGTTCCGAGCTCGTTCGACGTAGTTTATCATGCCTTCGGGATTGTGGGCGATCTTGACGCCGTCCCTGCCGTGCACATACGAAGCCGCGTAGCTCACATAATAGGTGGCGAGATTGTATTTGTCGCGCGCCTGGTCAAGCGTCGCCTCATCGACCGACCCATCTTCGATGACCGTCAGGAGGGTCTCTTTCAGCTGCGCCAGCATGGCATCGACTTCCGCCTTCTTGTCGGCGAAGTTGCTCTGCGCGGCATGCACGTACTCCACCATCTCGTCGGTAGACTCGATGCCCTGCGCCTCATGGCAGGTTAGGCAATACTCGAGGGCCGTCACGTTCTCGAGGACCGAACCGGAGGCGTTGTGGGAAGTATATTCCTCCTTGTTCCCGTTCTCCTGGGTGGGCATGTGGCAGCTCGCGCAGGTCATCCCCAGGTTTTGATGCACGCTTCCGGCGAAGTTCTCGATGTCGTAGGTGGTCGTGTTGACGAGGACCAGGCCGTTCTCGTCGAACTGAACGCGCGTCGATCCATCCTCGGCATACTCCTTGTACAGGGCGTCGGCGTCGTAGCCGTACTGGTAGGGATGGTAATCCTGGATCGTGAGCCCGCGCTCGTCGCCTGCGGCGAACTTCACGATGTTGCCCCAACTGTTGTGGCATTGGGCGCACACTAGGGTTTCAGGCGCCTGGTTGTCGAACGCCCCCTCCGAAAGCTCGTCCCACGTCGAAATGCCCGGCCTCAGGGTCAAATCGTCGATGCTCTCGTGGCAAGTCTCGCAATCCCAGGCCGATTCCATCACCTCGTCCAGGTTGATCTCTCCCAAGCCCAGCTCGAAGGTCTGCTCGCCGTACTTCTCGTAGATGTCGTTGTAGGCGCTCGACTTGCATGCTATGCACGACAGCTTCATGTAGCCGGGTTGGTCGACTTCGATGGTCTCGAACATGTCTTCCATGTTCTGCCGCAGCATCGAATGCGTGTGGTTGTATTGGCCGTCCGTCTTGTATCCGCCGCCTCCGTCACGCCATTTGTCGGTGAGGAACGATGCGTACTGGTCGGGATATGCGGCGACCCAGTCTTGATACGTCGCGTCTGCTTTGCCCCCTTGCTCGGATTCGTTCAGGCTGCTCGGGGCGCAGCTGGCGGTTGCAAGAGTCATCGCCGACAGCGCCGCCACCACGGTAACCGCGATGCCGAGTTTGATCGGTCGCTTCTTGTTAGTGCAGTGCTTCATGAAATCCCCCTCTCTTCCTTGCTTTTTCATACGCTCCCGGTGCTGGACCCATTGTATCGACGAACTGTGGTTTGGCGTTTGAGAGGCGATTGCGAACCTATTGCTGTTCCGCAATCTGGTACCTGGCGCATAGGAAAAGGAAGTTCTTTCCATCTCGGTTCCCGGCAACTTTTTCTTCCATTTCCGAAAATCGATGCAACACTCGCGCCGTTCGCGTACTCTTATAGCAAAGACGTCTTGGAGAGGGGCACGGCTGATCATGGATGCGCGCATGTTCGCGAGTCGCTACGGTACGGTCTATCACGACCTGTACCGGTTCGCGCTCTGCATGATGGGGCGGGCCCACGACGCGGAGGACGCGGTGAGCGAGGCGGTTCTCGCCGGCTTCCGGCAGCGCCACCAGCTGAGACGCGACGACGCCTTCAAGCCGTGGATGTTCGCCATCCTGGCCAACGTGTGCCGCCGGAAGCTGAAGGGCGCCTCCCGGGTGCAGCCGATGGCCGACCTCGCCGCCGTCCACGAGCCGTCGGCCGCCTTCGACGGGCGCCCGCTGCCGGAGGGCGCGGCGGACGACCTGCGCGAGGACGTGCGCCTGGCGTTCTCCGTGGTCAGCGAGGAGGAGCGGCTCATCGTGTCGCTCTCGGTGTTCGGCGGCTACACGAGCGCGGAGATCGGCGAGGCGCTCCAGCTCAACGCAAGCACGGTGCGCTCGAAGCGCAAAAGGGCGCTGGAGAAGATGGGCGCGGTCTTGAAGGATGTGGCGCGATGACGACGCAGAACGAGAACGACATCATGCGGGCGA
Source organism: Arabiibacter massiliensis (assembly GCF_900169505.1). Lineage (NCBI taxonomy): Bacteria > Bacillati > Actinomycetota > Coriobacteriia > Eggerthellales > Eggerthellaceae > Arabiibacter > Arabiibacter massiliensis. Next base: position 2,625,505 of record NZ_LT827021.1, read on the forward strand.
TCGACGAGGCGACGCGCGACGTCGCCGTGCCCGAGTCTCTCCGGCCGGAGGCGGTGGAGCGGCTGCTCGAGCGCGAGCAGGCCCGCGAGAACGCGCAGGTCGCAGCCGCGGCTGCAAGCAAGCGCCGCGCGCCGTCCGGCTGGCGCAAGCGGGCGCTTCCCTGGGGCATCGCGGCGTGCCTCGTGCTGGTGGCCGGCGTGGGGCTCGTGGCGGGCCGCGCCATCTTGGACGCGCAGGGAGGCCCGAGCGGCGGCGACGATCCCGGGCTGTTCCCGCTCGGCAGCGGCGCGTTGGAGCCCGCGGTCGACCCCGACGCGCCGGTGGACGCCGGCATCGCCTCGGCGGAAAGCTACGACCAGGTGAAACAGTGCTTCGACGACTACAAGGCAGAGCAGGAGCGCCTCTACGGGGCCGACGGCGGCGTCATGCTCCTCGAGTCCGCGCCCTCGGCGGGGGCGGAGGAGAGAGCGGCGACCTCCGCGCAGGACACGGCGTCTCCGTCGAACGCGGCTCCCGCTGCCGCAGCGGGCGGCGGCCACTCCGACACCAACGTGCGCACGGAGGGCGTCGACGAGGCCGACATCGTCAAGACCGACGGCGAGCACCTCTTCATCCTCCAGGACAACGCGACCGAGATAGCGGTCGTGGACGCGACGGACGACGCCATGAGGAAGGTGGGCAGCATCTTCTCGGGCAACCAAGGCCAGATATCTGAGTTCTACGTGCGCGACGGCAAGGCGCTCGTGCTGTCAAACGTGTCGCTGACCAGCACCGACAAAGACGGATACGAGGTGTACAACGGCTCCGAGGTGCAGCTGGAAACCTTCGACGTGTCCGACGTGCAGAACCCGAAGCTGCTCGGCACGGTGACGCAGAGCGGCTGGTACCAGTCCTCGCGCCTCGCGGACGGCCACCTCTACCTGTTCAGCACCTACGTCGTCCCCTACAGCGAGGAGGGCGACGACATCGAGCCCTACATCCCCCGCGTGGCCGGCCAGATGGTGGCGTGCCAGGACATCTACCTGCCCCCGTTGGCGGGCGCGAGCCAGTACCTGGTCATCGCCTCGGTCTCCGTAGACGACCCCACGCAGACGGTCGATCAGAAGGCGGTGCTCACCGACTCGAACTCCCTGTACGTGAGCGCGGAGAACATCTACGTGTACGAGAACAAGTGGCGCATGAGCGTGGCGCGCGACGGCGACGGCGGCGCCGACCAGGGCCGCATCACGGTTCGCAAGATTTCCTACCACGACGGCCAGCTGGAGGGCGTGGCGCAGACGAAGGTGAGCGGCACCCTGAACGACAGCTTCAGCATCGACGAGCACGAGGGCATGCTGCGCCTCGTCACCACGGTGAGCAGCTGGGACGCCGACGCCAAGCAGCAAACCTCCACCAACGAGGTGCACGTGCTGGACGGCAACCTCGAGGAGGTGGGCTCCATCACGGGCCTCGCCGAGGACGAGCGGGTGTACTCCGCGCGGTTCTTCGGCGACACCGCGTACTTCGTCACCTTCCGCGAGACCGACCCGCTGTTCACGGTCGACCTCAGCGACCCGACGAACCCGCAGATCATCGGCAGCTTGAAGATCCCCGGCTTCTCGGAGTACCTGCATCCCTACGGCGAGGGCAAGCTCTTGGGCATCGGCATGGACGTGGACGAGAAGAGCGGCGTCACCAACGGCATGAAGGTGACCATGTTCGACGTGTCCGACCCGACGGACGTGAAGGAGGCCGACACCTTCCTCATCGAGGGCGCCTACGGCTCCGACGTGTTCCACGAATACCGCGCGGTGCTCGTGAGCGTCGAGCGCAACCTGATCGGCTTCTCGGGCTACGCCGATCGCGAAACCTACTACGTGTTCGATTACGCCGACGAAGCCGGGTTTGCCCAGCTCATGGCCGAGGAAGTGAACGGCAGCGGCTGGACGGGCACGCGCGGCGTGTACATCGACGACACCCTGTACGTGGTGAAGGGCAACGCCGTGGAAAGCTACCGCATCGGCACCTACGAGAAGGTGGACGACCTGCTGCTGTAGAAGCTGTCTGGCGACGAAAACGCGCATGATGTCATCCTGAGCGGAGCGCGCCAGCGCGGAGTCGAAGGATCCCGTGCGGCGCCAGCAGTGACGCTTCCGGCTGTCGCCGCAAGGGATCCTTCGACTCGCTTCGCTCGCTCAGGATGACACCTCGAACGACGAGCGCATCCCGACCGTGAATTTTGTCCGGTCGGGACGGTTTCCTTCTGCGCTTTAGCCGATTGGAGTACAATGGCGGGCGACTGATCGTTTGAGCGGAAGGATGCGCCATGGCAGGTATCGAGGAAGTCGAGTACATCTGGAAGAACGGGGAGCTCGTGCCCTGGGCCGAGGCCACCACGCACGTCCTGTCGCACTCGCTGCATTACGGCTCCGGCGTGTTCGAGGGCATCCGCTGCTACCAGAACCCCGACACGAAGAAGAGCTACGTCTTCCGCCTGCGCGACCACATGGAGCGCCTGCACCGCAGCTGCAAGATCGCCTGCATCGACCTGCCGTACTCGGTGGACGAGCTGTGCGACGCCACCGTGGAGGTCATCCGCAAGAACAACCTGCCGTCGTGCTACATCCGCCCCATCGTGTTCCGCGGCTACGGCGTGATGGGCGTCGACCCCACCGGATCCACCACCGACGTGGCCATCGCCGCGTGGCCGTGGGAGAGCTACCTGGGCGCCGACGCGCTGGAGAACGGCGTGGCCGTGGGCGTGTCGTCGTGGCGCCAGCGCTCGAACAACGCCATCCCGCCCGCGGTGAAGAGCACGGCGTCCTACATGAACTCCATCCTGGCGAAGCTCGAGGCCAAGGAGCACGGGTACGCCGAGGCCATCATGCTGAACGAGGCCGGCCTCGTGTGCGAGGGCACCGGCGAGAACCTGTTCGTCGTGCGCGACGGCGTGCTTTCGACGCCGCCTTTGTCCGACGGCCTGCTCGAGGGCATCACGCGCGACACGGTGCTCTGCCTGGCCGACGACCTGGAGATCCCCGCCATCGAGGAGAGCCTCACGCGCAGCGACCTCTACATCGCCGACGAGGTGTTCATGACCGGCTCGGCCGCCGAGCTCACGCCCATCGGCAGCGTCGACGGCCGCGTCATCGGCAAGCCCGGCGAGATCACCCGCGCCCTCCAGGAGCGCTTCTTCGACGTGGCCTACGGCAACATCGAAGACTACGCCGAGTGGCTCGCTGAAATCTAGCGACCTTGTCATCCTGAGCGGAGCGCGCGGCGTCCCTGCTTGTCATCCTGAGCGGAGCGCGCGGCGCCCCTGCTTGTCATCCTGAGCGGAGCGCGCCAGCGCGGAGTCGAAGGATCTTCGGCCGAGCGGAGCGTACGTTGTTGAAGATCCTTCGACTCGCTTCGCTCGCTCAGGATGACAAAAGGAGGGCTCCGCTCGCTCAGGATGACAAAAGGAGGGCTCCGCTCGCTCGGATGACAAAGAAGGGGCTTTCGCTCGCTCGGGATGACAGGCTGCCCTTCTCCATGACCTCGAAAGGATGCGTTTTGACCAAGATCCTCACGTACGACAGCACGCTGCGCGACGGAGAGCAGTGCGAGGGCATCACGCTGTCGCTTGAGGACAAGCTGCGCATCGTCGAGCGGCTCGACGCGTTCGGCATCGACGTCATCGAGGGCGGCTTCCCCGCGTCGAATCCCAAGGACATCGCGTTCTTCCAGCGCGTGCGCCAGATGCCGCTGCGCCACGCGCGCATCGCGGCCTTCGGCTCCACGTGCAAGAAGGACGTGGCGGCCGCCGACGACCAGGGCCTGCGCGACCTCGTGGCCAGCGGCGCGCCCATCGCCACCATCGTGGGCAAGACGTGGGACGCCCAGGTCACGCGCGCGCTGCTCACCACGCTCGACGAGAACCTGCGCATGATCGCCGACTCGGTGGCCTTTCTCAAGGAACAAGGGCTCGAGGTGGTGTTCGACGCCGAGCACTTCTTCGACGGCTACAAAGCCAACCCCGACTACGCGCTCGCCTGCGTGCGCGCGGCGAGCGAGGCCGGCGCCGACTCCATCGACCTCTGCGAGACGAACGGCGGCGCGCTGCCGCACGAGGTGGCCGAGATCGTGGCCGCCGTCGCGCGCGAGCTGCCCGGCCAGCAGCTGGGCATCCACTGCCACAACGACTCGGGCTGCGCCGTGGCCAACACGCTGGCCGCCGTGCGCGCGGGCGCGGTGCAGGTGCAGGGCACGGTGAACGGTTTCGGCGAGCGCGTGGGCAACACCGACCTGCTCACCGTCATCGCCAACCTCGAGCTCAAGATGGGCCGCACCACCGTGGGCCCCGACAACCTGCGCGAGCTCACCAGCGTGTCGCAGTTCGTGGCCGAGACCTGCAACATGTCGGTGCCGGCGCACCATCCCTACACGGGCGCGTCGGCGTTCGCGCACAAGGGCGGCCTGCACGCGAGCGCCATCGCGCGCTTCCCCGAAGCCTACGAGCACGCGCGCCCCGAGAGCGTGGGCAACACGCAGCGCATGCTGGTGAGCGAGCTGGCCGGCAAGGCGTCGCTCGTGGCGAAGGCGCAGGGTCTCGGCATCGACCTGGCCGAGCACCCGGAGAAGACGCAGGCCATCCTCGACGACATCAAGGCGCGCGAGGCGCTGGGCTACTCCTACGAGACGGCCGACGGCTCGCTCGCCCTGCTGCTGCAGCGCCACCTGGGCGCGTATCGGCCGCACTTCACGCTGGAGAGTTTCCGCGTCATCGTGGACGACCATGAGGACACCGGCGCGCTCGCCAAGGACGCCATGAGCGAGGCCACCATCAAGATCCACGTCGGCGACCAGCGCTTCGTGGCCACGGGCGAGGGCGCGGGCCCGGTCGGCGCCCTCGACAACGCGCTGCGCATGGCCATCACGGCGTTCTTCCCCAAGGTGGCCGACATCGAGCTGGTGGACTACAAGGTGCGCATCCTCGACGAGAACGTGGGCACCGACGCCATCACGCGCGTCGTCATCACCACGCGCGACCCCCGCGGCAGCTGGGGCACCGTGGGCGTGTCGGAGAACATCATCGAGGCCTCGTGGAACGCGCTCGTCGATTCCATCGAGTACGGCCTCATGCGGATAGGGGAGTGACATGAGCGATCTCAGAACGCCCGAAGTCGAGGACCTGCTGCGCGTGTTCGCCGCGCTCGACGACGAGGACACCATATTCTCCCTGTTGGAGGACTTGTTCACCATCCGCGAGATCAAGGAGACGTCGCAGCGTTTGGCCGTGGCGCGCCAGCTGGACGCCGGCAAGTCCTACGCCGCCATCGAGGAGGCCACCGGCGCCTCGGCCACCACCATCGCCCGCGTCTCGAAGTGCCTCAGCTACGGCGCCGGCGGCTACAACGCCGCCCTGAACGCCCTCGACGACGCCGACAAGAAGCGCCGGTAACCCCCTCCTTGTCATCCTGAGCGAGCGAAGCGAGTCGAAGGATCTTCAACGACGGATATCCCCCCTGATCGAAGATCCTTCGACTCCGCGCTAGCGCGCTCCGCTCAGGATGACAAGGGGGCGTCTGCAACCCGTCCCTGCCACGCAAAACCTTGATTTCTGCAACGAGCGACGGTTTTGCGCGCGTTGGGAGGCCGTTTTCGCATGGTTTGACCCATGCAGGCCGAGCCGTCGCTTTGCGACCTGGTCAAACGCCCGGCAGGGGATTTGTGGGCCGTTGAGAACCTGCGCAAAACCGTCGCTCGATGCGTTTTCGCAAGGAATTCGTGGCGCAGGAGGCGCTACCCCGTCACGGGGGCGGCGTCCTCGTCCGAGAGCGCGGGGGCTTTCGGGCCGCTTGCCGGCAGCGCCACGGGGTCGCCGTACTCGTCGATCGTGCCGTTCGCGCGTCCTTCCAGGTAGGCCTCACGCGCCTTGCCGCGGCGGAAGCTCACGTCGGCGCGGCCCGTGTGCAGCTGGTAGCAGTACCAGAACACGAACGGGATGCCGATGATGCCGTTGAACAGGCCCCATCCCGCCATGAAGTCGGGATTGAACCACGCGGCGCTGTTCATGATGGTGGGGAACAGCGCCGGGAAGCAGCTGCGCAGCAGCAGATGCGCGCCCAGCGTGTAGATGCGCCCGGTGATGTAGAGCTCGGGCCGGCGCATGACGATGGGGTACAGCTCGGCCGCCGCCAGGATGCAGCAGGTCGACGCGAAGAACTCATGCCCCTCGGCGTACGCGAAGCACGCGTTCCACGTGGTGTAGAGGAAGTTCCACATGGGCACGGTGTAGGAGAGGATCTCGCCGTGGCTCGAGGTGTCGTACTTCCAGAACTTGTCGCCGAACGGCATGGTGACGCACAGGATGAAGCCGGCGAGCGCGTTCATCATGTTGCTCATCTGCACGTCGCGCAGCGTGGCCTCGGCGATGTTGCAGAACACGATGCCGTACAGCGTCCAGCGCACCCAACGCTTGCGCATGGTGCGCCAAAACGGCGTGTCCTTCTGCTCCACAGCGGCGATGCGGCCCACGCCGGCGAAGATGAGCGGCAGGATGACGGAGAGGTTCTTGGCCCAGCGGAACCAATCGTCGCCGGGGATGTTGGCGATCCACAGCGGAATGGTGACGAGCGACACCACCCACACCCACATCGACGTGCGGTAATGCCGTCGCATGAACTCGGTGAGCAGCATGGCAGCACGGTGTACACAACCATCGACACGGGCGTGATCCAAACGGGCACGGTCATGGGAATCCCCTTTCCCCCGGTGAAGCGGCAGCTGCCGTGGAGCGGCATGCGAGGCCGGCGGCGTTGACGCCGTCAGTCTAACATCGCCGCCCGTACCGCTTCTTTCACAAACCGCCCGTCCGTGTGAAAGACTTCGCGTGCAGCGCTCGTCTGCCCCCATGCCGGCACTCGTCAAGCAAGGAACTCCTCGATGCGATGGATCGAAGTCATGGCGCTTTCATACGGGACGTCCTCGTACAGAAGGGGAGTCGTGACGTTCACGTAATCGCTTCGGTAAACATCCTTAAGCGCGATCTCGCCGAGCAGCGCGGCAAGGTCAACGCCGCTTTTCGCGGAGAGGCAGCGCTCGCTCGGCTCCCGTTGGGATCGAACCTCGGAAAACAAGGAGAGCAGCTTTTCGTCCAAGCGAACATGGTCGAGCAGCTTGAAGAGGTCGTAGACATGCCGGGATTGCCGATAGATGGCATGCCCGCCCATGAGGTAGTAGTCGCACAACGCGAACGTCTTGTCCACGAACGTGCGGTCGAGGGAGTTTGCCTTGACGGTGAACTGCTCGAGGCCGTATTGCTCGACGAACTCGCCCCGGTCGTGCTCGCTTGCGAATTGCCCGATGAAGGTTTGGATCGGCCGTTCTCGATAAGGGGAGGCAGGAGTCATCACGGCTGTTTCGAACAACAGCATGTCATCGGTTTCGGGAAGTGCGATTTCGTAGCGATTGTACTCGCGCCGGCTGCGGGTTTCATCCAAGTTGGGGATTTCGAGGCCGAGCTGCTCCGCGCTCTCGACGACCGCCCTCTTTATCCTCTTGCGCATACTTTCGGTCGCATGCTCGTAAGGTATCCCGAGATCCACGTCCTCCGAAAAACGATGGATGACCCCGTAGCATTTTGATAGGCAAGTGCCACCCTTGAACACGAGGTCGGAATTCCGTTGTGTGACCTCGCGGAGCATCGTCACCGCGTAGTAGTCCTTAAGCACGTAGCCCTCGCTCAGGCCGAGCACATTGGATGCGGCCTTGATCGATTGGCTCAGCACGTTCGGATCCTCATGCAAATACACCGCACGCCTCGCTTTCCAACAGCATCTTCGAAGTCTTTCCCGGATAGCATGCGGCGCACTCGGCCACTTTGTCGCGTCCGGCTTTGGCGGCAAGGGCTTTCAACGCGCGGAGCTCGTAGCTGTCCATCGAGGACGGCGGCCGGCGGGTGATGAGGTCGAGGAACATGAGGGCGTCGACGTTGCTTCTGCTCACTTCGGTTCGGGGCTTCCTGATAACTATCTTTCGCCAACCTCCGAACGGCTTCACCTCCCTGATCCATCTGCTCGATTTGTTAGTGGTGATCTCGAGCACCGCCGGCACCTGGGTGGACACGCCCACCTTGTTCTCGAGGGTAAGGCCCGAGTAGTAGCCGTACACGTCGTCCCCGTCGGTGATGTACTTGCGCTCCACGACGTCTTCGGCGCTTGGCGTGGTCTTGCCGAAGATGCCGTCCTGAGCGATGTAGTAGACGCCTCTCTTGTACCTCTCGAGGAACCCCCGCTCCATGGAAGCATCGATGTTCTGGTACACGGCGGCACGTGTCACGTCCGGGAATAGGGATATGACGTCTTCCGGCAAGATCGGCTTGTCGTAGCCGAACCTCTCGAGGAGTGTTTCGTCGAAGTTCTTCATGAGGGCATTGTACCTTGTTTCCTTGCACTATACAAATTTACAGAAGAATATTGAAAATTTATATAGTAAAGTACTGTCTTTCACAAACCGCCCGCCTGTGTGAAAGACTTCGCGCGCGTGGGCTTCGTATACTGCGGGCAGGCGCGCGGCGGGCGAGGGGCCCATCCTCGCAGGGACGCGCAGAAGGGGGCGATCCTCATGGGCATTCTGTATCAGGCCGAAGATCCGCTGTACTGGGCAATCTGGCTGTTCATCCTGTTCGCGCTCATGGCGTTCAACGAGCTGGGACGCGTGAAGCTGTGGGCGGGCATCACGCTGTTCGCGGTGGTGCCCGCGGTGCTCACCATCTTCGTGTGGCCCACCACGGCCGCGCCGGGCAACCCCTACGGCACGGGCACGTGGTTCAACTGGGTGAAGACGTACTCGGCGCTGGCGGGCTGCCTCGGCTTCATCGCGCTGCGCTTCGTGAAGTGGCGCGGCGCGGACGGCCAGGTGCACCACCTGTACGAGAAGCGCTGGGCGCTCTGCTTCCCGCCGCTCATCCTGGCCGTCAACATCGCCGAGGCCGTCGTCCGCGACTTCCAGGTGTTCGGCTTCGGCCTGTGGCAGGGCGGCGTGGTCGAGAACCTGTGGACCATCTCCGGGCCGTGGAACATCATGAACGGCATCGCCGGCATCCTGAACATCGTCACCATCTGCGGCTGGTTCGGCATCTTCATCTCGAAGGACTCCGCGCGCGACATGATCTGGCCCGACATGATCTGGGCGTGGATCATCGCCTACGACCTGCGGAACTTCGCCTACACGTACAACTGCATCTCCGACCACTCGGCGTACTGCGGCCTGGCGCTCTTGCTCGCGTGCACCATCCCCACGTTCTTCATCAAGAAGGGCGCGTGGCTGCAGCATCGCGCACAGACGCTGGGGCTGTGGATCATGTTCGTGATGACGGTGCCGCAGTTCGCCGACGTGCTGGCGCCCATCCCCACCACGCACAACCCTGCGGCGTTCTTCGTGGTCAGCCTGCTGGCGCTCGCGTCGAACGTGGCGCTGGCCGCCTACCAGTTCCGCCGCATCCGCCAGCGCAAGCTGAGCCCGCTCAAGGACGAGCTGTACGCCGACACGAAGGCGTATCGGCGGGTCGTGGAGGAAAACCGCTAGGCGCACCCCATGACCGACGCCGCGCATCTCCCGTATAATGGACGCGAGCAGGACCACCCTGCGCGCGTCCATGCGCGCTTCGGAGCAAGGGGAGATGCCATGCGGCTGGGCACCAGGCAGACCAGGTACGCGCCCGCGCGGCGCGAATGCGGGCGCGCGCTCACCGAGAGCCGCCGCCTCACGGGGCCGGCCGGCGACATCATGCTGGCCGCGCGCGTGCTGTTCGAGCGGCAGGGCGTGGCGAAGACCACGGTGAAGGACGTGGCCGCCGAGGCCGGCGTCACGCGCGAGCTGGTGTACTACTATTTCGAGAACAAGCAGGCCGTCATCGACGCCGTGCTGGACGACTACGTGGAAGACCTGGTGGAGAGCGTCATCGTGTGGAACGAGTCGCGCCGCTTCGGCGACACGCCGGGGTCGCTGCGCACGTGCATCGCCGCGTTTCGCCGCGCGCTCTACGACGCCGAGGGCAACCAGCGCCCCATGATAGCCGTGCTGGAGGAGCTGGGCGTGCGCGACGCGTTCGACGTGCGCGCCGTGCGCGAGACGGTGGACTGCATCAACGACAACATCGTGGCCGAGTACGCAGCGTACCATCAGATGGAGATCGAATTCGTGTACGAGATGTTCTGCGTGGTGATCTTCGGGCTGGTGGGCCTCGTGAAGATCAACCCCGCCATCACCGACGAGGCCCTCATGAAGGTGGTGGAGCAAACGCTGCACCTCGACATGGAACCCCTCGAGGCACCCGATGGCATCGGGGATGCCGGTTAGGTTCGCTCGCGGATGCTCTCACGGAAGTATTGCGAAAACACAAGATTTCGCAATCAAACGCTATTTGCCGCGTGCTTCCTCGCCTTCTTACAATGGAGGCAGAGAAAAGCCCGCTGTGAAGGCGGGGGACGAGGAGATGGGGGTGAACATGGCAGCGAAATGGAAGAAGCCAGTTCTCGTGGGTTCGGCGATGGCGCTTGCCCTAGCCTGCGCCGCATGCGCGCCTAAGGCCAACGACGGCGATCTGACCGGCGGGAAATCGGGCGGGGAACCGGCGGCTGGTGCTGTCGTACAGACATCCGACAAGAGCTGGGAGCAGTGGCAGGGCGAGTATCCTTTGCAGGTTGGCTCCTTCTTCGACGGTCTTGACGAGGTGGAGTCGTGGGACGGCAAGGTGCACAGCCACTCGATGCTGTACAAGAACGTTCCTGCGATGGCGAACGGCGTGGACAAGTTCGGCACGGCGTGCATGGCGTGCAAGTCCACTACCGGAACCGACCTGTACAACGAGATGGGCCTCGACGCGTTCAGCCAGCCCTGGGAGCAGTACGGCGATTCCGTGGACTGGTGGGACTGCGGTTTGTGCCACGTGGACGGCACTCCCGGAGGAGAGCTGCACTACAACGGCATGGCGGCCACTGCGTTCGGCGGCACCTTGCTGGACGGCCTTCCTCAAGAGCAGGCCGTGTGCGGCCAGTGCCACAACTTCTACGGAGCCGTGTACACGCGCGGCGGCCTGATGCAGAAGATGCAGGACGGCGAGGTCGATCCGAAAGGCGTCGATCCCTATCGGTATGGAACCGACCCCGACAGCCTGATGAAGGCAGCGCTTGAGGACGGCTATGTGATGAACGTGGACGAGAAGACGGGCATCGCCTCCTTCCAGGCGAACCACCCGGAGGTGGAGGTTTTCCAGGGCAGCGTCCACGAGAGTCTGGGCATGGCCTGCATCGACTGCCATATGCCCACCAAGACCTCGGAAGGCGGCGAGGCGTTCACCTCGCACAACGCCTCATCCTCTCCGCTCGAGAATCCCGAGGCGCTCGAGTACTGCCTCACCTGCCATAAGGCTCAGGGGATCGAGTCGGCGGATCAGATGATCGAGTTCGTGCACGCCGCGCAGCAGGAGGCAGCCGACCTCGAGGCCGCGTTCGCCGAGAAGCAGACGCAGCTGAAGTCGCTCATCGCCGACGCCGCTGCATCCGGCGTGATAAACGAGGCGACGCTCCAGCAGGCACGCGACATCTTCACGCGCGCTACCTGGTACGTGCGCTACGCCGACGGGGGCGGGGATTTCAAGGGACAGAAAGTAGCCCACAATCCCGAGGACATCGTGTCCTACATCGAGCGCGCGACCGTGATGATGGACGAGGCCATCGCGCTGTTCGCGTGATCTTCGCCGCAACGGCGCCCGGCTCCCCGGTGGGGCCGGGCGCCGTGCTATGATGGCCCCACATCGAGGGAAGGGGAGGGCGATGAAGGCTCGGCGGTCGCATATGCAGCTGTGGGCGCGGTTCGCCGTCCTGGTGGGGCTCGCGGGCGTGGTCGTCTTCGGCGTGTACCTCGCCTGGTCGACACACGCCGAGTCGGCCGAGAACGAACGCCGCGCGCTGGCCGAGGCGCGTGTGCTGAGCGCCCAGATGGACTCCTCCTGGGACTACGTCGACTCCATCCAGGACCGCATCAACTACACGGACGGCACCTTCGATTTTAAAGGCGTGTACTGCTCGGTGGCGGGCAAGAGCATCGCCAAGCGCTTCACCGACCGCACCGACTACGTTATCCGCTACGTGCGCGAGGACCCGCGCAGCGGCACCGACGAGCCGGACGAGTTCGAGCAAGCGGCGCTGGACGCGTTCGCGCACGAAAGCGTCACCGAGCACTACGGCATGCAGGAATATGAAGGAGCCCAGGCGTTCCGCTACGTGTCGGCGTTGCGGGCGGAGCGCAACTGCCTGGAATGCCACGGCGAGCCCGCCGGCGAGAAGGATGCGACGGGCTTTTTGAAAGAGGGCATGCGTCTGGACGACCTGGCGGGCGCGGTGAGCATCGTGCTTCCCATGGACGCCATCGTGGCGGAGTCGAACGCCGACCTGGCGGGCACCGTGACGTTTTTCTGCGTGCTCATGGCGGCGGTGACGGCGGTGCTGTTCTGGGGCCTGCGCCGGTGGGTGACCGCACCCATCATATCGGAGAACGACATGCTGCGCCGCGATGCGGAATCGCAGTCGAACTTCCTCAGCATCATCACGCACGAGCTGAAGACGCCGCTCTCATCCATACTCGCGTTCACCGAGCTGTGGAAGCGCGGCGGCCACGCCGACCGGGACGTCGACCGCGAGCTGGTAGAGGAGATCGAGACGAACAGCCACGTGCTGCTTTCCATGATCAACAACCTGTTGGACACGGCCAAGATGGACGAGGGCAGCCTGGCGCTGGCCGAGGAGGACCTGGACGTGTACGACGTGGTGGGGCTCGTGAAATCCACGGCGGGCCCGCTAGCGAAACGGCGCGGCGTGTCGCTCGCGGCCAGCATCGCGCCGGGCACGCCCATCGTGCGCACCGACCGCGAGATGCTGCGCCGGGTGATCCTCAACCTGGTGAGCAACGCGCTGCGCTTCACGGGCGAAGGCGGCTCGGTGTCGCTTCGTCTGTCGTACGGGGAAGGGGTGTTGACGGTGGAGGTGCAGGACACGGGCGCGGGCATCCCTGAGGATCGGCTGGCCACGGTGTTCGACCGCTTTGTCAGCGCGCCCGGCTCGGAAGTGTCGGGCGAGGGCGGAACGGGCCTGGGGCTTTCCATCGTGAAGCGCTATGCCGAGATGACCGGCGGCTGGGTCAAAGCGGAAAGCGAGCAGGGGCGTGGCAGCACGTTCACGGTAGTGCTGCCCATGCCCGCGCGCAGCGAGGAGGATGAGGGCATATGACGACGCACGCCGAAGAGTCGATGGTGCTGCTGGCGGATGACGATCAGAGCCTGCGAACAGCCACGGCCCGCTTGCTCGAGGAGGCGGGCTTTCGCTGCCTGGAGGCGGTCGATGGGGCGGATGCCCTGGAACGCTACGAAGAGGAGCGCCCCGACCTGGTGATCCTCGATGTCATGATGCCGAAGGTGGACGGGTTCGAGGTGTGCGAGCGCATCCGCGCGAAGGACAAGGCCACGCCAGTACTCATGCTCACGGCGAAGGGCGATATCGTCGACAAACGCGTGGGATACCGCATGGGCGCCGATGACTACCTGGTGAAGCCCTTCAGCGGCGAGGAACTCGCGTTGCGTGTGGGAGCGCTGCTGCGACGCTCGCGGGAACTGGCGGGCGAGCGCACCCCGGCGCGGCGGACGGTCGTCGTGGGCGACGTGGAAATCGATGTGGTGCGCGGCGAGGCTCTCGTAGCCGGGGAGAAGGTGGAGCTGACCCCGAAGGAGTCGCGCATCCTCGCGGTGCTCGCGGAGCATCCGGGCGAGGTGTTCGACCGCGACGACCTGGTGAGGGCGGTGTGGGGCGAGGAGTACGTCGGCACGCAGATCAGCATCCCCGTCTACATTCGCAAGCTGCGCGAGAAGCTGGAGGACAACCCGAGCGAGCCCGTCTGCATCCAGACGGTGTGGGGAATGGGGTACCGTCTTGGCGAGGGCGGGGCGGGCGGCTCCTGCTGATACGCCGCCCAAACCACCTGCGGCTACGTGCGAAGCGTGGAGATTGCGGCGCGCGTTGCCCGCGCGTGATATAGTCATAGGGCAACCGTTGATTGGTGCAGGTGCACTAAACCCCAGCTCAAAGGGAGGAGAGCGGCGGGTTGGTCGCCGAACGAGCGCCGATCGCAAGGAGGTCCGCACATGTCACACACCGCGCGCGGCGTCGATCGCCGCACGTTCATCGCGGGGACGGCGGCGCTCGGCGTCGCGACCCTGCTGCGGCCGGGGCTCGCCTTCGCGGAGCCCACGTCCGCCGATAAGCTGGCCGAGGCCGAAGCCGTCCGCTCGCGCATCCTCACGATGCAAGACGAGCTGGAGGTCGCCTCCGACGGCTACTACAAGGCGCTCGACGAGCACGACGCGGCCGTTCAGGCCGTGGCCGACGCGCAGGCGCGCATCGACGAGGCCAACGCCAAGATCGCCGATTTGCAGGAGCGCCTCGCGCAGCGCGCCCGTAGCATGTACCGCACCGACCGATCCACCGCCCTCGACCTCGTGCTGGGCGCGACGACGTTCGAGGAGTTCGCCACGAACTGGGACCTGCTCAAGAACATCAACGAGCAGGACGCCGACATGGTGCAGGAGACGAAGGACCTACGCGCCGAGGTGGAGGCGGCCAAGGCGGAGCTCGAGGAGCAGGAACGCATCGCCGCGGAGAAGGCCGACGAGGCCGCCCGCATCAAGCAGGAGGTGGAGGAGTCCATCGCCACGCTCGAGGCGACGGTCCAGCAGCTCGACGCCGAGGCGCAGGCCCTGCTCGAGCAGGAGCAGGAGGCCGCGCGCGCCGCCACGGCCGCGGCGGCCGCGCGCAGCTCCTACGCCTATAGCACGGGTCCGGTGTCCAGCATCCCCTCGCAGGGCTCCGTCGTGGACTACGCGCTCTCGCGCATCGGCTGCCCCTACGTGTGGGCGGCGGAAGGCCCCGATGCCTTCGATTGCTCGGGGCTTGTCACCTGGGCGTACGCGCAGGTGGGCATAGCGGTGCCCCATCAGACCGAGGCGCAGTACCATGCCGCGGCCGCGCGCATCCCCGTGTCCGAGGCCCAGCCCGGCGACGTCTTGTGGGTAAGCTACGGCGACGGGTACAACGGCCACGTGGGCATCGCCTGCAGCGCCGGCGGCACGCATTTCGTCCACGCGCCCACCTTTGGTGCCTTCGTGCGCGACACCGACCCCCTCAGCTGGGCCGGCTTCACGCACGCGCTCAGGTTCGCCTGACCCCGCGCCGCGTTTGCGGTATGATGCCTATCGAAGCACGGAGCCGACATCGATAGGAGCACATCCATGACCACCCTGTTCGTGAACGCATGCCTGCGCGGCGAGGTCTCGCGCACGCTGGCCCTCTGCCGCGAGTACCTGGCTGCGCGCGGTGACGACGTCGTCGAGGTGAACCTGGCCGAGCTTCGCCTCAAGCCCTTCGACGCCGAGATGGTGGCCTACCGCGTGGAGAAGCAGACCGCGCGCGAGTGGGACGACCCCATCTTCGCGCTGTCGCGCCAGTTCGCGGAGGCTGAGGACATCGTGATCGGCGCGCCGTACTGGGATCTGTCGTTCCCTGCGGCGCTCAAAGTGTACCTGGAGCATGTGAGCGTGTGCGACCTCGCGTTCCACTACACCGAAGACGCGCGCTGCGAGGGCATCTGCAAGGCGCGCCGCCTCACCTATATCACCACGTGCGGCGGCTTCGTGGAGGGCGCGAACTTCGGCTACGACTACTTCTGCGGCATCGCCAAGATGTTCGGCATCCCGGAGACGCGGTTCGTGGCGGCCGAGGGGCTCGACATCGTCGGTATCGACGTGGACGCGCAGATGGACAAGGCCCGCGCCCAGATGGCCGAGCTCGATTAAGGAGAAGCGATGAAACGGCTGCTCGTGGTAGTGGATTTCCAGAACGATTTCGTGGACGGCGCACTGGGCTTTCCGGGGGCGGAGAAGCTCGAGCGGCCTATCGCGGACAAGATCCGCGCGTACTACGACCGGTTCGACGAGGTGGTGTTCACGCTCGACACGCATCGGCGCGACTACCTTGAGACGCAGGAGGGGCGCAACCTCCCCGTGGAGCACTGCATCGACGGCACGCCGGGCCACGAGCTGTACGGCGAGGTGGCGCAGCTCGCCGAGCATGCGACCGCGGTGTTCAAGAAGCCCACGTTCGGCTCGAGCGAGCTGTTCGAGTGGCTGCTCACGGCCAAGCGCGCCGTCGACGAGCTGGGGCTTCCGCCGTTCGAGAGCATCGAGGTGGTGGGCCTCGTGTCCAACATCTGCGTCATCTCGAACGCCGTCGTGGCCAAGACGGCATGCCCCGAGGTGCCCGTCATCGTGGACGCGGCCTGCACCGCCTCCTTCGACGACGCCCTCAACGAGAAGACCCTCGACGTCATGGAGGGCCTCCAGATCCAGGTGATCAACCGCGCATGAGGCTGGGGGGCGTCCCGTCCCTTTGTCACGCGCCTTTGCTAGTGCCGGCGGGCGAAGGCTTCCAGGACGAGTTGGGCGCGGGTGCCGATGGGCGTCGTGTTCTCCGCGAGGAAGCGGGGGACGTCCTCGATGGCCAGCAGAAACGGCTCGATGAGCTCGGACGGCTCGGGCTGGGCGTCGGCCACCTTCTCCACCTGGGCGAACACCACGTGCACCGTCTCGTCGGTGAGGCCGGTGGACGAGAAGCCCGCCTGCGGCAACGGCTCAAGCGCGGCCGCGCCCAGGTCGGCGCGCAGGGCGTAGCCCGTCTCCTCGCGCAGTTCGCGGTCGACGCAGGCGGTCAGATCCTCGCCGTCGTCCACGAGCCCGGCGGGAAACGCGATGCACCAGCTGTTCAGCGGATAGCGGAACTCGCGGATGAGCAGCAGCTTCCCGTCGGGCGTCTGGCCGACGATGCACACGGCATCGGCCGCCGCCCGCTCGCCGCGCGCGTGGGCCTCGAGCTCGGCGCGGTAGGCGTCGATGCCCTTGCGCGAGGCGCTCTCGTATTCGTAGGCCGAGCCGTCGGGCATCGTGTAGACGAGGATGTACTTCTTAATCCACCCGTCCGACACCTGGCGGACGTCGGCGAGTTGGGGAATATCGGTGGGCATGGAGGCTCCTTCTTTTCAGGATGCTTCACGTGAAGCATCTGCGGGCAGGTTAGAAGTCGAAGACCTCGCCGACGTTGGCGGCGATGCAGAGGTCGGCTTGGCGGTCGCGCGGGGTGGGCGTGCGGTTCACGATGACGAGGTGCGAGCCGTGGAAGAAGTCGATGAGCCCGGCGGCCGGATACACCGAAAGCGACGTGCCCGCCACCACCAGCAAGCCCGCCGAGGCGATGGCGTCAACGGCCCCCTGCATGGTGCGCTCGTCGAGCGGCTCCTCGTACAGAACCACGTCCGGCTTCACGATACCGCCGCAGGCGGGGCAGCGCGGCACGCCGTCGTCGGCCTGCGCGCGCAATTCCAGCAGCTCCTCCACGGAGAACGCCGCGCCGCAGCGCATGCAGAAGTTGCGCAGCACGCTGCCGTGCAGCTCGAACACGCGCTCGCTGCCGGCCTTCTGGTGCAGGCCGTCGATGTTCTGCGTGACCACGGCCGCGCACGTGCCGGCGCGCTCGAGCTCAGCCAGCTTCTCGTGCGCGCGGTTCGGCCGCGCGTCGAGCGCCAGCATGCGGTCGCAGTAGAAGTCGAAGAATTCCGCCGGGTGCGCGTCGAAGAAGCTGCGCGAGATCATCTGCTCGGGCGGGTAGGGGTATTTCTGCGCGTACAGCCCGTCGGGGCTGCGGAAATCGGGGATGCCGCTCTCGGTGGACACGCCCGCGCCGCCGAAGAACACCATCCCGGCGGCGGGGGCCTTGTCGATCCAGGTGCGCAGCGTCTCGATCGCGCGCTTCGTGCTGTCGTCCATAACGCTCCTTCCTCGGGAATGAGACCATACTAGCGCCGGTGTCACCGGAAAGCATAGCACGCGCGCGGCGCTCCTGCGATTTGCGTGGAATCCCCTTCGAGTTTCGGTGGCGAAGCTGCCGGGCGGGCTTCGAGGCGTCCCCCGTTTGCTATCATCGACCCCTATGGCGAAGAACAGGAAACAAGGTTGGTTGAAGACGATGCTGGGTGTTGCGCTCGGGTGCGTGGTCGCGGTCGCGGCGGTGTTCGCAGTGACGAACATCGTGACGATCGCCACCGCGAAGGACCTCATCGTGGAGCCGCAGGCGGCCGAGGGCTTCGACGCGGACGCCATCGTGGTGCTGGGCGCATCGGTGCTCGCCGACGGTACGCCCTCGGGAATCTTGAAGGACCGCCTCGACGACGGCATCGCGCTGTACGAGCGCGGCGTGGCGCCCAAGCTCATCATGAGCGGCGACAACTCCACCGTGTCGTACAACGAGGTGAAGGCGATGAAGGACTACGCCGTCTCGCAGGGCGTGCCGAGCGAGGACGTCTTCTGCGACCACGCGGGCTTCTCCACCTACGAGAGCATGTACCGCGCCAAGCACGTGTTCGGCGCGGATCGCATCGTGGTGGCCACGCAGACCTACCACCTGTACCGGGCGCTCTACGCGGCGCAGGGCCTGGGCGTCGAATGCCTCGGCGTGCCGAGCGACTACCGCGCCTACGCCAACCAGCTGCAGTACGACATCCGCGAGATCCCCGCGCGCACGAAGGACTTCTTCAAGACGCTCTTCCAGGTGCCCTCGACGTTCGTCGGCGACCCTATCAGCCTGGACCAATCCGGCGACGTCACGGAGGGCTGAGCCGGCAGATCCAGGCTCGATGCGGCAGGATTTTTCGGCTGTGGCACAGATTTTGGCCCTACGGCCGCCTTTTGCGGGTGTCGCGCGACGTTTCCCCAGGTCGGTTTTCGCGCCGGGCCGCCCGCTCTGCCACAGCCGAAAAATCCTGCCACAAGCATCCGGACATCACGCGCAGGAGGGCTTCGGCTTCGCAGGTTACGGGGTCGAGCACGGGGATGCCGGCGGCTTGCTGGAGGGCGGGGGCCAGGTTGATGGTGGAGAAGCCGGTGCAGGCGAGCGCGATGACGGCGGCGCCCGCATCGCGCAGGTCGCGCGCGGCGTCGAGCGCGGCGGCCTGCCCCGCAGCCCCAAGCAGGTCGCGCGTGTCGCGCACGCCTTCCGGCACGACGTTCGCCAGCAGGCGCTCGCCCAGGATGCGCGCGAATGCCTCCGGCGCGTCGGGCGTGATGCCGATGACGCCCACGGGCCCGTCCGCCAACGCGGCCGCCGCCGCGGCCATGCTCTCGCCGGCTCCCACCACCGGCACACCCGCGACGGCGCGCGCCTCGGCCACGCCGGGGTCGTCGGCGCAGCTCACGACGATGCCGTCCACGCCCGACGCCTCCAGCTCGCGCGCGAGCGCCACCACCTTCGGCACGGCCGCGCGCTTGGTGGCGGCGTCGTGCACGCCCTCGGGCTGGTCGGGGATGCAGCGCGACACGGCGCGCACCTGCGGGAACATCCGCTCGATGAGCCGCCCGTGCGCCTCCACCCGCTCCTGCTCCTGCGTGATGACCCGTATGATGCCCACCGCCAGCTCGTCCATGGCTACACGTACCTTTCGATGAGATCGATCAGGTCCTGCTTCGAGTGCAGGGCCGTCTTCTCAAGTATACGCCTGGTGTGCGTGCGCACGGTGCTCTCCGACACAAACAGCGCCTCGGCGATCACCTTGGCCGAGCGTCCGCGCGCCAGGTACGGCAGCACCTCGGCCTCGCGCCGCGTGAGCCCGTAGTAGCCGGCTATCTGGTCGAGCACGTCGCCGTCGGGCTCTGCGGCGGCCTCCGGGACAGGCGGGGGCTCCTCCTTGGGTTCGGCAGGCGCCGCCGCCAGCTCCTCCTCCTTCGCCCGGGCCCCGCCAAAGTGCAGAAACGAGAACCGATGCCGCGCGTGATGCAGCAGCGCGAGCATGGCAAGCACGTACACCGCACCCACCGACACGCCGATGACCAGGAGGGACGGGCTCTCCGGAATGAGCATGACCACATAGCCGATGCCGATGCCCACCAGCCGTGCGATGATGGACACGCCGCGCACGATGCCGCCCACCACGAAGCCGGAGACGGCCAGGTCGTAGGCGGTCGAGGTCACCATGTACCAGATGATCACGTCGAACACGCCGTAGCAGGCGCTCATCACCACATTGAGCTCCACGGGGTTGGTGGTCCAGAACACCGGCATGAGCGCGAACAGCACCACGAGGATGGGCACGATCACCTTGAACGTGAGCGCCAGATCGATGCGCCGCCGGGCGAACAGCACGAGCCCGATGAGCGCGAGCGCCGCCGCCACGTTGGCGACGAGCGGCAGCCGGTGCGCCTCGT
Source organism: Arabiibacter massiliensis (assembly GCF_900169505.1). Taxonomy (NCBI): domain Bacteria; kingdom Bacillati; phylum Actinomycetota; class Coriobacteriia; order Eggerthellales; family Eggerthellaceae; genus Arabiibacter; species Arabiibacter massiliensis. The sequence goes on from NZ_LT827021.1 coordinate 2,645,822, forward strand.
AGGCGGAGTCCACCGAGATCACCGTCATCTGCCACACGAACCCGAACAGGCACGACAGCACGAGGCTCGCCAGGATCAGGCTCACGAGCGAGCCGAGCGCGGTCCGGTACCGCTGCGGATCGGGGGAGGGCGCCGCGCGGTCGGCCGGCACCTCGCGGTTGCAGCGCGCCAGGCACAGCTGCGACAGCACGGGCAGGGGCAGCATGAGCGCGAGCGCGGGCGCCCCCAGCTCCTCGGAGCAGAACGAGAACGCCACGAACAGCAGCGCCGTGAGCAGCAGCACCGCCGGCAGGTAGAACGACGTGCGCGAGGGGTGCATGCGCCCGAGGCATTCCGCCCAGCTTCCCCAGAAGTAGCCGAAGCCCACGCCCGTCAGCACCGCGCCCGCCAGAAGCATCGCGAGCGCCGGCACCTCGGGCAGGCCCGCGCTTGCGGCCGCGCCCGAGCCGGCCAGCAGCCCGAGTCCCGCCATGATGCACGCCGTGAACGCGGGCGCGGGCAGCCGGTCGTAGAACGCGGGGGTGCGCTCCATGCGCGAAGCCACGAGGAACAGGGTGGTCATGTTGGCCACGAACGACACGATAACCACGAGCGTCTGGTGCCCGGTGGTGTCGAAGGGCCCCGAAAGCAGGATGGAGCTGCGGAACGTGAGCATGCTGCACGCCCAGAAGAACGCCAGCCCGAGATGGCGCACGCGCAACGTCTTCCACACCATGCGCATGCTGCGTCGATCGCGTGTTCGCGAAGGGCGTTCGGGCATCAACGGCCCCCTCCTCGTCTTGAGCGCGCCCGCTTCCCATCGGGCGGCGCGTCGTTCCCTCGATGTCAGTAAAAGCTTACCATCAGCGCAAACATTCAAATCATCAATAATTGATGATACTTGCGCGACACCCCCGTCATAGCATTTTCCGCGTCGAAGAAAGGGGGCTGCGATGGCCGGCGTGCCAAATGATACCATACTGATAGGATTACTGGCGTGCGCTCCGGTGTTCTCAACCGGATTCGCTGACGACGCGCCGGAGGCCGACGCCGCCGGCATGCCCGAGGACGCTCGGCGCTTGCTTGCCGCGCACGGCCTTCCCGTCCCCGATCCGGTGGACTCTGCGGCGCGCCGTGTGGTGGAGCGCGAGGTGCTCACGCCGGGCATGCCGCTGGCGGCCATGCCGGTGGAGTCGCTGTACAAGCCGTGGACGTCCCTGCCGGGTTCGCAGTTCGGCGGCTCGCGCGGGCTGTACCTGGGCGACGCGGCGCGCCACGTGCAGTCGCTCTACGACGCGCTCCAGGTGGAGGTGCCCGAGCGCTTCGCGGCGATGCCCGACCACCTGTCTCTTCTCTGCGAGCTGCTGGCGCTGTATGTGGAGGCGGGCAACGACGAGGCGGCCCGCCGTCTCGCGCAGGATCACTTCGACTGGCTCGACGCCTACGACGCGGCGCTCGCAGAGCGCGCGGAGCAGGCGGCCTCGGCTCCGGCGTATGACGAGGAGGGGCGCGCCGCCTTGGCGCGCGGCATCGGCCAGGTGCGCGCGCATGTCGCGCTCGCGGCCGGGCTCGCGCGGCTCGCGGGGCAGGGCGCGCCGACGCCGGACGGGGCGCAGACGGCACCATCAAGGGAGGAAAGGAAGGAAGCGAAATGAACTCATCCGTAACACGGAGGACGTTCCTCAAGGGGTCGGCGGCCACTGCGGCGCTGGCCGCGACGGGCGTCGGCGCAAGCTCTCTGGGCGCCTGGCAGGCCGAAACGGCCCACGCCGAGGGCTCCTACGAGCGCAAGGAGGGCGCGTCGCTGTGCAACGGCTGCTCCAGCAAGTGCGGCCTGGTGGCCACCACGCTGGGCGGCCAGCTGTTCACGCTGCGCGGCAGCGACTCGCACCCCTACGCCAAGGGCACCATCTGCGGTCGCGGCCACGGGGTGGCGCAAATCGCCTACTCCGACGAGCGCCTCACCCAGCCCATGCGCCGCACGGCCGACGGCTCGTTCGAGGCCATCGACTGGGACACGGCCTTCTCCGAGATCGGCGCCAAAGTGAAGGACATCCTGGCGCAGAACGGCCCCGAGGCCCTCGCCATCGTGCAGGATCCGCGCCCGTCGGGCAAGCAATACTCCAAGTTCTTCATCAACGCGCTCGGCTCGGCCAACATCTACACGCACGGCGCGGCGTGCAACGCCTCCAAGGAAAGCGGCTTCGCGCAGACCATCGGCGCCGGCAACTTCTCGGTGGACTTCGGCAGCTCGAAGATGGTGGTGTTCATCGGCCGCAGCTACGGCGACGGCATCCGTCCTTCGTCGGTGCAGAGCCTGGCCGCCGCGGCCGACAAGGGCACGCGCATCGTCATCGTGGACCCGCGCCTGAACAACACCGGCATCTTCGCCACCGACTGGGTGTCCATCAAGCCCGGCACCGACCTGGCGTTTCTGCTGGGCATCTGCAACGTGCTCATCGAAGAGGACCTCTACAGCCACGAGTTCGTCGAGCAGAACACGGTGGGCTTCGAGGAATTCGCGGCGCAGGCCAAGGAGTACACCCCCGCGTGGGCCGAGCAGCAGTGCGGCGTGCCGGCGGCCACCATCGAGGAGCTTGCCCGCGCGCTTGCGAAAGCCGCTCCGGCAGCTGCCATCGAGGCTTCCTGGCGTGCGGCGTTCGGCTGCTCGTACCAGAACTCGTTCGACACCGCGCGTGCGGTGGCGGCGGTGAACGCGCTTCTGGGCAGCTGGGGCGCGAAGGGCGGTGCGCTCATCACGTCCTCGCCGAAGGCGGGCGATGTCGATCCGCAGAAGTTCCCCAAGATCCCGAAGCCCGAGGCCAAGCGCGTGGGCGATGCGGACTACCCGCTGGCTCCCAGCGGCATGGGCACGAACCTGGCCGTGCTGCAGGCGGCGCTCGACGGCACCATGAAGGGCGTATTCTTCTACAACTCTAACGCCGTGCAGGGCTATGCTCAGCCGAAGGTGTGGCGCGAGGGCCTGGAGAAGACCGACCTGGTGGTGACCATCGACGTGCACATGTCCGAGACGGCGATGGCCTCCGACTACGTGCTGCCCGAGTGCAGCTACCTGGAGCGCATGGAGCTGCCGGAGTTCATCGGCGGCAAGAAGCACTTCGTGGCCATGCGCACGCAGGTGCTCGACCGCATCCACCCCGAGACGAAGTCGTGCGACGAGATCTTCGTCGGGCTTGCCGAGGCGTGCGGCGTGGGCCAGTTCTTCCCGTTCACGGTTGAGGAGCTTGCCGAGGCGCAGCTGGCCACCGTGGGCGTGAGCCTGGACGAGCTGAAGGAGAAGGGCATCGTGGAGCTGCCCGACCCCGGCTTTGAATACAAGGCCCCCAAGTTCAAGACGCCCACTGAGAAGTTCCAGTTCACCTCGGAGGCCGTGGGCAAGGCCGGCCTCAATCCGACCATCGGCTGGGTGCCGCGCCTGGTGGAGCCCAAGGAGGGCGAGTTCTACCTCATCGGCGGCAAGCAGGGCATCCACTCGCACACCATGACGCAGAACATCGCCAGCATGAACGCCATCTCGCGCGAGTACGGCCTGGAGCGCGCTTGGATCTCCGCGCAGGATGCGGACGAGCTGGGCGTTAAGGACGGCGACATGATAGAGCTCTCGTCGAGCGAGCATACCGGCCAGGTGGCGGCGCGCGTGACCGAGCGCATGCGTCCCGGCGTGGTGTATTTGCCCACGCACTACGGCGGATCGTCGCCGTACCAGAGCCGCGCGTTCGAGTTCGGCCTGAACATGACCGATTTCGTGCCGTTCCACATGGAGCCGGGCACGGGTGCCACCATGAGCCAGGAAGTGGCCGTCACGGTGAGGAAGGTGGAGGCGTAACATGACCCGCTACGGAATGCTCATCAACACCAAGAAGTGCGTCGGCTGCTACGCCTGCCGCATGGCGTGCCAGATGACCAACAAGCTGGAGCCTGAAGAGGCGTTCATCAGCTACAAGGAAATCGAGCAGGGCAAGTACCCCAGCGTGTACGCCGAGACGGTGCCCGTCCAGTGCATGCACTGCGAGAACGCCCCCTGCCAGCAGGTGTGCCCCACGCACGCCACCTATACCACCGATTCCGGCGTGGTGCTGGTGGAAGAGGAGAAGTGCATCGGCTGCAAGTATTGCATGGCGGCGTGCCCCTACGGCGTGCGCATCCAGATCGAGAAGACCGGCGTCATCGAGAAGTGCCGCTTCTGCTGGGATGGCGAGAACCCGGGCAACCCGCCGGCATGCGTGGGAACCTGCATCTCCGGCGCGCGCGTGTTCGGCGACCTGGACGATCCCGAGAGCGACATCTCGCGCGAGATCGCCCGCACGAACGCCCAGCCTCTCGCGGGCGACCTGACCGAATCCAAGATCTACTACGTGAGGTGATGAACCATGGTTTGGGGACCTATGATCGCATGGTACCTGTTTCTGGCCGGCGCGTCGGCGGGTGCCTTCCTGACCTCGGCTTTCGTTGAGGCGAAGTATCCTGACAGCGTGAAGATGCGTGTGGCCGGCCGCATCATCGCCCCGGTGTTTCTGGGCATCGGCCTGGTCATGCTCATGCTGGACGCCGAGGCGGGGCTGCACAACCCGCTGCGCTTCTTCTTCCTGGTCATGAACCCGGGCTCGGTCATGACGCTGGGCGTGTACTTCATCTGCGTGTTCATGCCGGTGGCGCTCGTGTCGGCGCTGCTCGAGATCCTGAAGAAGCCCGTGCCGAAGTGGCTCACGTGGATCGGCATCGTGTTCGCGTTCGCCGTGGCGGCCTACACCGGCTTCCTGCTGGGCGTGGTGAAGGCCTTCCCGCTGTGGAACAACGCCATTCTGCCCATCCTGTTCGTGGTGTCGGCGCTGTCGGCCGGCCTGGCCGCCACATCGCTGGTGGGCCTGATCGTGGACCGCGAGCGCTTCGAGCAGATGTGGCTCATCAAGAAGTCGCACGTCATCCTGTCGGCCATCGAGATGGTGGTGCTGTTCACCATGCTCCTCATCGTGAGCGCGGGCAGCGTTGAGGGCGCGGCGTCGGTGCACGCGCTCCTCGTGGGGCAGTACGCCCCGGCGTTCTGGGGCGGGCTCGTGCTGCTGGGCCTCGTGGCGCCGTTCATCATCGAGGGCTACCCGGTGTTCATCACGAAACGCGTCGAGACGTCCATGACCTCCATGGTGGTGAGCGTCATCGGCGAGGCCGGCGTCCTGGTGGGCGGCTTCGTCCTGCGCCTCCTGGTGATCCTGGCCGCGCTCCCGGTGATGTACCTGTAGCGCCTCCGAGCGACATACCCGCACTGCCCCCACGGGCGCCGCACCCCCTCCGCGGCGCCCGTTTTGCGCGCATTGTCGCCCCAAAAACACGCCTCGAGAGCCAAAAGCGTGTTTTTGGGGCGACAATGATGGGGGCTCGCAGCGCCCCCTCGGCCCCGAGCCGTCAGCGGTACTTCTCGATGAGGTCGATGACTTCTTGCTTGGAGTGGAGGTCGGTCTTCTCGAGGATGCGGCGGGTGTGGGTGCGGATGGTGTTCTCGGACACGAACAGGGCGTCGGCGATGACGCGCGCCGAGCGGCCGCGCGCGATGAAGGGCAGAAGCTCGGCCTCGCGGCGCGTGAGGCTGAAGTCCTCGGCGATCATCTCGAAGATGGCCTCGTCGCCCGTCGCGGCGGGCACCGCGGGCGGCTCGGGGGCCGCCTCGACCGCTTCCGCCTCCGCTTCCACTTCCGGCTCCACTTCCGGCTCCGGCTCGATCTTGACCCCGTGCTTGCGCCGCATGCTGTAGAACAACCCCAGCATGGCCAGCACGTACACCGCGCCCACCGACACGCCCACGATCAGCAGCGACGGGCTCTCCGGGATGAGCATGAGCAGATACCCGATGCCGATGCCTAGAAGCCGCGCCAGGATGGACAGCGCGCGCACGATGCCGCCGATGACGAAGCCCGACACCGCGAAGTCGTAGGCGCTCGAGGCCACCATGTACCAGATGATCACGTCGAACGCCCCGTAGCTCGCGCTCATCACGGCGTTGAGCACGATGGGGCTCGTCTCCCAGAAAAACGGCATCACCGCGAACAGGATGACGATGACGGGCACGATGACGCGGTACACGAGCGCCAGATCCAGCCGCTTGTGCGCGTACAGCACGAGCCCGATGAGCCCCGCCGCCACCACGAGGTTGGCCACGAGCGGCGCCTGATGGGCCTCGTTCACCGATCCCACCGACAGCACGGTCATCTCCCACACGAGGCCGAACAGAAGCGACAGCACGAGGCTGGCCACGATGAGCGTGACGAGCGAGGCGAGCGCCGTCAGATAGCGCTTCGAGTCGGCGATGCGGGCGTAGCTCCCGTCGGGCACCTCGGCGTGGCAGCGCCGCAGGCAGATAAGCGACAGGACGGGCAGCGGCAGCATGAGCAGAAGCGGCGGCACGCCCTCCTGCTCCGTGGCCAGCGAGACAGCCAGGAACAGCGCGGCCGTGAGCAGAAACGCCATCGGCACGTAGAACGACGTGCGCGAGGGATGCATGCGCCCCAGGTACTCCGCCCAGCTTCCCCAGTAGTAGCCGTAGCCGACGCCGGAAAGCACCGAGCCGCCCACCAGAAGCGCGATCATCGCCGCCCCGTCGGCAACGAGCCCGGCCAGGCTGAGCACGACGATGCCTGCCATGATGAGCGCGCAGAACAGCCATCCGGGAAGCCGGTCGAACACGGCCGGATCGTGCTCCATGAAGGCGGCGATGGCGAACAGCACGGTCATGTTGGCCACGAACGAGACGAGCACGACGAGCGTCTCGAGCTCCGGGGTGTTCGCGGACCCGGAGAGCAGGATGGAGCTGCGGAACGTGAGCATGCTGCACGCCCAGAAGAAGGCGAGGCCCACATGCCGCAGCCGTAGCGTCTTCCATACCATGCGCATGCTGCGACGGTCGCGTGCGGCCGACAGCTGTGTGCCCATGTTCCTTCCCTTTCCCCCCGACGGGCGCATCTCCCGTCGCCAACTCCAAGCCCTCAGGGTGAAACTATATCCCATCAGGCAAAACACGTAAATCACCAGAAACTGATTACCCGGCGTTTCCCCGACGAGCCTAGGATGGCCACGTCGAGAAAGGACGAACCGTGCATACAGCCTCGCATACAGCTTTCATATTATCGCTCATAGCGCCGCTGTTTTCCCACCTGAATGATGAGGATTACGGCTACGTGCTGCAAAACGCGGCTTGGCAGCATGTGCGCGAGGCGGCGGGCGTCCCGGGCAGCGAGCAGCACGAGGCGCTCGCGCTCCCCTCATGGGAGGAGCGCTCGACGTTCCAAAACGAGCTTCTGATGTCGGGCATGCCCTTCGCGGCGATGCCGGTGGAGTCGCTGTACAAGCCGTGGTCCGCGTTGGCCGGCAACGCGTACGGCGCGACGCGCGGGCTGTACCTGGGCGACTCCGCGCAGCATATGAAGGACGTGTACCAGGCGCTCGCCATCGAGGTGCCCGCCGCCTTCGCGTCCATGCCCGACCACCTGACGCTCGAACTGGAGCTTCTGGCCATGTTCCTGATGGCGGGCAACGAGGCTGCGGCGCGCGACGTGGCGCGCGACCACTTCGACTGGCTCGGCGAGTACGACGCCGCCCTCGTCGATAGGGCGGAGCGGATCGCGCGGTGCGAGGACATGGCACCCGACCGCCAAGCGGCCCTTGAGCGGGGCGCCGCCTTCCTGCGGGCGCTCGTCGCCCTGGCGGGCCGCCTCGTCGCGGACGTCGCCGCCACCGCCACCGACGCGCATAAGACGCGCGTCGCCGTATGACCTACCGGGCGCTCGCCGCTGCAAGCAAGCGCCCTTTCCTAGGTGAAGCAAGAACGCAAGACGAAAAGGGAGGAAAGGAATGAGGGAGACAACGGTATCGCGTAGAACGTTCCTCAAGGGTTCGGCCGCGACGGCCGCGCTCGCCTGCGCCGCGGGATCCATCTCGATGGGATCGTGGCAAGCCGAGCGCGCCGCAGCGGCCGAACCGGCGAACGTGCAGGAGGCGCCGTCGCTGTGCAACGGCTGCTCCAGCAAGTGCGGCCTTGTGGCCAAGACGGTGGACGGCAAGCTGTGGACCGTCCAGGGCAACGAGAAGCATCCCTACGCCAAGGGCCGCATCTGCGGCCGCGGCCACGGCCTGGCTCAGATGGCGTACTCCGACGAGCGCCTGACGCAGCCCATGCGCCGCAAGGATGACGGCTCGTTCGAGCCCATCGACTGGGACACGGCGTTCTCCGAGATCGGCGCCAAGGTCAAGGACATCATCGCCAAGAGCGGCCCCGAGGCCCTCGGCATCATCCAGGACCCGCGCCCGTCCGGCAAGCAGTATTCCAAGCGCTTCATGTATGCGCTCGGCTCGGCCAACGTGTACGCGCACTCCTCGTCGTGCAACCTGTCGAAGGAAAGCGCCTACCAGCTCACCATCGGCGCGTCCAACTTCTCCACCGACTTCGGCAACGCGAAGATGGTCATGTTCATCGGCCGCAGCTACGGCGACGGCATCCGCCCCTCGTCGGTGCAGAGCCTGGCCGACGCCGCCGAGCACGGCACGCGCATCGTCATCGTCGACCCGCGCCTGAACAACTCCGGCATCTTCGCCAGCGACTGGGTGCCCATCACGCCCGGCACCGACATCGCGCTGCTCCTGGGCATGGCCAACGTGCTCATCGAGGAGGACCTCTACGACCACGAGTTCGTCGAGAACAACACCATGGGCTTCGAGGAGTTCGCCGCCGAGGTGAAGGAGTACACCCCCGCCTGGGCCGAGAAGATCTGCGACGTGCCTGCCGAGCGCATCGAGGAGCTGGCCCGTGCCATGGCTAAGGCCGCGCCCGCCGCGTCCATCGAGGCCAGCTGGCGCGCCGTCATCGGCTGCTCGTACGCCAACTCCTTCGAGACGGCCCGCGTCATCACCGCCGTGAACGCGCTTCTGGGCGCCTGGGGCGCCAAGGGCGGGGCGCTCATCACCTCATCGCCGAAGGCCGGCAAGATCGAGGACGCCCGCTTCGCCGATCCGGCCAAGCCGGAGAAGCCGCGCGTGGGCAACAAGGAGTACCCGCTCGCCCTCGACAGCGCCGGCACGAACCTGGCCGCGCTCCAGGCTGCGCTCGACGGATCCATGAAGGGCCTGTTCTTCTACAACTCCAACGCCGCGAAGGGCTACGCGCAGCCGAAGAAGTGGACCGAGGCCCTGCAGAAGGCCGAGCTCGTGGTGACCATCGACGTGCAGATGTCCGAGACGGCGCTCCAGTCCCACTACGTGCTGCCCGAGGTCACCTACCTCGAGCGCCTGGAGCTGCCCGAGTTCGTGGGCGGCAAGAAGCACTTCGTGGGCATGCGCACCGTGTCCATCGACAAGGTGCATCCCGAGACGAAGACCTGCGACGAGATCTTCAACGGCCTGGCCGAGGCGTGCGGAGTGGGCGAGTACTTCCAGTTCACCGCCGAGGAGTGGGCCGAGGCTCAGCTGGCCACCGTGGGCGTGACGCTCGACGCCATCAAGAAGGACGGCGTGGTGGAGCTGCCCGATCCGAAGTTCGAATACGGCGCGCCGAAGTTCAAGACGGCTTCCGGCAAGTTCGAGTTCAAGACCGACAAGGTGGGCGAGGCCGGCCTGAACGCGCTCATCGGCTACGTGCCGCGTAAGGTGACGCCGAAGGAAGGCGAGTTCTACATCGTGGGCGGCAAGCAGGGCATCCACTCGCACACCATGACCCAGAACATCGAGGCCCTGAACGCTATCTCGCGCGAGTACCACATGGAGCGCCTCTGGATGGCCGCCAAGGACGCCGAGCAGCTGGGCGTGCAGACGGGCGACATGGTGGAGGTGTCGTCGAGCGAGCACACCGGCCAGGTGGAGGTGCGCGTGACGCAGCGCCTCAAGCCCGGCACGGTGTTCCTGCCCACGCACTACGGCGGAGATTCGTCCTACCAGTCCCGGGCCTATCAGTACGGCATCGCTCTGACGGACTTTATCCCGTTCGACATTGAACCCGGCGTCGGCTCGATGATGAGCCAGGAAGTCGCCGTCACGGTGAAGAAGGTGGAGGCGTAACATGACACGCTACGGAATGCTCATCAACACCAAGAAGTGCGTCGGCTGCTCGGCCTGCCGCCTGGCTTGCCAGATGAAGAACCACCTGGAGCCCACCGAGGCGTTCATCCGCTACGAGGAGCGCGAGACGGGCGAGTTCCCCCACGTGTACAACGAGATCGTCCCCGTGCAGTGCATGCACTGCGAGGACGCTCCCTGCGAGAAGGTGTGCCCCACGCACGCCACCTACATCACCGATTCCGGCGTGGTGCTGGTGGACGAGAACAAGTGCATCGGCTGCAAGTACTGCATGGCCGCGTGCCCTTACCAGGCCCGCATCGTCCAGGAGAAGACCGGCGTCGTGGAGAAGTGCCGCTTCTGCTGGGACGGCGAGAACCCGGGCAACCCGCCCGCATGCGTGGGAACCTGCATCTCCGGCGCGCGTGTGTTCGGCGACCTGGACGATCCCGAGAGCGAGATCAACCAGGCCATCGCGAAGTACCACGCGCAGCCCATCGCAGGCAATCTGACCGAATCCAAGATCTTTTACGTGAGGTGATGAACCATGGTTTGGGGACCTATGATCGCATGGTACCTGTTTCTGGCCGGCGCGTCGGCGGGAGCCTTCCTGACGTCCGCGTTCGTGGAAGCCAAGTACCCTGAAAGCGTCAAGATGCGCGTGGCCGGCCGCATCATCGCGCCCATCTTCTTGGGAATCGGCCTGCTCATGCTCATGCTGGACGCCGAGGCGGGCCTCATGAACCCGCTGCGCTTCTTCTACCTGGTGATGAACCCGGGCTCCGTCATGACGCTGGGCGTGTACTTCATCTGCATCTACATGCCGGTGGCCCTGGTGGCGGCGCTGCTTGAGATCCTGAAGAAGCCCGTGCCGAAGTGGCTCACCTGGATCGGCATCGTGTTCGCGTTCGCGGTGGCGGCCTACACCGGCTTCCTGCTGGGCGTCGTGAAGGCGTTCCCGCTGTGGAACAACGCCATCCTGCCCATCCTGTTCGTGGTGTCGGCGCTGTCGGCGGGGCTTGCGGCCACGTCGCTCGTGGGGCTCTTCGTCGATCGCGAGCGCTTCGAGCACATGTGGCTCATCAAGAAGTCGCACGTCATCCTCTCTGCCATCGAGCTCGTGGTGCTGTTCACCATGCTGCTCATCGTGAGCGCGGGCAGCGTGGAGGGCGCGGCGTCGGTGCACTCCCTCGTGGCCGGGCTCTACGCGCCGGCGTTCTGGGGCGGCATCGTGCTTCTGGGCCTCGTGGTGCCGTTCATGATCGAAGGCTACCCGGTGTTCATCGCCAAGCGCGTGGAGACGTCCACCACCTCGCTCGTGGTGAGCGTCATCGGCGAGGCGGGCGTGCTGGTGGGCGGCTTCCTGCTGCGCCTGCTGGTCATCCTCTCCGCGCTTCCCATCCTGTTCATGTAACCGACTCGGCGCGTTCCGCTTCCCCCTTGGCGGAACGCGCTTCGGCCCGCCGGCCTTCCCCGGCGGAGCCGCTTCCCCCCTTCTGGGCGCCGCGCCTTCCCCCTTGTCGAGCGCGGCGCCCGCTTTTGCTTCGCTGCAAGGAGCGGGGCGTTTCGCCGGGTGAACGGCGAAAGGTTTCAGCTCGCCGTCGGAATGGGCACGCTTGCTTGACGGATGGGCGACCTGGGGCCGGACGGTCGTAAAGTTGGGCGGCGCGCGAATAGAGACGAAGCGCGCGATCTCAGACGAATCGAGGTGCAATCTATGGAAGGCTCCCGCGTCCCGCACTGGGGCATGGTCATCGACCTGGCGAAATGCGTCGGGTGCGACTCGTGCACCGTGGCGTGCAAGGCCGAGAACCGCACGCCTCCCGGCGTGTCGTACAACGTGGTGCTCGAGCAGGAGGAGGGCACGTTCCCCAACATGCGCATCCAGGCGGTGCCGCGGCCGTGCATGCAGTGCGAGAACCCGGCGTGCGTGAGCGTGTGCCCGGTGAGCGCCACGTATCGCGGCGAGGACGGCATCGTGGTCATCGACGCCGACCGCTGCATCGGGTGCAAGTACTGCATCGCCGCGTGCCCCTACGGCGCGCGCTCGGCCGACGAGGGGTCGTCCTATGCGGCCGAGGTGCAGGCGGCCGACCAGGTGACCGCGCCCGAGTACGGCGTGGACCGGGGCGCGCGCGGCAAGTACGTGGGCACGTACGGCACCGTGCGCAAGTGCACGTTCTGCGCGCACCGCATCGCCGAGGGCGAGGCGCCGGCGTGCTGCGAGACGTGCATCGGCGACGCGCGCTACTTCGGCGATTTGAACGACCCCGACTCCAAGGTGGCGCGCCTGGCCGCCTCGCCGCGGGCGTTCCGCCTGCGCGAGGAGCTGGGAACCGCCCCGTCCGTCTACTACTTGAAGTGAGGTGAGAGCCATGGCTGCTGTTGATGCGCAGGGTTCCGGCCGCCGCCGCAGGTTCGGGCTGGGCGAGCCGTTCTCGCGCCGCGCGACGCTCGTGTGGGCGCTTATCGTGGGCGTGCTGCTGGTTGCGGGGGCGCTTTCGATGTTCGACCGTCTGGCGAACGGCCTGGGGATGGCCGGCGCCACCAACGCCGTGCCCTGGGGCTTGTGGGTGGTGGTGTACATCTGGTTCTCCGGGCTGGCAGGCGGGCTGTATTTGATCTCGGCGCTCGCGTACCTGCTGCGCCTGGAGCGGTTCATGCCGGTGGCGCGGCTGGCGCTGGGGCTTTCCGTGGTGTCGCTCGCGGTGTCGATGATTTTCATCGGGCTGGATCTGGGCTCCATCCGACACTCGCTGGGCACGGTGCTGTTCTTCCACTGGTCGTCGCCTCTGGCCTGGGAGATCAAGGCGTATATGTTCTTCATGGCCGTGGCCGTGGTGCAGTTCGTGCTGGTGCTGTGGAACGACCGGCGCGGGAAGCTGGCGGAGGGCGCTGGCGCGGACGCCGTGGACGCGCTGCGGCGGCGCGGCAACGTGAACCTGGCCATCCGCGTGCTGGCCGGCGTGGGCGTGGCCACGTCGTTCGTGGGGCCTCCGGGCGGCACGGGCATGTTTTTCGCCGCGGTGAAAACACGGGGCCTGTGGGAAGGCGGCATCACGTCGGTGCTGTTCTATGTGATGGCTGTGGTGACGGCGGCGGCGTTCCTCATCGTGGCCTACCGGCTGCTCGCGCGGCTGCGCGGGGCCCGGCCCGACGCGCGCACGCTGGCGGGGCTGGCGGGCGTGCTGGCGGCGTCGCTCTTCGCGCTCGCGTTCTGCGTGTTCTTCCAGGTGGCGCCGGCGCTCTTGTCGGGCAACCCCGATACGGTGCTGGCCGTGCAGACGATGGTGGCCGGCCCGCTCGCTCCGCTGTTCTGGATAGGCGAGGTGGGCGTGGGGATGGTGCTGCCCGCCGTGCTTTTGGCCGTGGGCGCGCTGCGCTCGCGGGAAGCGCGCGACGGCGGGGCCTGGGCCGTGGGCGCGTCGATCGCTGCTCTGCTGGGCGTGCTCGCGCTGCGCTACGTGCTGGTGGTGGCCGGGTTCTCCGTGCCGCTTCTGGCCGGCATGCCGACTCCCGCATATGTGCCCACATCGGGCGAGCTTCTGGTGGCGCTGTTCGTGCTGGGGCTGGCCGTGGGCGCCTACGGGCTGGCCGTGCGGCTGCTGCCGCTCGAGCGCGTGGGTGCGGCCGAGGGCGCGCCGGTTGAGGAAGCCGTCTACAGCGGCGCGGTTGCGAGCAGGGAGGTGCGCGATGGATCGGCAGCGTAAGGAAGGTTCCCCCGTGTTCGGCACGCCGTCGCGGCGGGCCGTGGTGGGCGCGGGCGCGGCGGTGGCCGCCGGAGCGCTCGTGGGCGGGGGAGGGCTCGCCGCCTACATGGCCGCGACCGACCCCATGGCCGACGCGCCGCACGGGCGCGGCGACGCAACCGGCGCGTACGCGGCCGACGACGTCATCCTGTCCATGTGCAACAACTGCAACTCGTACTGCACCATCAAGGTGCGCGTGGCCGACGCGGCCGACGGGGTCGCGGCCAACGAGGGCGCCACCTCGCTCGTGCGCAAGATAGCGGGCAACCCGTACTCGCCGCTCAACTCGCAGCCTTACGCGCCGGTTCCCTATGGCACGCGGCCCGAGGAAGCGCTTGCCCCCGGCGACGGCATGGCCCGCGAGTGCCGCGCAACCAACGGCGGCATGATCTGCCTCAAGGGCCAGTCGGGCATCCAGCTCGCGCACGACAGGTTCCGCATCACGAAGCCGCTGCGCCGCGTGGGCGCGCGCGGCAGCGACGAGTGGGAGACGGTGGACTGGGACACCGCACTCGACGAGATCGTGAACGGCTCGCTCGCGCTCGGCACGCCCGGCATCGCCGAGTGGTACGCCTTCGCGCCGAAGAAGCAGGTGGAGGCCGATGTGGCGCTCGTGGAGTCCGGCGAGATGACCCAGGACGCGTTCGACGCGAAGTGGGCCGACACGCTCATCGACACGAAGCACCCCGACCTGGGCCCGAAGTCCAACCTGTTCTGCTCGGCGGGCGGCGACCGCATGTTCCTCATCGGCGACCGCCTCACGCAGAACGGCTTCGGCTCCGTCAACAACTTCAACCACGGCGGCGTGTGCGGCATGACCGGCGTCATGGCCAACGTGCGCACGCACCCCACCACGAAGCACAAGCGCATGTACGCCGACCTGGACCATTGCGAGTGCCTCATCATCTGGGGCACCGAGCCCATGACCGCGAACAAGGGGCCGTCGTGGCTGGCCCCGCGTCTGTCCGTGGCGCGCGAACGCGGCATGAAGCTGTACGTGGTTGACCCGCGCCAGGGACGCAGCGCGTCGAAGGCCGACGTGTGGCTGCCGGTGATTCCCGGCAAGGACGCGGAGCTGGCCTTCGCCATGATGTCGTGGATCATCGACAACGGGCGCTACGACGAGGCCTACCTGCGTGCGCCGGGCAAGAAGGCGGCCGCGGCCATCGGCGAGCCCACCTGGTCGGATGCGACGCACCTCGTGGCGGTGGATCTGCCGAACGCCCCCGTGGTCACGGCGAAGCTGCTGGGACGTGCGGACGGCGAGGCGCTCAAGGACGACGCGCGGTTCGTGTTCGTGGAAGGCGAGCTGACGGCTGCCGACGCCGCAGAGGGCCCGGCCGACCTCGAGGTGGACGCCGAGATCGAGATCAAGGGCAAGCCCGCGCGCGTGAGGAGCGTGTTCTCCCTGCTCAAAGAGCGCGTGGCCGAGCGCACGCTGGACGAGTACGCGGCAGAGGCGGGCATCGACCCCGCCGTGGTGGCGGACGTGGCGCGCGAGTTCACGAGCCACGGCAAGCGCGCCTGCGTCATGAGCTACCGCGGCCCCGCCATGCACGCCAACGGCTTCGACGCCGTGCGCGCGGCGGGCTACCTCAACTTCCTCATCGGCAACCACGACTGGAAGGGCGGACACCTGGCGGCGGGCGCGAAGTTCGCCCCGTTCACGGGACGCTACGACCTGAAGACGGTGCCCGATGCGCACGCGGGCTGGGGCATCCCCGTCACGCGGCAGAAGGTGGAGTACGAGAAGACCAGCTACTTCAAGCAGGACGGCTATCCCGCGCCGCGCCCGTGGTACCCGCTGCCGGGCAACCTGTCGCACGAGATCGTGCCTGCGCTGCGTGCCGGCTACGTGTACGACCACCTGGGCGCGCTGTTCATCCACCGCCATTCGCTCGTGGACTCCACGCCGGGCGGCGATAGGATGGCCGACGTGCTGGGCGATCCGGAGAAGATCAACCTGCTCGTGTCGTTCGACGTGGAGATAGGCGACACGTCGCGCTACGCCGACTTCGTGCTGCCCGACAAGATCTACCTCGAGCGGTTCAGCCAGGAGAGCATCTACCCCAACCAGCAGTACCAGCTCATCCAGTTCGGGCAGCCGGCTGTGCGCGCGTACGAGGGCCCGCGCTCGGTGGAGGACGTGTACCTCGACCTCATGGCGCGCCTCGGCCTGCCGGGTGTGGGCGAGGGCGCGGTGCCCGTGGGCAAGGACGGCGCCGGCGGTGCGGCGGCGCTCGCGAACGAGTACGACTACTGGCTGAAGATGGCCGCGAACATCGCCTACGCGGGCAAGGAGCCCGTGCCCGACGCCGACGCCGAGGAGCTCGCGCTGTTCGAGCGCGCCCGGACGCGTGCGCTGGGCGAGGCGTTCGACCTGGCGGCGTGGAAGGCGGCCGTCACGGAGGAGGAGTGGCCGAAGGTGGTGTACGTGCTCAACCGCGGCGGGCGCTTCGCCTCGGCCGACCCCGCGAAGGGCGACGGCTATGAGGGCGAGCTCATTAAGACGCGCTACGGCGGGCTGTGCGCGTTCTACGATCCGAAGACCGCCTCGCTCAAGAACGCGCTCACCGGGGAGAACTTCGACGGCCTCGCGCACCCCGCGCCCGTGGCGCTGGCCGACGGCACGCCGGTGGAGCAGCCGGCCGAGCGCCCGCTCGCGTTCGTGAACTGGAAGGCGCGCACGAACGGCTCGCACCGCACCATCGCAGCGCCCTGGCTGCGCGAGACGACCACGGAGAACTTCGTGTGGATGCACCCGTCCGACGCCGAGGCGCGCGGGCTGGTCAACGGCGACGCCGTGGACATCGAGGGGCCTGTGGGTACGATGGCCGGGCACGTGCGCGTGACCGAGGGCATCCGCCCCGGCGTGGTGGGCTCGAGCTACTCGTTCGGCCACAAGGGCTACGGCGCGCAAGCGGTCACCATCGACGGCCAGCAGGTGGGACCGGCGCCCGACTACCTGGAAGAGGAGGGCATCCTCGACGGCGACGAGCCCGGCAAGCAGAAGACGGGCTTCGCCGGCGGCCGCGGCCGGGGCTTCCGCATGAACGAGCTGTTGCCCGACGACGCCGCCGTGACCGGAGGCGGCGGCCTCTGCGACCCCATCGGCGGCGGCTCCGCCCAATTCGACCTCTGGGTGGAGGTGCGCAAAGCGTAAGAACGCTGTTCCCCTTGCGGTTCGAGCCCCCTTTGGGCTGCTCGAACCGCAAGGGACGCCCCCGATGCGATGCCGTCCAGCGGCAGTGCAACGAAATTCCCGAAATCTGAGCAAAAATTGCGGTAGATTTCGCCCAAAGGTCCGATTCGCACCTAAACCCGCCGGTTTCCTCGAGTTGCGCTCGATGATTCTCAAAAGAGCCCCATTCTCACCTGCCCCGATGCAAGAGCGTCGCGAAGCAGCTCCGCAGAAGCGCTCCACCAATGATTTTTACCGCAATTTTTGCTCAGTTTTCGGGCATTCTGCTGCACTGGTCCTCCGAAGCGATCGCCCCCCCCCCTTCTCTCTCTGCCGGGCCATTGCTCTTACTTCGTGTTTTACACCCTCGCTTTGAAAGATCGTAGTAAAAGTGGAATATATCCTACATACAAATCAAAGTGCTCTCCTACGATGCGTTCATGGACATCGAGGAGAAAAGAAAGAGGCTCGGGCGCAACATTCAAGTGTGCAGGAAGGGCAATCGCCTCACGCAGGAGCAGTTCGCGCTTATGGTTGGTATGGATCGAGGCTGCCTTCTCGGCATCGAGGCGGGGAAGTTCAACGTGAGCTTCGATAAGCTGAGCAGGATAGCAGAGGGCTTGAACGTCACGATGGCGGAGCTGCTCGACGGCGTCGATCGATGACCCGGCGTGCTGACACTTGTCCTAGCCTCAATATATAATCATAAAACTTATGGTTTGCAAAATCCCTAAATAGACCGGTTTTGGGGTTTGCAAAATCCCATGAACTGCCAAATTTCAGGTTTGCAAAATCCCTAAAACGACCTACAGGGCGGGTTGAACCGCGCTTTAATCAGTAAAGACCCGGGTCTGAATGACACCGATACTTCCCATTTCGTGATCGACGCTCGCTGCGGAGGTTGAGAAATATTCATCAGGGCATACGACGATCTGCTTGTCTGGAAACAGGAGGATAGCCGAGGACTGCCAGGCTGGTTGTCGTCGATCGCCATAGTTTGCTTGTATTCGTGCAAAAGGGGACTACAAAGAAACGCTCGGCGGTTTGCAAAATCCCGTCATCTGCTGGAGGTGGAGGCGGGGGCTCAGCTCTTCTCGCTTCGCTTTTGTCCGCTGCGCTTCAAAAGGGTTTCGGCTCCGTCGACTCCTTCGAAGAATTCAACGTACGTCACGCCGAGCGCTTCGACGATGCGATGCAGCACGTCGACGCTGTAGCCGCGCTCTCCTCGTTCGATGGAGGAGAGCGTACCCCTGCTGGTCCCCGCCATGGCTGCGAGCTTGTCTTGCGTCAATCCGTTCATTGCCCGCAGCTCTTTGATGCGCATGCCGATAACCACTCTGTTGTCTGTTTTGACCATGCCGACAGGCTACGTGTAGTACACTAAAATGATGTTCAATATTTGAGTCTTTATGTGGAGCTAAGCATGGGAGATTTGGAAGATGAAAGGCGTTCTCGCACCTTGAGGGCGTTCGGATTGAATGTTGCCGAGGCTCGTGAGGTTCGCGGTCTGTCTCAGAGTGATCTATCGAACCTGTCAGGGCTTCCGTTGACGCTTGTTCAGATGATTGAATCGGGGCTCTACGATGCCGAGTTGAGCGTAGCGGAGGATCTTGCTCACGCCTTGGACGTTCCTCCTGCAAGGCTGTACAAGGGGCTTTGACGTCTTGCCGTAACTGTGGAAATCGTTTGAATCGGCTCACTTTCTCGGAGGTACGGGGGTTTTCGACTGGCCTATACTGATGCGCCATGCGGTTGTTCTCCCTCACATACGAATGCTATGCCAACCGGCGCCAGCTGCCCTACCGGCTCACCGACGCGGTGCGCTCGCGCACGCCCGGTTCGGCGGCGCCTGCCGTGTGGAAGGGGAGCTTGTGAGTTCGCAGCACGCCGCCGTGGCGCTGCTCGACACGCCGCTGTCCTGCATGAGGGTATAGCGGCGCGCTCCTGAGCGCTTCCGCGCCTCATCCGGTGGGCCGTTCGCGGTTCCGCCAACCCCCCCCTGCGCCCCCCCGGGGCGCGAAATCAGAAAACCTAGCCGACGGCCGTTCGATTGCCGTCTTCGCGGTCTGCGCCGCCTTCGGGCGCTGCGCGGCCGGACGGTCCTCGGCGCTCGCAAGAAGGAGGCTGACCCCACCTTGAACGAACAGCAACTCGTATCCACCCAGCACAAGGCCACCCGCAAGGAGATCACCATCATCGGCGTGGTGCTGGCCGGCGCGTTCCTCGCCATCCTCAACCAGACCGTGCTCTCGCCCGCGCTGCCCAAGCTCATGGAGACGTTCTCCATCGCGGCCGGCACGGCGCAGTGGGTGACGTCCATCTACCTCTTGGTGAACGGCATCATGGTTCCCATCAGCGGATTCCTCATCGACCGTTTCCCCACGCGCAAGCTCTTCTTCGCGTCCATGCTCTCGTTCATCGCAGGCACGGCGCTCTGCGCGGTGGCTCCCAGCTTCGAGGTGCTCATCGTGGGCCGCGTGCTGCAGGCGGCGGGCGCGGGCGTGCAGCTGCCGCTGGTGGCCGTGGTGCCCATGCTCATCTTCCCGCCCGAGAAGCGCGGCACGGCCATGGGCATGTCCGGCATCGTGATGAGCTGCGCCCCGGCGGCCGGCCCCGTGGTGGCCGGCGCGCTCATCGACGCCATGGGCTGGCGCGCCATGTTCGGCTCCATGCTGCCGCTGGCGGTGATCGTGCTGGCAGTGAGCTTCTTTCTGCTGGCGAACGTGGGCGAGCTCAAGCGCCCGCACCTCGACGTGCCCTCCATCCTGCTGTCCACCGTGGCGTTCGGCGGCCTCCTGTACGGCTTCTCCAGCGCGAGCACCATGGGGTGGGCGAGCCCGCTGGTCATCGTGCCCATCATCGCGGGCATGGCGGCGCTCGTGTGGTTCGTCCGCCGGCAGCTCTCCATCGACGAGCCGCTGCTGCAGCTGCGCGTGCTGAAGCGCCCCACCTTCGCGTACTCGGCCATCATCGTGACGGTCATCAACTCGGCGCTGTCCGTGGGCAGCGTCATCCTGCCCATCTACCTGCAGAACGTGCTGGGACTCACCGCGTTCGAGACCGGCATCCTCATGACGCCGGGCGCGGTGTGCACCATCTTCCTCAGCCCCGTGAGCGGCATGCTGTTCGACAAGTTCGGGCCGCGCGTCATCGCCGTTGTGGGCCTGACCGGGCTCTTCGGGTCGATGCTGGCGCTCGCGTTCGTGGGTTCCACCACGGCCATCTGGTATCTGGTGTGCGCCTACGTCATCCAGTCGTGCGGGCTCACGCTGGCGAACATGCCCATCACCACGTGGGGCCTGAACTCGCTTGAGAACAGCCAGATCGCGCACGGCAACGCCATCTCCAACACCGGGCGGCAGGTGGGCGGCGCCATCTCCACGGCGCTCATCGTCACCATTATGACGATGGTGACCTCGGCCAATGCCGCCGCCGGCCCCGTGCAGTCCACCGCGGCGGGAATCGACGTGGCTTACGGCATCTCGGCCGCCATTGCCGCCGTGGCGCTGGCGCTGGCCATCCTCAAGGTCCACAATAAGAAGAAGCCGGTGCGCACGGTGGGCGCCTCCACCATCGAGCTCGTGTCCGATACGTCCGGCCTGGCCGACGACGAGACGACGACCGGCGCGCAGGGTGCCGTGGCCACTCCCGCGGCCGACGCCTCCGCAACCGCCGCCGGTCGCAACGCATAAGGAAAGGAATCGCAATGAAGCGACCCATCAAAGACATCATGGAAGACGACGCCTACACGTGCCGCTACGACCAGACGCTGGGCGAGGTGGTGCAGCTGTTCAACGAGCTGGGCACGAGCGGCCTCACGGTGGTCGACGAGGAGCGCCACGTGGTGGGGTTCATCAGCGACGGCGACATCATGAAGGCCGTCTCCGAGCAGAAGACGCGCTCCATCTTCAGCGGCTACTCATCGATGCTGCTCTACGACAACGAATCGTTCGAGGACAAGGCCCGCGCCCTGCGCGACCGCAACGTCATGGAGCTGGCCACCACCAAGGTGCTCTGCGCCACGCCCGACCAGTACATCGGCACCGTGGCCGACGTGCTGGCGAAGAAGCGCTTCAAGAAGGTGCCCGTGGTTGACGAGAGCGGCGTGCTGGTGGGCGTGGTGCGCCGCGCCACCATCACCAAGTACATCTTCCACGTGCTGTTCGACGACGAGCCGGGCTTCGACGCGTAAGGGCGCGCTATACTGGCGTGATCGGGCGGCGCGGCTTTCCGGCTGCGCCGCGTTCCTTGTCGGCGAGATCCGGCGGAAGACCGCTTAGCATGCGGTGACTGATCTTCGCTCCGAAAGCACGCCTCGTGCGCTGAGGCGTGGTTTCGGAGCGAAGATCGGGGCTGCGAAGGTTGATTGTCGACCGAAACACACGCCACAGGGCTCTGATGCGTGTGTTTCGGTCGACAATGCGGCTCGGCGCCGCGCACTTTCCCGTGTCGCGCGGGCGTCGGGGCGAAAACGCGTTGCTGAACATCCTGGCGCGGCCGGCTGCGGCGGGCGGGCGCTTCCCTACGATAGGCCTGATAACGACAAGGCCCATCGTGGGAGCGCGCGCTCCCGAGGAGGTTGATGCTCATGGATCTGGTATTCGCGCAGCTGCCGCTGCTTTTGTTCACCGCCATCGCGCCGATGGCATCGGGCGCGTTCGCGGGACTCTCGAACGCGTTCCTCACCACGGACTTCTCGCCCGAGGCGCTGCGGCGCATCGACCGCTGGACGCTGCTCCCCATCGTCATCCTGACGGTGGGCGTGGTGCTGGCCCTCGTGTTCTTCAACTCGCCGCAGGCGGGGCTGTTCGTGCTCCAAGGCGTCGACTCCGGCGCGTTCACGTTCGCCGTGGTCATGGCCGCGGTGTTCGCCATCGCGGCGGTGGTGTACTGGATCGTCGCGATGGCGGGCGTCATGTCGTACGGCGTGCGCAAGGGCGCGGCGGCTATCATGAGCGTGCTCGCCGTGGCCTACGCGGTGTCCATCGGCATCGTGTACATGACCTCCGACGTGGCCACCTGGGCTTCCGGCATCGTGCCGCTCGGGTTCGCGGGCTTCTGCCTGGCGAGCGGCGTGCCGCTCGGCGCGCTCGTCATCGCCGCCGCAGGCGCCATGCGCGAGACGCGGGGCACGAGCTTCGCCACGTTCTCGCTCGTCACGGCCCTCATCGGCACGGTGGTGGCCATCTTCGCCGTCACGGTGCAGCTGATGAACGCCCAGGCCATGGTCAGCGCGTTCTTCGCCGGCGCCGACATCCTACCCGGCGCGTGGGTGTACCTGGCCATCGCGCTCATCGGCTTCGTCGTGGCGCTCGGGTGCCTGCGCGGCGCGTTCTCGGACGTGCGCTCGGCGGCCCCGCTCGGCCGGACGGCGGGCGCCGCGGCGGCCATGCCCGTGTACGGCGCGACCGACCTGTATGATCGCGACCGCGCGGCCGAACGCTCCACGGTGGCCTGGCTCGTGGGCAGCAACGCGGCGGTGCTCGTCGCGCTCATCGTGTCGCGCGTGCTGTTCTACGCGCTGCAGGTGTAAGCGGCGGCCCGACCGCCTCGTGTGCATCAAGGGGCTCCCGGCCGTCCATGGTCGGGAGCCCCTTCCTATTCCTCCAGGTCGCGCGGGTCGAACGATTCGATGAGGTCGAGCAGCTCCTGCTTCTTGTGGATGTCGAGCTTCGCGTAGATGCGCTTGGCGTGCGTGCGGATGGTGTTCTCCGACACCACGAGGTCCTCGGCGATGCGCGCCACGGTGTTGCCGCGCGCGATAAGCTCCATGACCTCCGTCTCGCGCGCGCTCAGGCGGTAGTGGCGCTGCAGGAGGGCGGCCTGCTTGGAGATGCGATCCTGGAACACGTGCTCCTCGGCCGGCCGCGCGGGGCGCTCCCGGCGCTTCGGCTTCTTACGCGACGCGGCCTCGGCCTGCTCCTCCGCGCTCGCCTCCGCCGCAGGCTCCGCCGGGCGCTTGGGTTCGCGCGGCCGCAGCGCTACGAGCTCGATGCTGGCCGCCGCGCCCGCGCCGTCTCCCTTGAGGATGCGCCCGAACCCGCCCTGCCCGATGAAGTACATGAGCCCGAGCAGGTACACGGCCACGAGCGACACCACGGCGAGCGGCGCGATGTCCATGATCATGATGCCTTCGGCCAGCGAGCCGCTCATGAACCCCACGTCGTGCAGCACGTACACGATGCCGCCGAAGAACCCGTAGATGAACACGGGGTTGATGCCGCGGTCGCGCGATGCCTGCGCGCACTGGATCATCATGAGCATGATGGCCGCGCTGTAGGCGGCGTACAGGATGGCCGCGAGCCAGCGCGCGTACCCCTCCGGCAGAAACGGCAGCACCAGAAAGCCGGTGATGATCACGGGGAAGAACACGCGGTAGGCCGCCACTACGTTGAGGCGCAGGTTCTTGAACTGCCAGAGCACGAGCACCGCCACGGCCGCCGTGAGCGAGCCGGCCATCGACAGCACGTTCACGAGCGAGCCCACCGCAGGCTCGGCGATGGCGAGCGCCCGCATGATGCCGGTGCAGAACCCGAGTGCCCCCACGCACAGAGCGCTTCGCCAGTAGTCCTCGATCAGGCGGCGGTACACGCGCGGGTGCTCGCGCGGCACGTCTTGCAGCATGGCCTGATCGAGGTCGATCTCGCGGCTTTTGAGCGCGATGGTCAGGCCGAACAGCGGCAGGAACACGAGCGGGATGAGAAACGCCGTCACCGCCTGGGGGATGAGGTAGAGCGAGAAGTACAGCACCGCCGCGTACGCCGTGCCCAAGATGAGCTCGCGGTTGCCGTTGTCGGAATCTTGGCTGGCGAACAGCCGCTGCCACAGCATGTAGAAGCCGGCCGACCCGAGCCCCAGAAGCCCGCCTCCCGCAACCACGAGCGGAAGCGCCCACGCGTCCAGGTAGATGGCCGCGATGAGGCAGCACCAGCCGAGGAAGTAGGGGAGGGTGGCCAGCCGCACGATGAACGCGCGCGTGGGCCCGGGCAGGAAGTACACTCCCAGCGCGCTCGCGAAGTAGCTGAGCGAGAACACCACGGACTGCGCGAGGAAGAACCAGAACACGATCTCGCGCGTCTGGAACTCCATGGGAAGGAACGGGAACACGCCGCCCCAGACGCCCGCGGCGTTGATGGCAAGAAACAGCGCGTAGCCGAGCGTCGTCACGTTCGGCTTGAGCACGCGTGCGATGTTCTCGATGTCCAAGGGGCTCCCTCGCGGTGCGGTCTGCTCATGGTTCCACGAGAGCAGTATACCCGAAGCGCGGGCCGAAGCGCAGCGGGCACCGTGTCACCCGCTGCCGATGGTGACGCATCTGACCTGGGACTTCTCGAAATTCGCATATTTCATGTGACAAGCGGCGGCCACGCAGTGCCACAATGGGCGAGCCCGCTGGGGAAGGCGGGCAGAGGACGAAGAGAAGATGAGAGGGAGGGACCATGACGAAGACGATGGACCAAGGCGTTTCCCGCCGCACGTTCGTCAAGGGTTCGGCGCTGGCCGGCCTGGGTGCTGCCGCGTTCGGAAGCGGCGCGCTGTTCGGCTGCGCTCCGAAGGAGGAGGCCGCCCCGGAGGGCGCGACGGAAGGCGCCGCCGAGGACATGGCCGTCACGGGCGCCAACACCGTGGGCGCCGAGGAGACCACGACGTGGGGCCACTGCGCCATCAACTGCCCGGGCCGCTGCAGCCTGAAGTTCCACGTGAAGGACGACGAGGTGGTGTGGGTGGACACCTTCACCAGCCCCGACGCCAGCTTCGACGACCCGCAGCCCCGCGCCTGCCTGCGCGGCCGCAGCTACCGCCGCTGGATGAACAGCCCCGACCGCATCAACTACCCCCTGAAGCGCGCCGAGGGTTCCAAGCGCGGCGAGGGCAAGTACGAGCAGATCAGCTGGGACGAGGCGGTCGAGATCGCCACGACCAAGCTGCAGGAGGTCATCGAGAAGTACGGCAACGAGGCCGTGTACATCCCCTACGCCACTGGCGTTTCGGCTTCCACGTCGCGCCCGTTCTACCGTCTGCTGGGCCTGATGGGCGGCTACCTGGGCTTCTACAACAGCTACTCCACGGCGCAGATCAGCTGCATCACGCCCTACATGTACGGCGCCAAGAACAATGGCGGCTCCACGCTGTCTGCCGCCGAGGACGCCGCGCTTGTGCTCGTGTTCGGCTCGAGCCCGGTGGAGACCCGCCAGGGCGGCGCCGTGTCGCACTACGACTGGGCGCACCTGCGCGAGAAGACCGGCGCGAAGATCTACCTCATCGATCCCCGCATGAGCGACTCGGCCATGGGCCACTCCGACCAGTGGATCCCCATCAACCCGGGCACCGACGCCGCGCTCGTCGCCGGCATCGCGCATGAGCTCATCGCCAACGACCAGGTGGACCTCGAGTTCCTGCACACCTATTGCGTGGGCTTCGACGAGGAGACCATGCCCGAGGCCTACCAGGGCAAGAACATGTCCTACCGCGCCTACATCATGGGCGAGGGCTACGACATGGTGGAGAAGACCCCCGAGTGGGCCGCCAAGATCACCGGCATCCCGGCCGCCCGCATCAGCGAGCTGGCCGAGGAGATCGCCACCACGCATCCGCTGTACGTGAACCAGGGCTGGGGCCCGCAGCGCCGCAGCAACGGCGAGTGGACCGCCTGGTCCATCATGACGCTGCCGTGCCTCGTCGGCCAGATCGGCCTCGAGGGTACGAGCAACGGCACCCGCGAAGGCTCCAACGGCGTGTCGCTCAGCAGCCTGCCGCGCGGCGAGAACCCGGTGAAGACCTCCATCCCGTGCTTCCTCTACACCGACGCCATCGACCACGGCACGGAGTTGACCTCGAAGAACGCGGGCGTCAAGGGTGCCGATGCGCTGTCTGTGGGCATCAAGTACATGGTCAACTACGCAGGCAACTGCCTGACCAACCAGCACTCCGACATCAACAGGGCCCACGAGATCCTGGCCGACGACACCAAGTGCGAGTTCATCCTGGGCGTCGACACTGTGATGTGCGACTCCATCATGTACTCCGACGTGATCCTGCCCGACCTGTTCCGCTTCGAGCAGCTGTCCATGATCGGCACCGGCGGCGACAACGGCTACATGATCGCCGGCACGGCGGCCACCACGCCGAAGTTCGAGCGCAAGACCGCCTACGAGATGTGCGAACTCATGGCCGACAAGCTGGGCGTGAAGGACGCGTTCACCGAGGGCAAGACCGAGGAGGACTGGATCAAGGAACTCTACGAGCAGTCCCGCGAGAAGGACTCCGAGCTTCCCACCTACGAGGAGGCCATGGAGATGGGCGTGTACGTGCGTCCCGGCAAGAAGAAGATCTCCATGCAGAAGTTCCGCGAGGATCCCGCGACCAACCCGCTGGAGACTCCGTCCGGCAAGATCGAGATCTTCAGCGAGAAGCTGCTGCAGTTCACCGAGGGTTGGGAGCTGCAGGACGGCGACACGCTGGCCGGCATGGACACGCTTCCTCCGCTCCCCGTCTACCTGCCCGAGTGGTTCGGCGTGGAGACCACGACCGACGAGTACCCGCTTGCGCTCAACGGCTTCCACTACCGCGGCCGCATCCACTCCTCGTGGGGCTTCATCCCCGAGCTCAAGGAAGTCAACCCGCAGGAGGCCTGGATCAACCCGGCCGACGCCAAGGACCGCGGCATCAAGCAGGGCGACACGGTGCATGTGAAGAACCAGTTCGGCGAGATCGAGCTTCTGGCCAAGGTCACGCCGCGCGTGGTGCCCGGCACGGTGGCCGTCTCGCAGGGTGCCTGGTACGACGGCGATCGCAAGGGCGGCGTGGACAAGGGCGGCAGCATCAACACGCTCACCACCCAGCGCCCCTCGCCGCTGTCGAAGGGCAACCCGCAGCACACGAACATCTGCCAGGTGACGAAGGCGTAAGCAGCGAGCTTAGGGAAGGAAGATAATCATGTCTCAAATGGCATTCTACTTTGACGGCACGCGCTGCACCGGTTGCAAAACCTGCGAGATGTCGTGCAAGGATTTCAACGATCTGGGCGTGGGGCTGACGTTCCGCAAGGTGCTCGAGGCCACGCTCGGCGAGACCGTGCGCGATGCCGACGGCGCGGTCACCACGACCTGCGTGAGCTACCCGGTGTCCGTGTCGTGCAACCACTGCGACATGCCCGTGTGCATGGCGAAGTGCCCGCAGGGCGCCATCTCGAAGGATCCGGAGACGGGCATGGTCACGTCGGATCGCGAGAAGTGCATCGGCTGCGGCACCTGCTCGCTGACGTGCCCCTACGGTGCGCCGAAGGTGGACGAGGAGGCGAAGAAGTCGGTCAAGTGCCACGGATGCGCCGACCGCGTGGCCGCCGGCCTGAAGCCGGTGTGCGTGGAGGCCTGCCCCTCGCGCGCCCTCGACTTCGGCACGGCCGACGAGATGGGCAAGATGGGCGAGCGCGCCAACATCGCTCCGCTGCCCGACGCGTCCGAGACCACGCCGAACTTCTTCATCAAGGCGTCCGCCGACGCTCAGCCGGTGGGCTCGGTCGAGGTGGCCAACCCGCTCGAGGCCATGTAGGGCCTCTGACGAGGGCAAGGGCGCATCGGCGAGCGAGCGAGTCTGCGATGTGAGGCTTGTGAAAACCACCGATGCGCCATGAACGAAGGCGGGGTGCGCTAGAATAGGCGTGCTCCGCCTTCGCTTTTGCAGGGCGGACGGCGCATCGGGCGAGAGGGGGTTCGCACATGGCCCAACAGGCATTCTTCTTCGATATGACGCGGTGCAGCGGCTGCAAGACGTGCGAGCTGGCCTGCAAGGACGCCTATGACTTGAAGGTGGGCACGACGTACCGCCGCGTGTACGAGTACGCGGGCGGCGAGACGACGAAGGACGCGCAGGGCTGCTGTACCTCCACGTGCTTCGGCTACTACGTGGCGCTGTCGTGCTGCCACTGCGACGACCCCGCCTGCGTGAAGGTGTGCCCCACCGAGGCCATGCACAAGGAGCCGGGCACCGGGCTCGTGCGCGTGGATGCGCGGATGTGCATCGGCTGCGGGTACTGCCACCTGTCGTGCCCCTACGACGCGCCGAAGGTCGACCGCGAGAAGGGGCATTCCGTCAAGTGCGACGGCTGCGCCGACCGCGTGGCAGCAGGTGGCGCGCCGGTGTGCGTGGAGGCGTGCCCGGCTCGGGCGCTCGCCTTCGGGCCGGCCGACGAGATGGCGAAGCGGGGCGAGCGCGCGAACGTCGCGCCCCTGCCCGAGGCGGCGGTCACGGTGCCGAACCTGTTCGTGCGCCCCTGCGCCGACGCGCGGGCGGCGGGATCGAAGGACGGGCGGATCGAGAATCCGCTCGAAGTCCAGTGAGGGAGAGAGCTATGGTTGCCGAATACGACGACGAGACTTTGGAGGCCGTGGCCTTCGTGGGCGACGCGCTGGCGCCGTTCTATCTGAACGACCCGGTGAAGGGCGAAGCGGGGGAGGCCTTCGCGGCGATGGCGGCGCTCGACGCGGATGCGGCCGCAGCGGAGTGGCCCTTCGCGGAGCCTGCCGTCGCGCGGGAGTGCCTGGGGATGATGGTGCGCGGGCTCGCGGCGGGCGTCGAAGACGACGCGCTCGTGTGGGAGTACCGGCGCCTGTTCGTGGGCCCCGCGCCCAAGCCGGCCCCGCCCTGGGGCTCAGTGTACACCGACCGCGAGTGCGTGGTGTTCGGCGCGTCCACCCTGGAGCTGCGCGCTTGGATGCGCGCGCACGGGGTGGCGCGCACGGTGGACGAGAAGACGCCCGAGGACCACATCGGGCTCATGCTGGCGCTCATGGCCTGGATCGCCCGCGAGCAGCCGGCCGACCTCGCCGAGTACCTGCGCCTGCACCTGCTCACCTGGGCTCCGCACTTCCTGGACCAGCTGGCCGAGGCGGCGGGGCACCCCTTCTACGAGGGGCTCGCGCGCCTCACCCGCTCCTCGCTCGAGGGCGTCCGCGAGGCGCTCGGGCTCGAGGTGGCCGTCCCGCGCTTTTACCGCTAGGGCGCGCACGTGGCCACGGGCTTCGACACCGCGCTCGGCGAGATCACGCTCGTCCTGTTCACCACGCTCGCGCCGTCGGGCGTGGTGGCGTTCATCCTCATGGGCCTGCCCGCGCTCTCCCCGCGCCTCGACGCGGCCATGCGGCAGCGGTTGAACGCGTTTCTGGGCGTGCCGCTCGTCGTGTCCATGGTGGGGCTCGTGGCCTCGGCCACCCACCTCGGCAATCCGGCGAACGCGCTCTACGTGTTTCTGGGCGTGGGGCGCAGCCCGCTTTCCACCGAGGTGTTCTTCGCGGTGGTGTTCCTGGCGCTCGCGGGGCTGTACTGGCTGTACTCGTTCGCCGAGCACGCGCGCCCGGGCGTGCAGCGCGTGTGGCTGGCCGTGACGATGGCGGCCGGCGCGGTGTTCGTGGTGGCGGTGGGTTTCGCGTACGCGGCCGAGACCATCGTGTCGTGGTACACGGTGTACGTGCCGGTGAACCTCGTGCTGAACGGCCTGGCAGGCGGGCCGGTGCTGGCGCTTGCGGGCCTGTCGGCGGCGGGCTTCGAGCCGGTGCGCGGCCGATGGGGGAGGGCGTTGCTCGTGCTGGCGGGTGCGGCGCTTGCGGCCAACGTGGTGGTGTTCGGCTTGCAAAGCGCCGATTTGCCCTCCATCGAGAACTCGTTCGTCACGGCGGCGGAGCTCGTGCCCACCAACGGCATCATGATCGCCGCGTTCGGCGTGCTGGGCCTGGCGGGCATCGGCCTGGACGCCGTCGCGCTGTTCGGGAGCGCGCGCCTCACCGTGCGCCGCGCCGTCGTCGCCACCCTCTTCGTGCTGGCCGGCATCTTCATCATGCGCTTCTCGTTCTACATGATGCACATGACCGTCGGCCTAGGGGTGTGACAAAGGGACGGGGGTAATCGTCACTGATGACATTACCCCCGTCCTGCGTCATCCTGCGTCATCGGTGACGATTACCCCGTCCCTTTGTCACACCCTCACACCCCGTGCATGCGGAAGCGGGCTTTGCCTTCCTTCTTGGCCTCGTAGAGGGCGGTGTCGGCGCGGTCGTATACGGTGGTGAAGTCCACGCCGTTCTCGGGAACCATGGCGATGCCGGCCGACACCGACAGCTCCACGGTCTTCCCGCCCGAGGCGGCGGCGTGCCAGCGGTTCCCGCAGAGCGCGGCCACCCGGTGCCTGATATCGTCGGCGGAGATGTCCTCGCAGTACACGATGAACTCGTCGCCGCCCCAGCGGCAGATGAGGTCGCCCTTGCGGAAGGCGGCCTTCAAGTGCTTGCCGATGCCCGAGAGCACCGAGTCGCCGCACAGGTGCCCGTAGCGGTCGTTGATGCTCTTGAAGTCGTCCAGATCGACGATGACGAAGGCCCCGGCGATGTTGTTCTCCGCGGCGCGGGCGAACAGGCTGAGCAGGCGCGCCGAGCCCGTGTCGCGATTGAGCAGGCCGGTGAGCGCGTCGTGCTCGGCGCGTTTTTGCAGGCTGAGTTCGCGGCGCTTGCGCTCGTCGATGTCCATCACGTAGAGGTAGGCGTACACATCGGGGCGCTCCGGGAAGCGCATGAGGTGGTAGCGCAGCTCGGTCCATCGCTCGCCCGGCTCCTCCGCGTCGGCGTCCGTGCGCTGCCGGTACTCCACCATGCGCGAGCTCACGCCGTTCTCGAAGTCCTCCAGCATGCGCTGCGGGTCGAGCAGCGCTTCGACCGCCTGCGCGTCCCGCTCGTCGGGGCTCACGAAGGAGCGGATCGTCTCCCGCACGTCGAAGCGCCCCCAATCCTGGAAGCGCATGCCCAGGCGCCGCTCGAGCAGCGCGCGGTCGTCGGCGTCGAGGAATGCGCCGCGCGTGAGGTTGACGCACCAATGGTGCGCCGACCGGGCGCTGAGCAGCTCGAAGATGCGCCCCTTGTCGCTCACAACGCTGAGCGAGGCCATCTCGCGGCGCTGCCGGTCGGTCGCGTCCTCCACCGCGGCGTAGAACAGGCGCCGATCCTCTTGGCGGCTGAGGAAGAACACGCGCATCTTCAGCCACATGAGCTCGCCCGACAGGCGGTAGCGGCGCACGACGCCCTCCGCGCCCGACACCGGGTGCAGCTCGGCCTGGCGGAACAGCTCCATGACGGCGGGCAGGTCGTCGGGGTGCACCTGCTTCCAGATGACGGTCTGGCGCTCCTTGAGGTCCACCGGGTTGCAGCCGGTCACGCGGTAGTATTCGTTGTTCACCTGCATGATCTCGAAATGGTCGTCGTGCACGGCGTACACGGCCATGCCGCCGATCAGGTTGTCGATGATGGCGCGGCTCATCTCGTCCTCGTGCACGAGCACGTCCATGTCGATCATCTCGATCGCGGGGCTCAGCACTCCGCGGTAATCGATGACGCCCTCCACCGTGAGCAGCTCCTCGAGCGATTCCCGGTCCATGGGCCGGTGGAAGTAGTACCCCTGCGCGTAGTCGCAGCCGATGTTGCGCAGGAATTCCACCTGTTCGGCGGTCTCCGCGCCCTCGGCGATGATGCGCAGGTCCATGAGGCGCGCCATGGACACGATGGCCTCCAGGATGCTCTCGCCGCGCTGCGCGTCGCGCTCGCGGCTGAGGAACCCCATGTCGATCTTGATGATGTCCACGTTGATGCTCTTGAGCATGTTGAGGGACGAGTATCCGCTGCCGAAGTCGTCCATGAGGATGGTGAAGCCGAGCTCCTTGAGCCGGTTCACCGCCTCGGCCATCTTCTCGTCCTCCGCGTAGGCGCTCTCCGTGATCTCGAGCTCCAGCAGCGAGCGGTCCAGCCCGTAGCGCGTGACCAGCTCCTCGAGGGTGTCCACGACGTCGATGGCGTACAGGTCGGCGCGCGAGATGTTCACCGACACGGGGATGGGCCGGCCGCCCTGGTCGATCCACGAGCGGATGTGCCGGCACGCCTCGTCCCACGCATACAGATCGAGGCTCGCGATGAAGCCGTTGCGCTCGAGCACGGGGATGAACTCGCCGGGCATCACCAGGCCGCGCTCGGGATGCTGCCAGCGGATGAGCGCCTCGAGCCCCACCACGCGGCCGGTGCGCGTGCTGCACTGCGGCTGGAAGTACAGGATGAACTCGCGGTTCTTGAGCGCCTGCTTCACCTCGAGCAGGATCTTCGCCTCGCTCTCGAGCTCCTCGGCCATGGATGTGCGGTACCGCGCCACCTGCTTGGCGTAGGAGGCCTTCACCGAGTTCATGGCGATCATGGCGTGGTCGCAGGCGGTGACCACCGACTGGCCTGCGGCGATCGCGCACACGCCGAGCGCGGGTTGGAAGCCGATGGTGTCCTCGGTGTCGAAGGGCGGCTTCTTGAGCTCCCGCTCGACGAGTTCTTCCGTGATGGTGCCGAGCGGCACGATGAGCGCGAAGTCATCGCCGCCCAGGTAACCGGCGATGCCGCCGAACCGTTGCGCAGCGCGCTCCAGCCGCCTGGCGATGGCCCGCAGGATGGCGTCGCCGGCTTCGCGCCCGTGCCATTCGTTGTAGATCTTGAAGTGCTCGATGTCGATGTACAGGGCCTCGAAGCGGGCGTCGGGGCGGGCGGCCGTGAAGGCCTCCGCCTTGTCGTAGAACGTCGAGGCGTTGTAGAGCCCTGTGAGCTGGTCGCGCTCCCGCAAAAGCTGGATCTGCGACGCCTCGGCGTGCCGGTCGCGCTCGCGCACGTCTTGGTCCACGTCGGAGACGAAGCACATGACCACCGCCTCGCCGCCCGTCCCGCGCTTCACCGGCACGATGGACTGCCGCGCCCAGGTCCAGTCCCCCGAGGCGAGCTTCTTGCGGAACTCCCCGTGCAGCGAGCCTCCCGCCGCGTCGAGGCGCTCGATGAGCGTGGTCAGGTCCCATAGCTCCTCGAAGCGCGCGCGGTCCTCCGGGTGGATCAAGTGGGCGGCCACCTCGTCGTGCAGGTCGGCCAGGCGGCCTTCGAGCGGCGGGATGGCGTACTTGCCCGGCTCGTGGTAGAGCACCTTGTACGCGTCGTCGGTGAGGTTGAGCTCGAACAGCTCGTCGTAGGAGGAGGGCTCGCTCAGCGCGGCGAACAGGCCGCGGCTGTGCTCGTCGATGGGGCAGCCCGAGAACAGCACGCAGGGGCCCTGGTCGAACCAGTCCAGCTCGAGGCAGGTGATCTCGTACCACTGGTCGTGGCGGGCGCTGTAGATGACGCTTTGCGCGGCGTGGCATCCTTGGTCCGCCTTCCAGGTGCAGTCGGCGCAGGGCTCGGCGTTGCCACGGAAGCAGACGTAGCACTTCTCGCCGATGCGCCCGCCGGGAAAGACCGTGCGCGCGGCGCGATCCATGTACACCACGTCGTAGTCGCGGTTGATTACATACGTGTGGCCGCTCTTCGACGGCTCCTTGCCACGGGTGGCCGGCATGGGGTTCTCCTGTTCTCGGGCCCGATGCCCCCCATTGTAGTGCCTTGGTGTAGGTTTGTCTTGGGATATTTCCCGTGCGCGCCTGCGCGTCCCCTGTCCCAAATGGGGACAGTCCCCATTTGGGACATTTTGACTCCCCCGGTTGCGGCAGGAATTTGCGGCTGTGGCACGCGCGGCGCATTCGCGAAATTCGCGACCTGGGAAAACGTCGGCGGCTGGTCGTCCGAGAGGCCCGAATCCCGTCCGATCCGTGCCACAGCCGCACATTCCTGCCACTTGGTTGGAGCGACTGGCAGTACCTCCGTGCGCTATGCCCGGCGATCCTCGCGGGCCTCGATCACGTCCAGGAGCTCCTGCTTGCTGTGGACGTCGAGCTTCTGGTAGATGTGGCGCAGGTGCGTGGTCACGGTGCCGCGCGACAGGTAGAGCTCCTCCTGGATGCGGGTGCTCGAGCGGCCCTTCGCGAACAGGATCATGATCTCGGTCTCCTTCGGCGACAGGCCGTACTCGCCGGCCACCTCCTTGCAGCGGTCCTGGAACCGCTGGCGCTTCGGCTCGGCGGCGCCCTCCTTGTCCTCGTCGCCCTTCGCCAGCGCGATGAGGTCGCTCTCGTTGAACACGAACATATACGAGATGAGGATGGCCAGCGTGGCCAGCAGCGCGATCAGGCTGAGCGTCTGCGGCTGAAACGGCGCGAACGCGCATACGGCCTGGCCGGCGGCCGAGCCCAACAGCACGCCGAGCGTCACCATGCCCCAGCCGATGCCGAACACCATGTGCGACGACAGCCGGTAGGTGAACGAGATGTCCGCGAGCAGTATCCAGATGAGCACGTTGAACGTGCCGTAGCCCGTGAGCGCGATGGTGCTCTCGATCTCCGAGTAGCCGGTGAACACGGGCAGCAGCATGAAGAACACGGCCATCACCAGCATCACCGAGCGGTACACCGGCCGCAGCCCCGTCTCGCGCGAGAACAGGACGCACCCGTAGATGATGGCCATCGTGAGCAGACTCGACCACAGCAGCGGGAAGCGGTAGAAGCTCTCGGCCGACGCGCCGATGGACGTCATGAACACCGCGCGCACCACGCCGTCGGCCAGCCCGATGAGGCACGCGCAGATGCCGATCTTCCACGAGAACGTGCCCAGATGGATGGCGAAGGGCTTCACGGCTGGCTCGCGCGCGGGCGACCAGGCCTTCATCTTCACGAACAGGATCCATCCCGATACCGCGGGCAGAAGCGCGCACACGATGCACGCCGCCACCGAGGGCAGTCCCAGCACCACGGGGAACAGCGCGGCCGCGATGAAGAAGGCGAGCGGCGCCTCGAACGAGGTGCGCCGCGGGTCGAGGTTGCGGTAGAGCTCGCCGTAGCCGAGGTCGATGATGCCCGACCCCACGCCGGTGAGCAGCGCGCCGGCCAGGCAGAGCGCGACCTCGGGGGCTCCCGGCAGCGTGGCCGAGGCCAACGCGAGCGTGCCAGCCACGATGAGCACGGGCCCGAGCGCGCGGAACGACGGCCGCCCGATGAGCACGGCGAAGCGCTCGTGCCACACAGCGCTCGCCAGCAGCGTCGCGCACAGCATGACGGTGGATCCGAGGTAGGCGATGCTCGGCACCGTCTGGCCGTTCCAGGTCATCGAGCTGGCGGCGGTTCCCAGGAACATCAGGTACACCCACGCGCGCGCCATCGCGAACCCCAGCATGCGCAGGTTCAGCAGGCTGCGCGGCCGCGTCTGGCTCAGGCGCTCCCGCGCGATGGCGAACGGCGATGGCTGCTCCACGAGAATTCCCCCTCAAGATCCCGCCCTCGAACGCCCATTATACCCCTCGGCAGCGCACCGGCACGGCTTCGGCGGCGAGTCAACCGCCTCGCGCCCGCATTCTGCCCACCAGGCATTTCGCCAAAATCATGGGAAACGCATGATGCTCCGCGCGCCCCGTGGCGAAAGTTTTCGCAGAAACGCATGATGCGCGCCGCCCGCCGGCGGGCCACACTGGAGGGCATCCGGGAAGGCGGCAGGGGGCCGCCCTCCCCAGGAAACGAGACGGAAGAAGGAGGAGGAATGGGCAAGCTCAACCTGACGCGTCGAGCGTTCGCGAAGCTCTCCGCCATGACCGGCGCGGCCATCGTCTGCGCGGCCGCCGCTCCGCACGCGGCGCTCGCCGAGGACGCCGCCGCGCCCGCCAAGGGCGACGACGTCAAGCGCGTGCGCACCTGCTGCCGCGGCTGCGGCAAGATGGAGTGCGGCGTGTGGGTGACCGTGCAGAACGGGCGCGCCGTGAAGGTGGAGGGCGACCAGTCGTCGTTCCAGTCGAGCGGCAACTGCTGCGCCAAGTCGCAGTCGTCCATCCAGGCGGCGTACCACCCCCGACCGCATCTACCACCCCATGAAGCGCACCCGCCCCAAGGGCGAGGACCCGGGCTGGCAGCGCATCACGTGGGACGAGGCGATGCAGACCATCGGCGAGAAGTTCCAGGAGATCATCGACAAGAACGGCGGCCAGGCCATCTTCAACATGGCGGGCACGTCGCGCCAGTGGGTGTACGGGCCCTACGCGTTCTACAAGTGGCTGTTCGACACCCCGAACGCGCACGTGGCGTCCGAGATCTGCAAGGGCCCGCGCCGTTTGATGGGCTGGATCAGCTCGGTGGACGGCGCGCCGTGGATGGCGCTGCGCGACGGGCCGCGCGTGTACGTGCAGTGGGGCACCGCGCCCGAGAACTCGAACTACGACGACTCGTGCCGCAACCTGGTTGACAAGATGACCTCGGCCGACGTACACATCTGCATCGACCCGCGCCTGTCCGGCTCGGGCAAGGAGGCCGACTACTGGCTGAACCTCAAGCCCGGCACCGACGGGGCGCTGGCGCTGTGCTGGCAGCACATCATCATCAAGCACGACCTGGTGGACTGGGAGTTCGTTAAGCGCTGGACCGACGCGTCGCTGCTGGTGGTGGAGGACATGGAGCCCACGGGCGGCCGCTACATCGACCTGTCCTCGCCCGTCCAGGTGCCGCCGCTTCAGGACCTCATCGGCACGAAGCTCAAGACGCGCCTGCTCAAGGAGAGCGACCTCAAGGAAGGCGGCAGCCCGCACAAGTTCTACGCGTGGAACAAGAAGGCCAACGATGGCGCGGGCGGCCTCGTGTACTGGGACGCCGACGCCACCCAGTGGGAGGGCTGCAACCACACGGCCCCCACGCGCGACCAGATGGAAGTGGTGTACAAGGGCACGTCGCAGGAGGGCTACCTGCCGCCCCTGTCCTACTGGGAGCTGGAGGAAGCCGGCATCGACTTCGATATGAAGGGCACGCACGAGGTGACGCTTGTCGACGGCACGAAGCATACGGCCAAGCCCGTGTGGGCCTACCTCGAGGAATCCGTGGCCGAGTGCACGCCCGAGTGGTGCCAGGAGAAGACGGGCCTCGACCCCGCGCTCGTGGAGGAGGCGTGCCTCGTGTGGGCGACGCGCCCCGCCGGCCAGACCTACGGCAACGGCGGCATCCACCTGAACCTCGCCCCCGACCAGGTGGGCAACTGCACGCAGACCGTGCGCGCGGTGCTGCACCTGTCGTATATGACCGGCAACTTCGACGGCCCCGCCGGCAACCGCGGCCTCACCCGCACGCCGGTGGACGAGCAGGCCACCGCTGCGCCCGGCGCCAACATGCCGCAGGAGGTGAAGTGGACGCTCAAGGGCATGGAGGCCATCACGGGCGAGCCGCAGTGCCCGCCGTTCTACCTGACCGACGTGAAGCTGGAGCCCACGAACATCCCCGACCGCCGCGAGGTGCTCAGCAACATGGTGGGCGGCGAGAAGTTCCCCATCCTGCCGTATTACAACGAATGGGCCGACGCCACCTGCCTGTGGGAGGCGTGCCTCACCGGCGAGCCGTATCCGCTCAAGGGCGGCATCAACGAGTCTGGCTCGTTCATGAACATGTCCAACGCCACGATGGCGTGGGAAGCCCTGGCCACGCTCGACTTCTGGGTGGACATCAACATGTTCCATCACCCCGGCACCGAGATGGCCGACATCCTGCTGCCGTGCCAGCATTGGATCGAGATCAACAACATCCGCGTGAGCCAGGGCGCGTCGGGCGGCATCGGTCTCACGCAGCGCGCCGTGGAGCCGCCGAGCGACACGAAGTTCGACTACGACATCAACCGCCTGATCTTCGAGGCGCTCGAGAAGCAGGGCAACCCCAACGGCACCTGGATGAACATCAAGGGCGACGGCCCCGGTGCGTACCATCACGACGAGCGCCTGGAGGACTGGTTCCAGGCCCACAACGAGAAGACCGGCTTCAACACGCCGTACCCGGGTTGCAAATGGGAGCACTTCGAGGACTTCAAGCAGGACTTCCAGGAGAACGGCTGGATCAACGCCAAGGAGATCGAGCCCGACCGCTGGGGAACGTACCGCCGCTTCGAGACGGGCTGGATGCGCATGGGCAAGGACGCCTGCACGGCCACTCCGTGGTCGGTGGACGAGAAGGGCCAGCCGGTGAACAACTTCGGCTGCCCGACGCCCAACGCGCTCGTGGAGTTCTGGTCGATGGCGTTCGAGACGTTCTGCATCGACATGGCCAACGAGTTCGAGCCGGGCAAGTTCGACGTCGTCAAAGAGATGATGCCCAACTACGAGCCGCCCGCGTCTTCGGCCGATGGAGGCGTGATCGACCTCGAGGAGTACCCGATCGTCCTCACCACCGGCCGCCGCATCCCCGTGTACTTCCACAGCGAGCACCGGCAGCTGCCGTGGTGCCGCGAGCTCTGGCCGGCGCCGCGTCTGGAGATGAACCCCGAGGACGCCGCTGAGCTGGGCCTCGAGCAGGGCGACTGGGCCTGGATCGAGACCGAGTGGGGCAAGGTGCGCCAGTGCGTGGACCTCTACCACGGCATCGCGAAGGGCTGGGCCAACGCCGAGCACGCGTGGTGGTTCCCGGAGCTTCCCGCGCCCACGCACGGCTGCATGCTGGCCAACATCGAGTGCATCTGGGACCCGCACGGCCAGGACAAGTTCATCAGCTCGCACCACATGCGCGGCGTGCCGGTGAAGATCTACAAGGCCACGCCCGAGAACTGCCCAGACGGCAAGGTGATCCCCTGCGCGCCGGAGGACGGCACCGAGATCATCTACGACGCGTCCGACCCGCGGCTGAAGGAATGGCTGCCCAACTACGAGATTCGAGAGGAGGCGTAAACCATGACGCAGTATGCGATCGTCACCGATTTGAACCGGTGCGTCGGCTGCCTCGCCTGCATGGTGGCGTGCAAGGCCGTGAACAACGTGCCCATCGGGTCGTACTGGAACAAGGTGCTGCGCATCGGGCCCTCGCTGAAGGAGGGCGCGAAGGCGTCCAACGACGTGGAGATGTACTACCTGCCCGTGCAGTGCCAGCACTGCGCCGACCCCGAGTGCGTGAAGGTGTGCCCGACCGGCGCCTCGCAGAAGATGCCCGACGGCACCGTGCAGATCGACAAGTCCAAGTGCATCGGCTGCCAGTTCTGCGCGATGGCCTGCCCCTACAACGTGCGCTATCTGAACGAGGAGGAGCGCGTGGTGGAGAAGTGCACGCTCTGCGAGCAGATCGTGGGGCAGGGCGGGCTCCCGCAGTGCGTCATCCAGTGCGGCGGGCGCGCGAGGTTCTTCGGCGATAAGGAGAAGGGCATCGAGTCGTTCGAGGCGCCGGCCGTGGGCTACGACGTGGACCGCTCCTACGACAACCTGTACACGGGCAACCGCGTGACGCTCGGCGAGCTGGCGCAGCCCTTCGACGAGGCCACCGACCTGCACCATCTGCCCGACGTGGGCAACGGCCCCGAGTTCGCGTTCATCCTGCGCAACCGCGACTGGAAGGGAGATGAGTAGCCATGGAATTGCAATGGCCTTTGATCGTGTTCACGACCTTGGTGGCGTGGTCGGCGGGGCTCTTTGCGAGCCAGAGCCTGATGGCGCTGGTCGGAGCGGGGAAGAAGTCGCAGATGACGGCGTGGGTTGCGTCTGCGGTGCTGCTGGCCGTCGGCGGCGTGGCGGTGTTCTTCCATCTCGAGCACTGGGAGAGGATCTTCAACGGGTTCGGGCATCTGACGTCCGGCATTACCCAGGAGCTGATCGCCATCGTGGTGCTGGCCGTCGTGGCCGTGGTGTACCTGGTCATGATGCGGAAATCTTCTGATGGGGCCTCGGTTCCGAAGTGGCTGGCCGGCGTGTCGATCGCGGCGTGCGTGATCCTCGTAGCCGTCATGGCGCATAGCTACACCATGGCCGCGAGGCCTGCCTGGGACAGCGTGCTCTGGATCCTGTACGTCCTCGGCAACGCCTGCGTCCTCGGCCCGTGCGCGATGGCCGTCATCATGTCGCTCAAGGGCGACGACGTCAAGCCCGTGGCGCTTCCGGCCCTCGTCGGCACGGCGATCGCGGCCGTCACCGCTGTGGCGTTCGCCGCCTTCCTCCAGGCCTCTGGCGGCTCCTTCGCCGAGGTGGGCTTCTACTTCGACCCGACCCACCCGACCAAGGCCATGGCCGACGCGGCCGCGACGGTCGCGGGCCAGGCGCCCCTCCTCTGGGGCGGTGCCGTGGTCGTCGGCGCGATCGTGCCCCTGGTCGCCGCCTTCGTCGGCCGCAAGTCCGCCAACTGGAAGCTCTGGGGCTCCGCCGCGGTGGTCGCCGCCCTGATCGGCGCGGTCTGCCTCCGCGTCGCCTTCTACAACCTGGGCCTCAGCGTCTTCATGTTCTACTAGCGTTGAAAATGGCATAAAAGGGGACAGTCCCCTTTTATGCCAAGAAGGTGTCCCAAATGGGGACTGTCCCCATTTGGGACATCCGGAGCCCCCTGCGGGCGCGGTTCGTCTCCCCCAAACCCCCTTGCAGACGACGAGCCGCCCCCGCAGGGGGCTCCTTTCAAGAACGTTGCTTTTGCTTTTTGACAGCACCCCTAGCCGATGATAAGCGCGGCGTTTCGCCCCCGCAGATTCGCCCGTTACCGCCGAGCTTTCAGCACAAGTGTTCACGTGAAACAATGTCGCCGCCTACTCTTCCAGCAGGTCGAGGAGCTCTTGCTTGCTGTGGACGTCGAGCTTGCGGTAGATGTGGCGGGTGTGGGTGGACACGGTGTTCTTCGACAGGTAGAGCATGTCGCGGATGTAGGGCTGGCTCCTCCCCTGGGCGAGCAGCTGGAAGATCTCGGCCTCGCGCGCGGAAAGGCCCCGGTCGGCGGCGATGCGCGCGCAGCGGGCCTCGAAGGATTCGGACTCGGGTGCGGGCGCGACGACGACGCCCTCAACCTCGCTCGCCGCGATGACGGGCGTCGGCGCGCCTTCCGACCACGCCACGTCCCGCCGTGGCACGAGCAGCGTCGAGCAGATGAACGCGCCCACCAGCGCGAGCGCGGCCGTCTTAGGGTCGAGCGCGCCCGCTGCGATGGCCTGCTTCGCCAGCGCGCCGCCGCCGAAGCCGATGAGCACGCCGGTGTAGGCGGCGCATTCCCCCAGGCCGATCAGCAGCGTCGGCGTCTTGCCCGCCCGGTTCGCCAGCCGCACGAAGTAGATGATCATGATGATTTCCAGGCCCGTGAACGTGGCGTTGCCCAGGATGCCCGAGAGCGCCAGGCAGGCCTCGTTCGGAAACGCCGCGAAGATGATGGCCAGCGCGAACGGCGCGATGATCCACCGA
Source organism: Arabiibacter massiliensis (assembly GCF_900169505.1). Lineage (NCBI taxonomy): Bacteria > Bacillati > Actinomycetota > Coriobacteriia > Eggerthellales > Eggerthellaceae > Arabiibacter > Arabiibacter massiliensis. Next base: position 2,686,856 of record NZ_LT827021.1, read on the forward strand.
TAGAGCGAATCGAGGTCGATGCGCCGCGAGAACAGCACGATGGAAACCGAGAGCGCGATGGCGAACAGCGTGCCGAGCGACGCCGTCCACGGCTCGTGCAGCAGCGCGGGCGCGCCGGCGGGGTGGATGGAGGGCAGCAGGCAGCCCACGCTGTACGACGCCAGCAGCAGGGCGAACATGCGCGCGACCGTGCCCGGCCGCAGACGCGCGGCGGCCCGCTCGTCCGCGGGTGGATCCCCTGCGGGCAGCTCGCCGCCCGTGTAGCTGCGGCGCGAGAGCAGGTAGAGCGCGCCGGAGGCCACGGGCAGCAGGCTGACCACCGCGACCGACAGCGCATCGCTCAAGGTGGGCACGAACAGCGTGATGACCAGCGTCATCGCGAACGAGGCGGGCACCGCCGACTCTATGAGCTCCAGGTCGAGCCGCGCGTACAGGTTGATCCACAAGAGGATGAGCGCCACGGGCCCGATGCCGGTGCACACCGCCCCCAGCACGGTCGCCGCGCCCCGCAGCGCTTCCGGGGCCAGCGGCTCGAGCGCCACGAGCAGGGTGCCCGCAAACGAGAGCGCGGGCCCGGCGACGGCGAGCGCGCGGCTCGCCAGCATATCGCGTTTGCGGGCGGCCAGCGCGAACACCAGGAACGCGATTGGCGTGATGACGGCCGAGAGCAGCCAGGTGGCGCCCGGCGAGGCCGAGAGCCCGCCCGCCGGCCCCGCGATGGCCTCCGTGTCCCACACGCACGTGCTCCACGCGTACACCAGCCCGAAGCCTAGGAGGCGCAGCGGGAACGGCGGTTCGAGCCGCGCAGCCAAGCGGTCGAGCGAGCCGCTTGGGGCGTCGGATGCGGGGGATGCGGGCATGGTCGTTCCTTTCGACAGGCTCGAGGTTAGCGCACGCGGCATGAGGCGGCATCACCTATAACACGTGATTTTATCGGAGAATCCCCTGGCAGCAAGCGAAAACCTCCCTTTGATGCGATGGCGCGCCGCCGCTCGCGCGCCTAGGATGGTCGCCGACGGCGCACGGCGCGCCGCCATGCGAGCAAACAAGGAAAGGGAGGACGGATATGGACACTTCGATGGATCGTCGCGCGTTTCTGGGTTTGGCGGCCATGGGCACCTTGGCGGCAGGGGCGGGGCTCGCCGGCTGCGCGCCCCAGCAGGGCGGCGCGCCCGCACCGGCGGCTGCGGCGGCCGATGCGGCCGAGCCGGCCGAGCAGCAGGCGGTGGCGGGCGGCATTCCGCGCAAGGAGGGCTCGGAGAAGAAGGAGTGCGACGTCGCCATCGTGGGCGCGGGCGCGGCGGGCCTCATGGCCGGCCTCAAGCTGGCGCAGGCGGGCAAGCGCGTCGTCATCATCGAGCGCGCGCCTTCGGCCGCGATGTCGAACTTCAGCATGTGCGGCGGCCCCACCGCCTGCGAGACGAAGCTGCAGGAGCAGGAGGGCGCCACGGTCACCCTCGACACCATCTTCGGCTACATGAACGACTTCGCGCGCGGCAGCGTGAACGGCGCGCTTCTGCGCAACACGCTGGCGAACACGGGCGAGGCTATCAACACGATGCTCGACCTGGGCATTCCCATGCAGCTCATCCCCGACACCTACGGCGTGGGCTTCCGCGGCCGCCACATGTTCATGACGGGCGGCGAGGAGCGCGTGACCCCCATCGTGGGAGCCATCGAGGCTGCCGGCGGCGAGTTCCTGTTCGGAACGGCGGCGCAGAAGATCATCATGGAGGGCGGCGCGGCGGTCGGCGTGCAGACCGACAAGGGCGTCGACGTGATGGCCCCGAACGTCGTGGTGTGCTCGGGCGGCTTCCTCGGCAACGCGGAGATGCAGCTCGACCGCTTCAACACGAAGCTGTTCTCGCTCGGCAACACGCTCTCCGACGGCGCGGGCATCAACATGGTGCTCGATGCGGGCGGCGCGTGGGACCGCAACTTCGCGGTGCTCGGCAACGAGTGCGGCGCTGTCTCGGCCGCGACGACCGGCCGCCCCTTCACGGAGGACTGGCACAATGTGAACGAGCATTACGGGTACTGGCTGTTCGGCGGCCTGTACACCGACACCGCGGGCGAGCGCTTCATCAACGAGGAGAAGGTGGCGCAGTTCCCGCTGGCCGTGGGCGGCGAGGCGCTGCTGCGCGCCGGCAAGGCGTACTGCATCATGGACTCCGACTACTACGAGGCCGTGAAGGGCGACGGCATCTTCGCCTACCTCGGGCAACCGGCAAGCTGGGTGTCGGGCCCCATGGTCGACTTCTACAAGACCACGCCCGAGAACGCCGAGGCCCACTTGCAGCAGGCCATCGACGAGGGCTGGGCGCTCAAGGCCGAGAGCCTCTCCGAGATCGCCGAGAAGTACGGGCTCGACAACCTCGAGGCCACGGTGGAGAAGTACAACGCGTACTGCGCCTCCGGGGTGGACGAGGACTTCGGCAAGTCGGCGCCGTTCCTCAAGCCCGTGGCCGCCGCGCCGTTCTACGTGTTCGAGTACGTGCCGAGCGCGTGGGGCACGAACGGCGGCGTGAAGGTTGACAGCCACCTGCGCGCCATGGATCAGGGCAACCACCCGATCCCCGGCCTGTACGTGGCCGGCGTCGACCAGGGCAGCGTCTACAGCATGCCCTACTACACCAACGAGGGCGCCTCGGTGGGCCTCGCGCTCGGCTCCGGCGTCTACGTGGCCAAGGAGATCGCCGGCGCGTAAGCGCTTCTCGGACAGCCCTTCCCTCTCCTCGGATCCCCGCCGCGTTCGCGCGGCGGGGATCCGTCTTGCGTTCTTCGTGTCGCAGCCCTCTACGCCGGCATCACCTTGGTGAACAGCTCGCGCAGGTCGGCCACGCTGGCCTCACGCGGGTTGCCGGGGGCGCAGGCGTCCTGCGCGGCCGACTTCGCCAGGAAGTCCAGGTCATCGGCCTTCATGGCCTCCACGGTGGTGGGGATTCCCACGTCGGTCGACAGCTTCCGCACGGCGTCGATGGCGGCCGCGCGGTACTCGGCCTCGTCCATGGCGTCCACACCCACAACGCCCATGGCGCGCGCGATCTCGCGGAACTTCTCGCCCGTCTCGGGCGCGTTGAACTCCATCACGATGGGCAGCATCATGGCGCAGGCCACGCCGTGCGGCGTGTCGTAGAGCGCGCCGAGCGTGTGCGCCATGGAGTGCGCGATGCCGAGCCCCACGTTGGAGAAGCCCATGCCCGCGATGTACTGCGCGAGCGCCATGCCCTCCATGCCGGCCTCCTCCTTGGCCACGGCGCCGCGCAGGTTGGCCGAAATCAGGCGGATGGCCTCCAGGTGGAACATGTCGGTCATGGCCCAGGCGCCCTTCGTGGTGTAGCCCTCGATGGCGTGCGTGAGCGCGTCCATGCCCGTGGCGGCCGCGAGACTCGCCGGCATCGACGCCATCATGTCGGGATCGACGATGGCCACCTCGGGGATGTCGTTCACGTCCACGCACACGAACTTGCGCGTGCGCTCGACGTCGGTTATCACGTAGTTGATGGTGACCTCGGCCGCGGTTCCGGCAGTGGTGGGCACGGCCACGGTGAACACGGCGTGGTTCTTCGTGTCGGCCACGCCCTCCAAGCTGCGCACGTCGGCGAACTCGGGGTTGTTCGCGATGATGCCCACGGCCTTCGCCGTGTCCATGGCCGAGCCGCCACCGATGGCCACGATGCAATCGGCCCCAGCCTGCTGATAAGCCTCCACGCCCGCCTGCACGTTCTCGATGGTGGGGTTGGGCTTCACGTCGGAGAACACCTCGTAGGCAATGCCGGCCGCGTCCAGCTCATCGGTGGCCTTGGCCGTCACGCCGAACTTCACGAGCGACGCGTCGGTGCACACGAGCGCCTTCTTGCAGCCACGTGCCGCAAGGATGCCCGGCAGCTCCTTGATGGCGCCCGACCCGTGGTGGGATACGGTGTTGAGAACGATGCGGTTGGCCATGACAGGTCCCCTTCCTCGAAGTTTCGACACCTTAAGGTTATCCGCTGAGTCGGCGATTTTGTCAAGCGCTGGAAGCCTCTTCAACTTCGTTCGGAAGGGGGTGCGGCATGCGCGACCTTTCCTGTTCTGTTTCCGCCGCGCCGCGTGATGATCTTCCCGCGTCATAAAAGGACTAGTCCAACTGAATTCGCTGGTGAGAATTGCGGCGGCCCCTGTCCCAAATGGGGACAGTCCCCATTTGGGACATATCATGTCATGTTGGCTCAGGTTCTGCGTTCTAGCTTTTCCATCGCATCCAGAAAAAGTCCAAGTCTTTCATAGTTTTTCCGGTTATACTAGAAATCTATCTACGACTGGATGGAGGCGCGTGATGATAGACCGGCCCTTGTACACCGAGGCTATTGCGCCGTACATTGACGCTCCTTTGGTGAAGGTTCTTTCCGGCGTGCGTCGCTCGGGAAAATCGACCATCTTGCTCATGGTCATGGAGATGCTCAGGAAGCGGGGAGTGCCGGAGAGCCGCATCGTGCGATACAGCTTCGATTCTCTGCGTTACGTCGATCTTCATACCGAGGCGGATTACTACCGCATGATCTCCCGGCGTCTGGGCGAAGAGTCGGGGAGGGTGTACCTGTTTCTCGACGAAGTGCAGGAGGTTCCTTCGTGGGAAAAAGTCCTGAACAGTTTGATGGTGGATTTCGATGTCGATCTGTACGTCACCGGCTCGAATTCGCGCTTGCTCGCTTCGGAGATATCGACCTACTTGACGGGGCGATACGTGAGCGTGCCGGTATACCCTCTGTCTTTTCGCGAGTTCCTGTCGTTCGAGCAGGATCGAGGCGTCACGCGTTCGGGCCGCGAGGCGTTTCCCGACTATCTTCGCAGAGGCGGATTCCCCCTCGTGAGCGCTAACGGCATGGGGGAGGATCAAGCTCATGCGGTCGTGGGGGACATTTACGCCTCGATCGTGCTCAAGGACATCGTCCAGCGTCACGACATTCGCAAAACCGAGCAGCTTGAGCGCATCGCGCGTTTCGCCTTGGAGAACGCGGGTAAGACGTTTTCGGCTAAATCGGTGTCGGACTACCTCAAAAGCCAGCAGCGCTCGATCAGCACGGAAACGGTGTACTCGTACCTTTCGTTCCTGGAGCAGGCGTTTCTCCTGTATCGGTGCCCTCGCTTCGACATTCGGGGCAAAGAGGTCCTGAAAACGCAGGAGAAATACTTCGTGGCCGATTCCGCGTTGAAGTACTCACAGCTTGGCTATTCGCCGACATCGGTGGCGTCGATGCTGGAGAACGTCGTGTACCTGGAGCTCCGGCGCCGCGGGTACGCAGTGTTCGTGGGCAAGCTGGGGTCAGCCGAGATCGACTTCGTTGCCGAAAGGCAAGGGGAAAAGCTGTACATCCAGGTTGCGCGTTCTCTGGAGCTCAAGGAGACGCGCGAGCGCGAGTACGGGAACCTCCTCGCCGTTCCCGACGGCTACCCCAAGTTCGCGGTGACCGCCGATGCCTCGTGGGAGGGGAACTACGAGGGCGTGCACACTATGCATGTGGCGGACTTCCTGCTTTCCGACGCATGGTGACGCCGAAGCAAAGCGGCCCCCGCTCAAGCAGGGGCCGCCGCATGGAATGGCGTAAATAGGGACGGTCCCCTTTTATGCCGAAGTGTCCCAAATGGGGACTGTCCCCGTTTGGGACACTTCGGGGAGGAAGTCGCTGGGGGAGATGGTGCAGGTACGGACGCCGTTCTTGAGCTTGATGCGGTCGATCTTGAGTTTGAGGGCGCCGGCGGTCTCGAGGTCGGTCGACGTGAAATATGACAGCACGAGGCGGCGGCCGGCCTTGCCGGCGAGGGCGTAGACGCGGCGGGTGTCGACGGCGTGCATCTTCTCCTGCTTGTCGAGCGGGGTGACCGCGGCGTCGAAGTAGTCGCGGCAGGGGATGAAGCCGTTCACGAACCCGGCCACAACCAGCACCTCGGGAGAGAGGCCGATCATGCAGTCGTAGGGGACGACGGCCACGGCCGCTTCGTCGCGCAGGGTGGGGAAGAGGAGCCGCTCGCGGGCGAGGCGCGCCATCTCCTGGGCGGTCTCGCCGCCCTCGCAGAGCTGGACGACGGCCGGCGGCACCGCGTCCGCGCCCGTCGCGCGCGCGAGCTCGTCGAGAAGCGCGCGTCCGGCCAGCCCTTGCGTCTGCTCGATGAGCGCGAGGCCCGCACGGTAGGCCTCGGCCACGCGCGCCGCGCCGATGACGCCCGCCGCTGCCTCCGGGTCGCTGGCCAGGCTCTCAAGGGCCTGCACCAGCCCCGTTCCAGCCTCCTCGGCGTAGGCGCGCAGGTTGGCGAAGGCGGCGCTGTTCACCAAGTAGTCGCCGTAGCCGCACCAGCAGCGCCAGGCCAGCGCGTCGTCCGGGTCGGCCGCCACCGCGAGTGCCGTCATGAGGCGCGCCGCCTGGCAGCGCTCGTTGTCGCGGATGTCGCCGCGGACGGGCTGCGCGTCCGGCAGCGCCTCGGCGGCCACGCCGCGCGCCGCGAGCGCCGCCACCACGTTCTTCGCCCACACGCCGTTCGGCACGGCCACCATCACGCGCGCGGCGTCCGCTCCTGCCGCGAGCTCGGTCGCCACCACGTCCGCCACCTGGGCGAACTCGGCCGCCGGGTTGACGGCCGCAAGCTCTTCCGCGCGGCCCTCGCGACGGCGCTCAGTCAGCTCCACCAGCTCGGCTTGCGGATGGCGCTCGACGAACTCGTCCAAGCCCGCCGCGTACGGGTAGGAGTCGAACGTCTCCACGCACGCGCCCGCGTCGCCCGCCACGGCGATGGACTCCGCCGCCGCCAGCTCGCACAAAAGCTGCGACGCGCGGCTCAGGCACTGCCAGTCGTCGGCCACCACGTGCGCGGCGCCGTGCGCGGCCCGTGCGCCCTCGTTCGCGCGCAGGAAGCGCACGGCCAGGTTCGCCGCCTCGGGCTCAACGATCGAGCGCGTGAGGGCCAGGTTCGCCTTCAGCAGCGCGTGCGTCTCGGCCTCCTCGCCGGGCAGCAGCCAGCCCTCGTCGTCGTCGGCCATCTCGGTCCACGAGCGGTGGAAGAACTTGAGCATCTCGCGCAGGCGCTTGGGGCGCAGCCCGCTCACCTTCATGTCCTCGAGCAGGAACTTTTCCTCGAAATCCGCCAGCAGGCGCGGCTCGCGGCCGGTCGCGTGCACGGCCGCCTCGTCGCCGAGCACCTCGAGCGCGAACGCGCGCGGCGTGCCCGCGCGCACCTCGCCGGCGGCTTCTCCCAGCGCTTCGCGCAGACGCGCGGCGAAGGCACGGGTCGCAGAGGGCGTGGCGCAGAACGCGCGCACGTCGGCCGGCGCGACGCCGCCGGACACCAGGTCGGCCACGCGCTGGACGAGCGCCTCGGTCTTACCGGTGCCGACGCCGCCGACGATGCGGGTCGCATGGAGCGTATCGGTTGCAGCAGTCATATCGTCGATCCTTCCTGTTCATTGCAGTTGAGCGGAAGCAGCACCCCTCCGATTTGGGGAGGGAGGGGGAAGGAGTGCTGCTTCCGGGCAGAAGGCGGCTCGTCCCCCAAAGCCCTTGCCAAGCCGCCTTTTGCCCGGAACCGCCCGGGGGCGGAATCCGGTGAGGCGGGCGGGTCGCATGCAGCCGCGGCCCGCCCGCCGGGAGGGGCGATCACGAGCGGGCGGCATCCACCTCGCTCGCCTCGAGCGCCGCTTCGGCCGCCACGCCGGTGCCATCAACCGGCAGTGCGACCGGCTCGGCGTCGCGGCCGCGCTTCTTCGGCAGCAGCGGCATGGTGATGGCGCTCGCGGGGCACGCGTCCACGCACGCGCGGCACTTCGTGCACTCGCTCCACGCGGCCTCGGAGAGCTGCGGATGGCGCGGGTCGATGCCCTCGCCGCACGCGCTTCCGCACAGGCCGCACGTGGCGCCCTTCGACGTTTCGAGGCACTTCGAGTCGTCGATGACGGGCACGAACGTCTTGTTCGCCTTGGCGATGAGGCTCATGAACGCCGAGAGCGGGCACAGCTTGTGGCACCACTTCCTAAACAACAGCACCTCGGCGGCCAGAAGCGCCGGCACCACGATGATGGACCAGGTCACGTCGCCGTGCGCGAACAGGTTGATGACCAGCAGGATGGTGGCGAAGGTGAGGCCGATGGGGCACACGAGGCAGAACACCGGGAACCCGAACACAGCCGTTGAGAGCAGCGCGCCGCCCAGCACGAAGTGGCGCGCGTCGGGGGCCGCGCCGCGCTTGGACGCGCACGAGGCGCAGCCGCCCTCGCCGCCCTTCGAGCACGACGTCTTGAGCGCGGCGGCCTCGGAGGCGGAAAGCGGCTCGATCGCGCCCCCCTCTCCCTGCGCCTCCTCGGGCGTGCGCTTCGCGAACAGCCCGCGCAGCTTCTGCACGAGGGGCACGGGGCACATCCACCCGCAGAACGCGCGGGCGAACACCACGATGAGCAGCACCATGATCACGAGCGACACCACGGCGCGCGGCACCATCATCTTGGAAGCGAGCATCGTTCCCAAAGCGCCGAGCGGGCACAGGATGGAGATGTCCCAGATGCCCGGTGCCGACACGGTGCCGATGCCAAGGTTCGTGATGAAGCCCACCGTGACGATGAGCACGACGGCGGTCGCGGTGATGGTCCGCAGCGTTTTGGAGTTAATCTTCTTCATCGTCGCCACCTTACCCTTCCACCGCGTCGAGCGGCTGCACGACGATGGCGCGCGCCGTGGCACCGGACGAGATGGACCCGTTCTGCAGCGACACGCACACGCTCTCGCACGCGCCGCAGCCGTTGCACGTGTCGTAAATCACCACGGGGCGGTTGTTCTCGTCCAGCTCCATGGCCTCGTAGGGGCAGGCGTCGTAGCAGAACCGGCAGCCGATCAGCTTGTACGCCAGGCACCAGTCCTCGTTGATGACGGCCTTGCCGATGATGGTGTTCTCGGCGGTGGCGTCCTCGGGCAGCTTCAGCGCCTCGGTGGGGCAGGCCTTCACGCACAGGGGCTCGCCGCCGTTCTCGTCGGCGCACCAGTCGCACCAGTCGGCCGAGAAGTCGAACGTGGGCGTGCGCATGTTCACCACGCCGTCCTCGAGGTGCGCGGGCGCGATGACGTCGCGCGGGCAGATCTCGTAGCACTTCTCGCAGCGGATGCACGCCGACACCAGGCGCTCCTCGTCCTGGCCGCCCGGCGGCCGGATGATCGACTGCGACCCGACGTACTTGAGCCCGCCGAGCCCCAGCATCACCGCCGCGCCGCCCACGCCCAAACACAGGGTGCGCCGCGTCATGCCGGCGTAGGTCTTCTCCTCGGTTCGCTTCGCGTGGACGTCGGGCGAGTCCACGCGCTCTTCGTTGTTCTCCATCGCTCCTTCTTTCGCTTGCGCCCGGTCTTCGCAGCCCTCCCCAGCGCTGCTCCTCCCTTTACTCTTCTTCCGTCAGAACATCCTCGAGAAATGCCTGGTCGGTGGCCAGGAAGCCCTCCGTCAGGTGCGCGAGGCCCCGGTAGAGGTCCGTGCCGGCGAAGCGCTTCATGTCGGCGGTCATCATGGGCACCCAGGCGGCCAGGTGGTCGTCGAGGAAGTTCTTCTGCGTGGCGAGCAGGGCCGCGGCCTCGTCCTCGTCGCCGCGCTTGAGCGCCTCGACGGTGCGGCCGATGAGGATCTGCTCGAATTCCAGCTCGAGGGCGACGTGGTCCTCGCCCTCCTTCCAGCTGTCCTGCTTGTCCAGGCCCGCGCTGCGATAGATGGCCAGCACCTCGTCGCGCGCCTCCTGCATGAGCAGGCGCTTCTCGGACGTGTAGACGCTCTCGAAGGGGTAGGCGGCGCTGAAGGCGTCCACGCCGTGGCCGATGAACACGCGCACGTAGTCCACGGCCAGGTCGGTCACGCTGTTGTCCCAGGTGTTGCTCAGGTACTTCGCGAACAGGCGGTAGCCCTCGTCCACGTCCTTGTTGCCGGTGCTGGCGGGGAAGCGCATGCCGCGCAGCTCCTCGAGCAGGGGCTCGTCGATCTCGACGCGGAACAGGCGCGAGAGCAGGCCGTACGTGGCGGCGCGCTGCTCGTTGAGCTTGATGAAGTCGTCCATCGTCGCCTCGTCGGCGGCGGTTTCGGGGGCGGTGTTGGTATCGGCCATGGGTTACTCCTTCTCGGCGGGGGATTCGGGGGTTGCGGTGCCGGCGTCCGCATCGGCGGCGGGTTCGTCGGCCACGTCAGCGAGCATGTCGAGGCCCGCCTGGCCGATCTCGGTGATGATCCACGCCTTCTTCCAGGCCAGTGCGTCGCATTTCTCCAGCTTGTCGATGAAGTGCGGGGCGTAGAAGCGCGGCTTCTGCACGAGCGGGTCGTCGTCCACCGCGGCGTTGATGTCGGGGGTCTTCGCGCCGCCCTCGGCCGCGCACAGCGTGAGGATGCGCTTGTAGATCACCTGGTAGGCGGCGTCTTCTTCGAGCAGCGCGCGCAGGCGCTCAAGCGGCTTGTCGGCTTCGAGCGCGTCGCGGCCGGCCTCGGTGGCCACCCAGCAGATCTGCACAGGCTCGCGCGCCTCGAGGTACTCGACGCCGTCGACCACCACCACCTCGGGCTCCACCTCGATGTCCTCGGCGGGCTCGCCGTCGGGCGTGACGCGCGCGAGGGCCCCGGCGCGTTCGAGCAGCGTGCACAGGTTGGCGGCGGTGTAGACGGAGAAGTTGTTCTCCTGCAGCTCGTCGACGTGCGCGTTCACGTCGGCCACGGGCTGAGGGGCGTCGCAGTAGGCGAGGATGCCCAGCAGCACCTTGCGGCGCGGGGCCATGGCTTTGAGCAGGTCGGCGGTGCGCTCCTCGGCCGGACGCTCGTCGGCGGCGGGTGCGGCGGGGGCCTCGGCGGCCTCGCGAGCCAGCGCGTCCTCGGCCGGGCTCACCGTGGCGAGGAACTCGTCGGCTTGGCCTTCTTCGGCCTCGTCTTCGAAGTCCTCCAGTGGATCGAACTCGTCGTAATCGGGTTCAAGAGAGAGATTGAAATTCGTGGAATCGTGAGTCATGTTCCGCCCCTCGTCAGACGTTGCTTGCCAGTCTACGATGCGCACGGCATCGCGAACCTCACCCCTGAGGTTCCCACTTTTGCAAACAACGTCCGCATCGATCGCGCTCATGCGCTCTCGGGCGGACTCCCCACCAAGCATGATAGGGTGGCCGCCCCCGGGTGTCAAGGAGGAAAGTTGCAGTGTCTGAGCGGAAGCGGAGGCGGAAAAGAGCGATAAGCAGGGTCGAGTCGACTCAAATATCTCAAAGGCCGCGTTTGTCCATTCGCTGGCGCAAAGCCGGCACGGCTTCTCTGCTTGCGACGACCGTCGAATCCTCCGGATCGCTCGTTGAAAATCGCCTGCACGAGTTCTTTGAATTTCCGCTCGCTCATGACGAGCGGTACGGCGTTGTCGGTTGGCGTCGATTCTTTGGGCTTCTCCATGATGCCGCCCCTCGGGGCGCGCGATCCCTTCGTCTCCTGCTATTCTACAACGACAACTTCTACTGAACGGTGGTGCCGCCAATGCGCTTCGTGATCTCCCCAGCCAAGAAGATGAACGTGGTGGACGACGCCTTTGCGTGGCGCGAGCTGCCGCGGTTCGTCGACGACGCGGCGCGGCTGGCCGAGGCGGTGCGGACGCTTGCCTACAAAGAGGCGAAGGCGCTCTGGGGGTGCAGCGACGCGCTGGCCGAGCTCAACTTCGAGCGCTTCCGCACGATGGACGTGCGGGCCGAGGGCGCGCTCACGCCGGCTGTGCTGGCCTACGAGGGCATCCAGTACCAGCACCTTGCGCCGCAGGTGATGACGGCCCAGCAGCTCGACTACCTGCAGGAGCATCTGCGCATCCTGTCCGGCTTCTACGGTGTGCTGCGCCCGCTCGACGGCGTGGTGCCGTACCGGCTGGAGATGCAGGCGAAGCTGGCGGTGGGAGGCACGCGCGATCTGTACGGCTTCTGGGGCGACCGCCTGTGCCGCGCGCTCGCGGAGGAGACGAGCGTGGTGGTGAACCTGGCCTCCGTCGAGTACGCGAAAGCGGTTCTGCCGCATGCCGAGCGCTGCGGCGTTGAGGTGGTCACCTGCCTGTTCGGCACGATAGACGCGCGCGGCCGCCTCGTGCAGCGCTCGACCGCCGCGAAGGCCGCCCGCGGCTCGATGGTACGCTGGTGCGCCGAGAACGACGTGCGCCACGTCGACGACCTGCGCGCCTTCGACGTGCTCGGCCATGCTTTCGATGAAGGGCGCTCGACGGGGGAATGCCTCGTGTTCGTGAGAGCTTGAGCTCGTTCAAATTTCTTCCTTTTCTTCAAAAAGAACAAACAAATGTACGCATAATATGCTATACTGAATTGAAGAAATCAGCGACGTGCCGAAGGCACCGAGTAGTCCGTGTCGCTTCGCGGAAGGGGGAGGCGCGTGGATGTGCTCGATATCTCGCGGTATCAAGAGAATGATCGGCTGGAGGCCAAAGCGGCGGGGTTCAATCTGCCTCGGAGTCTTTGGGAAACGTACTCGGCGTTCGCCAACACCATGGGAGGGCTCATCTTGCTTGGGGTCGAGGAGCGGGGCCGGCGCTTAACCGTATCAGGCGTCTCCAATGTTGAGAAACTGCTCGACGACTTTTGGAACGCCGTCAACAATCCGCGCAAGGTGAGCGCCAACATCCTTGTCGACGACGACGTCGAGGCGGTGGAGCTCGAGGGTAAGCGCGTCATAGCGGTGAAGGTGCCGCGTGCGGATCGGCGACTCAAGCCGGTGTTCATCGACTACAATCCGCTTACCGGCACCTATCGGCGCAACCACACGGGCGACTACCACTGCACGTACGAGACGATTCGGGCGATGATGCGCGATGCGGCCGACGAGTCCATGGATAGCCGCGTGGTCGAGCATATGAAGATAGACGAACTGGACGAAGACACCCTGCGCCGCTACCGCAACCGGTACAAGCAGTTCAACGAGAACCATATCTGGTCGAACCTTCCCAACGACGAATTCCTGTGCCGCATCGGCGCCGCGTGCCGGACGGATGATGGCGTCGTGCGACCCACGGGCGCTGGAGTATTGATGTTCGGGCAGGATTGGCGCATAACGTCTGAGTTTCCGAATTACTTCCTCGACTACCGCGAGCAACGCGATCCCGCCTTGCGGTGGGAGGATCGTATCACGTCGCAAGGCGGGCAGTGGTCGGGCAACGCGTACGACTTTTACTTCCGCGTGTATCCGAAGCTTGCTCAGGCGTTGAAAGTGCCTTTCAAGCTGGAGGGGATATCGAGGATCGACGACACGCCTGCTCACAAGGCGTTGCGTGAGGCTCTGGTGAATTGCCTGACGAACTCCGACTATTATGGAAGACGCGGCCTCGTTGCGCTTTGGACGCCCGATAGGATCGAGCTTGCGAATCCAGGTGGTTTCCGAGTCGATGTCGACAAGGCACTTGTCGGAGGAGTGTCCGACCCTCGGAACGCGACCATGCTGAAAATATTCTCGTTCGTCGAAATCGGCGAGCGGGCGGGAAGCGGGCTTCCCAAAATACACGACGGTTGGACTTCGTGCGGGTACGAGCCGCCGAAGTACGAGGAGACGTTCGACCCCGACAGAACGACTCTCGCTTTGCCGCTTAAGAAGGAAAAGCAAGCGGCAAAAGCAAGCGGCAAAAACAAGCGGCAAAAACAAGCGGCAAAAACTGGCGGGATAACGCGCGCGAAGCAAGCGGAGATATTGAAGCTCCTAAGGATCGAGGGTGGTTTGGGAACCGGTGCCATAGCTGAACATCTCGATATGAGCACACCACGCACCCGAGCGATTCTCTCCGGAATGGTCGAGGGTGGCCTCATCGTTTCCGAAGGGCAGAGCCGCGCCCGTGTGTACCGATTGCCCGACGACGCCGGCGAATAACCTCCTGCGCGCTTGCCACACCTGCTACAATAGGCAATTACGATTCGCCCCGCTCGTCCAAGGAAAGACACCGCCATGAAACCTTACAACCCGCATGAGATCGAGCCCCGCTGGCAGAAAGCGTGGGCCGACGCTGACCTCAACAAAGTGACCGAGGACGCCTCCAAGCCGAAGCGCTACGTGCTCGAGATGTTCCCGTACCCCTCGGGCGACATCCACATGGGGCATGTGCGCAACTACTCCATCGGCGACGTCATCGCGCGCTACTCCAAGATGCGCGGCTTCGACGTGCTGCACCCCATGGGCTGGGACGCGTTCGGCCTGCCGGCGGAGAACGCGGCCATCAAGCACAACAGCCACCCCGCCGCCTGGACCTACGCCAACATCGACACGCAGAAGGCATCGTTCAAGCGCATGGGCTTCAGCTACGACTGGGACCGCACCGTGGTGGCGTGCGACCCCGAATACTACCGCTGGGGCCAGTGGATTTTCCTCCAGATGTGGAAGCGCGGCCTGGTGGAACGCCGCAACAGCCCGGTGAACTGGTGCCCCAACTGCGAGACCGTGCTCGCCAACGAGCAGGTGACGGAGGGCGAGTGCTGGCGCTGCCACGGCACGGTGGAGAAGCGCGACCTCACCCAGTGGTACCTCAAGATCACCGACTACGCGCAGGAGCTGCTGGACGACCTCGACCAGCTGGACGGCTGGCCCGAGCGCGTCAAGCAGATGCAGGCCAACTGGATCGGCCGCTCCGAGGGCGCGGAAGTCACGTTCACGCTGTGCGGGCCCGACGGCGAGGCGCCGGCCGAGCCGACCGAGGACGACCTCATCACCGTGTTCACCACGCGCCCAGACACCTTGTTCGGCTGCTCGTTCTTCCTGCTGGCGCCCGAGTACAAGGGCCTCATGGACCTCGTGGCCGGCACCGAGTACGAAGCCGGCGTGCGCGAGGTGGTGGAGGCCGCCGCCAAGGTGAGTGCCGTGGAGCGCGCGCAGGGCGACCGCGAGAAGCATGGCGCGTTCACCGGGCGCTACATGGTGAACCCCATAAACAACGAAAAGGTGCCCGTGTGGGTGGCCGACTACATCGTGAGCGACTACGGCACCGGCGCGGTCATGGCCGTGCCCTGCGGCGACCAGCGCGACTTCGAGTTCGCGCGCAAGTACGACCTGCCCATCATCCCCATCATCCTCGGTGAGGATGACCCGCTGTATCCCCAGCTCAACGGCGTTCAGGAGCGTCGCGTGACCACGGTTGACTGGGAGGCCGCCTACGACGCCGAGGGCATCCTCGTGCAGTCCGGCAAGTACACCGGCATGGTGGGCGGCAAGCACAGCCCGGCCGTGGACGCCATCATCGCCGACCTCGAAGCCGCCGGCAAGGGCCGCACGAAGGTGGAGTTCCGCCTGCGCGACTGGCTCATCAGCCGCCAGCGCTACTGGGGCAACCCCATCCCGGCCATCCACTGCCCGGAGTGCGGCCTGGTGCCCGTGCCCGAAAGCGACCTGCCGGTGCGCCTGCCCGAGGACATCGACCTGGCTGCGGGCGAGACGCTGGCCACGCACGAGGCGTTCGTGAACACCACCTGCCCCGTGTGCGGCGGCCCGGCCAAGCGCGAGACGGACACCATGGACACGTTCACGTGCTCCAGCTGGTACTACCTGCGCTACACCGACCCGCACAACGACGAGCTGCCCTTCGCGCCCGAGAAGGCGAACCGCTGGCTGCCGGTGGACCAGTACATCGGCGGCATCGAGCACGCCATCCTGCACCTCTTGTACAGCCGCTTCTTCACGAAGGTGCTGCGCGATCTGGGCATGGTGGACTTCGACGAGCCGTTCGCGAACCTTCTGTGCCAGGGCATGGTGAAGGACGAGCACGGCGAGACGATGAGCAAGTCGAAGGGCAACGTCATCGCCCCCGAGGACATGATCGCCGAGTACGGCGCGGACGCCGTACGCGCGTACATCCTGTTCATGGCCCCGCCCGACAAGGACCTCCTGTGGGACGAGGGGGGACTCGCCGGCATCTACAAGTTCATGAACCGTGCGTGGCGCATCGTGAACGACCTCGCCGGCAAGGCCGGCGACGAGACGCTCTACCAGCCGGGCGCGAGCGAGGCCGAGGGCGTCGAGGCGCTGAAGAAGCTCGTGCGCGAGCGGCACCGCGTGGCGGGCAAGGTGGTCGACGACTTCGACCGCAACAACTTCAACACCGCCATCGCCGCCATCATGGAGCTGTGCAACGCGGCGGCCGACTACCTGCGCAAGTGCTCGCCCGACGAGCGCGCGGCCTGCGAGGGCTCCCGCGCCATCGACCCCGAGGTGGCCGAGGTCATCGTGAAGCTCATGGCCCCCATCGCGCCGCACTGGGCCGAGGAGCTGTGGCACGATGTGCTGGGCCGCGAAGGCTCCGTGCACGTGCAGCCGTGGCCCGAGTTCGACCCCGAGCAAGCCAAGGCCGACGAGGTGGAGCTGGCCGTGCAGGTGAACGGCAAGGTGAAGGCCAAGATCATGGTGGCCGCCGACGCTGCGGAGGACGACGTGAAGGCCGCCGGCCTCGCCGCCGTGGAGAAGGCGCTCGAGGGCAAGGATGTGAAGAAGGTGGTCGTCGTCCCCGGCCGCCTGGTGAACATCGTCGCGAAGTAAGGAACGACGCACAGAGAGAGTCGAAACGGCCTGCGATCAGAAAAATCGCAGGCCGTCTTCGTTAGGCGGCGACGTTTTCGGTGATGGTGAACAGGGCTGGGAGGGACACCGCGCCTTTGCTTTCCCAGTAATCTCGGTAGAGCGCCTCGAAGTCGGTCACCGGTGCGATGGTGTACTTTTTCGTCTGCTTGGTGCCGTCTTCGAACGTGGCTGTCATCGTGAACGTCGACTGCGCTAGCTTGTCGGCGGCCTGGGCGAAGAGCATGGGCATGGACTGGTTGTTCAACTGCTCGATTTCTTCGTAGTCGTCGACGATCGCGTACTTATGCTTTTCCAATTCCAGCAGGTCGCCCTCAAGGGTTACCGGCACGAGCACCCGGCACTCGATGTCGCGCTCGTCGAGGTCCTGCTCGTCGTAGTCCACGGAGAACGTGGTGCTGTCCTCTATCGTGTAGCCCTCCTCCACGGCGGGATCGTCGTCGTCATAGACGCCGTGCGCGCGCAGGAACTGCTCTCCGTCGTACCATTCGAAGTAAAGCCCGTCTCCTTCGAGTTCGTAGACGATCGAGGCGATATTGTCGCCCGTGCAGGCCATGTCGAAATTGAAGGCCGCGATCCTCTGATCCTGAGTGCCGCCTGCACCCGAAGGGTGGAACGCGCCCAGGCTCAGCTCCACGGTCTTGCCGGGCTCTTGTTCGGGGTTCTCCGCCGCGTAGGCGGCGAGCGCGAAGAAGTTGCCGCCCGCCGGAGCGCTTGCCGTCGAATTCTCCGGGGCAGGTTCGAGTGCGCTCGTAAGAAGCCCCGAAATGTTCAGCCCCACTGTCACCGCGACGGCCAACGCCACCGCACATCCTCCGGCAGCAACCATGCGCGCCCGCTTGCGTCGCGGCCGTGCGGCAGCGCGCGGCTCCTCCGTGCGCCGGACCTCGCGCAGCACGGCGTCGTGCACGTGGCCGGGCAGCTCCACGCGACCCATCAGGTCGTTGTACTCACGCAGGTTCGACGGCTTCATGTCGGGCCTCCTCTTCCAGATCGAGCTTCAGGCGCTTGCGGGCGCGGTGCAAGCGGGTTCTCACGGTGGCGGGATTGCAGCGCGTCATGCGTGCCACTTCGTCGAGCGGGTACCCCTCGAAGTAGTGCAGGTGCACGATGAGGCGCATGCCATCGGGAAGGCGGCCGACGGCGTCCCACACATCGCTCTCCATGAGGCGCGCGGCGGGAGGCGTGCACGTCATCGCCCGCTCGAGGCCGGCATCCTCGGTGGGCACCACGCGGCGCGCCCATGCCGAGCGGCGCAGCTCGTTGCAGCGGTTGATGGTGGTGCGAATGAGCCACGCCTTCAAGTGCTCGTCGTCTTGGAAGGCCGTGCGGTCCTTGTGCAGGCGCAGGAACACGTCTTGGGCGACGTCGTCCGCGTCCTGCGGCGAGCGCGTCTGGTTGAGCGCGAGCCGGTACACCGTCGGCCCCCACTGCGCCATGGCGTGTTCGAGGAACGCCTCCGGCCGGGTATGTTCGTTCACGGGCATCATCCTCTCTGCACCATAACATGCGGCAGGCGAACGGAATGTTCCCGCGCCGCAAAGTTTTTCGGCCTACTTCGCCGCGCGATGCGCGGGAAGCGTTGCGCTATCATGGCTTGGAAGCGTGCGATGAGGGAGGCAAGCCATGAACGAGGTGTTCGAGGAGATGCGCATCGGAAGCCTACGGGCGAAGAACCGGCTGGTGCGGGCGGCCACCTATGAGCGGCTGGCGACTGAGGACGGGCATCTCACGCCGGAGCTTGCCGGCATCTACGACGAGCTGGCCGCAAGCGGAGTGGGCACGATCATCGTGAGCTACGCCTCCGTCACGCGCGACGAGCAGCCGAACCCGCGCATGCTCGGCATCTACGACGACTCGTTCGTGCCGGAGTACCGCTCGCTCGTGGCCGCTGCGCACGCTCGCGATGTGCGCATGATCTCGCAGATCGTGTACGGCGGCTCGGCCACGAAGCTCGATCCCCCGAGCGCGCGCATCCTGGGACCCTCGGCGGTGGCGAGCCCGAAGACGGGCGTCGTGCCGGTGGAGGCGACGGCGGAGGACCTGCGCATGCTGGTCGAGGCGTTCGCCGCGGCTGCCCGGCGCGCCCAGGAAGCCGGGTTCGACGGCGTGGAGCTGCACGCGGCGCACGGCTACCTGCTCAGCCAGTTTTTGAGCCCGCACCTCAACCTGCGCACTGACGAGTACGGCGGGGGCATCGAGAACCGCGTGCGCCTCGGGGCGGAGGTGCTCGCGGCCATCCGGCGCGAAGTAGGCGGAGAGTTCCCCATACTTGTGAAGCTGAACAGCTCGGACGGCGTGGAGGGCGGCCTCACCGAGGACGACAGCCTGGCGGCGGCGCGCCTGTTCGCGGAAGCCGGCGCGACGGCCATCGAGGCGAGCGGCGCGTGGCGGAACTGCCGCGTGCGGGACTTCGCCGGCGAGCCGTTCTTCGCCGCCTACGCGCGTCGCCTCGTGCGCGAGGCAGGCGTGCCGGCGATCCTGACCGGCGGCAACCGCAGCGTCGCGGCCATGGAGCGCCTCGCGCGCGAGGACGGTATCGCCGGCTTCGGCTTGTGCCGCCCGCTCATCTGCGAGCCCGACCTGCCGCTCCGCTGGGCGGCCGATCCCGCCTACCAGCCCCGCTGCGTCTCGTGCGGCAGCTGCGACAACACTCACGGCCATCGCTGCATCCTCCCCGGCACCCCGCAGGTGCAAGCATAGGACGTTTCCGGCGGTTCATACGGAAAACGAGCCCTCGAAGTCACAGTTTTGGCCGCTCTGAAGCTTTTTGGACGGTCGTCGGGCGGCCTGCTCGCGTGCCAAGCAAAACACGCGTGCGTTTTCCCAGGTCGCTTATAGGGGAGCGCTCGGATCCGCCCTCCAAAAGCTTCAGAGCGGCAAAAACGTGACTTGATCGGCGGTCATTGTCATCCTTCGGCTCGCTTCGCTCGATCAGGACGACAGGGCTTCGGTCTCCACGATGTCGATGAGCTCCTGCTGGGAGTGGATGCCCATTTTCGCGTAGATGTGGCGCACGTGCGTCTTCACGGTGTTGTGCGACAGGAACAGCTTCTCCTGGATGACGGGGCTCGTGCGCCCGCGCGCGAGCAGGCGCAGCACGTCGCCCTCGCGCGGCGTGAGCGCGAAGCGGGCGATGGCGGCTTCGCAGGCGTCGTCGAGGGTGGGTGACGGCTCGTCTTCGCCAACCGCCGCGGCTCCCGCTGCGGCGATGTGCGCCGGCTTCACCCCCTGGATGGTCTCCTCGAAGCTGAAGCCGCGCATCACCACGAAGTTGAACAGCATGAACAAAAACGTCACCAGCGCCGACGCCCACAGAAGCGGCGCGAGCTCGTGTGCGCCCAGGCCGCCGATGCCCTGCGCCACGAGCGCGCCGCATCCGATGCCCAGCCAGTTCGCCGCGAACGCGAACGCCGAGGTGGAGAGCGCGCCCACGGGGTTGCGCGCGCCCACGGCCGCGATGAGGTAGTACGTGAGCACGCTGAAACTGTCCGAGCCCGCGTACAGAAGCGCGCTCGAGGCGTGGCGGTCGGCGGCCGCGCCGCCTGCCAGAGCGAGCGGCGCGAGCAGGAACCCCGCGAATACGAGCAGCGCGGACGCCTGATACAGCGCGTCGGCCGACAGGCGCGCCCGCGCGGCCACCACCACGAAGAACACCACGACCACCGGCGCGAACGAGACGAGCGTCGCCGTCTGCGAGAGCGCCTCGCCCTGGCTGGCGAACGCGAAGCCGCAGGCGGCGTTGAACAGGAAGATGGACACGTACACAAGGCTCGAGAACGGCAGGAACGACGAGGGGTTCGTCGCGTCGAGCACCGTGGGCGACTCGCTTGCGCGGATGGTTTCTATTATGCCGTGCACGTGCGGGCGGATGAGCAGGTAGGCGGGTGCCGTGCAGATGAAGTACAGCACGAGCGCGGCCGCGAGCGGCAGCACGCCTCCGAGCGCGGTCAGCCCGAACTGCACCGCGTACTTCGCCACGAACGCCGTGGGGATGATCACCATGCTGCGCTTGGGCCCGCGCTTGATGAGCGCAAGGCCCGCAAGCACCGAGAACCATACGGCGCCGATGCCGCCGAAGGGGCTGCCGAGCGCCACGAGCACGGGGCTTCCCGCGGCCAGGCCGACGTAGAGGAGGGCGAGCCCGCCCGCGAACAGCGCAAGGCAGGCGACCGACCAGGCGCCTTCGCGCATGGCCGCAGGACGTCGGTACGCCAGCACGGCCACCAGCACCGAGAACGCCGCGCCGCAGTAGGTGGAGATCTCGCGCCCGGCGGGGAAGAGGGCGGCAAGGCTGGGGAACAGGTAGGCGTTGAGGATGAACGCCGAGATCAGCAGCAAGGCGAGCGACGCGCAGGCGGCGACGTCGGCCGCGCCGAACCGCCAGCCCGACGGGTTGTCGTCGCGGGTCGCGCCCGGTGCGTCGTCGCGCATGTCCTCCTCCTTCCGCTGCGATCAAGTGTACTCGAAGTCCTGCGCCGGCGCATCGCCCGTCGGCGAAATTCTCTCCGGCGGGCCTCACCCCCAGAAGGCGAGATAGGGGATGGGCCGGCGCGAATCGCCTGTTCGAGCATGCAAAAAGAACTTCGCGTCCTCGGGGTGAAGCCAAGCGCGTCCGCACGGCGTAGCGTGGGGCCCGTCAAACGCGGCGGCCGAAGGGGCCGTCGGATGCGATTGGAGGGATCATGCTGAACGACACGACGAAGAGCACCGGGATGTCGCGAAGGGGCTTCTTGGGATTGGGCGCGCTTGCGGCTGCCGGATCCGTCATGGGCCTGGCAGGCTGCTCGCCGCAGGGGCAGGGCTCCGCGAAGGCGTCCGCGGAGGAGGCCGCCCAAGCCTCCGACGGCGCGCCTGCGTGGCTCGGCGCCGAGCCGGCGGTGGCCGAGGGCGACATCGTGCGCACCGAGGACACGAAGCTCCTCATCATCGGCGCGGGCACGGCGGGCATGTGCGCGGCCGGTACGGCGAGCGACCTGGGACTCGACTTCATCCTGGCCGAGAAGAACGACTCGGTGCAGGAGACGCGCGAGTACCTGGGCATCGTGAACTCGAAGCCCGCGCTCGCCCAGGGCGGCGAGGCCGACCCGCTGAAACTGCTCAACGAGCTGACGCGCTACGCTTCCGGCAAGTGCCGCCAGGACGTCGTCAAGGTGTGGATCGACGAGAGCGCCGAGCTGCTGGACTGGATCGACGCCAAGATGCAGGCCGCCGGCAAGCAGCTGGTGGTGGACATGCCCCCGGCGCACGCCACCGGCGGCACCGACTACTACCTGCCGGTGCTCCAGCACGTGTGGCTCACGCCCTATGCGCCGCCGATGCGCAACGACGTGCTGCGCACCGCCATCGAGGAGGCGGGCAACCAGATCCGCTTCAAGCACACGCTGGTGAAGCTCGTGTGCGACGGCGGCAAAGTATCCGGCGCCGTCTTCGACACCGACGAAGGCCTCGTGCAGGTCAACGCCGAGAGCACGCTGCTCGCCACCGGCGGCTACCCGGCCAATCCCGTCATGATGAGCGCGTTGCAGCCCGCCGCGCTCGGGTGCAGCACCTCGTCGAGCTACGCCATCAACGACGACGGCTTGGGCCTGCGCGCGGGACTCTGGGCGGGCGGCGTGAAGGACCCTGACCCGTCGCCGATGATCTTCGACCGCGGTGCCGTGGCCCCCGGCGTGGATGCCGGCTACGTGGGCGAAGGAGAGAAGGCGGCGCTTCCGGGCACCATCTTCCAGGAGAACATCGGCAGCCAGCCGTTCATGAAGGTGAACCGCAACGGCGTGCGCTTCTGCAACGAGTCGACGCCCTACGACTTCGTGTGCTTCCAAGCGGGCCAGCAGCCGGGCGGCGTGTGGTGCCAGGTGTTCGACGCGAACGCGCCTGAGGACATCCTGCGCTTCTCCACCATCGGCTGCTCGGCGTTCGCCAACCAGATGATGGCCGCAGGGATGCCTATCGAGGAGTTCTGCAAGGTGGCGCTCGAGCAGGGCGTCATGCAGAAGGCCGACACGCTGGACGAGCTGGCGGGCAAGTTGGGCTTCGAGGGCGAGGCCAAGAAGAGCTTCCTCGCGCAGGCCGAGCGCTACAACGCGCAGTTCGACGCGCAGAAGGACGACGATTTCGGCAAGGAGGCCTACCGCCTGAGCGCCTTGCGCACGCCGCCGTTCTACGGCTGCTGGTTCGGCGGGTCGCTGCTCACCACGCTCGACGGCCTGCGCATCGACAAGGACTGCCACGTGCTCGGCGCCGACGACCAGGTGATCGAGGGCCTGTTCGCGGCTGGCGACGTGTCCGGCAGCTTCTTCAGCGGCAACTACCCCGAGTATCTCGTGGGCTGCGCTTCGGGCCGCTCGTCCGTGCAAGGCCGCCACGTCGCGCGCCTCGTGGCCGGCGACCTGTAAAACGGGAATCCCTCCAGCATGCGGGAAGGCGGCCTCTCGGTCGCCTTCCCTTCGCGCATCGGCCGCTCAAAGTCGCTCTCGCTACCTTCTGCCGCGGCCTGCCCTATGATGCGCGGTGCCGTCTATTCCCGCCCCGCCGCGCCCCAGTGCGCGGCGGGGTTGCCTCGCTAATCTAGCCCTCGATGGCGATGGTCTTCTTCTCTTCCAGCTTGGGCTGCTCCTGCTTCTTCGGCACGGCGATCTTCAGCACGCCGTCCTCGAACTTCGCCTTGATGTCGTCTTCCTCGATGTCCTCGCCCACGTAGAACGTGCGGCTGCACTTGCCGCTGAAGCGCTCCTTGCGCACATAGGTGCCCTTCTCGTCCTTGTCCTCGGTCTCGGACTGCGTCTGCGCGTCGATGGTGAGGTAGCCGTCCTTGAGCTCGGCGTTCACGTCCTCCTTCTTGAAGCCCGGCAGATCGATGGTCAGCTCGAAGCCGGCGTCCGTCTCCTTGATGTCCGTGCGCATGAGCGTGGGCGCCATCTTCTGCATGCCCTGGATGGGGGCGGTGGCGGCGTCCAAGAACGCGTCGAACGGGTCGGACATGAGCTCGCTCAGCAGGTTGCGGCTCCTCCGCATGGGTACCATCATTGCCATTCTGATCATCTCCGTTTCGTCGTGGGGAGCAGGTTTGTGAGAGAAAACCTGCGTCCCTCTCTATCCGATTTCCTGTGTACGCTCATGTTATACTTCCGTATATTAGCACTGTCAAGTTGAGAGTGCTAAAAGTTACGGTTCTGTCAACTTTGTCGGCTTGCCGATCGCCGACGCCTTCAAAGCGAATGCTACAGGGGGAAGCAACTTCCGCCCCTGGCGTTCGCGACCAGGGCGAGAAGCGAAACGCCGCCGAAAGCCGTTCGTCAAACGGCCGAACGAGCGGCGACTCGACGGGCAACTTCATCGCGTGGGTAAACGAGTGCTTGAGGTAGGAAACGATGCTCTATACTGGTGCGTTGACGTAGAAAGGACGCACCATGACCGTCATCGGCCTCATATCCGACACGCACGGGCGCCTGTCCGACGAGGCGCTGGCCGCCATGGCCGACGTCGACCACATCATCCACGCGGGCGACATCGGCGGGCCCGACATCCTGCACGCGCTGGAGGCGCTCGCGCCCACCACGGCGGTGCTCGGCAACAACGACTTCGACGAGTACGGCTCGAAGGTGGGGCGGTTCGCGCATCCGGTCATCGACGGCGTGCGTTTCCTGGTGGCGCACTACCCGCGCGACGTGCGCATCGGCTTCAACGGCTGCGCGGGCCTGGCGGCGGGCGATCCCATCCCGCAGGTGTGCGTGCACGGCCACACCCACGTGCCCGAGCTGCTGTGCGGCAAGGATGCGCGGCCGGCCGACTACTTCCTGTGTCCCGGCGCGGTGTTTCGCCCGCGTGGCGATTTCCCGCGTTGCGTGGGGAAGATGGAGGTGGCCGACGGACGGGTGCTCGGCGTGCGTATCGAGACGATGAGCGGGAAAGTGCTGATGAGCGCAGGAGCGGGGGCGTAGGGCGCATGGCGGACAAGCTTTCCTCGCTTCTGCGGGACAAGAACGTGCAGCGCGCTCTGGGCGATGCGGTGAAGGCCTCCGGCAACGGGCCCACGGGCAAGGTGCTGGGACTTCTGCTGGCGCTCGTGCTGGCGGGGGTGGTGTGGGTCGGCTCGCAGCTGCCCGCACTGACCCCGCCCGCCGAGGACGGGTCGCCGGCAGCTTCTGCGGACGGCGGCGGTGCGGGCGCTGCCGTGTCCGATGCCGCGCGCCAGGCAGCCGAGCGCGATGCGGCCCGGGGGTCGTCCACGCAGCGGGGGCATCTGGATCCGGCCACGTTCGACCAGGTGACGGTGCGCCACGTGGTGGACGGCGACACGCTGGCGGTGGAGATGCCCGACGGCAGCCACGAGTCGGTGCGCTTCGTGGGTCTGGACACGCCCGAGAGCGTCGCTCCCGAGGAAGAGCGCAACTGCGAGGAGGGCGTGCAGGCGTCCGACCACATGAAGAGCCTGGTGGGGAAGGGTGACACGCTGTGGCTCCAGTACGACACCAGTGTTACCGACAAGTACGGCCGCCCGCTCGCTTACGTGTGGAACCAGCTTCCCGCCAGTGCCCAGGAGGCCGACGACCCCGCGTTCATCGCGCAGCACATGCTGAACGCCATCCAGGTGATCGACGGCTACGGTCAGGCGAGGACCTACCGCCCCGACACCTACCACGACGGCCTGTTCGCCCAATGGGGCGCCGAAGCCCTCGCCGACGCCCGCGGCGTCACCCACAAGTGGGCGTGACACGCGTTCTAGCTAGCCTCTGACCTGGGGTGCTGGGAACTCGCTTGATTTCCGCTTGAAATGCGCTTGAATCCCGCTTGATTCGCGATGGAAGCACGTGGTGTTTCCGCTGGATCCATGCAAGAATCGAGCGCATTTTCGCTGGTCGCACGCCATGTATGCGCTAGATAGGCTCGTTACACTGGAAGGATGTCGACAATCCTTTCATGTAGGGAGTTGTTTTGAAGTGCGACGAATCTTTGGTGCCGATGCACGGGAGCGTTACCAGCTTCTCGGTTTCACCTGCGGTGAACACGAAGAGCTTTCACGACGCGTTCGAATCCATGCCCGCTCCTCGAAAAGTTTGTCAGAGCATCTACGAGCAGACCGGCCGTATCTTGAGCGCGACGAACAACGCCGAGTGCGAGCATATGGCCGCGGTGAACGCCCGGACCGGCGAGCTCGTGGCCGACAACTTGGGACGCCCGCCGGTCCGAGGAAAAACAGGGTTCAACGCTGGTGAGCTGGAAAGGGCTCTCGCCTGCCCTGACGGCGTGATCCTCGTTCACAACCATCCGGCCAGCAAGCCGCCCTCCTACCGCGATGTTCATACGGCGGCCTCCTACTCTTGCATAGTCGCTTCGGTAATCGTCGGCCACGACGCCAGCGTGTGGTGGGTTGCCGTGAGGGACGTCGGCATTGCCAGCAAGTTGGAGAGTCATTACAATGATTTCAAAGACGTGATGGGCGATTACGCTGAAGTGAAAGCACTGCGAATGGTGCTCAATGATCCAAAAGCCAAAAAATCATTCGATTGGAGGTGCATGCGCTAATGGAAGAGAAGCTCTACATGGTCATGGACGACACGAACAACATCTACGACTTCGACGAGATTCCCGATGTCCCGCCTGAACTTGAGGCGAGGGCCTACCGAAACGCCGAAAAGGCCTACCAGGAGGCGAAGCGCAAGCGCCTTGCTGAGGAAGCTGCGGAAGCGCGCAAAGTCGCTCTCGGCTAAAACTGTTTCAGCACACCTGCGCGAGCTCGCCGGTGATGGAGTCCATCACGTAGCCGCTCACGCGCACGCGCGGTGGCATGACGGGGTGGTTGCGTACCATGTCGACGCTCTTGCGCACGGCCTCCTCGGTGTCGCCGAAGCCCGCGAGCCATTTGTCGAAGTCGATGCCGCAGTGCCGCGCGAACTCGATGCGCTCGGCGCTCACGCCCAGGCGCTCCATGTTCGCCACCATCTCCTTGCCGCTCATGTGCTGCGCGCCGCAATTCGTGTGCGCCACGATCATGACGTCCTCCACGCCCAGCTCGCACACGGCTATCAGCAGCGAGCGCATCACGCTGCCGAAGGGGTGCGCCACCTCGGCGCCCGCCACTTTGATGATCTTCGCGTCGCCGTTCTTCAGGCCGAGCGCCGCCGCCAGAAGCTCGGTGAGGCGCGTGTCCATGCATGACACGATGGCCAGCTTTTTGTCGGGGTACTTGTCGGTGGCGTAGCGCTCGTACTCGCCGCGCTCGACGAACGCGCGGTTGTGCGCGAGGATGCCTTCAACGGTAGGGGAGGTTATGTTCATGGATGCCTTCTTTCGTGTGGGTCCCCATGATAGCGCAACAGCGCGTGCGCGAACGAATGTTTCACGTGAAACACCGATGCGGCCAGCGCCGCGCACGCAAAACGGCCGCCCGGGCGGGGCGGCCGTTTCAGCAAGCAACGGGGACGAGCGGCTTAGAACGCGGTGAAGGAGGCCTTCGGGCAGAAGCAGATGGGGCACTTCTCGAAATCCTCGCCCTTGTGGATGTAGCCGCAGATGGGGCACAGGTAGAACGTGTCGTCGTCGGCGGCGTCCAGGTCGTTGTAGGCGGCCAGGTAGCGCTCGGCATGCACGGACTCGGCCAGCTTGGCGCGGGTGAACACCTGCACGGCCTTGGCGTTGCCCTCCTCCTGGGCCTTCGCGATGAACGCCGGGTACATGTCGGAGGTCTCGAAGATCTCGCCCTGAGCGCCGGAGATGAGGTTCAGGTCGGTCTGAGCGCCCTCGGCCTCAGGGGCGGCCGGCTTCTCGAAACCGGGCTCCATCTCGGCGACGAGCGCGTACTCGAGGCCGATGTGGATCTGCTCGGCGGCGCTGGTGGCCTCGAACAGGCGGGCGATCTGGTCGTAGCCCTGCTCCTTGGCGGCCTTAGCGAAGGCGGCGTACTTGGCGGAGGCGCCGGTCTCGCCGGAGATGGCGGCCTTCAGGTTCTCAAGCGTGGTGCCGACCTCGCAGGTGCCGAAGCCGTTCATGTTCGTGCAGTTGTCAGCGGTGGGGATAGCGTCGCGAAGCTTCATCTGTGCATACTCCTTCTCGTCTTACGTTGCCTTGTGTGCCCTTGTTTCTCTTATTGAGAATCAATCTCAATAAGTAGAATACCCCCTCGCGCAATGCCGCGCAAGGGGGTAATTGATGGCTTGCGCCCGATTCGCACAATGTCCACAAAGCAGCTCGAGTTCGCTGTGAAATCACTCGCTCCTCAGCGCTTCCACGGGGTCTTCGCGGGCGGCGGCGCTCGAGGGGATGAGGCCGGCGAGGAACGTGAGCAGCACGCTGATGCCCACCAGCACAAGGGCCGCCTGCCAGGGCAGCGACGCCACGTTCGCCACGTCGAACAGCGAGTAGACGATGGCGTTTGCCGGGATGCACGCGAGCGCGGTCACGCCGATGCCGATGATGCCGGCCGTGAAGCCCACGATGATGGTCTCGGCGTTGAACACACGGCTGATGTCGCCCTTGCTCGCGCCGATGGAGCGCAGGATGCCGATCTCCTTCTTGCGCTCGAGCACGCTGATGTAGGTGATGACGCCGATCATGATGGACGACACCACGAGCGAGATGGCCACGAACGCCACCAGCACGTAGCTGATCATGTTCACGATGTCGGTGACCGAGGACATGAGCGTGCCCACGAAGTCGGTGTAGGTGATCACCTTGTCGTCCTGGCCGTCGGCGGTCATGCGGTCGTTGTAGGCGTCGAGTATGCCGATGACCTGCTCTTTGCTCTCGAAGTCGATGGGGTAGATGTCGATGCCGCCCGGCTTGGCGGGGTCGGCGTACCCGAGTTTCTTCAGGTTGTTATCGTAGCTTGCCTCCTCGGTGCTCATGAGCGACATCATGAGCTCGCCGAGCTCCTCCTCGGTCATGCTCATCTGGAAGGCGTCCTTGAACTTGTCCTCGTCGATGCTCATGGCGCTGGACATGTTGGCGGCTATCTGGCTCATCGACTGCTGCATGGCGGCAGACACCTGCGCCTCCACGGCGGCCGACATCTGCTGCATATACGCGCCCATAACGTTTTGCAGGTACGAGCTCATGGCCGTGGAGATCGACGCTTGCAGCTGGCCTTGCAGCGCCTGCGCCATGGCGGGCACAGCGGCCTGCATCTTCGCGGAGATCTGCTGCTCAAGCTGGGCCTGGAGCGCCTCGGTGGCTGCGGTCATGTCGATGGAGCCGGTGATGGCGTCGGCGATTTTCTTCTGAACCTCGTCAAGAGCGAGATAGGCTTCTGCACCCTTCTGAATATTGGTGGGGTCGGAAGGATCGAAACCCTCCCATTGGGTGTACCAGGGCCAGAAGCCCGCCATGAGTTCGTTCATGACCGCTTTGACCTTCTCGGAGTTCATGCTGGGTTGCACGTCGCCCATGTCCAGCTTGATGTCGCTGAAATCGAGGTACTGGCCCATGTCGATGCTGCCCGGATCGATGGAGATGCCCGAGCTGTCGAACGCCGGCAGCGATCCCATGTCCAGCGACAGCCCCGACAGATCGAGCGACATGCCGGAAAGTCCGCTGGTCAGCGCGCTCTCGTCGATGGTGAACGCGGCCTGGATGGCATCGCCGTCGATGGTGAACAGCGACTCCATGCCGAAGCCGTCCTCGCCGTCCTGCTCCTCCTCGTCGAAGGACTTGCCGGTGAACACGTTCACGTCCGGGTGCGCCAGCTGGTCCTTCACGATGGCGCTGCTCGCGGCCTGGTCGATCACGTGCGCGGTCAGCGAGGCCGGGTAGTTCAGCCCCGTGCTCAGCATGGTTGCGCTGGCGTCCTCGCGCGGCTGCACCACGCCCACCACGCGCACGTCCTCGCCGCCGGCCACCAGCTTGCGCATGTAGTCGGCGTCGTCGGTCTTGTCCTTCCACACGTTGAACTCGTCGTCGCGCTGGTAGTAGTCGGCGGCGTTCACCAGCTTGAACGACACGTCCAGGATATCCTCGTAGGAGGGGTCCTCCAAGTCGGAAGGCGCGGTCACCTCCTCTTCGGCGGCGAACTTCTTCACCATGTCGTCCAGCTCGGCGGGGTCGCGCAACCCGAGCGTGTACAGCATGAAGTCGCTGATGCCGCCGTTGCCGGTGAGCACGAGCACCACCTCGGTGGGGCTCTCGGGCCAGCGGCCGGCCTTCACGTCGTACTGGTTCTGGTAGAGGCCGGGGTCGCTCGGCATCTCGTAGAACGTGTCGGTGCTCATGGACATGGACATGAGGCTGTTCGAGCTGGCGGACGAGCCCAGGCCCAGCGCCGAGAACGACTTGTCCGGGTTCACCTGGCGCAGGTTCTCGGTGTTGGAGCTGAATATTTGCGGCGCCACGCTGTAGGTGTACTCGATGGCGTTCGTGTACTGCTCGATGCCGCTTTGGCCGCTGTCCAGGTACTCTTTGAGCGACGCCAGGTCGTTGCTGCCGATGCTCGACACCATGTTGGACACCATTTCCACCACGTGCGCGGAGCCCTCGCCCTTGTCCTCGCCGCTCGCGGCCTTGGCACCTTCGCCAGCCGCGCCGAACATCATGGACGTCATGTCGAAGCCGGTGCTCTGGATTTGCAGCGGGTACTCGGAGAGCGTTTCTTCCTCCACGGACTTGATGTAGTTGTTCACGCCGTTGGCCAGCGCCAGGATGGCTGCGATGCCGATGATGCCGATGGAACCCGCGAACGCCGTCATGAGCGTGCGGCCCTTCTTCGTCATGAGGTTCTTGAACGACAGCGCGAGTGCCGTGAGAAACGACATCTTCGTGCGCTGCACCGGCTTCTCGCTGAGGCGCATGTCCTCGGCCGTGGGCTCGTAGGGGTCGGTGTCGCTGCGGATAATGCCGTCGGAGAGGTTCACGATGCGGGTGGCGTATTGTTCGGCCAGCTCCGGGTTGTGCGTGACCATGATGACCAGGCGGTCGTTGGCAATCTCGGTGAGCAGGTCCATGATCTGCACGGACGTCTTGGAATCGAGGGCGCCGGTGGGCTCGTCGGCCAGCAGTATCTCGGGGTCGTTGATGAGGGCGCGCGCGATGGCCACGCGCTGCATCTGCCCGCCGGAGAGCTGGCTCGGCTTCTTGTTCACGTGCTCGCCCAGGCCCACGCGCTCGAGCGCGTTGACGGCGCGCTCGTGGCGCTCGGCGCGCGACACGCCCGACAGCGTGAGAGCTAGCTCCACGTTGGCGAGCACCGTCTGATGGGGGATGAGGTTGTAGCTTTGGAACACGAAGCCGATGCGGTTGTTGCGGTAGGCGTCCCAGTCCTTGTCGCGGTACTGCTCGGTCGAGATGCCGTCGATGATGAGGTTGCCCGAATCGTAGTGGTCGAGGCCGCCCACGATGTTCAGGAGCGTGGTCTTGCCCGAGCCGGAGGGGCCGAGGATGGCCACGAACTCGTTGTCGCGAAACGACACCGACACGTTGTCGAGCGCCACTTGCGTGAAGTCGGCGGTGGTGTAGGACTTGCAGATATTCAGCAGCTGGAGCATGGTGCGCCTTTCAGCGCGCTTCGGGCGCGCAGGTGTTGCGTAAAGGTTGGTGTTTCGTCAATCATGGTTGATTCTCGCCCTTTCACCGCCTGAAAAGGCCGAATCTCCACCGAGTTTACCGAACGGTTACCTAACGAAGCCGATCCCCGTTTTGTCCCATTTGGGGACAGTCCCCAAATGGGACATCCCCAAATGGGATATCTGCCTGTCCGCACTTTCGTCATCGCAGGGCGCCGGCCGACGCGGGATGCAGCGCCGCCCTGCGCATCGGTCGCCCGCTTCCCGCAGCCGGGGTGCTATCATGGTTCGTTGCGTGCGGCAGACGGGCAAAGGAGGGCTGCGTGGACAGAACGGACGAGCGGTACGGGCAGTACGTCGCCATCCTGGAGGAGGAGCTCATCGCGGCCATGGGGTGCACCGAGCCCATCGCCATCGCGCTGGCAGCGGCGCGGGCGCGCGAGCTTCTGGGTACCGAGCCCGCGCGCGTGAGCGTGGCGGCCAGCGGCAGCATCATCAAGAACGCGAAGAGCGTGGTCGTGCCGCATACGGGCGGCCTCAAGGGCATCGAAGCCGCAGCGGCGGCCGGCATCGTGGCGGGGCGTCCCGAGCGCAAGCTGGAGGTCATCGCCGAGGTGGGACCGGATGAGGTGCGCGCCATCGCCGGCTACCTGGCGCGGGCGTCCATCGAGGTGGCGCGCACGGACGACGCGGTGGACTTCGACGTAGTCGTGCGCGTGGCCGGCGCCTCCGGGCAACACGAGGCGCTCGTGCGCATCGCCGACTACCACACCAACATCGTACGCGAGGAGCGCGACGGCGAGGTGCTGCTCGACGCGCCGCTGGCCTCCGAGGCGGGCACGGCGGAAGGGCTCACGGATCGCAGTGTGCTCACGATGGCCGGCATCTGGGACTTCGCCACCACCGTGGACTTGGACGACGTGCGCGGGCTGCTCGAGCGGCAGATCGCCTGCAACGACGCCATCGCGCGCGAGGGCCTGGCCGGCGACTGGGGCGCGAACATCGGCAGCGTCATGCTGGGCGCCTACGGCGACGACATCAAAGTGCGCGCGTGCGCATGCGCCGCGGCAGCGTCCGACGCGCGCATGAGCGGCTGCGAGCTGCCGGTGGTCATCAACTCGGGCAGCGGCAACCAGGGCATCACCGTGTCGGTGCCGCTCATCGAGTACGCGCGCCACCTGGGGTCGACCGAGGAGCAGCTGCTGCGCGCGCTCGCGCTGTCCAACCTCGTGGCCATCCACCAGAAGACGGGCATCGGGCGGCTCTCCGCGTTCTGCGGCGCGGTGTGCGCGGGCGCGGCGGCGGGCGCCGGCATCGCGTACCTGGACGGCGGCGGCTACAAGGAGGCATGCCACGCCGTGGTGAACGCGCTCTCCATCGTGGCCGGCATGGTGTGCGACGGCGCGAAGCCCTCGTGCGCCGGCAAGATCGCGTTCTCGGTGAACGCCGGCATCCTCGGCTATGTGATGTACCGCGATGGCCAGCAGTTCTACGGCGGCGACGGCATCGTGAAGAAGGGCGTGGAGAACACCATCGACTCCATCGCCCGTCTCGGCCGCGACGGCATGCGCGCCACCAACGACGAGATCATCAGGATCATGCTGGGCTCGTAGGGAGATGTCATCCTGAGCGGAGCGCGTCAGCGCGGAGTCGAAGGATCCCATGCGGCGACAGCATTAGCGCTTCCCGGTCGCGGCAAGAATTTGCGGCTGTGGCACGCGCGGCGCGTTCGCGAAATTCGCGACCTGGGGAAACGTCGGCGGTTGGTCGCCCGCACCGCCCGAATTCCGCCTGATCCGTGCCACAGCCGCAAATTCCTGCCGCTATGCCGGAGCGCTTTCCCGCTTCAGCCCCGCTATGCCAGCCGTGACGCTTCCGGCTGGCGCCGCATGGGATCCTTCGACTCCGCTCCCTTTGGTCGCTCCGCTCAGGATGACGAGGGGGGGGGGAGCCCGCTCGCTTACTCCTCGCCTCGGCGGTGGCTCATGATGATCTCGCGCGACTCCTCCAGGGCGCTCAGCAGGGGGCGCAACCGCTCTTCGTTCTCGTGCTTGTAAATATAGTAGATGATGAAGTTCGCGTCCTCATCGGCGATGGGGATGCTCACCGTCTGGTTCACGTCCTCGAGGAACTTCAGCTGGCGCAGATCCTTCTGCAGGATAAGGACGCCGCCTTCGGGCGCGGTGGTGGCGTAGCTCGTCACGGCCCTTCCCAGGATGGGGCGCTTCTTCGGATCGAAGCCGTGTGCGTGGCACACCTGCTCGATGCGCCGCCATCCCGAGATGGAGTACTCGTCGAAGAACTGGATGAGCGTCTCGTCGGCGAGATCCTCCATATGCAGCTCACTTCGCTCGGCGAGGGGATGGTTGCGGTCGACGACGGCCACGAACTGCGTCTGCACGAGGGGTTGGAACACGAGCCCCCGCTCGGCGAGCGCATGCTCCTCAAGGTAGGCGAACACGACGTCTATCTCGTCCGACTCCAACAGGTCGAACAGCGGCTGGTTCTCGTGGTGCTCGAACACGATGGGCACGTGGCGCTGATCGTTGAGCAGCACCGTGGACAACGAGATGATGCTGGAAACCGTGTTGTCGTAGAGGATGCCGTCCACGCGGATGGGCTTCTCGCGCACGACGGTGGCGATGGCGGCCTGCGCGCGGTCGTAGGCGTCGACCATCTCGAGCGCGCAGCCGAACAGGATGCGGCCGGCCTCGCTCAGCTGCACGGTGCGCCGGTCGCGGATGAGCAGCTCGGCGTCGAACTCGCGTTCGAGCGCGGCGATGTGCTTGCTCAGCGCCGGCTGCGTCATGTGCAGCTCCTCGGCTGCCTGCGTGAAGTTCAGGCAGCGCGCCAGCGTGATGAATTCGCGGTAGGTGTCTATGTTCATCTGCGTTCCCCCTGCCCATGCGAGCGTTTCCCCGCCCGTATGGTACCACGCCGCATCGCGTCGCCGAAACACTGGGAGCCAGGCAGGGGAAACGGAATAACGATATGCCTTATTCGCATCACCGGTCGCACGATCTCCCCAGACGTTATTTCCTCACACCTCGCACGCCCGGTATGCTCGATTCACGGACAAGGACAACCGGAGAGAAGGAGGGCATATGGGGAAGCTCACCATGACGCGGCGCTCGTTCACCGAGCTGGCGGCGGTCGTCGGCACGGCGGCGGCGCTCGGCGTCGGGGCGAATCCCGCGCAGGCGCTCGCCGAAAGCGCGCAGCAGCAGGAGGGCGGCGGCCAGGGCATCAAGAAGATCCGCTCGTGCTGCCGCGGCTGCGGCAAGGTGGAATGCGGCGTGTGGGTGTACGTGCAGGACGGCAAGGTCATCCGCACTGAAGGCGACGAGTCGTGCTTCAACACCATGGGCAACCATTGTAGCAAAGGGCAGGCGTCCATCCAGGCGGCCTACCACCCCGACCGCATCAAGCATCCCATGAAGCGCACGAACCCCAAGGGCGACGAGAACCCCGGCTGGGTGCGCATCAGCTGGGACGAGGCGTACCAGACCATCGCCGACAACATCATGCAGATCCGCGAGAAGTACGGCGCGCAGAGCCTGTTCACCTGGTGCGGCACGGGCCGCCAGTGGTGCATGCAGTCCGACGCCGGCATGGCGCTCGAGCTGTTCGGCACACCCAACATCGTGGCCGCCTACCAGGTGTGCAAGGGGCCGCGCCACTTCTCGTCGCGTCTGGACAACGTGCAGGCGTGGTCGTGGAGCGAGGTGATCAACCACTCGACGAAGTACGTGCAGTGGGCCACCGACCCGTCCATCTCGAACTACGACGACTCGTCGCGCCTGGTCACCGATGTGGCTCGTCAGGCCGACGCGTTCATCGTGGTCGACCCGCGCATGTCGAACCTCGGCCGCACGGCGAAATACTGGCTGAACCTGCGCCCCGGCACCGACAACGCCATGGCGCTCGGGTGGTGCCACATTATCCTCGAGCACGACCTGGTGGACTGGCAGTTCGTGAAGCGCTGGTCGAACGCGCCGTTCGTCGTGGTGCCCGATATGGAGCCCACCGGCTACACCGAGGCCGTGCAGAACACCAAGGGCCCCTACGCCTACCGCACGCGCCTGCTCACCGAGGCCGACATCGACCCGTCCATGGTGGACTGGGAGGTGGAAGGCGAGGGCAATCCGAAGCGCTACCTCGTGTTCGACCAGCTGAACAACCGTTGGACGTACTGGCAGGCCGATCCGGAGGACGCGCACTGGGAGGGCGAGACGTGGAAGAAGCAGACCTCCGGCTTCACCCAGGACGTATCGCGGCTGCATGACGACGAGTCGAAGGTGGCGGGCTGGATCGCCGACCTGTCCGAGTTCGACCCGCTCATCGATCCGGCGCTCTACGGCGAGTTCGACGTGAAGCTCAAGGACGGCAGCACGCATAAGGGACGCCCCGCGTGGGATCTGTGGGCCGAGTACCTGCAAGAGTTCACGCCCGCGCGCGTGTCCGAGATCACGGGCGTGGACGCCCAGCTCATCGAGGACGCGGTGGTGGAGTGGGCCACGCGCGACGACCCGCGCATCCCCAACGGCGGCATCAACTACGGCCTGGGCGTGGAGCACGCGGGCAACTCGACGCAGAACTGCCGCGCCATCATGGCGGCCTGCGCGATGGTGGGCGCCATCGACACGCCGGGCGGCCAGCGCGGCGCCACGAGCGGCTGGACCGAGCAGTCCGGTCCGTGCTCCATGCTGCCGTCGATGGGCGCGTTCGCGTTCATGCCCTCGCCCGACCTCTCGCTCAAGATGGCGGGCAACGAGAAGATGCCGCTTCTGTACTGGTACGGCGTGTGGTGCGACGCCAACGCCGCTATGGAGTGCGCGCACAAGGAGCCCGACGCGCCCTACGAGATCCACGGCGGCATGATCGGCTCCGGCGACCACATGAACATGGGCAACGCGAAGTACAACTGGGAAGCGCTCAACATGCTCGACTTCCTGTTCGAGGCGAACCTCTGGCATTCGCCCACGTCAGGCGCGGCCGACATCCTGCTGCCCGTGTGCCACTGGACCGAGATCAACGCCTACCGCATCGCCCAGGGCGCATCCGGCGGCTTCGGCCTGTGCGTGAAGGCGGTCGACCCGCCGGGGGAGTGCAAGAGCGATCCTCTGTACTTCATGGAGCTGTCCAAGTATTTCGGCGTGCCGGCCTTCGACGGCGACGATCCGTGGCTCGAGAACGTGCCCGGCGTCGACCTCGAGGTGGAGAACCTCACGGTGCAGTGCTGCAAGCAGGGCTGCGCGCCTTACAAGGACTGGAACGAGCTCGAGGCCGCGTTCCAGGAGCACGGTTGGTGGAACATGAAGCGCGAGATCCCCGAGGACTGGGGAACGTACCGCCGCTACGAGGTGGGCCAGGCGTACCGCCCGGCGCCGCATCAGCAGCCGGCGCAGCTCAACATCAACAAGCCCGGCTTCCCCACGCCCACGATGAAGCAGGAGTTCTGGTGCACGTCCATCGAGTCGTTCTTCCCCGAGGGGACGGACGGCCCGGAGCTGGCACCCGGCTTCACGAGCGAGGCGCTGCCGTACTACGCCGAGCCCAAGCACGGCCCGGTGGCTGACGCGGAGACGTACAAGGAGTACCCCATCACGTGCATCACCGGGCGGCGCATTCCCGTGTACTTCCACAGCGAGCACCGGCAGCTGCCGTGGTGCCGCGAGCTCTGGCCCGTGCCGCGCATGGAGATCAATCCGGAAACGGCCGCCGAGCTGGGCATCGAGCAGGGCGACTGGGTGTGGATCGAGAGCCCGTGGGGCAAGGTGCGCCAGACGGCCGATTTGTACTACGGCATCAAGCCGGGCATGATCAACGCCGAGCACCAGTGGTGGTACCCGGAGCTCGCGCAGGCCGACAAGGGCTACGAGCTGTCGTGCATCAACTGCATCACCGACCGCAAGACGCAGGACAAGTACAACGGCTCGTCGAATGTGCGCACGTACCCGGTGCGCGTGTACAAGGCCACGCCGGAGAACTCGCCG
Organism: Arabiibacter massiliensis; assembly: GCF_900169505.1. Taxonomy (NCBI): domain Bacteria; kingdom Bacillati; phylum Actinomycetota; class Coriobacteriia; order Eggerthellales; family Eggerthellaceae; genus Arabiibacter; species Arabiibacter massiliensis. Next base: position 2,723,901 of record NZ_LT827021.1, read on the forward strand.
TTCGGCAACCCCATCCCGTGCGGCAACGACGGCACCGAGATCATCCACGACTCGACGGATCCGCGCCTGAAGCTGTGGGAAATCGGCGCGGCCGGTATCCATCCGGACAACTTCTAAGGGAGGAGGGGACTTATGACTCAATATGCGATCGTCACCGATCTGGATCGGTGCGTGGGCTGCCTGGCGTGCTCGGTGGCATGCAAGGTAGTCAACGGCGTGCCGACCGGGAGCTTTTGGAACAAGACGCTGCGCATCGGCCCGAACCCCAAAGAGGGCGGGAGCGGCCAGTGGCCCGACGTGGAGCTGTACTTCCTGAACGTGCAGTGCCAGCACTGCGCCGATCCCGAGTGCGTGAAGGTGTGCCCGACGGGCGCCTCGCACAAGCTTGAGGACGGCACCGTGCAGATCGACAAGAGCAAGTGCATCGGCTGTCAGTTCTGCGCGATGGCCTGCCCGTACGGGGTGCGCTACCTGAACGAAGAGGAGCGCGTGGTGGAGAAGTGCACGCTGTGCGAGCAGAAGATCTCGCAGGGCGAGCTGCCCCAGTGCGTGTCGCAGTGCTGCGGCATGGCGCGCTGGTTCGGCGATGCGGACGGCGACATCCGCGATTTCGCGGGGCCGCGCGGCGAGACCATCGGCAGCTTCCTGGAGGAGTTCTCGGACGAGGCGGTGCATCATCTGCCCGACGTGGGGAACAAGCCGACGTTCCGCTACATCCTGCGCGACATGAAGTGGCAAGGAGGCGATGAATAATGGAACTGCAGTGGCCTTTGATTGTTTTCACCACGCTGGTGGCGTGGAGCGCGGGACTCTTTGCGAGCCAGAGCTTGATGGCGCTGGTTGGCGCGGGTAAGAAGTCGCAGATGACGGCGTGGGTGGCGTCGGCCGTGCTGCTGGCCGTCGGCGGCGTGGCGGTGTTCTTCCACCTGGAGCACTGGGAGAGGATCTTCAACGGGTTCGGGCACCTGACGAGCGGCATTACCCAGGAGCTGATAGCCATCGTGGTGCTGGCCGTGGTCGCGGTGGTGTACCTGGTCATGATGCGGAAGTCCGACGACGGCGCGAGCGTGCCCAAGTGGCTGGCCGGCGTGTCGATCGCGGTGTGCGTGGTGCTGGTCGCCGTGATGGCGCACTCGTACACGATGGCGGCTAGGCCGGCGTGGGACAGCGTGCTCTGGATCCTCTATGTGATCGGCAACGCCTGCGTGCTGGGGCCCGCGACGATGGCCGTCATCATGTCGCTCAAGGGCGACGACGTGGTGCCCGTCGCGCTCCCGGCCCTGATCGGCACCGCGATCGCGGCCGTCACAGCCGTGGCGTTCGCCGCCTTCCTCCAAGCGTCCGGCGGCTCCTTCGCCGAAGTCGGCTTCTACTTCGACCCGACGCATCCCACCAAGGCCATGGCCGACGCCGCCGCGACGGTGGCGGGCCAGGCGCCCCTCCTCTGGGGCGGTGCCGTGGTCGTCGGCGCGATCGTCCCCCTGGTCGCCGCCTTCATGGGCAAGCGCTCGGGCAACTGGAAGCTCTGGGGCTCCGTCGCGGTGGTCGCCGCCCTGATCGGCGCGGTCTGCCTCCGCGTCGCCTTCTACAACCTCGGCCTCTCGGTCTTCATGTTCTACTAGGGATTTCGCTGAATGGCATAAAAGGGGACTGTCCCCTTTTATGCCAAAATCCCTCGATGTCCCAAATGGGGACTGTCCCCATTTGGGACATCCGGAGCCCCCTGCGGGCGCGGTTCGTCTCCCCCAACCCCCTTGCAGACGACGAGCCGCCCCCGCAGGGGGCTCCGGGCGCGTCTTCGGGGCCTCTTGCGAAAAAAAATGCGCGCAATGGACGGATTGATGCTGCTGAGGTGGCATTTCGACCTGGGGTTTCCCTTGCGCGCCCTCGCGGGGACATCCTTAAAGCGGCATCTCGCCCTGCGGAATCGTCCATTGCGCGCAAAAATTCAGCCGGGAGCCCCGTTTTCCCGCTTCGGTCCCGCTACGCTTCGCGGCGGTCCTTGCGGTTCCGCATCAGATCCTTCGCCTCGTCGACGGCCTCGAAGAACTCGCGCAGGCGCTCCTCGTTCTCCGGGCGGTACACGGCGTAGGCGACCAGCTTCGCGTCGTCGTCCACCAGCGGGATGCAGGCGCGCTGGCCCGTCTCCATCAGAAGGCCGATCTGCCTCTGCGTCTTCTTCCACACGAGCACGCTGCCGCGCAAAGGCGTGCTGAAGAACTCCACGTCGTTGAGCGACGATACGGGGCGCGTCTTCGGGGCGAAGCCGTGCCGCGCGCAGATGGCCTCGATCTGCTCCCAGGCCGGGTTCGTCTTGTCGCTCACGAACTGCACGAGCGTCTCGTTGCGCAGGTCGTCCCATGCAATGGACGTCTGCGCGGCGAACCCGTGGTACGTGCCCACGATGGCCACGAGCCGGATGTCCAGAAACGGCCGCGACGCCAGGTGGCGCTCGGCTATCCTCTCTGGCAGGGTGTAGCCTACGAACAGGTCGATCTCCCCGCTTTCCAGCAGGTCGAAAGGGTCGTCGCTGGCGCGTTCGAACACGGTCGTCACGTGATGGCGCTCGCGGGCGATCATCGTGGCGAGCGAGGCGAGGGAGGCGACGTCGGAATCCTCCATATGCCCGGCGATGCGCACGGGGCTCTTCGCCTTGAGGGCGTCGATGACCTGCTGCGCGTTGTCGTAGGCGTTGACGATGATGCCGGCGCTCTCGAACAGCGTGCGGCCGGCCTCGGTGAGCTGCACGCCCTTGCGGCTGCGGTCGAGCAGGTCGGCGCCGAACTCTCGCTCAAGCGACAGCACGTGCTTGCTCAGCGCGGGCTGCGTGATGTTGAGGCTGCGCGCGGCCTCGGTGAAGTTGAGGCATTGCGCCAGCTCGATGAACTCCCTGCATTGGTCGATGTTCATGGGAATCCCCACCCCCTGCGTGCATTCTACCACCCCTTGCGCGTCCAGCGCTTGCGGACAGCTCAGCGATGCCCGAACGGCATAGGCCGATAACGCCCGGGAATGGTAAGGGGTTCGATTGGAATTGTCGAGGCCGATCATGTGCCTGATCGTTATTTCCGCATGCAGGGGGCGCGGCCTATGCTGGAAGGCGAGGAGGGGCGGGCCGACGCGTTTTCGCGCTGACGGCGCCTCCTGCGCGCGCCGCCTTCGGGCTGCGCGCGGGAACATGCGGATCGAAGAGGAGGAGAGCATGGGAAGGTTCTCAGTATCCCGCAGGACGTTTCTGAAGCTGGGAGCGGCAACGGCCGCTGCAGCGACGATCGCGTCCCCGGCTGCGGCGCTCGCCGAGACCGACGCGCCGGCATCGGGCGAGTCGGCGGTCAAGCGCGTGCGCACCGGCTGTCGCGGATGCGGCAAGATGGAGTGCGGCGTCATCGCCGTGGTGCAGGATGGCAAGGTCATCCGCATGGAGGGCGACCCGACGGCGTTCCAGTCGATGGGCAACTGCTGCACGAAATCGCAGTCGGCCATCCAGGCGGCGTACCACCCCGACCGCCTGCATTACCCGATGAAGCGCACGAACGACAAGGAATCGGACGACCCTGGCTGGGTGCGCATCAGCTGGGATGAAGCGATGACCACCATCGTGTCGAAGTTCGACGAGTTGCAGGCGCGCTACGGCGGCGAGAGCCTGTTCGGCATGTGCGGCACGTCGCGCGTGTGGTGCATGTTCGGCGCGTCGAACGGCATGTATCTGTGGGACTCGCCCAACATCGTGCAGGCGTGGCAGATCTGCAAGGGCCCGCGCCACATGGCCACGCTCATGGTGTCGAGCTTCGCCGACAGCTGGATGGAGACCGTGGCGCACCCCGACGTGTACGTGGCCTGGGGCGGCGCGTCGGAGATGTCCAACTACGACGATAGCTGCCGCACCACCGTGGACGTGGCCACGCGTGCGAACACGCACATCTGCGTGGACCCGCGCGAGACGAACATGGGCAAGGAGGCCGACTTCCAGCTGCACCTGCGCCCCGGCACCGACGGAGCCATGGCGCTGGCCTGGTCGAACGTGGTCATCGAGAACGAGCTGTACGACGATTTGTTCACGAAGAAGTGGACGAACGCCCCCTTCCTCGTGTGCGAGGACATGGAGCCCACCGGTTGGACGGAGCCGTCGCCCATCGTCATGACGCCCTTCGAGCTGAAGACGCGTCTGCTGAAGGAGTCCGACCTGGTGGAGGGCGGCAGCCCGAAGCGCTTCATGGTGTGGGACCAGCTGGCGGGCAAGCTCACGTACTTCGACGCCGAGACGGGCTTCTGGGAAGGCGAACAGTGGACGAAGCCCACGGCCGGCCGTGAGGCGCAGCAGGAGAACCTGGCCCCGGGCCTGCACCAAGGGTTCGTCATCGATCCCACGCCGTTCGACCCCGAGATCGATCCGGCGCTGTTCGGCGAGTTCGAGGTCACGCTCAAGGACGGCTCCGTGCACAAGGTGGAGCCGGTGTTCCAGAAGTACGCCGAGCGCTGCGCCGAGTACGACCCCGACACCGCGGCCGAGATCACCGGCGTCCCCGCCGACCAGATCCGCGCGGCGGCGCTCGCGTACGGCACGCGCCTGCATCCCGAGAAGGGCTACGGCAACGGCGGCATCCAGTACATGCTGGCCACCGAGCACGCCAACACCGCCATCCAGAACGTGCGCGCGCTCGACTACCTCACGGCCATCACGGGCAACTACGACACGCCCGCCGGCCAGCGCGCCTCCACGCGCGCGCCCATCGAGGGCGGTCAGATGGGCTTCGCCAACAACGGATCCGGCATGCCCATGCTCTCGCCCGGGCAGATGGAGAAGATCCTCGGCCGCGAGGACATCCCGCTTCTGTACTGGTGGGGCATGTGGGCCGACGCGACCGCCACGTGGAACGCCGTGCTCACGGGCGAGCCGTACCCGGTGGTGGGCGCGTTCAACTCGTCGGGCAACTTCATGAACCAGTGCAACACCACCACAACGTGGGAAGCGCTCAAGAAGCTGGACTTCTACGTGGAGGCCAACCTCTGGCACACGCCCGGCGGCGGCCTGTGCGACATCGTGCTGCCGGCGGCCCACTTCCTGGAGCTGTCGAGCCCGCGCTCGTCGCAGGGCGCGTCCGGCGCGATGGGCGCCACGGTGAAGTGCATCGACCCGCCCGGCGAGGCCAAGTTCGACGGCGAGATCATCCGCATGCTGTACGAGTACAAGGGCCTGCCGTACAACGTGATCCCCGGCTACCCCGAGTACCCCAGCGTGGAGGAGATGCTGGACATGTCGGTGGCGGGCTTCGAGCCGAAGGGCTGGAAGGTGTTCGAAGAGCGCTTCCAGGAGCACGGCTGGTGGGACTGCAAGGAAACCGAGCCGGAGCTGTGGGGCACGTACCGCCGCTACGAGACCGGCGGCATGCGCACGCGCAACGCGGGCGGGTTCGTGGGCTCGCAGGGCGACAAGCTGCCCGGCTTCTACACGCCCACGAAGAAGATCGAGATATGGTCGACGGTGATGGAGTCGTACCATCCCGACGGGCAGTGGAACCTGCCCACCTACGTGGAGCCGCCACACAGCCCGGTGAGCGATCCGGAGATGTACAAGGAGTACCCGCTCATCATCACGACGGGGCGGCGCATCCCGGTGTACTTCCACAGCGAGCATCGACAGCTGCCGTGGTGCCGCGAGCAGTGGCCGGTGCCGCGCGTGGAGATCAACCCTGAGGACGCGGCCGAGTACGGCATCGAGCAGGGCGATTGGGTGTGGATCGAGACGCCGTGGGGCAAGATCCGCGAGGTGGCCGACCTGTACTACGGCATCCGCCCCGGCACCATCAACTGCGAGCATCAGTGGTGGTTCCCCGAGTTCAAGCAGTCGGGGTCGGGCCACGAGCTGTGCGCCGTGAATCACCTCATCGACAACTGGGCGCGCGACCCGCATTGCGGCGCGTCGAACCTGCGCGCCTACCTGGGCAAGATATACAAGGCGACGCCGGAGAACTCGCCGTTCGGCAACCCGGTGCCGTGCGACCACAACGGCGTGGAGATCATCCACACGCCCGACGACCCGCGCCTCAAGGAATGGTTGCCGACGTACGAGGGGAGGGAGTAGATCATGACGCAGTATTCGATCGTCACCGATTTGAACCGGTGCGTGGGCTGCCTGTCGTGCTCGGTGGCGTGCAAGGCGGTGAACAACGTGCCCATCGGCAGCTACTGGAACAAGGTGCTGCGCATCGGGCCGAATGCGTCCATTCAAGGGTCGCAGGAAGGCGATCCGGCGTCCTACCTGTACTTCCTGCCGGTGCAGTGCCAGCACTGCAAGGAGCCCGAGTGCGTGAAGGTGTGCCCCACGGGCGCGTCGCACAAGCTTGAGGACGGGACGGTGCAGATCGACAAGTCGAAGTGCATCGGCTGCCAGTTCTGCGCGATGGCCTGCCCGTATAACGTGCGGTATTTGAATGAAGAGGAGCGCGTGGTGGAGAAGTGCACCCTCTGCGAGCAGAAGATCGCGCAGGGGGAGCTGCCCCAGTGCGTGTCTCAGTGCGGCGGCATGGCGCGGTTCTTCGGCGACTTGGACGCGGGCATCGAGACGTTCGAGGGCGCGGAGAACGGCACGGAGCGCATCGTGCTGGGCGACTTCTGCCTGCCGTTCTCGGATGCCGACGTGCACACGCTGCCGAACGTGGGCAACGAGCCCGCGCTCATGTACATCCTGAGGGATCACGACTGGATGGGAGGGGAGGCGTAATGGAGCTGCAGTGGCCTTTGATCGTGTTCACCACGCTGGTGGCGTGGAGCGCGGGGCTGTTCGGGACTCAGGCGCTGATGGCGCTGCGCGGTGCGGGTAAGAAGTCGCAGATGACGGCGTGGGCGGCGTCGGCGGTGCTGCTGGTCGTCGGCGGCGTGGCGGTGTTCTTCCACCTGGAGCACTGGGAGAGGATCTTCAACGGGTTCGGGCACTTGACGAGCGGCATCACGCAGGAATTGATCGCCATCGTGGTGCTGGCCGTGGTCGCGGTGGCGTACCTGGTCATGATGCGCAAGTCCTCCGACGGCGCGAGCGTGCCGAAGTGGCTGGCCGGCGTGTCGATAGCGGTGTGCGTGGTGCTGGTCGCCGTGATGGCGCACTCGTACACGATGGCCGCCCGACCTGCGTGGGACAGCGTCCTCTGGATCCTCTACGTCATCGGGAATGCCTGCGTCCTCGGCCCGTGCACGATGGCCGTCATCATGTCGCTCAAGGGCGATGATGCGAAGCCCGTCGCGCTCCCCGCGCTGATCGGCGCGGCCCTCGCGGCCGCGGCGGCAATCGCCTTCGCCGCCTTCCTCCAGGCGTCCGGCGGCTCCTTCGCCGAGGTGGGCTTCTACTTCGACCCGACGCATCCCACCAAGGCCATGGCCGACGCGGCCGCCACCGTCGGAGGCCAAGCGCCCCTGCTCTGGGGAGGCGCGGTAGTCGTCGGCGCGATCGTGCCCCTGGTCGCCGCCATCGTCGGCCGCAAGTCCGCCAACTGGAAGCTCTGGGGCGCAGTCGCCGTCATCGCCTCCCTGATCGGCGCGGTCTGCCTGCGAGTGGCCTTCTACAACCTCGGCCTCTCGGTCTTCATGTTCTACTAGGGATTTCGCTAAATGGCATAAAAGGGGACAGTCCCCTTTTATGCCAAAAAGGTGTCCCAAATGGGGACTGTCCCCATTTGGGACATCCGGAGCCCCCTGCGGGCGCGGTTCGTCTCCCCCAACCCCCTTGCAGACGACGAGCCGCCCCCGCAGGGGGCTCCGCGGCGCGGCTTCCCGGTCGCGGCAGGAATTTGCGGCTGTGGCACGCGCGGCGCGTTCGCGAAATTCGCGACCTGGGGAAACGTCGGCGGCTGGTCGCCCGCACCGCCCGAATTCAGCCTGATCCGTGCCACAGCCGCAAATTCCTGCCGCTTTGCCGGAGCGCCAGTTCCCCACAGGGGCTACGGGCGTGGTTTCGGGGCCTCTTGCGAAAAAAAATGCGCGCAATGGACGGATTGATGCTGCTGAGGTGGCATTTCGACCTGGGGCTTCCCTCGCGCGCCCTCGCGCGGGTGCCCTCAAAGCGACATTTCGCCCTGTGGAATCGTCCATTGCGTGCAAAAATTCAGCCGGGAGCTCGAAAGGCTCCGCCCCCCGGTTTCGGCGCAGACGAGACGAGGCCGGACGCGATGTCCGGCCTCGGATGCTGTCTGGTGGGCGATACCGGATTTGAACCAGTGACCTTGTCCTTGTAAGGGACCTGCGCTCCCGCTGCGCCAATCGCCCGTTTTCCACACGCCTTTCGGCGGTTTTCCATTCTCGCATACTGGCGCGCGCCGCGCAACGAACTTCGCTGTGGAAATCCTTTCTACCTGGGCTTATGGATTTTCGTCTTTCCTCGCGCTTGATTTCCGCTTGATTTCTGCTGGAACCGCGCTTGATTTCCGCTTGATCCGCGCTGGATCGAGGCGTGATTTGCGCTGGATCCGCGAAAGAACGGGGCGGTCTTTCGTGTCGTCGTGCGCCATGAATCCGCTGGATCGGCTGGTCATACTGGTAGCAGGACGAAAAAGGGGGAACCGAGCTATGAAACGGAAGAGGACGACGGTGGCGGGCGCGGTATGCGGCGTGGTGTGCGCCGTGTGCGTGGTCGCGTACCTGCAGGGCGTGCGGGGCGAGGCAGAGGCCGCGCGCGCCGAGGCGCTCGCCCGGTACGGGGGCGAGCAGCTGGAAGTGTGCGTCGCCAAGCGCGACATCGCTCCGGGGGAGACGGTGGACGCGGGCTTGATCGAAACGCGGCTGTGGGTGGCGGACCTGCTGCCGGCGCAGGCGGTGAGCTCGGCGGACGAGGTGCTGGGAAAGTCCGCGTCCTCGGCGATCCTCGCGGACGAGGTCCTGTCGATGCGCAGGTTCCAGGATGCGAGCACGCAGGTGGAGCCGCCCGAGGGGCTGGTCGCCGTCAGCGTGCCGGCGAAGGACGTGCAGGCGGTGGGCGGAGCGGTGGCCGCGGGATCGCGGGTGGACATGTACGCCACCGGCGGCACGTCCACCGACCTGCTGGCCAGCGACGTGCTCGTGCTGGCCACGAGCACGTCGTCGGGCGAGACGTCCTCCGACGCGAAAGTGTCCTGGATCACGCTGGCCGTCGAGCCCGAGCGCGTGCAGGAGGTGGTGGCCGCCGCCCAGGGGACCGATCTGTACTTCTCGCTTCCCGGCGAGGGGGCCGCTCACGCGCCTTCGGCAAACGATGAAGGACAGGAGGATGCGAGATGACCGCTTCCGTGGCGCTGTGCGCCGACATGACCAGCTTGCGGCACCCGGAGGCGATCGGGCTGGCGGGCGAGAACCTTGCGGCGCAGGAGTGGCTGCGGCTGTTCTCCACCGGGGAGGAGGCGCGCCGGTTCCTCTGCGCTGATCAGGCGGTCGACGAGGTGTGGGTGGCTTCGAGCGACGACATCGAGCCCATCAACCTGGCGGCGTCGCTCAAGCGCGATCGGGCGGACCGGCGCGTGTGCCTGCTGTCGTTCGATGGAACGGGGTCGCTCATGAGCAGGGCGAATGCGGCGGGCATCGACGCCTCGCTCAGCCGCCAGGCGTTCCTCGACCGCTATGTGCAGCGCAAGCGCCAGCATGCGGCGGCTGCGGGCGGCGCGCGGTTCGAGGCGCAAGGAGCGCCGGCACCCTGCGCTCCCGCTGCGCCGGTCGTGCAGCCCGAGCGCCCGCGCGTCGCGGTCGCGTACCGCGGAGCGCCTGCAGCGGCCTCCCTGACCCGCGAGGCGCCCTGCGCCGCGACGGCGCGCGGGGAGTCCTCGGCGTTCCTCATGCCCGTGGTCAGCGGAAGCGGCGGCGCGGGCAAGAGCACGGTGGCGGCGCTCGCCGCGCTCACGGCGCAGGCGCTCGGCTTCAAGACGCTGCTGCTCGACTTCGACCTGCAGTTCGGCGATATGGCCCACATGATGGGCATGCAGGGCGCGCTGTCTGTCGACGAGCTTCTGGCGGTGCCCGCGCGCATCGAGTCGCTTGCGCCCGACGGCCGCATGCCGGCGCTCCTGGCCGCCCCGAAGCGGCTCGAGGACGCCGAGCGCGTGGTGGAGCAGGCCTCCGAGCTGCTCGATCGGCTGGCGCGGCGCTTCGAGGTGATCGTCGCCAACACGGGCGCGGCCTGGGCCGAGCAGCATGCGGTGCTCTTGGAGCGCAGCACGAAGGCGCTGTTCCTGGTCGATCAGCGCGCCTCGTCGCTGCGGGCGTGCCGGCACGCGCTCGATCTGTGCGCCCGGTGCGGCATCGCGACGGGGCCGTTCTCGTACGCCGTGAACTGGTGCGCCAAGAATGCGCTATTCACCTCCATCGACGTCTCGTGCGCGCTCGGCGGGGCCCATGTGTTCGAGCTCGCGGACGGGGGCGGCGAGGTGGAGGAGATGCTCGGCGCCGGCCAGCCGCTCGATTTGATGGAATCGCGCAACGCGCTGTGCCTGAGCGTGGAGGAGCTCCTGCGCGAGTCGCTGCCGAACGCGGCCGGCCGCCCAGCCTGGGATGGCGCGCCGTCACGGCGTAGGCCGGGCCTTCGCTTGCTCAAGTCGGGCAAGCCGCGGAAACGGGGAAGGGAGGAGCAATGTCTTTGATGAGCCGCGCCCGGGCCGCCGCCGGCGCCGCGCCGACGGAGACGGCCGCGCGCCCCTGCGACCTCGAGGCGCTCAAACGCCAGATCAAGGCGTTCGTGTCGGTGGACGACATCGCCCTCATGATGGCCGAGAGCCCTGCGCGGGCGCGCGGCGAGCTCAGGGGCGCCTGCCGCCAGGCGTTCGAGGACGCCGTGTGGGCGGAGGTTCCGCACGGCGAGCGACAGCGGCTCGTCGACGAGCTCGTGGACACGGTGTTCGGCTTCGGCCCCCTCGAAGGGCTGCTCGTCGACGACTCCGTGACCGAGATCATGGTGAACGGCCCGCACGACGTGTACTACGAGCGCGGTGGACGCCTGTTCCGGGCAGACGCGTGCTTCGCCGACACCGGCCAGCTGCGCGCCCTCATCGACCGCATGCTCGGTCCTCTGGGCCGGCGCGTCGACGAGGCCTCGCCCATGGCGAACGCGCGCCTGCCCCAGGGCCATCGCGTGCACGTGGTGCTGCCGCCGCTCGCCCTCGACGGGCCGCTGCTCACCATCCGCAAGTTCGCCGCGCGCGTGATGACGCTCGACGACATGATGGCGTCCGGCTCGTTCGATGCCTCGGTGAAGCGCTTCCTCGTGTGGGCGGTGCGCGCCCGCAAGAGCATCGCGGTGTCGGGAGGCACGGGCAGCGGCAAGACCACCCTGCTCAACGCCCTCTCCTGCGTGCTTCCGCACGACGAGCGCATCATCACGATCGAGGACTCCGCCGAGCTGCGCTTCTTGGAGCATCCGCACGTCGTGAGGCTCGAGGCGCGCCCGCGCAACGCCGAGGGGGTGGGCGAGGTGGCCATCCGCGAGCTCGTGATCAACGCGTTGCGCATGCGCCCCGACCGCATCGTGGTGGGCGAGTGCCGCGGCGCCGAGGCGCTCGACATGCTGCAGGCGATGAACACGGGCCACGACGGCTCGCTCACCACGCTGCATGCGAACTCGCCGGCCGACGTGGTGTCGCGCCTCACGACGATGGTCCGCTACGCGGCCGACCTGCCGGTTGACGTGATCGAGTCGAACGTGGCGAGCGCCTTCGACGCCGTCGTCCAGACGGCGCGCTCGCTCGGCGGCGCGCGCTTCGTGTCGGAGGTGGCCGAGCTTTCCTTCGACGCGAAGCGGCGGGCCTGCACGGCCAGAACGCTGTACAAACGCGAATCGGGCGATGCCGCAGGGGTCTGGGTGGCGCCCCCGGAATGGGTTGATGACCTGCCGAAGCTCCATGTGGCGGAAGAGGAGGAGGTGCGCCGATGGAAACGGGAATGCTGCTTGGCTGCCTGAGCGCCGTCGCGGCGTTCGGATGCGGATCGCTGCTCGCCGCCTCGGCGATGGGGAGCGCGCGAAGGCCGCCCCGCATCGACGGCGCGGGCGGGCCGGCCTCGGGACGCCTCGCGTGGCGGCTGCGCAACGGCGTGGCGTGGACGATGCCGCTCGCGCGCCTCCTCATGCGCTCCGGGCGCGTCGCCGCCCTCGTGCGCCAGGCCGTGCAGGCTGCGCGCTCGCGCGGGTTCGCGACGGAGGAGGAGCCCCTGGCGTCCCTGGTCGCGGCCTCGCTGCTCGGCACGGCAGCGCTTGCGGGATTCGTCGCGGGCTCGCTCGCGGCCGGGGCCGCCGTGGCCGTCTGCGTCGCCGCGGTAGGCGTCGTGCGTCTGCGCGGGATGGAGGACCGCCGGCGCGACGAGCTGCGCGACGCCGTGCCCGACGCGCTGCGTTCGATGGGGGTGTGCTTCCAGTCGGGGCTGTCGCTGCTCCAGACGCTGCAGCAGGCGGCGCGCGAGGCGACGGGGCCGTTGAAGGGGCTGTTCGAGCGGGCAGCGCGCCGTTTGGAGACGGGTCAGGGCGCGAGCGAGGCGCTCGAGGCGCTTCGGGAGGGGGCGGATGTGCCCGAGCTCGCGTTCGTGGCAGTGGCGCTCGACGTCCAGCACGAGGCGGGCGGCAGCCTCTCCCGGGTGCTCGACGCCGCGCGCGACTCGGTGAAGGGAGAGATCGAGCTTCGGCGCTCGCTCAAGGTGCAGACGGCTCAGGCCAAGCTCTCGGCCCGCATCGTCAGCGTGATGCCGTTCGCGCTCATAGCGGTGTTCTCGCTGGTGAGCGAAGACTTCCTCGCGCCGTTCTTCTCGAGCGCGACGGGGCTGGCGCTGCTCGGGCTGGCGCTTGGGATGCAGGCGGCGGGCGTGCTGGCGGTGCGCCGCATGCTGGCGGTGGAGGTGGGGGCATGATGGCGTTTTCGGAGGCGTCGCTTTTGCTCGTAGGGGCGGCGGCGTCGGCGGCCGGGCTGGGGGCATGCGTAGGCGCATCCTGGCAGGCACGCAGGCGCTCGGCGCGGCGAAGGAGGGATCTCAGACGCTCGACGGGCGTGCGCGAGGAGGGCGTTGCGGCCCCGGGGCTCGACGGGAGGGTCGTCCGGTTCGCGGTGGACTGCTCGCGCGGGCTTTCGCTGGGGGCGTCGGGCCTGCCGTTCGTCCGCGGCCGGACGTTCGCCCGCGTCGCGCGCTGGCTCGGCGCGCACGCGCCGCGGGCGGGGCTTGCGGGGGAGGTGTCGCCCGGCGGGTTCGTCGACGCGGCCGCGAAGCTCGCCCTGGCCTGCGGGGCCGTCGGCGCGCTCGCGGGAGCGGTGCTCTCCAACGAGCTCGGCGCGCTGGGGGCGGTCGTCGGCTGCGCCGTCGGCGCGATGGCGCTTCCGAGGGCGGTCAAGCGGCTCGAGCGCGCCCGCGCCCTGGGCCTCGAGCGGGATCTCTCGGAGATGCTGGAGGTGGTGGCGCTCGGACTGCGCAGCGGGCTGTCGTTCGATCGCGGCTTTCAGCTGTACGCCGGGCACTTCTCCACGGTTTTCGCGGACGAGTGCGCGGCCGCCTCGCGCGCCTGGTCGTCGGGCCTGGCCACGCGGGAGGAGGCGCTGCGCCGTTTGGCGGCGTCGTACGACTCGCCCCTTTTCGCCCGCGTGGTGGAGAACGTCGTGCGCTCGCTGCGCTTCGGCGCGCAGCTGGCCGAGGCGCTCGAGGCGGCGGCTGTGGAGGCGCGCTCGGTCCATCGGGCGCATGTGGAGGAGCGCGTGGCGAAGGCGCCGGTCAAGATGATGGTGCCCACGGGCACGCTCATCCTGCCGGCGATGCTTCTGCTGGTGCTCGGGCCGGTGCTGCTCGAGCTGATGGAAGGTTTCTAACGATGAGGAGGCATGCGCATGGAAGCGTATCGGATGTGGCTGGCGAGGGCGACGTGCCGGGCGGGGCGGGCTCTCCGGCGCGAGGACGGGCAGGGCACGACGGAGTACGCCATCCTGGTGGGGGTGCTCGTCGTGATCGCCATCATCGCGATCACGGTGTTCCGCCCGAAGCTGCAGGAGCTGTGGAACGCCATCGCCGACGGTATCAACGGCCTGTAGCGCGCGCTGCGGCGCACGGCGGCGAGGGCGGGCAGGGGACGGTGGAGTTCGCCCTCGTCACGGTGGCATTCGTCGCGATGCTCGTGGCGCTTGGCGCCCTGTGGCGGGGGCTTGAAGGCGGCATGCTCGTGGAGCACGCGCTGTCGGCGGCGTCGCACCATGTGCAGCTGGCGGCGCCGGGTTCGACGGCGGACGTGTTCTTGTACTGATGGCGGAGCGAGGCGGGGGAGGGAGGAGCCATGGCTTTGAGAAGGCCTCGTGCGGGAGGCGGGTACGCGTGCGGCGGACAGGCCACCGTGGAGGCGGCGTTTCTCATCCCCGTGCTGCTCGTGGGGCTTCTACTGCTCGTGCAGCCGGGCATCCTCCTGTACGACCGGATGGTGATGAACGCCGCGGCCGCGGAGGCATGCCGCCTGCTGGCTACGAAGACGGACGCGGCGGGGGACATGGCGGCGAGCTGCGAGGCGTTCGTGCGCCATCGGCTGGGATCGGTGCCGCCGGTCGCGTGCTTCCATGTGCACGAGGGCCGCTGCTCGTGGGAGGTGCGCTTGGAGGGCGACGAGGGATCGGGCACGGTGCGCGCGTCCATCTCGAACGAGGCCCGGCCGCTTCCTCTGATAGGCGCGGCGGCGGGGCTTCTCGGCATCGTGGACGCCGGGGGCAACTTCCGCATCGAGGTGGAGGCGGAGCAGGAGGTCCAGCCGGGCTGGACGGCAAGCGCGCCGGGCGGCGGCCCGGCGGGATGGGTGGGGGCATGGCTGAGCGAATGACGAGGCGGGATCCGTTCCGCGACGAGGAGGGCCTCACCACGGCGGGCATGGTGCTCGCGCTGCTGGTCACGCTCTCGCTTGTGTTCTCGGCCGGGCAGGTGCAGCGCATAGGCGCGGCGTCCTCGAAGGTGCAGAACGTGGCCGACGCCGCGGCGCTCGCGGCCGAGAACGCGGTGGCCGAGTTCATGATCGTCGTGAGGGTGGCGGACGCGGCGGTGCTGTCGCTGTCGTTGACGAGCCTCGCGGCGACCGGGCTCGGGGTGGCCGCGCTCTGCACGCCTGCCACGGCCGCGGCATCCGAGACGCTGCTCTCGGCCGGACGCGACATCGCCCGCGCCCGCAACTCGTTCGCGGAGAAGGCCGCCGCCGGCCTCAACAAGCTGCAGCGCGCGCTGCCGTTCCTGGCGGCGGCGAACGCGGCCTCGGTGGCGTCGGCCAACGGCGACGGGTCGGCGGGGTACCTGGCGCTCGCCGTGCTCGCCCCCGCCGAGGGCGAGGAGATAAAGGTGGGCTCGAACGCCGCCGCTGCAGCCCTCGAGGACGAGGTGGACGGGAGCGCCGAGGCCGTCCGGCAGGCCGCGGAGGAGGCCGAGGAGGCCGCCGAGCGCGCGAACGAGGCCAAGCGGCGCGCGTTCGAGCACGACTGCGGCGCGGCGCCGACGTACTGCATGTACGAGCGGGCGCGCACGCTCGCGGGGATGGAGGGCTCGGACAATCCGCTGTTCAGGAGCGTCGACGCCTGGTCGTTCTCGGTGGCGCTCAAGCGGGCGCAGGCGTATTACCCGCGGCGCCTGGCGGTCGAGCGTCCGGAGGGGGGCTCGGTGGAGGAGCAGGCGCGCTCGAGGCTGCGCACGAGGTTCTACGGGTTCGCGGTCGAGGAGATGGGCCGCGGGTACGTCCGCGAGAGCGCCGAGTCGTTCGACGCGCTGTTCCCGCGCCTGCCGAGGAACACCGACGAGATGCGGGGGACGAGGCTCTACACCGAGGAGGCGTACCCGGTGTCCGTCGACGAGGAGGGAAGGGAGGTCATGCACGCATGGGAAGGATGCCCGGAGGCCGCAGGGGCGGCGCGGCTCGGATCCATCGCCCAGATGGAGGCTGGATCGGGCCCGACGTGCCCGGCGTGCGGCTTCACGGCCGCCAGCATGGGCAAGGTGGCTGCGGCCTCCACGTCCATCGAGAACGGCTTCGAGTACCACTATGGGAAGGTGGCCGAGGCGGCCGAGGAGTACCGGAAGGCGCGCGACGAGCTCGACCCGCTCGCAGCGGAAGTGCGCGAACGCGCGGGAGGCCTGTTCGACCGCGTGGGGGAGGCCTTCGGCGAAGCGGCCGGCATGCGCATCGACGCGCGCCCTCCCGGGGCGCTCGGCGTGGTGGCGCTCGTCGCGTCCACAGGCGCGACGGACGGGGCGCGGGGTTGGGAGAGTCCCTTCGTCCGTTCTGCGGGTACGCTCGGCACGCGCGCGGCCGTGTCGGCGGCGACGCTCGTGGCCGACCCCTCGGGAGAAGGCGGCTCGGTGGTGTCGTCGCTGCTCGACGGGCTCGCCGACCAGGGAGGTGCTGCGGTCGGCGCCCTCGGCATCGTGCTCGATTGCTGGTCGGGGCTGCTCGAGGCCTACGCCGAGGGGCAGGATGCGCTCGCGGGCGCCGTGTCGTCGGCCTTGGACGGCCTTCCGCTCGCCGGGGCCAGCGGGCTGGGCGCGTGGGCGTCGGACGCGCTCGAGGGCGCGGTGGCGGCGGCCGGGCTCGAGCCGGCCGACCTCGACGCGCTGAAGCCCGCCTTGGTGAACTCGGCGCACGTGGCCGAGGCGGACGACGGGGCGTTCTCGGCGCAGCTGCTCGCGCTCAAGGGCCAGGCCGTGGCCCATCCGCTCGCCTCGAACGACGTATTCGCGTCGATCGTGGGGCTGGTCGAAGGGGGCGCGGTGGAGGCCATCGACGCCGTCGACGGCCGCATCGTGATCGCCGAGGTGCGGCTGTTAGGCGACGGCGGGCCCGCCATCCCCATCGAGCTGGCGCTCCCGCCGGCCGCCAAAGAGGCGGCGGTGGACCTGGTGGGCCGGCTGGCCGACGGCCTGAGATCGGTGTACGCGCAGGTGACGGGGGTGAGGGTATGGGAGTGATGCGCAAGCGGGCCTGGGAGCGCGGCCAGATGACGGTGGAGCTCGCGGTAGCGTTCCCCGTGCTCGTCGCCGTGGCCGTAGTGGCGGTGAACGCGCTTCTCTTCCTTTCGGAATGCGGCGCGTTCGACAACGCGTTTCGCGAGGCGGTGCGCGTCCATGCGACGTCTCCGGCCTACGGGCAGGGGATCGAGCAGGGCGCGGCCCAGGTCGAGTCGTCGCTCGGCGCCGCTTTCGACCGGGATTTCGAGCGGGTGTCGGTGGCCGTGCGCGGCGGCGAGGGCGGCCATGTCGTCTTTGAGGGCACGCTCGAGCTTTCGCCCACGCTGTTCGGGCTGGGGCTCAAGCAGGAGGTGTTCGGCGTGGCGCTGCCTTCGCTCGCGCATCGAACGGAGATGGCGGTCGACTGCTACAAGCCGGGGGTGCTCCTGTGAGCGCGTCCGGGCGGGCCGGCCCGGCAGGCGGGTGGAGGCCGGCACGCGCATTCGTCCTGATCGCGCTTGCCGTCATCGCAGCCGTCGCGGCAGGCGAAGCGGGAAGGATCGCCTCCTCGGGCGTGCTGCGGGAGGCCGCGTCGCCGGCGCTCTGGGAAGCCGACGCAGCCGAGGGCGCAGCCGGGGAGGCGCTTCCCGAGGGCTTCGAAGAGGAGGCGCTCTCCCTTGCGAGGCGGACGGAGGCGCGCGTCGACGGCCGGGCGGGGATCGTGGGCTTCTCGACGGAGGAGGATGCGGCCGCGTCGTTCGCTGCCATCGCAGAGGAGCTTGCCGCGAAGGGGTGGGAGGGCGTGGAGAGCGGCGTGCCGTCGTGCGGGACGTTCGTAAAGGGGGAAGGGCGGCACAGGTGGCTGTTCGTCAGCTGCGTGCAGGTAGGAGGAGGCGCGAGCGTGGTCGTGCAATGCGGGGCGCCCGCAGATGAGAGGAGCTGAGGTGCATGGAAGATCGAAAAGAGAGGAAGCCGGCGGCCGTTTCGGGGCCCAAGCGGGAGGAGGGCGCGTCCCCGGCGCGCCGCAAGCCGACGAGGCGGCGCGCGGGAGGGGCTGGGAAGCGGCCGCAGGATCCGGCCGACGCGGCCGCCTTGCTGGAGATGGCGACGCGCCTATCGCGGAAGGGCCGGGGGCTGCTGTTCTCGCGGCCGGGCGACGCGTCGCTTCTGCTCGTGCCGTGCAACGACGTGCATACGGCGGGCATGGCGCATCGCATAGACGTGGCGTTCGTCGACGAGGCCGGGGGCGTGCTCGCGTCCTATCGCAACGTGGGCCCGTTTCGGCGGCTCCGCCACAAGGGAGCGGCCGCCGTGATCGAGCGGTTCTCGTCGTGCGCGACGCCGTGGTTCGAGGAGGGCGATCGCGTGGGCGTCGTCCCTATGAAGGAGGAGCGATGAAAACCTGCCCGATCTGCCATGCGCGGGCGTTCGATGACGCCGAGGTGTGCTTCGGCTGCCTGCACCGCTTCGCGGACGAGCCGCGTCCCGTCCCGGTTCCCCGGCCGGCGCCGCCTGCGGGCGCGGCCCTCGAAGAGGGGCTGGCGAAGGTGCGGGAGGCTGCGCCGATCCGCGCGTCCGGCGCGCCCCGGCCGGCTCCCTGCCCGTTCCAGGGCGCGCGGGCCGTGCCGGAGACGGTGCACGCCGTTCCCGTCATGCGCGGGGAGCCGGCCGGGGCCGCGCGCATCGACGAGAGGGGGTGGGTCGTGCGCTTCGAGTTTCCGGGGTTCTCTCCCATCGAAGGGGCTTCCGGCTCGCCCGTGCGGACGGCCCGCATCGGGGACGCGGGGATCGAGGAGCTCGTCGTCAGCCTGAAGCCGAGCGCAGCCCCGGACGCCTCCGCCCATCCCGGCCGCGGCGTCCATGCGCGGGTGGAGGAGCGTCCGCGCCTCAGGGCGACGGCGGCGGAGGGGTCGTGACGGCGGCGCTCGCGCTCGCCTACGCGGTGGCGGGCGGCGCGGCGGGGCGGCTCTTCGTCCCCTGGGCGGCGAACGCCCTGCTGAGGCGCTCCTACGAGCGGTCGGTGTCGTGGTGGTGGGATTCGTACGGCGCCTACCGGGCGTTTCGGGAGGAGCGCCCCGAACCGCTCGCGGGAGGGAGGGGCGAGGAGGGCGCGCTCGCGATCTGGCGGGACGACGCGCTGGCGATGGCCCGCGCCGGGACGCTCGCCCGGGAACGGGTGCGCGCCTTGGCGGAGGCGGGCCTGAAGGCGGACGAGTCCGGCGCCGCCCGCAGCGAGGCCGAGCAGCGGGCGCGATGCGCGTTCGCGCCCGGGCCGTGGGGGCACGCCGCCTGCGCCCTCGGCTGCGCGGGGTGGTTCGGGGCGGCGGCCCTCTGCGGGCTGCCGGCGGCCGTCTGCGCGGCGCTCCTGGCGTGCGGGGCGGCCATGGCCGTGGCCGTGGCGTGCGATGTGCAGGCGCGCATCATCCCGCTTGAGACGTGCCTGGCGCTGGCCGTCGGCGGCGCGGCGTTTCAGCTCGGGACGGGAGGCGTGCGCGCCCTCGCCGCAGGCGCCCTGATCGCGGCGGTCGTGGTAGCGGGCTGCGCGGCGGCGAACCGGCTGCTCGGACGAGGCGGGGGCGTTCCCGTGGGCCATGGCGACGTGCGGTGCATGGCGGCGCTCTCGCTTGCCAGCGGGCCGGCCGCGCCGTTCGGGCTTCTCGTCTGCTACGGGTGCGCGGCGGCGTTCTCGCTCGCGGGGTTGGCGGCGGGAAGGCTCGCATGGAGGGGAGGAATCCCCATGGCGCCGTTCCTGGCGCTATGGCTGGCCGTTGTACCGGTATGCGCCTGACGGGGCTGAGGCGCGCTTGCAAGGCGAAGGATCGTGGAAGGCCCGCCCTCCGAGCAGGGGGCGGGAAAGGCGAACGAAAGGAACGGATCATGGAGAAGATCGGCGAGAGGGTCATGGGAGAGGCGGCCAAGCTGCGCGCGATAGTCGTGCGAGGCGAGGAAGAGGGCGGATCGGAGATCGTGCAGACGGTCATCGTGCTGGGCTTCGCGGTGGGGCTCGGGGCGGCGCTCATGGCGCTGCAAGGCAACATCGCGACCGTCATCAAGAGCGCCGGCACATCGATCGGGGAGATGTTCAGGTCGGTCACAGCCGGCCCTACGCTGTAAGGAGGGCCGAATGCTTCGACCCGCCTGCGGCGAGCGGGGAAGCAGCGTCGTGTCGTTTCTGCTGGCGCTGCCGATTCTGCTCGCATTCCTATTCGCGGTCGTGGATCTGGGGCGGTCGGTGTTCTTGGGCATGGCGCTCGAGGATGCGGCGCATGCGGCGTGTCGCGCCGTCTGCTCGGCCGGTTCCGGCGAAGCGGAGCAGACGGCGAGGGAGGCGGCGCTCGCGGCGTCCCCCTCGCTCGCTGCGGAGGGACTTCGGCTCGCGGTGGCCGCGCATGTGGGGGAGCTCGAGGAGGAGCCGTACGTGCACCGCCTCTACGACGCGGACGAAGGCGCGTTCGAGGAGCGGCCCTCGCGGACCGCCCGGCGTACGGTGCGCGTCGACCTGGAGCTGGAGGGGTCGTACCTGACTCCGGCAGGCGCCCTGATCGCCGTGGCGGAGGGGCGGGGCGACGGGGGGTTCGCATACGCGGCGTCGGCTGCAGGCGAGAGGGACGAGACGGTGGAAGGGGGAGCATGGTGAGCGGCAAGGAGCAAGGCGGCGAGATCGTGCAGTTCGTGGTGGCGCTGCCGCTGCTTCTGCTCGTCGTGTTCTCCGTCATCCAGCTGGGCACCATGACGTTCGCCGCGAGCCGGCTCTCCTCGGAGATCACGCGCGCATGCCGGCAGCTCGACGTGTCCGGCTTGGAGCGGGCCGTCGACAAGGAGGGGTTCGTGAAGTCCGAGATACTCGGAGCGTCGTCGCAGCTGCGGGAGGCCGCGCTCCAAGTGAGCGACGTCCGATGGCGGCGCGAAGAACGGCGCAGCGCGGGCGATACGGGCGACGGGGCCCTTGAGGAGCGCACCGTCTCCGTGGCCCTCTCCTATCGCGTGCGCTACGAGCTGCCGTCGTTCGTGCAGGTACCGGGCCTGTCGGGCCAGGAGCTCTCGCGCGAGGTGAGGGCCGCTATCGTGGAGGGGCGCGTCGTCGAAGTGGAGGTGGATCGCCCATGAGGAAGAAAGGGCCCGGCCCAGGGGCGGCGGAGCGGGGGAATATGGCCCCGCTCGCCGTGGTGGCGTCGCTCGTGCTGTTCGCCGTCCTGGCCATCGCCGTCGACCAGGGGCTCGCCTCGGCGGCGAAGGCGCGGCAGGAGAACGCGCTCGACGACGCGCGGGCGGCGTGCATGGAGGCGTCCTTCGCCTTCAAAGCCAAGAACGCCGACGATCCGGGCCGCCTCGTTGCCGAGCGCGCGATCCGGGCCATCCGGGGCGCGGGCTGCGGCGGGCGGATAGAGGCGTGGTTCTACGAGGCTCCCGAGGGAGCCGTCCCCGCCGACGAGCGGCTCTGGGTGATCGGGTTGCAGGTGACGGAGGACCTCCCCACGGTGTTCGCGCGCGGATTCGGCGTCGAAGCCATCGCGGTCGCCTCGCATCGCGTGGTGGCGGCCGTGCCGTACGCCGAAGAGCGCGTGTGGCGGCCCAACGAGAGGATATGCGGGAGGTTCGAGCTGCCGGCGGGCGCGGGAGCGGGTGCTGCGGCGTTCACGCCGCTCGCCTCGCTCGACGAGTTTCCGGCAGAGATGGGCGAGCAGGCCCGCGCGGCCTTGTCGGCGGGATCGGAAGCGGAGGAAGGGAGGCTTTTATGAGGGGTGTCGGCGAAGGCGGGGGAGCCGCGCGGGGCGGAGGC
Organism: Arabiibacter massiliensis; assembly: GCF_900169505.1. Taxonomy (NCBI): domain Bacteria; kingdom Bacillati; phylum Actinomycetota; class Coriobacteriia; order Eggerthellales; family Eggerthellaceae; genus Arabiibacter; species Arabiibacter massiliensis. Next base: position 2,745,559 of record NZ_LT827021.1, read on the forward strand.
TTCGCGGCGCGCGCCGCCCGAGGGGGAGGCACGGGCCAAGCGCGCCGCCCGCATGTCTCTGGCGCGGCGTCGGGCGCTTCCGGAACGCGAGCGGGGACGGGCGCCTCCTCTTCGGAGGACCGGCCTTCCCCTGTAGCGTCTCCGCAAGGGCGCGCGGCGGGCCGGGCGAAGGCGCTCGCCCTCGTCGCGGCCGCCTCGGTCGCGGTGGCCGTGGTATCCGTCGGGTACGGCACCTGGGCCGTCGCCTCCGCGCGGGCAGCCGAGGACGCGATCGCCTCCGGCATGGCGCCGACGGTCGTGGCCGCTTCGGCGATACCGGCGGGCGCGGTGGTGGCGGAGGAGTCGCTTTCGCTGGTGGACGTGCCGCGCGCGTTCCGCTCGGAGGGCGCGCTCGATGCGGGCGGAGCCGTCGTGGGCGGCAGGGCGACCGTGGACATACCCGCCGGGGCCCAGATAGTGGAGGGCTTCGTCGCGGGGGCGGGGCAGGGGGGTCGTCTGGCCGCCGCGCTGGAGGCCGGGCAGGAGGCCGTGACGGTGTCCGTGGATGCCGAGACGGGGCTTGCCGGCCAGGTCAGGCCCTATGACGCGGTGCGCGTCGTGGCCGCCGAGACGTCGGGGACGGGCGAGGCGCTGCTGCGGACCGTCTGCGAGCGGGCGCTCGTGCTGTCGACGGGCTTCGGACAGGACGACCTGGCGGCCGCGACGGGCGCGATCACGCTGGCGGTGTCGCCCGAGGAGGCCGACGCCGTGCGGGAGGCCCAGTACGCGGGCAAGGTGAGCTTCGTGCTCGTGGCGCTCGCCGACGTCGCGGCGGAGGGGGAGTCCCATGGATAAGGCGCTCGAGCGCGCGCTCAAGACGGCGGTCCGGGAGGAGGCGTCGCTCAGGCTGCGGTCGGAGCAGGCCGATCCATCGAAGGTGGAGTCCCTCATCGGGGGCTTGGTGGGGCAGGTCGCCCTCGAGCTCGGCGTGGACCTGCGGCCCTACGAGGTGGAGCCGCTCGCCCGCTGCATCGTCGACGACTTCCTCCGCTACGGCCCCCTCCAGCCCCTGCTCGAAGATCCTTCCGTCACCGAGATCATGGTCAACGGGGGAGGCGTGGATGCGCGCGACCCCGCGCTGCCCTTCTTCGCGCCGGTCGTGTACGTGGAGCGCGCAGGGCTCATCGAGTACCGGCCCGATGTCGTCTTCGACGATGCCGACCACCTGCGCCGCATCATCAACAAGATCGCCGAGCAGGCGGGCATGCGCTGCGACGAGACGCACGCCATGGGATGCGCGATGCTGCCCGGGGGGCGGGCGCGCGCCACGTACGTGGTGCCGCCCATCGCCCCCGATGGCCCCGCGCTCAACCTGCGCACGTTCTCCGACGGCATGCTGGGGATGGAGGACCTGCTGGACGCGGGCGCGCTTCCCCCTGTCGTGGCCGAGTTCCTCTGCGCGGCGGTGCAGGCGCGCTGCCCCATCGTGGTGTCGGGCGGCACGGGATCGGGCAAGACCACGCTGCTCGGGGCGCTCTCCGGGTTCATCCCCGCAGGCGAGCGCGTCATCACGATCGAGGACACGCCCGAGCTGCGGCTGCGGGCGGCGCACGTCGAGCGGATGCAGACGCGCGAGGCCAACGTGGAGGGCGAGGGCGCGGTGAGCATGCGCGACCTCGTGGCCTTGTCGCTTCGCCGTCGGCCGGACCGCATCATCGTGGGGGAGTGCCGCGGTGCGGAGGCGTACGACATGCTGCAGGCCATGCAGACCGACCACCCCGGATCCATGACCACCATCCATGCGAACGATCCGGCCAACGCCTTGAGCAGGCTGCGCACCATGGTGGGCTATGCCGACGGCGACCTGAGCCGCGAGGTGGTGGCGCAGCAGATCGCGGAATCGCTGCAAGGGGGCCTCATCGTGCATGTCGAACGCCTACGCGACGGCACTCGCAAGGTGACGAGCGTGGTGTCGGTCGACCCGTTGCCGGAGGGCGGCACCGTCATCCCGCGAGCGGAGCTGTTCTCCTTCGACATCGAGGGCGTGGACCCTGACGGTTGGATCGTGGGCGCGTGGAGGTCGTGCGGGGTGCAGCCGCAGCGCATCAAGGAGAGGATGCGCGAGGCGGGAGTGCGCTTCGATCCGGCCTGGTTCTTCGGAAGCTGAGGAGGCGAGTTCATGGTTGCTGTCGGCGTGGTGATCCCGACGTTGCTGGTGGCGGCGGGCTGCGCGCTCGCGTTGCGGGCGTGGGTGCTGCTGCGGCAGGAGCGCGCCGCGCAGCGCGAGGAGGCGCTCGGCGATCGAGCTCTGTTCGATTCGGGGAGGGCTGCGGCGCTTGAGCGGGCCGAACGGGAACGCGCGAAGCGCCCGCGAGCCGCGAGGGGCGCCTCTTCCGGCCCGTCTCCCGCGGTTCGCGCGGCGAGGACGCTCGCCGCGGCCATCGTGGCGTTCGCGCTCGGAGCCGCTCTGACCGGCCGCCCGCTCGCCGGCGCCGTCATGGCCGCCGCGGTCGGCGCGGTCCTCGCGGGCCGCGAGGGCTCCGCGAGGAGGAAGAGGAAAGAGGAGTTCGACATGCAGTTCGTCCGGATGCTGCCGCAGCTCGCGGCGAGCGTTCGCAGCTCGCTCACCATCGAGCGGGCCCTGCGGCTCGCCTGCTCGCGCTCGGAGGATCCGCTGCGCGGCGAGCTGACGCGCGTCGTGGCCGATGTGACCTACGGCACCCCGCTCGCCACCTCGCTCGAGGACATGGCCCGGCGTACGGGAAGCCCCGACGTGAGGGCGCTCGCCTCGGCCACGAGGATGCAGCAGCGGTTCGGCGGGTCGGTGGCGCCGGTGCTCGACATGGTGGCCGCGCACGCGGGCGCGCGCCTGAAGGCATCGCGCGAGCTCAAGACGGAGCTGGCGGGCACGCGTCTCGCCAAGTGGTTCGTGGCGCTGTCCATGCCGGGCATCTTCCTCATCATGTACGCGACGAACGCCGACTTCGCGCGCTTCTACGCCGCCGAGCCGCTCGGGTGGGCGGTGGCGGGCGCGGCCGCCGTGCTCGAGGTGGTCGGCCTTATCGCCTGCCGCTCGATCACCGCCTTGGACGACCCGAGCTTGAGGCGCCCGCGCGGGATGCGCGGCACGCGGCCCGCCGCCGACGGAAAGGCGCGGTGAGCGATGGACGCTTCGACGATCATGCCTTTCGCGCTCGCTGCGGCGGCGCTGCTCGCTGGGCTCGCGGTCTACGACGTTCTGGCGCGCTACGCGGCACCGCCCTCGCGGCTCGCGTCCGCGCCGAGCGCCCCGCAGCGGCGCGAAGGGCCCTCGCGCGCCGGCGGCCTCACGAAACGCGCACTGGATGCCGTCTCGGCGACGCTCGAGCGCGTCGCCCCCTTCGCACGCGCCGAGGCCGATGCGTGCCGTGAGCAGCTGGCCCGCTCCGGCGTGCCGTTGCTTCCCGAAACCTGGAGGAGCCTGCGCGTGCTATCCGCGGCGGGATGCGCGGCATGCGCGTTTCTGGCGGCGGCCTCGCTGCGCCCGGCACCGGCGCCCGAGGCGGCTGCGGCGCTCGGCTTGGGAGCCTTCCTCGGATGGAAGCTTCCGCAGGTCGAGCTTGCCCGGCGGGAGAAGAGGCGCCGCCGCGCCATCGAGGCGAGCCTACCCGACGCCATGGAGCTGCTTGCCATCGCCATCGCCGCGGGATCTCCGCTCGAGCAGTGTTTCAGAGAGGTCGCGGCAAGCATCGATGGAGCGCTCTCGGAGGAGCTTCTCCTCGTCGACCAGGAGGTGAACCTGCTCGGACATGCGCGCGAGACGGCGCTCGAGAACCTTGCCGAGCGATGCCGCAGCCATGACGTGGGGGCGTTCGCCGCGCAGCTGATCCAGGCGGTCAACCAGGGGTCGTCCGTCGCCGAGGGCCTCACGGCCCAAGCCGCGCTCGCGCGCGAGACGGCCCAGGCCGCCGTGCTCGAGCGCATCAGGAAGATGCCGACGAAGCTCGACATCGTGCTGTCCGCATGCTTCCTGCCGCCGACGGTGGCCCTCGTCGTAGTGCCGACCGTGGTCGACCTGCTCCATTTCCTGAACGACACGATGGCGTGAGGAGGACCTGATGGGAAACGAGGGAACGTCCCGGCCCGACGGCCGGCGCACGGCGATCACGCGGCGGGCCTTCCTCGGTGCGGGCGCTGCTGCGGCGCTCGCGTGGCTGTCTCTTATATCCATCTGAGGTGGCCGAGGCAGGGTTTGGGGAAGGTACCGGCGGTGGGCGCCTGAGTACATGAGCGCCTATCCGGGCAACAATTTCGGCTACGACTCGGGCTGGGGGTATTCCTCGGACGACAAGGTGTGGCTGTCCGTCCGCTGCGACGCCACCGTGGGCCGCATGACGGAGCTTTACCTCGAGATGTCCGTGAAATCCTACTACGCGAACGGAGGGGTGTGGTCGCCCACCTGGTTCACCGACTATCCCGACACGCACGTGTGGACCTACATCATGGACGGCATGTCCGGCGACCGCCTTTCGAGCAAGAGGGGCTTCTACGACACCACCTACGATTCAAGCTCCTACCACGGCCCCTATGTGACCGACGTCCACCGCATCGAGCGGCGTGCGTATGACTGGACGGCGTACGCCGTGGTGAACGCATGGTGCGACAGCCCGGACCACGCCAACGGCATCGACATCACGGCGGAGGCGGGCCAGATCGTTCCCGCCCACGCGCTCGTCGACGACGCCTCGTGGCACGGCAAGATCGTGACCATGCGCCCGGAGGCGGCCCCGCACCTGTACATGGACGTCGCCGGCGGGGGCGTCGAGAGCGGCTCCAACGTCTTCGGCTGGCGGCTTTCGGATTTCACCAACCAGCATTGGATCGCGCTCGAAAGCGACTACGGCCACACGCGGTTCGTCCCCGTGCATATCGGGGACGTCTACAGGCAGCTCGACATCAAAGGCGGCGACTGGTTCGACGACGACACCGCGCAGATCTACGACGGGAACACCACCAAGGCGCAGTCGTTCTACGTGCACGACCTGGGCACCGGCTACCACCTGATCGTGGCGGAGTGCAGCGGGTGCGCGCTCGATCTCAACGGGGGCGGGCCCGACAACGGGACGGACATATCCCAGTGGAACTGCTTCGACGACTGGGACAATCCCAACCAGCATTGGCTGATCGAGGAACCGGTCTTCAAAACCCGCGACGGAGGGCCGCTTCGTTTGGAGGCTTCGGGGGCGATCGAGCCGGGGGCGGTGGTGGGCGTGGCCGAGGACCCCAACGCAGCGTGCGTTCCGTACAACTATCCGGGCACCGACGGCATGTTCTACAAGTACGAGTTCCTGCGCTTTCCGTCCGACCCCGGCCCCGACTTCGCGCAATGGGAGGGCGGGGACGTGGTCAGGGCCGCTTCCACCGACAACTCGTATCAGGTGGGGGAGGCCGACGCCGGCGCGTTCATCGTCTGCGTCGTGACGGCGTGGACCCGTTGGACGGCGAACGTCAAGTACCGGGGGCAGGCGGTGACCGGCGCGCTCGAGGTGCTCCTTCCCATGGTCGACGTGCGCTTCTTCGCCGACGGCGATGCCGAGCCGTGCTTCGAGGCGACGGTGCGCCGGGGCGAGGCGTTCTCGGTCCCGCAGGAGGCCTGGGACGCGGCGGCGAAGCCGGAATGCGCGGGCGTCGAGGGCTGGTTCGTCGACGCGGCCTGCTCGGTGCGCTTCGCCGACGGAAGCGTCGTCTCCGAGCCGCTCGATCTGTTCGCCTTCAACCGCGTGAAGCTCGTCTACGCGCAGGCGGAAACGTCGTGCCTGCTCAAGGAAGGAAGAGAGTGCTATCTCGACGAAAACCTGACCGAACCGGCGGGCGAGGGGGATGTGCTGCCCCCGAAGCGGGAGCTTCGCCATGGCGATCTCGCGGTCTTCGATCGCGGCGCTCCCGTCTGGTTCGAGGAGCGCGGCCGCGTGCGCGAAGCCGCGTGCGAGCAGGGTGCCTACGCCGATGCTGCAGCGCACGGTGTCGCTCAGCGCACGGCCCGGCTCACCTGCAACACTACGGCCTACCTGCGTTGGCGCACCCCCTCCTACGACGGCATCGCAGTCTCGTAGCAGGAGGAAGGAGCCGAAATGCGCTACACCTATCCAGCGCTTGTCATCGAGGACGAGCTTGGAGGTTATTGCACGTACCTCAACGATTTCAACCAGGTGACGGAGGGGAGGGATGTTGCCGAGGCCGTGGAGATGGGCGCCGACGCCCTTTGGCTCATAATCGACGACTACCTCCAGCTGGACAAGCCCCTCCCTCAGCCGACGTACCCCGAAGAGCACGAGGGCTTGCTGGTGGCCATCTCGGTCGACGTGAGCACGGAGCGCGGACTGCTTACCACGCGGATGGCCGCGATCGAGCTCGGCGTGAGCGACGCGCGGGTGCGGCAGATGGTGTGCTCGGGCCAGCTGGCCTCCAAGAAGATCGGCCGCGACAGCTACGTCTACCTCTGGAGCATCCGCGAGCGCCAGGCCAACCCGCCCAAGCCCGGCCGCCCCAAGAAAAAGGCCCTCGCCGAACAGCTGTAGCGTCCAGGCGAGGGCCGGTCTTCGGCGAGCGCTACGGCTACTACGCGCCCGTCATGCTGGCGGCGGCGTTGCCTCCGGCCTCGGCCGAGCGCATGCGCACGCGGCCTGCCGCCAGCGCCACGGCGAAGATGACGGCCGCGAACAGTACGACGATGCCCAGCTCGCCCAGGATGGGCGCGGCGGTCTCCCACGACACCTCGGTCAAATGCGCGCTCTGGGTGATGGCCTGGGTGTACCAGTACGTGGGGAAGAACTTCGCCGCCGTCTGTATCTCGGCGCCCAGCAGGTCCAGGCTGATCCAGGCCCCGCCCATGAACGTCATCACCATGCCGCCGATGTTGCCCACCGCGTTGGCCGTCGCCTCGCCCACGCCCAGCTGCCCCAGCAGAAAGCCCACGGCCAGCGGCATGAGCGACAGCGCGAACGCCCCCGCCAGCATGAGCGCCACCGCGCCGCCGGGCACGCCCTCCAGCGTGTACCCGAACGCCGCCAGCCCGATTGTGCAGGTCACCGCCCATACCGCCACAGTCACCAGAAAGCTGGCGGCCGCCTTCCACAGGCCCAGCCGCACGCTGGACAGGGGGCCCACCTGCGTGCGCCGCAGCACGTCGGTGCGGTTGAACGCGCCCATGAGCAGGCTCACGCACACGATGATGGACGCCGTCAGCGTGTAGGCGCACCACTGCAGGTAGAAGGCGAAGCGGTCGGCCGGTATGGCGCCGTCCTTGGTCTGAACCGTCTCGACCTCGATCGACTGAGCCGCGGCTTCGTCGGCGCGCGCCAGCACGTCGGACACGGAGGCGTCCGCATCGAGCGCGGATGCCGCCTGCACCAAGGCCAGGTACTGGTTGGCCTGCTGGTCCAGCAGGGTGCCGGTCATCGTGCCGTAGCTGTACGCGACCTCGATGGCGGGCAGGTCCCCGCCCGAGCGCGCCGCCTCGAAGAAGGCCTGCTCGTAACCCTCGGGCACTATCAGCACGCACCTCGTCTGCCCCGTGGCCACCGCATCTTGCAGGGCGAAGGGGTCGTCGGCCACCTCCACCGGGTCCCCGTGCTCGCCCAAAAACGCGGCCAGGTGCTCGGAGAGCGCGCTGCCGTCCCGGTCTATGACGGCGAACGGGGCCTTCGCCGCCTCGTAGCGCCCCGCATCCGCGCCCGAGGTCACGCCCATGGCCACGAACAGCCCGAGCATGCTCAAAAATCCCACGTACACGACCACGTACACGGGGTGCGTGAGCACCACGCGCAGGGCGGTTTTAAAGACTTGCATAGCGCTGCCTCCTTATGAACAGGACGGACACGGCGAACACGACGGCGGTCATGACCAGCAGAAGGCCGATCTTATCGATGAAGGGCCCCAGGGAATCGTAGTAGTACAGGCTGTAGAACGTGTCGGTGACCACCTTCGCGGGGTTGAGCGAGGCCAGAAGCGGGAAGTCGCGCGCCAGCTGGTCGGCCATCTGCATCACCGGCTCGCCGTAGAGGCCTGCGAACAGCGACAGCAGACAGGTCAGCCCGGTGAGCAGGCCCGTCTTCACGCCGAGGCCCACCTTCGGAAGCGATCCCAGAAACGTGCCGAGCGCCGTGGCGAACAGCGCGCACACCGCGATGGCACCGATGCAGGCAACCTCGCGGCCGGCAAAATCGATGCCCGCCGTGAAGCGCATGTACAGAAGCGCCACCAGCAAACACGCCATCGCCAGCACCCAGCTTGCCATGAGCGTGGCCGCGAGCGTCTTGCCGCGGCTCACGGCGCCCACGGCCCGCCGCGCGCCCAGCGCCGAGAGGTTCGGCTGCGCCTCGCAGATGGACAGCAGGCCAATCTGGGCGCAGAACAGGCACGCCATGCCCAGAAGCGCGTAGTAGAACCGCACCGACTGCGAGGGGGTGTTGTGGGTGAGCGACACCTCCGCAGTGGCGTCGCCGGACGTGAGCGCGCGTTCCACCAGGTCGGGGTCGGCCAGCGCCATCGGGTTGTCGTGCGCGATGCCCTCAAGCAGCTCGGCGTTGCGCACGTAGGTGTCGGCCACCGTGTTCAAGATGGTGCGCCCTATCTGCTTGGCGCCCATGTTGTCGGTGGCGGGCGAAACCGCCAGCTGCGGCACTCCCTCGCCGTCCACGGACAGCACGCCTACCACCTCGCCGGCGTCGAGCGCCGCGCGTGCCTCGTCGGCGCTGGCGAACTCGTGCACGTCGAGCAGTTGGTCGTCTCCCGTCGCGGCCAGCTCGTCCACCATGGCGGAGAACGCCTCGTCGGCCCGGTAGGCGTCGTCGGCCACCACGGCCGTGGACACGGGCTCGAACGCCGTTGACTCGTCCAGGTTCGCGAACATGAACATGAACAGCGTGGTGAGGATGATGGGGAAGATGAGCGCCCACACCAGCAGCTCAGATTTGCGCGTGAGCACCGCAAGCGCTCCCCTGAATGCGTTCCACATGGCTGGCCCTCCTAATCCCGAAGCGCTTTGCCGGTGATCTCGAGGAACACGTCGTTCAAGGTGGGCGGCTCGGCGTAGATGCGCCCCGTTGCCACGCCGCGCGCCGCCAGCACGCCCAGCACGTCGGCCACGTTGTGCGCGCCGTTGCCGCAGTCGGCCTCCAACATGGTCCCGTCGAAGGAGGCGCCCAGCACGCACGGCAGCGCGCGCAGGGCGGCCAGCGCCTCGTCGTCGCACGCGTCCACCTCCACGCGGATGCGCTCGCCGGTGCCTATCATGGCCTTCAGCTCGTCGTTCGTGCCGGTGGCGAGCGCCCGCCCCGCGTCCATGATCATGATGCGCGTGCAGATGTCCTCCACCTCCTCCATGTAGTGGCTCGTGTACACGATGGTGGAGCCCTGCGCGTTCAGCCGCAGGATGCCCTCCAGAATGGAGTTGCGGCTCTGCGGGTCGACGGCCACCGTGGGCTCATCGAAGAAGATGAGCTCGGGCTTGTGCGCAATGCCGCACGCGATGTTCAGCCGGCGCAGCAGGCCGCCGGAGAGCTTGCGCGGGCGGAACTTCGTGAAATCCTCGAGCCCCACGAACGCGATGGCCTCCTCCACGAGCTCCTGTCGCTCGCGCTTGTCCTCCACGTACAGCGCGCAGAAGTAGTCGATGTTGCCGCGCACGGTAAGCTCCTCGAACACCGCCACGTTCTGCGGCACCACGCCGATGCGGCGCTTCAGGTCGTAGCGCGACGGCTTCATGTCCTCGCCGAACAGGCGGATGGCGCCCTTGTCGTAGGTGAGCAGCTGCAGCATGCAGTTGATGGCCGTGGTCTTGCCCGAGCCGTTGGGGCCCAGAAGGCCGAACACCTCGCCCGGCGCGATGTGCAGGCCGAAGTGGTCGAGCGCCACCACGTCGCCGTAGCGCTTCACCAGGTTGTCCACTGCGATGATGTCTTGCATGGGGAATCTCCCGTCCTTCTCCTCGATGATGCCTCCATGATGCCCCGTGCGCAGCGGCCGCGCCAGTGCCCGCCGTCATCGGCTTGCGCCCCACGGCATGACAAATGTCACGGATTCACCGCGTGCGGCGTGTGCGCTTGCGCGCGACCTGCTACCATGGCCCCCATGGAGAGAATCGTCGACAAGGCCATCGTGCTCGCATGCTGTCTGGCGAGCTTCCTCGTGCTGCCGTGGAGCGTCGCGCTGCTGGTGGCGCTGCTCGTTGCCGTGGGCGCGGCGGCGCTCGGCGAGGTCCTGCCGCCGCGCTTCGCATCGCTGCCGGCGCTCGCCTTCGCGCTCGCCGCGCTCGCGTGGCCGGCCTTCGTGGCGTTTCTGCCCCTCGCGGTGTACGACCTCGTGCGCGACGACCATCCGGCCGTGCGCGCATGCTGGGCGCTTCCGCTGCTCGCCGCCTTCGCGCGGCTTCCCTTTGCGGCCTCGCTGCTCGTCGTGCTCGTATGCGCCGTGTCCTTCCTGCTGTCGTTCCGCGCGCGTCGCACCCAGCACGAGCTGGCCGCCTACCGCCGGCTGCGCGACGACGTACAGGAGACGTCGCTCGCTTTAGAAGAGAAGAACCGCGGCCTGCGCGAGCGGCAGGATTTGGAGGTGCGCCTGGCCACGCTGGCCGAGCGCGGCCGCATCGCGCGCGAGATCCACGACAACGTGGGGCATCTGCTCACGCGCTCCATCATGCAGGTGGAGGCGCTGCAGGTGGTGCATCGCGACGATGAGCAGGTGCGCGCCGAGTTGGCGCAGGTGGGGGGCACGCTGCACGAGGCCATGAGCACGGTGCGCACCAGCGTGCACGACCTGCACGACGACGCGTTCGACCTGGAGACGCAGATCCGCGACGTCGCGCGCTCGTGCGGCGCGCTGGCCGTGGACGTCGATTTCCGCGCCGACGACGTGCCGGCCGACGTGGGCGCCTGCTTCATCGCCATCGTGCGCGAGGCGCTCTCCAACGCCGCGCGCCACGGCGACGCGACCCGTGCGTCCGTGTCGGTGGCGTCCTACCCGGCGTTCTTCCGCCTGGTCGTCCACGACAACGGCACCGTCGCGCCGCCGTCCGACGTGCTGGGCGACGCGCCCCGCGCCCGTCGCGGCATCGGCCTTTCCACCATGGCCGACCGCGCCCGCGCCCTCGGCGGCCGGTGCCGCATCGATTTCGACCACGGCTTCAGGGTGTTCGTCACCGTTCCGAAAGGGGACCCCGCATGAGCGAATCGCCCGCAGCTTCCGCCGAGCCCATCCGCGTGTGCCTCGTGGACGACGACCCGTTCGTCACCACGTCGCTGGCTACCATTCTAGGCGCCGAGCCCGACGTGCTCGTGGCGGGGGAGGGCCACAGCGGCGAGGAGGCGTGCGCCCTCTACGAGCGCGAGCGCCCCGACGTGCTGCTCATGGACATCCAGATGCCGAACACGGGCGGCCTCGACGCGGCCGAGCGCATCCTGGCCGCGCATCCGCAGGCGCGCATCGTGTTTCTCACCACGTTCTCCGACGACGAGTACATCGTGCGCGCGCTGCGCCTGGGGGCGAAGGGCTACCTCATCAAGCAGGAGGTGGCCACCATCGCGCCGGCGCTGCGCTCGGTCATGGCCGGTCAGAGCGTGCTCGGTGGGGAAGTGCTCGGCCGCGTGGACGCCCTCATGCGCGGCGGCTCTCCGGCCGCTCCCGAACCCGCGCGTCTCGAAGCCCTCACCGAGCGAGAGCGCGCCATCGTGGAGCTGGTGGCCGAGGGCCTGGACAACAAGGAGATCTCCGCGCGCCTCTACCTGAGCGAGGGCACCGTGCGCAACCACATCAGCGCCATCTTGCAGAAGCTCGCCCTCAAGAACCGCACTCAGCTGGCCATAGCCTACTACCGCGCGTGAGACAAAGGGGGGGCGTGACAGAGGGACGGGACGGCGTCAAGCCCCCGCTCACTTGAGCAGATTCGCGAACTCCTCCTCGGCTTCGTGCTGCAGACGCTCCTCGATGGCGAGGTACGCGTCGAGCAGCTTGCCGCCGTCCTCGGTGAGCTCGCTGCCGTGCGCGCCGTCGCGGTTGAGCAACTGCATGCCGAGCGCCGCCTCCGTCTCCTTGATGATGCGCCAGGCCTTGCTGTAGGCCATGCCCATGCCCTTCGCCGCCGCGTTGAGCGAGCCGGACTCGCGCACGCCCAGGCACAGGCTCGCGATGCCGCGCCCGAACAGCGACCCGCTCTCGGAGCCGGGGTTCATGATGGAAAGCCTGATGGTGGGTTTGAGGTTCTCGAGTTCGCTCATGGTTTCCGTCCTTTTCCGGCGGCAGGACGCCGCGCGTCAGTCGTCCAGGGTGGCGAGGAAGCGCATGGCCGCCGCCTCGATGTCGTCGGTGCCGCCATCGATGATCTCGGTGAAGCGCACGGGCAGCGCATCGAGCTCGGCCAGGCCGCGCGGGATGTCGCGCTTGCCCGCCTCCTCGGCGACGAGCTCGTTCAGCGCGCAGCCCGAGAGCGCGGCCACGTCGGCCGGCAGGGGCTCGCCCGGCGCGATGCCGTGCAGAGCGCGGTACACGTTGTCGCCGAACTTCGCCCAGTGCGCGGTGCTCACCACCAGCACGGGGTTCTCGCCCCGCAGGTTCTCGGCGGCTTGGTAGGCCACGGCCGTGTGCGGGTCCAGCAGGTAGCCGTGCTCGTCGAGCACGCGCTTGATGGTGCCCAGGCACGCGGCGTTGTCCACGGAGTCGGCGGCGAACAGCCCGCGCATCTGGCGATACGTGCCCTCGTCCACGCGGAAACGGCGCTGCTCACGCAGGTCGGCCATCCAGCCGGCGATGGCCTCGGCGTCGCGGCCCGTCAGCTCGAACAGCTGGCGCTCAAGGTTCGACGACACGAGGATGTCCATGGACGGCGATGGCGTGAGCACGAAGTCGCGCTCGCTTATGTCATAGGTGCCGGTGTTGATGAAGTCGGTGAGCACGCGGTTCTCGTTGCTGGCGCAGAAGAGCATGCCCAGCGGCACACCCATGCGCTTGGCGTAGTAGGCGGCCAGGATGTTGCCGAAGTTGCCGGTGGGCACGCATACGTCCAGCTCGTCGCCCAGGCCCAGCTTCCCGTCGGCCACGAGCTGCGCGTAGGCCGACACGTAGTACACGATCTGCGGCATGAGCCGTCCCCAGTTGATGGAGTTCGCGCTGGAGAGCGCCACGCCGTGCTCGGCTTGCAGCTTCTTCGCGAAGGCCTCGTCGCCGAACACGTTCTTCGCGCCGGTCTGGCAGTCGTCGAAGTTGCCGCGCACGCCCCACACCTGCACGTTGCGCCCGCGCTGCGTGGCCATCTGCCTGAACTGGATGTCGCTCACGCCGCCGTCGGGGTACATCACGCCGATGGCCACGCCGTCCACGTCGCGGAAGCCCTCGAGCGCCGCCTTGCCCGTGTCGCCCGAGGTGGCCACGAGGATCATGAACTCGTGGTCGAGCTTGCCCTGCTCGCGCAGCTGAGCCGCGCTGGCGGAGAAGAATCGCGGCAGGCACTGCAGCGCCATGTCCTTGAACGCGCTCGTGGGGCCGTGCCACAGCTCCAGCACGTGGGTGGTGGCGTTGAGCGTGGTGATGGGGCAGATGCGCTCGTCGTCGAAGTTCCCGCCGTAGGCTTGCGCCATGAGGGCGTCCACCGTTTCGGCGGGCAGGTCGACGTCGAAGGCCTGGTAGATGGCCGCCGCGCGCTCGGCGTAGGGCAGCTGCGCGAGCGCCGCGATCTCGTCGAGCCCGAGCTCGGGAACGCTCTCGGGCACGTACAGCCCGCCGCCTTCCGCCAGCCCGTCGACGACGGCTTCCGTGAACGTGACCGGGCGGGTGCCCGCGCCCCGCGTGTCGATGTAGAGGTTCAAAGCCTTGTCCTGCGCTTTCTGCTCGAAATCCCACCGCTTGATTATCTGCTCCCAGTATACTATGCCGCGAATTGCCCCGGCGGGAGAATTCCCCGCGCGGCGCGCCCTCAATCGACGAGGTCGACGAGCGCGTAGTCGTCCATGTCCTGCGTCGTGTGCACGACGCGCCACACAGTGAGCGTATCCGCGGAATACGAGTAGAACAGCCGGTACTTGCCCACGAGGAAGCTGCGACGGTCTTTGAGCGCGAGCCGGTCGTCTTCGAAGGGACGGCCGAGGTCGGGCGTCTCGCACAGCAGGGACACGGCGTTCTTCAACTGCTCGTACCAGGCCCGCGCGGCGTTCGGGGAATCAAGAACCTGGCCGATGTACACGACGATGGACTCGATGTCGTAGCTGGCGCGGGGACGATACACCGGCTTCAAAGCCGCCATCACACACCCCACGTCGCGAACACCTTGTCCATGCGCTCGTCGAGCTGGGCCTGCGACACCGTTTCGGGGTGATAGCGGGCCTCGATCTCCGCCTCGCGCAGCTTCATGACGTAGCGGTCGTGCTGGCGCTGCCGCTCGTACGCGTCGCAGTCCATGACCACGAGGGATGCCTTCCCGTTCTTCGTCATGAAGATGGGCTGCTGGGTCTCGCGGGCCTCGTCGCAGATGCCGGGCAGGTCGGTGCGAAGATCGCTGACAGGCCTGATGGCGGGTAGGGGCATGACCATGGCATTCCTCCTTGTGCTTAGGTTTGTGCAGAAATTATACGATATTTTGCACAAATACTGTAGCGATAACGGTGAAAACCATAAGATGCGCACCCTACTGCGCGCCGCGCGAACGGGTGGGCGGGCCGGCGGCGAGGCGTCTTCGGCAAAAAAATGTTAACCTAGGCTTCCATTTTGCGGAAGTTTCCCTTATCATACTTTTTGTTGCATGAAGCTAACTCGATGGGAGCCGCTATGGACAACGCAACGATCGCCCGGGGATCGACCGCGAGGGAGGCCCTCGGCGCCGCCCGCCCGGCCACGCGCTGCATGCCGCTCGCGTTTCTGCGCGGCGGCGAGTCGGCCGTGATCGCGAAGGTGCGCGGCTCGGGCGAGCTGCACCATCACCTGGAGAACCTCGGTTTCGTCGCAGGCGCGCAGGTCAAAGTGGTGTCCGAGTCGGCCGGCGACCTCATCGTGGAGGTCAAGGGCGCTCAGGTGGCCATCGATCGCCATGTGGCCGCGCGCATCATGGCGAACGCGTCGGCATGATACGCACGTACAAATGTTTCACGTGAAACACTCGGTTTCGGAAAGGCAGGGATTCATGGCAGGCACCCAGGACAGGACGCTGCGCGACGTGGCTATCGGCGAGACGGCCACCGTCCGCCGGCTCGCGGGCGAGGGCGCGCTCAAGCGCCACATCATGGACATGGGCATCACGAAGGGCACTGACGTCTACGTGCGCAAGGTGGCTCCGCTCGGCGACCCGCTTGAGGTCACCGTCCGCGGCTACGAGCTTTCGCTGCGCAAAAGCGAGGCCGAGAGCATCCTCGTCTCATAGCGTAACCGAACGGATGTTTCACGTGAAACATCGGGGCGGCGAACGTCCGGCCCGTCCGGACGGCTCACAGCGCGAGCAGGCGCTTTTTATTCGGCATCGAGTTAGCAACAGTTAACTTTTAGGAAGGTGGAACATGGCGATCAGGATTGCGCTTGCCGGCAACCCGAACTGCGGCAAGACGACGACGTTCAACGACCTGACCGGGGCCAACCAGTACGTTGGCAACTGGCCGGGCGTGACGGTGGAGAAGAAAGAGGGCAAGCACACGCGCGACAAGGACGTGGTGATCACGGACTTGCCGGGCGTGTACTCGCTCTCGCCGTACTCGCCCGAGGAGATCGTCACGCGCGACTACCTGCTGGGCGGCGAGCCCGATGTGGTGGTCAACCTCGTGGACGCGACGAACCTCGAGCGCAACCTCTACCTCACCACGCAGATCCTCGACCTGGGGCTTCCCGTGGTGGTGGCGCTCAACATGATGGACCTCGTGCGCAGAAACGGCGACACCATCGACGTGGCGAAGCTGTCGCGGCAGCTGGGCTGCCCGGTGGTGGAGACGGCCGCGCTCAAGGGCGAGGGCCTCGACGAGGTGGTGAAAGCCGCGCGCGATGCCGCGAAGGCCGGCGTCGCGCCCGAACCCCGGCTGCGCTTCGACGCGGCGGTGGAGGACGTCGTCGCCCGCATCGAGGAGATCCTCGGCTCCCGCGTGAAGCCGGCCGCGCGCCGCTGGTTCGCCGTCAAGCTGCTCGAGGGCGAACAGCGCACCATCGACGCCCTGCGCCTGCCCGAGAGCGACCTCGAGGACATCGACGCCCTGCGCGCCGCGCTCGAGGACAGGCTCGACGACGACGCGGAAAGCATCGTCACGGGCGAGCGCTACGACGCCATCGCGCACGTGGTGGACCAGACGGTCAAACGCGCCGCCCGGGGCATGACCGCCACCCAGAAGATCGATCGCGTGGTCACCAACCGCTGGCTGGGAATCCCCATCTTCGTGATCGTGATGACGCTCGTGTACTACATCTCGGTGTCCACGGTGGGCACGCTCGTCACCGACTGGGCCAACGACGGCCTCTTCGGCGACGGCTGGCTCTACGGCGAGGTGTTCGTCCCCGGCATCCCGGTGGTGCTCGGCGACTTCCTCGCGTCCATCGGCACGGCCGACTGGCTCCAGGCGCTCGTCCTCGACGGCATCGTGGCCGGCGTGGGCGCGGTGTTCGGCTTCGTGCCCCAGCTCATCGTGCTGTTCCTGCTCCTGTCCATCCTCGAATACTGCGGCTACCTGGCCCGCGTGGCGTTCATCATGGACCGCGTGTTCCGCAAGTTCGGCCTGTCGGGCAAGAGCTTCATCCCGATGATGATCGCCTCGGGCTGCGGCGTGCCCGCCGTCATGGCCACCAAGGCCATCGAGTCCGAGAAGGACCGCCGCATGACCGTCATGACCACCACGATGATCCCCTGCGGCGCCAAGCTGCCCATCATCGCGCTCGTGTTCGGCGCCATCGCCGGCGGCGACTACGAGGCCACCTGGTGGGTCGCGCCCCTGTTCTACTTCCTGGGCCTTGCGGCCATCATCGTGAGCTGCATCATGCTGCGCAAGACCCGCATGTTCGCCGGCGAGGCCACGCCGTTCGTCATGGAGCTGCCCGCCTACCACCTGCCCACGGTGAAGTCGGTGCTCCTGTCCACGTGGGAGCGCGTGAAGAGCTATATCGTGAAGGCCGGAACCATCATCTTCCTCAGCTCCATCGTCATCTGGTTCCTCAACAACTTCGGGTTCTACGGCGGCGCCTTCGGCATGCTCGACCCGGAGATGGAAGGCTTCATGGACCACAGCCTGATGGCGGGCCTCGGCAACGCTCTGGCCTGGCTGTTCGTGCCGCTCGGCTTCGGCGATTGGCAGTCCACCGTCACGTCGGTCACGGGCCTCGTGGCCAAGGAGAACGTCGTGGCCACCGTGGGCGTGATGACCGCCGTCGGCGAGCTGGGCGAGACCGACCCGACGCTGTGGGCCGCCTTCGCCGCGATGCTCGGCGGCAGCATCCCCGCCATCATGGCCTTCTGCGCCTTCAACCTTCTGTGCGCGCCGTGCTTCGCCGCCATCGGCACCATCCGCCGCCAGATGATGAGCGCGAAGTGGACCTGGTTCGCCATCGGCTACATGACGGCGTTCGGCTGGGCGGTGGGGCTCATGCTCTACCAGTTCGGCGGCCTTATCACCGGCGAGCTCGCCTTCAGCGGCTGGACCGTGCTCGCTGCGGTCGTGGCGGCCGGCATGCTGTTCCAGCTGTTCCGCCCCATGCCCGACTACGCGGCCTCAGGCCGTGCGAAGGCGCTCAAGGCCGAGGCGAACGCGAACGCCGCTTAAGGCACCGAAAGGAAGGAAGACCATGCTCGCATTGGATATGACCCCGGCAACCGTGATCGTGGGCGCGCTCGTGGCGGCGCTCGCCTTCCTGGCTGCGCGTCGGCTCAAGCGCAACGGCACCTGCGACTGCCATAAGGACGACGCGCACGGCGGCGCGTGCGGGGGAGGGTGCGCCGGCTGCTCCGGCTGCGCCGCCGCCGACCGCATAGCCGCCGACCTCGAGCGCCTCTGATCGTCCAGCACGGATGTTTCACGTGAAACATCCGTGCTGAAACCGCTGTCGGACCTCGATCTTCGCTCCGAAAACATGCCTCAGCGCACGAGGCGTGTTTTCGGAGCGAAGATGCGTTCTGCACGACCGCGCTCCCGTATATGGAGGAATTGTAAACCTTGGTGAACTTCCATTGACGGCCGCGCGGGTGTTAACCTATACTAACAAATGTCAGCGGGGCCGCAGCAAGCGAAACTCGGAAGCGGAACCGCAGGACACCTCCTCTTCTTTGCTGACCCGGCGGTGAAGGCTCCTCTCGTCTGGCCGTTCACCGCGCACAGCAAGCCGGCGAGGGATCATCCCCCCCCCTTCCCTCGCCGGCCTCCTCCTTTCATCCTCCCGCATCTCCCGCAGGGCCCCTGTGGTACCATTGGCCCAAGCGCGAAAAGGAGGGTTCCGTGGAAAAGATGTCCATGTCGCACGAGGACTACCTCGAGGCCATCGTCATGCTCGGCGGCACGACGGAGGCGTCGGTGAGGTCGGTCGACGTCGCGACGAAGCTCGGCGTGTCGAAGGCCTCGGTGAACAAGGCCGTGTCCTCGCTGAAGGAGAAAGGCCTCGCCGACCAGCCCTATTACGGTGACATCACGCTCACCGACGAGGGGTACGCCTACGGCACGTCCGTTCTGGATCGGCACCACATGCTGTTCACGTTCCTCACCCGGGCGCTCGGCATTCCCGAGGAGCAGGCCGAGAAGGAAGCCTGCCTCATGGAGCACGCCATCAGCGACGAGTCGTTCGAAAAATGGAGTTCTTATATCAAACGCCTCGACCTCTAGCCGCGCGCCGTGCGCGGACGGCCGTTCGTTTTACCGGGGTCATCCGCGCCGTTTGACGGCTCCCTTACGGCCTTGCCGAGAGCGCGCCGCACAGTGGCGAGGCGGCCCTCGGTGTGGTATGCTAGCGCCAGCTTCTGCATTACACCTACTTTAAACGAACCACGATGCAAAAGGGGCGCATTTCACTGGCACGGCAGACGAATATACTTTCGTTCGACGAAGCGCGTCGCGATGTCGCGTCGCAGCGTCGTGCCAGCTCATCGTCTCGCGACTCCGCCGCGCGCCGCCTCGACGACTTCCCCGTGTTCGAATCGCCGTTCCGTCAGGCCCCTTCGGCCCGCTCGGACGCTTCGCGCCGCATGCCGGCTTCCCCGACGAGGAGCTTCCGTGCCGAATCCGTGCCGCGCGCCGGGTCGGGCCGCTTCATCGACGTGTACGACGACGTGACGGCGCCTCCCCGGGGAGCCCACGCGCGCGCCTCAGCTCAGACGGCTCCGCGCCCCGCGCGCGCGAACGCCGAGCTGCCGCGCGCTCCCGAGAAGACCTCGCGCCGCGACGAGCGCAAGCGCTCCCGCAGCAAGGCCAAGGCCGAGCGGAAGTTCGAGCGCCAGTTCGGCTCGAAGGACTCCGCCGCGTCCGACCCCGCGCCCGAGGGCGGCCCCCGCGCCGCCGTCTACAAGGGCGAGATGGGCTCGAAGCACCGCCACGCGGCGCGCATGCAGAACGAGGCGTCCGGCCAGCCCACGAGGCGCACGCCGCTCGGCTTCCTCGCGTCGCTCAAATCGTCCCGCGCGTTCATCGCCACCATGGCGCTGGCCGTGTGCCTCGTGCTGTCGGGCTCGTTCCTCTACCCGGCCGCGCAGCAGTACTACCAGGCCCTGCGCGAGCACGACCGCCTGGCAGCCGAGTACGCCGCGCTCTCGGATCGCAACGACGCGCTGCAAAGCGACGTCAACGCGCTCCAGACCGACTCCGGCATCGAGGCGCGCGCCCACGAGCAGCTGGGCTGGGTGAAGGAGGGCGAGCAGACGGCGAACGTGCGCGGGCTCGACCTGCCCGAGGAGGCGCCCACGTTCCGCGCCAACATCACCTCCGACAGCATCGAGACGCCGGAGACGTGGTATTCCCCGTTCCTCGATCCGCTGTTCGGCGTCGAATAGGAGAGTCCCATGGAGCCATCCGCGAAGCGCCCCGCCGCGCGCCCCGGCCGCTATGCCGCCATCGACATCGGCACGGTGACATGCCGCATGCTGGTGGCCGACGTGGACGGGGCCGGCCGTTTGCATGAGCTGGACCGGGAGTACGCCATCACCAACCTCGGCGAGGATGTGGACGCCACGGGCGTGCTCAAGCCCGCGGCCATGCGCCGCGTCCTCGACGCCGTGGCGCGCTACCAGGACGTGCTCGCCGGCTTCGAGGAGCCGGGGCGTCCCATCGAGGTGACGGCCATCGCCACGTCGGCCGCCCGCGACGCGGGCAACGCGGAGGAGTTCGAACGGCTGCTGGCCGAGCAGGGCGTCCGGCTTGCGGTGATCCCCGGGCAGCGCGAGGCGGCGCTCTCGTTCTCCGGCGCGTCGTGCGACTTTGCGGGCGAGCGGCTGCTGGTGGTGGACATCGGCGGCGGATCGACCGAGGTCGTGGCCGGATGCGCCGGCGGCGAGCCCGCGCGCTCGCACTCGTTCAACATCGGCTGCCGCCGCGTGACGGAGAAGTTCCTGGCCTCCGACCCGCCGGCCGACGCGGAGCTCGAGGCGGCCCGTGCGTGGACCGAGGAGGGCATGCGCCCGTTCTTCGACGAGCTGCGCGCCTCAGGTTTCGCCATCGAGCGACTGGTTGCGGTGGCGGGAACGGCTACCACGGTGGTGTCCATCCGCGAGCGCATGCGCGTCTACGACACCGCGCGCGTGCACAAGGCCCTGGTCACACGGCCGGAGCTCGACGCCGTGCACGACGAGCTGCGCCGCGCGCCCCTCGCCGAGCGCGAGCGCATCGTGGGCCTCGACCCCGGCCGCGCGCCGGTCATCGTGGCGGGCATGGTCATCCTGCGCACGGTGCTCGATCTGGCCGGCGTCGACTCGTTCACCGTGAGCGAGTCCGACATCCTCCACGGCATCATCCTCGACGCCGCCCGCTGACGCCGACGGACGGCGCGAAAGTTTGCTACCATAGGCGAGTCGTCGTTTTCGGCGGCATCCACGCGGGGGCGTGGCGGAATTGGCATACGCAGGGGACTTAAAATCCTCCGACTCCGGTCTTGCGGGTTCGAGTCCCGCCGCCCCTACCATCGATTTCCGCGCTCCTCGAGGAATGCGGCTCGTCAGCGCAGCCGATTTCCCGATTTCTGAGCAAAATTTTCGATAAAGGGAACCTGAAGAGCCGGCTGCTCGCCTAAAAGGCCGTCTTGGAAGGTGCCTGTTTGCGGCCGGCTTTTCTGAGCAGGGGAAACATTCGAGCCTCGTTTCGAGACGCTGCGAGATTGGTATTTTATCGCAATTTTTGCTCAGAAATCGACGAATCCGCTGCACTGGCCTCTGTCTTGGCTACCCTCAGGGGTGGTAGCCATGCACGCGAATCTGCGATTTTTGGCCAAAATTTTCGATATATGTATTCCGGGGCCGGTAAACGCCGGATTTCGCCCGTCCTGCCGCATCAGGGCGAATGCCGACCTGGGGTTTTGGAAATTGTCTCGACCTAGCATAGTCGCGAAAGTACATATTTCGAAAATTTTGGCCAAGATTTCAAGAATCCGATGCTGAGCCCTCGTTTGACATGCCGAAGGATCTTCAGCCGAGCGGGGCGTCCGTGGCTGAAGATCCTTCAGCTCGCTTCGCTCGCTCAGACGAGATGCGCGAGTCGTCGTTTCATCCCGCCGCGCGGGCGAGTTCTTTCGACGTGGTCACGTCGATGTGGCTGATGTAGAACTCCCTGCCGGAGACGATCTGGTAGTTCCGCTCGGCGTGGCAGGAGGGGTAGGCCCAGGTGGAGCGGTCGAACACGTCGAGCGGGAACACGAAGCCGCACCCGTTGCACCGCGCGGTGACGGGCACGCGCTCGATGACGAGCTCCGCGTGCTCGGCGACGGTGCCGCGCGCCAGGAAGGCAAACAGCCCGTCGAAGTAGTCCTCCACGATGTCGCGTCCGTAACCGATGGTCAGGTAAACCGCGTCGACGCTGTCGACGCCCGCCGCCTCGGCGCGCTCCACCACGATGTCCACGACGCTGCGGACAAGAGCCATCTCATGCATGGCCGCCTTCTTTCTGATCGAGGTGCGCGGTGTCGGTGGCCTCGATGAGCTCGCTCACCGTGATCTTCTTCAGCGGCTTTCGCTCGCTCAGCTCCAGCAGCGCCTCCACGTAGGCGTGCTTCGTCCGAAGTCCGTCTTTTCGCACGATACCCTCCCCGGTTCGCATGCGATCAGAATCACCTTAGAATGTAGAATGTATCCGGAAACGCCAGGACTGTAAAGTCATCGTTTCGCTTTGGCTGGAACAGGGCGGGGCCGCCGAGGCCTCATCGCACGCACGTCGCCCCGCTGCGAGCGAACTCGCAGCGGGGACGTTGGGAGGGGAGAGAGGGTTTTGTCAGAGCTCGGCGAGGTGCTTGCCGAGCAGCCGTCCGTGGGTCATAGCCATTCCCAATGTCGAACCGGCTACAGGCGTGGCGTATTGGAGGCTGAAGCGCCCTCCCAGCGTGTTGCCTACCACGAACAGCCCCGGAATGGGGTTGCCGTCCACATCCAGCACGTTGAACTCGTCGTCAGTGACCAATCCGCACAGCGTTACCAGACCCAGGCCGGGTTCGCCGTTGTTCTCCTTCACGCACCCGTAGAACGGCGGTTGGTTCACGGGGATCATCATGTCGGCTCGCTTGCCGAAATCGGAGTCCGATCCGGCTTCGCACAGCTCGTTGTAGTGGTTCACCGAATTCACGAAGTTCTCTGCAGCTTGGCCTTCGTATCCCAGGTATCCAGCCAGCTCCTCGATCGTGTTCGCCGAGAAGACCTCCACCGGCGTCGTTCCCACGACGGCGCTCGGAACCATGTTCGGCTCGGGCCCAGGGTTTTGACCGGCGGTCGTCATGCCTTCGGTCAGGCCTTTGAAAGATCCCTCCCATGCGAAGTCCGGACCTCCATGGTGCACGCCGGCCTTGACGATGGTCTTCAGGTACTGTGAATCTGTGACGACGGCCATCAGTCCCTTGGGTTGCCGCGCGCAGGTCGTACGCAACGAATAGTAGTCGGCTTCGTTCATGAAGCGCTCGCCGTTGGCGTTAAGCTGCAAAAGGGGGGAGTAGCCCCAAGGAGCCGTCGCGCCGCCGCCGGCGTCCTGGCAGGCGCGTGGGGACTCTTCGATCATGCCCCCAGCCCAACAAGCCATCTTGTGCCCGGAGCCGTCACGTCCTGACGGACCGACCCAGCTGCCCATGGCGTCTTCGAACGTCTTGCCGTTCCTCATCTGGTATTCGGCCAGCTCCTCGATGAGCGACCAGACCATCACGCCGTTGTTGCTGAAGTCTCCCGTGCAGACGGCAACGGCCTTGTTCGCCTCGAACTTCACGTAATTCCCGCCGGCGTCCTGCGCTATCACGCCCGTCACTTTGCCCGCGTCATCTTGCACGAGGACGATGCCCTTATGCCCGAAATGGTACTCCGCTCCCTGCGCTTTGGCTTCGTCGATCAGGCAGCTGATGAGCCAGAGGCCGGTGTGATGGGAGGCGCCTCGAGGGGGAACGAGCTCCGTGTTCCCGTTGGGCACTTTGAACATGGCGCATCCCACCCAGGTTTTAGAGTTGCCTTCGTCGATGGGGTACATGTCCGGATCGAATTCGCCATTCTCGTTCACGCTGGTGTGCACGATCATGAAGCCGGGAGCCGAGATTTTCTGCCCGAGTTCCGATTTCTGAAGGACTTCCCAGCAATGGTCGAACATCGCGCCGGAATTGGCGACGTACTTCCGTATGATGGACGCTTTCGCGTTGCCGTTGCTCACGCGCACGTACTCGTTGACCACTTCGCCTATGTCCGAGTAGTTCACCCTGTCGCGTTCGTGGAGCACCTCCGAATTGAACACGCCGATTTCACTGCCATTCTCGGTGAATTCCTCTTCCGTTTGAGCCTCGATCACGCCAACGCTCACCTTGCCCGACTCAGCCGCGGCGAGGGCGACTTGCGTTCCGGCATGGCCCGTGCCTATCACCACGACGTCGTAGGTTCTCGTCTCGGAGATCATATCATCTGAGATTTCCGGCTTCGCCCCCAACCAGTCGATGCCGGAGGCGTAGCCGTTGAGGGGAAGGCCTGAGGACGAGGCGGCCGGAGTCGTTGCGCTCGATCCGACTTTGGCATCCGCGTTCGCGTCGTCCGGAGAGGTCGGCTGGCAGGAGCTTAGCAGCCCCATCGAGGCAACCCCTGCGAGACCGGCGGCGGCCCCTTTGATGAACGTCCTTCTACTTGTTTGCATCCCGGTTCCTTGTGTCATGAGGCATCCCTTCTTGTCGGATGAACCGCTCCCTGCGGGCACAACTCTAGAAACGGGAGGGGTTTTCCTCAAGAGGCCAGTATTTCCCCCGCATCGTATTTGCCGGCATAGGGGGCGATGCAAAAAATGAAGCTGTGGAAAATCCGATCTGCCCTTCCTCCTCCCTCGCTGCCTTTCCCGTGTTTCGCAGCTGGTAGAATGCCTTCAAGGAGGGGATTCAAATGGAACGACGCGCTCATGGGAAAGCGAAGGGCATTTGGTTCTACTTGCTTCCGGTGCTGTTGATTTTGTTCAGCGCCGTCCCGCTGCTGTTGGCGGTGAGCACTTTGAGCGGCGCTATGAAGGCAGCCGATAACCAGCTCGAGCAGAGCTTCGCCTCTCTCTTGAAGCTCTGCTCCACCAACCCCAACAGAAGCCAACTCACTTACGAGGTGATGAAGAGGGGCGCCGACCTCTTGCTGTCGGATGGCGTGCTAGCAGAATTGGCCGCATCGGATGAAGCGGATGCAAAGGACGTTGCAGTACTGCAGGAAAAGCTTGCGGCGGTTCAAGAGGAAGTGGATTCTTCTCCGGAATCGCCCACCCGCGTGCTCCTCTCCGTCGGGGTGCGCACGCTGACCAGTACGGGGGACGCGTTCGAAGATGAGGAGGTCAAGCGGTTTGCCGACGGCATCCAGAGCGCTTTGCCCCGGTTCGCCGACCTGCAAACCGACATGGCGCAGTCGACCACCTGCCTGCTGAACGACGAGCAAGGGAACATGGCCGCCATGAGGATCCAAGTGCTGCTCGATGGAGCGTATTTGATGTATCTTCGCATAGGGGGACCTCAGGCAACCGACCTTCTCGCTTCGCTCAGGGCGATCGATCCAGCTGCTTCTGCTGCGTATTTCGATTGCCTGGGCAATTGCCATGCGGTTATGGGCGACGCGTCGCTTTTCGAGGGGCTCGACTATGAGGATCTGGTCGAGAACGAAAGCGACACGGGCGCGCTCCATTTTCAACGAGGCGGCTCCCCCTATCTCGCTTGCTACACTTTGTTCGATGACACCAAAACCGCGTTTTGCGTCGTGGTGGGCAACGATGTGGCGCGGGCGCAGCAGAACATCGCCACCATCATGTACGGCAGCTTGATCGTCCTGATGCTCGTGAGCGTCGTTATAGCCCTGGCGTCTTCGCGGCGCTTCTACCGCCAGATCTCCAAAATCGTATGTCAGCTGCGCAAACAGGGCGATTGCGCGACCGAGTCGCCTTTGAACGAATTCGAGGTCATCAGCGACTCGATATCCGCCATGACGAAGACCATCGAGAGCCAACAGGAGCGTATCGGCAGGATACAGCTGCTCAACACGCTGAGGGGCTATAGCGGCCCGGGTGAGGACGAGCCCGATGACGGTACGGATGAGGAGGGAATGAGCTACTGGGTGGTCGGCGCGAACGTGGATTTCGAGGCGGAATCGGAGGCGGATCAATGCTCAAGCGCCGAGCTGAACGAACATGTCCTCGGCATCCTGCGCACCTCGTTTGCGCTTTTCGCCGAAAGCGTGGAGGGGACGGCCGATAACGGCATGATGCTCGTGGTGGTTCGCGCG
This sequence comes from Arabiibacter massiliensis, assembly GCF_900169505.1. Taxonomy (NCBI): domain Bacteria; kingdom Bacillati; phylum Actinomycetota; class Coriobacteriia; order Eggerthellales; family Eggerthellaceae; genus Arabiibacter; species Arabiibacter massiliensis. Next base: position 2,771,402 of record NZ_LT827021.1, read on the forward strand.
CGGCGTGAACTCGTCGACCGCGTGGAAGCTGCCTGTTTCTCCGTGCAGGAGACGTTGATGGGGGAGGGGACGGCCTTGTCCGTGTACGTCAGCGGTCCCAAGGACTCGTTCGCGGAAGTGCCTTTCGCGTATCAGGAGGTCATGCGGATGGCGGCCTACCGTCTTTCGCAGGAGCGTTACGCCGTGGTCATGACGTATCCTGGTTTCTCGGAGGCTGCGGGAGTCGGGTCTTCCAGCGAGTACTTCGCTCGGGTGAACGAGTTCTCGCGATCCGTCACGAAGCTGTCTGCGAGCGCCATGCTTCGCAATCTGAGGGCGCTGAAAAGTCAGAACCCCCAGGCGTTGAGTCCTTACGGCGAAGCTGACCTCGCCCTTCTCAAGAGCGTGGCCGCCCTTGCCCTCCTCGATGCCCCCCAGATGAACTCGGCTTCAAGCAAGCAGGTCGATGCCGTCTACCGTAAAGTGAACAGCAGTCGCGATGTGAAAGAGTTCCAAGCCAATTTGATCGAGGCAATCGAGGAGGTGCGCGACCTTGGCAACGTGGAAACCGATGCGACGAAGCGCTTTGAGAGCATCGTTGAGTTCTTGAACGAGAACTACGCGGATCAGAATTTCTGTGCGCAGAGGATCGTGGACGAGTTTGGATTGAGCGCCTCGAGCGTCACGAGGTTGTTCAAAAGCAACACGAACATGGGCTTCCTCGAGTACCTGCATCGGTTGCGTATCGGCAAGGCCATCGAATTGCTCAAGGGCTCCGATGCGACGGTGTACGAGATAGCCGCAGCGGTAGGATTCGCGAACACGATAACCATGAGCCGGGCGTTCAAGCGCCACACAGGTAAGACGCCTTCCCAATTCCGCAAGAAAAAATGACGCTGGCCGCCGAAGCCTCATCGCACGCCGCCCGCGCCGCACGATGCATATTCTGCGGCCTTCATGCGAAGAAAAGCGGAAAAATGCGCCGCTCATGCTTGACGAGGAAATCGCTTCGGTTTCTTGTGCTACCATGGTCGGCGATCACTTGTCGCCGACCGAGAAAGCGCCATGGATAACATCAACCAGATCATCTCCGGGGTGAAAGAGCCGCCCCAATCCTTCGAAGAGTACCTCTCCTATTACGCCGATCGCGTGGGCGACCTGGTGAACGAGTACATCCCGCACGGGTCGCACCCCGACATGGACCGCTACCTGTACAACCCGCTGTACGCCTACAGCCAGAACGGCGGCAAGCGCCACCGTCCGCTCATCTGCTTCGCGGCCTGCCGCGCGGTCGGGGGCGACATGGTGCACGCCACGAGCGCCGCTGCGGCCATCGAGCACTTCCATACGGCCGCCCTCATCCACGACGACATCGCCGACGAGGCCGAGCTGCGCCGCGGCGAGCCGTGCATGCATCTCACCGAGGGCATGGGGCTGGCCATCAACGCCGGCGACCTCGCGCTTTCGCTGGTGAACGGCACGGTGGTGTCCGACGAGAACCTCGACGACGCCACGAAGGTGCGCGTGATCACCGAGCTCATCGACATGACGCGCCGCACCATCGAGGGCCAGGCGCTCGACATCGGCTGGGCGCGCGACGGCCGCTACGACATCACGCCGGAGGACTACCTGGTCATGGCCACGCACAAGACGGCGCACTACTCCGGCGCCGTGCCGCTGGCCATCGGCGCCATCATCGGCGGCGGCACCGAGGCCGAGATCGAGGCGCTGCGCAACTACGGCCTGGACACGGGTCTCGCGTTCCAGATCCAGGACGACCTCTTGAACCTCATCGGCAACGAGGAGTCCACGAAGAAGGACTTCCGCAACGACATCACCGAGGGCAAGCGCACGCTCGTGGTGGTGCACGCGCTGCAGCACTCCGATCAGCGCGACCGCCTCATCGAGATCCTCTCGTCGAAGGAGAAGGACCAGGCCGTGCTCGCCGAGGCCGTGGCCATCATGGAGGCGTCCGGCAGCGTCGACTACGCGCGCAACTACGCCGAGAACCTCACGAGCATCGCGAAGAACCGCTTGATCGACATGGTACGCCCCTCAAGCGCCCGCGACCTGCTGGTCAGCATGGCCGACTGGTTCGTCAACAGGTTGAAGTAGCGCGCCCTTCGCTCTGTTGCTTTGGTGGAAGCGTCGTCCCAGCGTGGGGCGGCGCTTTCTTGTTGAGGTACCATGGCGCTCATGGAAACCATCAAGCGAAACGACAAGGGCCCGGCTGTCGAGGACGTGCAGCAGCGGCTCGCCACCATCGGCCTGCTCGACCCCTCCGCCATCGACGGCGAGTTCGGCGACGCCACTGCGGCGGCGGTGCGCGCGTTCTGCGAGCGCAGCGGCATCGCGGCGGCCAACGAGGTCGACGGCAAGGTGTGGTCGGCGCTCGTCGACGCATCCTTCCAGCTGGGCGATCGCACGCTCTACCTGCGCATGCCCCACTTCCACGGCCGCGACGTGCTCGATCTTCAGCACGCGCTCGGCGCGCTCGGCTTCGCGTGCGGTGCGACCGACGGCATCTTCGGCGCATTCACCGAGCTCGCGCTGCGCAAGTTCCAGCTGAATCTCGGCCTGCCCTCGGACGGCATCGCCGGCGCGTACACCTACGCCGCCATCCGCAACCTCCACCATTCGTGGGAGGGCAAGGAGGCCGTGCACGGGTCGAACCACCTGGGCTTCGCGCGCGCCGCCGACGTGCTCGAGCGCAACGCGCTGTGCCTGTTCGGCACGAACGAGTTCACGCGCAGCGTCGCGTCGCGCATGTCGAACCTCGCGCTGGCCACGAACCCGGCCTCCAAGATCATGAGCGCCGACTCGCTGTTGGTGGCCCCCGACGATTCCATGCTGCTCGTGCACATCGTCCTGCCCGACGAGCGCACGCTCGAGAGCGTCCCGCGCGTGAGCTTCGAGGACGAGGAGTCGCTGTCGCTGCGCCTCGAGACCGCCATCGGCGTGGCCGACGCCGCCTCGCCCTCGCGCATCGCCGTGGAGCTTCCCGGCGAGATGTGGGAGGATGCCGGCGCGGGCCGCTCCGCCCAGCACTTCGCCATCACCCTCCTCGACGCCCTCTGCCTCGCGCTTTCGTAAGGGAGACAAATTCCCCGTCCCTCATATGCCCATCGAGTTGTCAAGTGCGAATTTTGACATAGGTCGGCCTACCTCAGGTAGCTACTCCTGAGGTAGGCCTCATCGAATCTGCTTGAGGCTTTAAGACATGTGCATATCCTGCGTGCGGGAGCTTTGGCTCTCGATCATACGGACGCTCAAACGGGTTCACTCTCATATCCTTGAATACGGCTATGCAGCCGCTCATATTTCGATTCTTCTGTGTCAGGCAGTGTCGCTTATCTTTTACGGGGAAGTCTTTGTCCGCATGTTTTCGATGCGCGGGACGGTCGCGAGTTACCTGTGCCTGTTCGAGTCCGTGCTCCAAGCAGATGGGATGTCTTTAGAGAATGCGCCGCATGTCGGCGCTACGCATTCGCCTGCTCTTTCTCGATCGCGCATCCTATGACCCAGATCCAGCGGACAAGCTCGTTTACGACGGCGACCTTGGCCTTGTTGGCGTTTGCGCCGCAGGTTCGAAGGTGAGTGTAGCGCTCATAGAGACGGGCATTTGCCTTGGCCGCAATCGCCTGCACGGCGCCCGATACGCCTATCCCCTCGGGCACCGCCTTGCGACCGGACTTCCATGCGGCGATCCCCGAATACCCCTCTATAAGCGCTCGTCTTAAGTGCTTGTTGCCGGCCTTCGTTATGTGGCCGTGGCTTGCCACAGGCCCGCTTGGGCCGTTTGAAGGGATCGTTCCAAGCCAGCACGACGTCTTGCGCCCCGTGTCGAAGCGGCTGAAGAGGCCGAACTCCACACGTGCGAGCATCGCGTTTTCCACCTCGATGCCCTTGAGCAAAGTGAGCGCGTCGATGTAGGGCTTGTGCTCGGAGCTCCCGGCCAGCTCGCGCACGAGCGCCTTGAGCTCTTTGACTTCTCGGCAGGCGTCCCTCACCTGCCGCCTGTAGGCCTCGAAGGTCTTTTCAGCGGAGATCTCCTGGAATGCTATGTTGTTGAGCCATGCATCGAACTCCCGCGTCCAGGCTTTCTTGGCCCTGCCGGCCTTCGTCTTTTCGCACCATACGCGTCCGTGACGCTGCAAGAAGGCGAGCAGGCGCTGCTTGGCATGCTTGGCGGCGTCGACCGCGGCGCGGTAGGCGCGCACGAGATCGCGCTCCGCCTCGGTCTTCTCATCGGGGATCCAGACGGTCGTGTAGTCGGAGGCGGGGTTGGCGACCTCTCTTAAGATCGCCTTGGCGTCGAGCTTGTCGCACTTGTGCTGCTTGTCCTTGGTCGATTTCGGCAGCGTGGATACCGCGATGACGTCGCAGGCGAAGCCGAGCACGGTGAGCTCGCGCGCCATCCAAAAGCCCGTGCAGCCGCTCTCGTAGGCGCTGTACACGGGCTGCGGGAGTGTCCCGAGCCACTCGGCGACGTCTGCGGCGCTCGGGCAGCCGGTGAAGGTCTTCCTGAAGTGCTCGCCGGTCTCGATGTTCATTGCCTGTGCGTCGATTGAACGCGCATGCACATCCATGCCCACATACGTTGTATACTTGCCCATCGGGAAGCCCCTCTCTTGTTTGTGGCTCTGACAGCCAGGTTGTTGGACCATCCCGATGTTAATCCACGTGCCCTAAGAGGCAAAGCGAAATAACAAGCGGGGCTTCCTTGCCTGTCCGTCACTCGATGGGCATATCGTCTTTGTCTCACCTTTGTCTCGCCCCTACACCATATGGTGTATTTGCGTGTCGGTTCCATGGTGGGCGTTTCTCGGGGCGGGCGCGCGCCGTATACTGAACGCGAACCGCAGAGACGCACGTCAGAAAGCAGGTGCACCATGACCGAAGAGCAGCGCAACGACCAGGGAGCGCCCCAGCCGCCGCAGCCCGTCGACCCTGGCTTCCAGCAGCCTCCCGTCGCTCCGCCGACGCCTCCGCAGCCCCAGCCGCAGCCCCAGCCGCAGCAGCCGCAGCAGCCGCCGATGTACGCGGCGCCGCAGCCGCAGCCCCAGGCTCCCGTCTTCTACCCGCCCGCGCCGCTCATGCAGCTCACCGGCGGCATGAAGTTCGCCTGGCTTGCGATCGGCCTGCTCATGGGCATTCCCGGCCTCATCCTCGCGTGGCTCGTGAACGTCGACAAGGCTCAGCAGGTGAAGAGCGACGCGCTCAAGTTCGCCATCATCGGCTTCGCCATCCAGGTCGTGCTCGGTTTCCTGATCGGCCTCATGATCGGCGGCATGATCTCGGCCGCGATGTACGGGATGATGGACTACGGCCACGGGTACTACGGCACCTGGTAACGCATCGATCCTGCGACCGCCGTCGCTTCGCACGGCCTCGGCGGTCGCTCCTCCCCCTGACGAAATCTGGAAATACGCGTGACTTTGGAGGGCCCTGCGGGGCCCTTCCGCATGCGCGCGCGGGCGAGTGGTACAATGTCCGCGTTTTCCACGAGACCCACTGCAGCAAAAGGAGCAAGCATGCCACGTCCCATGACCATGGCGGAGAAGATCCTCGCCGCCCATGCGGGGCTGGACGTCGTCGAGCCGGGCCAGCTGATCGAATGCGATCTCGACCTCGTGCTGTCCAACGACGTCACCGCCCCCATCGCCGTCAAGGAGTTCCGCAAGATCGGCGTCGAGCGCGTGTTCGACCCCCAGAAGATCGCGCTCGTGCCCGACCACTACGTGCCCAACAAGGACATCAAGAGCGCCGAGCAGGCCAAGATCGTGCGCGACTTCGCGCGTGAGCAGGGCATCACCCACTACTACGAGGTGGGCTGCATGGGTGTCGAGCACGCGCTGCTGCCCGAGCAGGGCGTCGTGGGCGCGGGCGACCTCATCATCGGCGCCGACAGCCACACGTGCACCTACGGCGCGCTCGGCGCGTTCGCCACGGGCGTGGGCTCCACCGACGCCGGCGTGGGCTACGCTACCGGCAAAGCGTGGTTCAAGGTGCCCGAGTCGCTCTTGTTCAAGATCGAGGGCGAGCTGGCGCCGGGCGTCACCGGCAAGGATGTCATCCTGCACATCATCGGGATGATCGGCGTGGACGGCGCGCTGTACTGCGCGATGGAGTTCACGGGCAGCGCCATCCGCAGCATGGACATGGACGAGCGCATGTCGATTTCCAACATGGCCATCGAGGCGGGCGGCAAGGCGGGCCTCATTGAGGTGGACGACGTGACGCGCGCCTACATGGACGGCCGCACCGAGCGCCCCTACACCGAGTACCATTCCGACCCCGACGCGCACTACGCGAAGGTGTATGAGATTGACGCCGCCTCTATCCAGCCGACGGTGGCCTTCCCGCACCTGCCGTCGAACACGCGCCCGGTGGCCGAGGCGCGCGACGTGAAAATCGACCAGGCGGTCATCGGCAGCTGCACGAACGGCCGCATCACCGACATGCGCCAGGCGGCCGAGGTGCTGCGTGGGCGCACCGTCCACCCCGACGTGCGCTGCATCGTGATCCCCGCCACGCAGCAGGTATACCGCCAGTGCATGGAAGAGGGCCTGATGGACGTGTTCCTCGACGCGAACTGCGCCGTGTCCACGCCCACGTGCGGCCCGTGCCTCGGCGGCTACATGGGCATCCTGGCCGCCGGCGAGCGCGCCATCGCCACCACGAATCGCAACTTCGTCGGCCGCATGGGCGACCCCACGAGCGAGGTCTACCTGTCCTCGCCGGCCGTCGCCGCCGCGAGCGCCGTGCTCGGCCACATCGCCCTGCCGGAAGATTTGGATTAGTGTCCCAAATGGGGACTGTCCCCATTTGGGACATGTTGAAAGGATCGACCATGCACTTCAAAGGAACCGCGCATCGCTACGGGCGCGATGTGGACACCGACGTCATCATCCCGGCCCGCTATCTGACCACGTCGGACCCGGCTGAGCTGGCGAAACACTGCTTGGAGGACCTCGACACGTCGTTCGTCGAGCGCGTGAAGCCCGGCGACATCATCGTGGCCGACGAGAACTTCGGCTGCGGCAGCTCGCGCGAGCACGCGCCCATCGCCATCAAGGCCGCGGGCGTGGACGTGGTCATCGCCAAGAGCTTCGCGCGCATCTTCTACCGCAACTCCATCAACACGGGCCTCGCCATCATGGAGTGCCCCGAGGCGGTGGACGCCATCAAGGCCGGTGACGTGGTGAGCGTGGACGCCGACGCGGGCGTCATCGTGGACGAGACGACCGGCCAGACCTTCCAGGCCCAGCCGTTCCCCCCGTTCATCAAGGAGATCATCGAAGCCGGCGGCCTCATCAACCGCACGCGCGAGAAGCTGGGCAAGGAGTAGGGCCATGACCAACTATCAGATCTGCCTGTTGCCGGGCGACGGGATCGGGCCGGAGATCATCGCGGAGGGGTGCAAGGTGCTCGACGCGGTGGGGGCGAAGTACGACGCGGCGTTCTCCTACACTGAGGCGCTCATCGGCGGCTGCGCCATCGACGCGACGGGCACGGCGCTGCCGGATGAGACGCTGCGGGCGGCCGAGGCGTCCGACGCGGTGCTGCTGGCGGCCGTCGGCGGGCCGAAGTGGGACACCACCGACCCCGCGAAGCCGCGCCCGGAGCAGGGCCTCTTGGGCATCCGCAAGGCGCTCGGCCTGTACACGAACCTGCGCCCGGTGCAGATATTCAACGCGTTGGCGGGCGCGTCCACGTTGAAGCCCGAGGTCATCGACGGCGTGGACCTCATGATCGTGCGCGAGCTGACGGGCGGCCTGTACTTCGGCCGTCGCGAGCGCTTCTACGACGAAGAGGGCTGCGGCGCGAAAGGCGCTGCCGGCCAGCGCGCCTACGATACGCTCGAGTACCGCGAGTACGAGGTGGAGCGCATCGCGCGCCAGGCCTTCGAGGCTGCGCGGAAGCGCCGCAGCAAGGTGACCAGTGTGGACAAGGCCAACGTGCTGGAGACGAGCCGCATGTGGCGCGAGATCGTGCACCGTATCCACGACGAGGAGTACGCCGACGTGGAGCTCGAGGACCTGCTCGTGGACAACACGGCCATGCAGCTCATCAACCGCCCCGCCGACTTCGACGTGGTGGTGACCGAGAACATGTTCGGCGACATCCTCTCCGACGAGGCCGCCCAGATCACGGGCTCGCTCGGGATGCTCGCCAGCGCGAGCCTCGGCGACGGCGTGGCGCTCTACGAGCCGAGCCACGGCAGCGCGCCCGACATCGCGGGGCAGGGCATCGCGAACCCGCTCGCGCAGATACTCTCCGTGGAGATGATGCTGCGCTACAGCTTCGACATGCAGCAGGCCGCCGACGACATCCGCCGCGCCGTGACCGCCGTCCTCGACGAGGGCTGGCGCACCGGCGACATCAAGGGCTCCGACACGCCTGCCGACCGCGTGGTGGGCACCGTGCAGATGGGCGACCTCGTGGTGGAGCGCCTGTAGCGTGCAGGCGCGCCGAAGGGGCTCATGCGAGTCCCTTCGCCTGTGCTATGCGATTGCCAGCTGCGCGAGAGCATCCGCCGCGGTCAAGGCGGCGACGGGGGCGTGGAGCACGAGTTTCGCGTCGTTGGTGACGAGCATGCGGGCGCCGAGCCTTTGCGCTGTGGCGACGACCAGGTTGTCCTCGTAATCGGAATGTAAGGCCCGCTGTTTGGCGGCTATCCAAGCATCGCTTTGGTCGGACGGCCCGACGACGGCGAGATCCATGATGAGGTCGAGGGCGGCCCAGGCGGCCTGCCGAGCGCTCGCGGCGGCCCGCTCGGACGGGAGGTCGCCGGTTTCCCTAGCGGCGATCTTGAGCTGCTGCTGGAAGATGAAGAAGACGTCCTTGAGGGCGTGCGAGGGAATGACGAGCGGCACCTCCCGGCGCTTGGCCTCGACGATGAAGGCGAATGAGTCGTCGTGGTTCGGGCGGTCGCCCATGAGGTAGTCGAGCCAGACGTTCGTGTCGACTACCACCACGTTGGACGTCATGAAAGCCCCCGTTCCGCCATCTTCTCGAAGCTTGCCTGCGCGAGGAGCTCGTCGTAATCGAGCTGCGCGGCGGCGCGGTCGGGGAAAGCCCCCAACGCCTCGAGCGCTTGCCGGTAGATGCCCGGCCCCGATTCGGCGATGCGGATGCGCTCGGCCGTCTGCGCGTCGTCGCCTTCCTTCTCCTCGAGTGATTCGAGCAGCTCGCGCACGGCAGCGGCGTCATGCCGATGCCTGCCGGCGAAATCCCACACCAGCCTGACGACGCGCGTGGGGGAGTAGCCTGCGGACGCGAAAGAGGCATCGCCGGCCGTTTTCGCGTCCGCGTCGATGCGTGCGTTGATCTGCGCTGTGGGCATGGGGGTCTCCTTCGATTGTCCTCCAAATTCCATTATAACGCGCAAATTGCTTTACGTAAAGCGGAAAGAAGGAAGACGCCTTTCCCATCACGTACCAGGGGGTCGGTATGGGTGTTCCATTGTCGACCCAAACACACGCATAACGGCGCTGTGGCGTGTGTTTGGGTCGACAATCGGTTTTGGGCGCGGCCGGTTCACCGAATATATGTTGACAACATGCATGCTGGGGGAGTATATATGTTCAAGGCATATATGTGCGAGATGCGCGAAGGAGGCGAAGGCGGATGCCGAACGGCGAATGCGGCACCCCGGCGGGGGGCATGGGCCCCGGCCCGCGCAAGCCGTGCTGCCGCAGGCGCGGCGGCGGGGGCGGCGCCCTCGTGGAGCCGGCAGCGCTCGCGGCGTTGCTGCACGCGGGCGGCTACGGCTACGACATGCGCAAGACCATCCTCGAGAAGACGGACGGCGCGGTGGACGTGGACGTGGGCGGCCTGTACCGCAGCCTGCGCCGCCTCGAGGAGGAGGGCGCGGTCGTCTCGCGCTGGTGCGACGACGAGTCCGGCCCGCGCCGGCGCGAGTACGAGCTCACGCAGCAGGGCGTGGAGCTGGCCGAGCAGTGGCTCGACGCCCTGCGCGACCGCCAGCGGCTGGACGGGCTCCTGGTGGGCCTGCTGGAAGGCGGTCTGCAACAACTGAATCGGGGCAAAGGCGCCCCGGAGAAAGAAGGCGAAGAATGAACGAGACGATGAAGTTGGCGGTTCCCACGATGGGCGCAGCGGGCCTCGAAGCCCAGCGGGCCGGCCACTTCGGCCACTGCGACTGCTTCACGGTGGTCGAGATCGCAAACGGCGAGATCACGGGAACGGGCGAAGTGGCCAACCCTCCCCACGAGGAAGGCGGCTGCCTGCGCCCGGTGAATCTGCTGGCCGACGCCGGCGTGGACGCCATCGTGGCGGCCGGCATGGGCATGCGGCCCCTCATGGGCTTCAACCAGGCGGGCATCACCGTGTACTTCGACAACGAGCACGCCGTCGTGGGCGACGCGGCGAAGATCGTCGCTGCTGGTAAGGCCCCTGTCATGGGTGCCGACCAGGCCTGCAACCACCATCACTGATCCCGCGCGCCGACGGGCGCGCGCCTTCACCCCCTCCTCCTGCCACGCCCCCGGCCGCCGTCGCGCGATCCGGGGGCGTGGCGTGCAGCGGCCCTTTCTGCGCCCGCGCGGTCATGCTATGCTGCTTCGTGGCAAAAGGAAGGACTCACTCGTGCGACAGCAATCAGGGCAAAGCGGCGTGCGCCGCATCTCGGGAAGCACGCTCTTCGGACTTCGGCGCAAGGTGCTCGAGGGTGCCGTGCCGCCGCTGTCCGATGCCGCCCCGGCCGCCGCGCCCGTCTTCGGCTGGGTGGAGAAGGGCCTTCCGACGCCGGCGACGGGCGGCATCTACGTGGTGGAGTTCGTCGGCAAGAACGACGCGCTCGTCTTGGCGTACATCGATCGGTACGGACGCGCGTTCTCGACCGACGTGCCGTTCGAGACGCCGCCGGCGCGCGAGCCTGACCTGCTGTTCCTGCATTACGAGGAACAGCCCACCCCCGGCGAGGAGCGCGGCTGCGTGGAAGTGCGCGAAGGCGGCGAGGGGCGGGAGGTGGCGCAGTACCGTTGCGCGCGCGGCGCCTACACGCTGTTCGACTCGTGGTTCGACTTCGGCCCGCACGCCGCCGGGCTCTCCTATAACGACGTGATGGCGCGCGCGTACCTTGCGTTCGTCCATCGGCCCGCGCTCGGCGCGCCGGCCGTGCCCGAGCGCGGGCTGGGCCACGTGCTCGGCCTTTTGCGAGCCGAGAAGCCGCTTGCCGCGTTCCGGACCGTCTCGGCTGAGGTGCGCGCAGCCGCGTCCGATCCCGTGTGCCGCCCGCCGGCGCTCGAGCGCTGTCTGGCGCAGTGGCTCTCCGAGGCGGGCCTCGACGAACTCGACGCGCGCGGCGTGAAGGACGACGCGCTGCGCCTCGTGCGCACGACGCGCTATGCCGACACGTTCTACCTGGCCGTCGAGGATGAGGGCGCGCGCGTCCCGCTGCGCACGGTGTGGGCCCTCGAGGCGGCCGTCAACCGCTTTCTGCTGGTGAGCGAGGCGTTCGGCGAGAACGTGCCGGCCGCGACGGACATCGACTGCGCCCGGTGGGATGCCTATCTCATAGAGGCCGCGGGCATGCAGCGCCCCCGGCTGGGAGAGCTTTCCGACGCGCCCGACGGTGCCGAGGGCGGGGAGTGGGCGTTTCGCTGCGCCATGGGCGGGGCGATCGAGCGGCTGCGCCTGCCCGTGCGCATCGATGCTGTCGTGGATGCGGACGTGGCCGCCGGTGTGGCCGCGCTCGAGCTCACGGTGCCCGACGGCCCGTTCATGCCGGCGTGGGCGTGGGCCGATGCGCCGCAGGGCGCGGGCGCGGGTTCATGGGCGCAGCCGGACGAGGCCGCGCGAGAGGCCCAGGCCAGGCGCTACGCCATGCACCTCGGCCTTGCGCTCGCGGCTGCGGCCCTCGAGGCCGCGCCGACGCTGCGGCGGGTGGACGTCGTCGCGCGCCCGTTCGTCGAGCCTCCCGCCAAGGCGGAGGGCGCGGCCGCCGGTGAGTTCCCCGGACTCGAGACGCGGCCGGCCTGGTACCGGGCGTCCTTCGACCGCGCCGCCTTCGAGGCGACGCAGGGCTTCGACGCCGCGCGCGCAGGCGACCCCGCGCCCCTGTTCGCATCGTGCGGCACCCGCTTCGACGTGGCCGATGCGGACGCGTTCGCCGCGCTGAAGCCGCTGCCCTCGGCGGCGTCCCGCGTCGATCTGCCCGAGGCCGCCGAGGTGGCGCTGGGCGAGGAGGCGGCATACGTGCTGGGAGCCGAATCGTGCGCCGAGCTGCGCATCAGCTACGATACCGCGTTGCGCCGCAGGGCCGAGGGGCTCGCGGACGAGGTGGTGCGCGCCGAGAGCGCGAGCGCGGCCATCCGCATCGTGCGCGCCGAGCAGGAGCGCGCCGAGGCCGCCGACGACGACCGCGCCCGCGAGGCGTGCACGCGCCTGATGGCCGCGCTCGCGGAGGGCGAGGTGGACGCGGGCGACCAGAACGCCGTGGTGGGCCGCTTCCTCGGCGACGACCGCTGCCTGCCCGCGCTCGCCCGCGCCCGCGCGCTCGCCCAGCACGACCCCGGCCAGGCGGCCGACGTGCTCATCGACGCCGTGGTGGAGGCGGCCGCGCTCGACGGGTTCTCCGACGGCGCTGCCACCGTCTACCGCACGTTCGACTCCTACGCGGGGCGCATGCTGTACAACCGCGCGCGCCGCGACGGCCAAGGGGCTCCCGAGCGCGCGCACGCCGACGCCGGCAAGCGCGTGCTAATGGCCACCGATTCGTTCTACCTGTGCCACCTCGAGATCGTCCGTTTGCTCGAGCACTCCTTCGAGCGCGCCGACGACGCCCAGCGCTTCGGCCTGCGCGCCGTGGAGATGGCTCCGGCGACGGCCGCGGGCTTCCGGCAGCTTGGGCGCGCGTACATGCTGGTGGGCGACATGGAGAACGCGGCCGAGGTGCTGGTAGAGGGCCTGCGCATCGCCGTGCAGCCAAGCGACATCTCCATGGCGTATTACCAGCTGGCCTACGTGCTGTGGAAGGCGGGCCGGCCCGAGCCGGGGGCGGCGTGCTATCTGAAGTCGCTCATGGTGTCGCAGGTCATCGCGCTGCAGGCCACCGCCGAGCTGCAGGAGCTGGTGGAGGAGACGGGCGTCGCGCTCGTCGAGCGCGCGCAGGTGGACAGCGAGCTCGCGCGCTTCGGCATCCCCGTCGCGCCCACCGAGGACGTGCTCGAAGCGCTGGGCTCGGGCGCCGCTGCGGCGGTGGACGAGGGGCTCTTCCCCGTGGCGCGCAACCTGCTGGCCCTGCGCCTGCGCTACCGCCCCGACGACGCCCTCGTGAACGTCATGCGCTCCCTAGAGGTTTCGACCCGCTGAGCGGGGACTCTGCGTTACAATAACGGGATTCCGCACAACGAGAACGAAGGGCACCATCATGGCGATTCAATCCCCCGAAGGTACGCGCGACCTGCTTCCCGACGAGGCGGCGTTCTGGGCGCATTTCAAGGCCGTGGCCGCCGACATCTTCGGGCGCTACGGCTACGCGCCCATCGAGACGCCGCTGTTCGAGCAGACGGAGCTGTTCGTGCGCGGCATCGGCGAGGCCACCGACGTGGTGTCGAAGGAGATGTTCACCGCCATCTCGGGGCAGAATCTCGCCACGCTTCTGGGCGGCGGCACCGTGAAGGCCAAGAGCCGCCTGTCGCTGCGCCCCGAGGGCACGGCCGGGGTCGTGCGCGCCGTGGTGCAGCACGACCTGGTGCCCCAGGGGGCCGCTCCCGCGAAGCTCATGTACGCGGGTCCGATGTTTCGCGCCGAGCGCCCGCAGAAGGGCCGCCAGCGCCAGTTCAACCAGGTGGGCATCGAGTGTTTGGGCGCCGAGGAGCCCAGCGTGGACGCCGAGGGCATCATCATGCTCATGCGCTTCTACGCGGCCATTGGCATCCCGGTGGAGAGCACGCGCCTGCTGGTGAACTCCATGGGCTGCGACGCGTGCCGCCCGGCGTACCGCGAAGCCGTGCGCGCCTACATGGCCGAGCATGCAGGCGAGCTCTGCGACGAGTGCAACCGCCGCGCGGAGATCAACCCGCTGCGCGCGTTCGACTGCAAGAACCCCGGCTGCGCCGCCGTCATGGAGGGCGCGCCGAAGATCACCGATCATTTGTGCGACGACTGCCGCGAACACTACGAGGCCGTGAAGACCCACCTGGATGGCGCGGGGCTCACCTATGTGGAGGACTCGAAGCTGGTGCGCGGGCTCGACTACTACACGCGCACGGTGTTCGAGGTGCAGGTGACCGAGGGCATGGGCAGCCAGAACGCCATCGGCGGCGGCGGGCGCTACGACAAGCTGGCCCAGGAGGTGGGCGGACGCCCCACGCCGGGCTTCGGCTGGGCGCTCGGCTACGAGCGCTGCGTGCTGGCGCTCGAGGCCGCGGGTCACGCGTTCCCGCCGGCGGCGCGCTGCGACGTGTTCGTGGCCTGCGTGGACGACTCGGTGCGCGCGGAGGCGTTCTCGCTCGTGCAGGCCATGCGCGACGCGGGCCTCGCCGGCGAGATGGACCACCAGCACCGCAGCCTGAAGAGCCAGTTCAAGCTGGCCGACAAGCTGGGTGCGCACGCGGTTGTCGTGCTCGGCCCCGACGAGCTGGCCGCCGGCCAGATGAAGGTGCGCAACATGCAGACCCACGAGGAGCGCGCCGTGAACCTCGCGGCGGCGAAGGCCCTGCTCGCCCGCTTCGGCGGCGAGCCCTTCGGCAGTCCGGCCCCCGCCGTGGAAGACGTCTTCAGCGAGCTCGAGTAAGCCGGATGTCCCAAATGGGGACAGTCCCCATTTGGGACATCGGACACGTGTACGAGAAGCTCAACATCCACTCCAAGCAAGAGCTGCTCGACCTGGTGCTGTTTGGCTCGGGGGTCATGTAGGCGCTCTTGCCGCGCCTTTCGAAAGGGCGGGAATTTGCGGCTGTGGCACGCGTGACGCGCTTGAGAAATTCGCGACCTGGGGAAACGTTGCCTGATGAATGGCGGCATCGTACGAACGGCACCTGATCTGTGCCACAGCCGCAAATTCTTGCCCTTTCTGTCGAGATGCTGATTGGGGAAGTGAACCAAGGCGGCGTCACTTTGTCTTGCGCCCTTGCGTCCTCTCAAAAATGCATGTATGCTACATGTTAGAGACATGCAAACAAGGAGGTAGCCATGCCGGCATTGCAAGTGCGTGATTTCCCGGACGATCTGTACGAGCAGTTGAAGGCCTATGCCGCCAGCCAGCACCGCAGCATGGCGCAGCAGGTCATCGTGGCCGTGGAGCAGATGCTCGCGCATCCGGAGTCGTCGCATTACTGGGACGGCGAGCGGATGTACCGCGCCGTGCATCCGCGTTTCGACTTCGACACCGAGGAGGAGCGCACCGCCCGCATCGAGAAGCGCAAGAAGCTGTTCTCGGAGATCGAGCGGTTTGAGTGGGGTGGGCCGAAGCCGACTGCGGATGAGATCGTCGAGCTCGTGCATGAGGGGCGTCGGGAGCGTGATCGCCAGATGAGCGACGTTCTCGGTATGCCGTACGACGAGGAGGTCTAGCATGATCGTCCTCGATTGCAATGCGGCCATCAACATGCTCGTCGGAACCGAGGAGGGGAAGGCGCTCAAGGCGCTGCTCCTCGAAGGCGAAAAGGTTGTCTCCCCGGCCCTTTTCTGCGCCGAAGTCACCCATGTGCTTGAGAAAAGGGTGCGAGGCGGCCATATGACCAGGGAGAAGGCTCGGGAGATGGGGCGCGCGTGCCTTTCCTCCGTGGACGAGTTCATTCCCGACGGGGAGCTGTGGGAAGAGGCCTTGCTAGAATCGGTTCGCTTGGGGCATTCCTCGTATGACCTGTTCTACCTGCTTCTTGCGCGACGCAACGCGGCGACGCTGTTCACGCTCGACCGCAAGCTGCAGCAGCTCTGCCTGGACAACGGGGTGAACTGCGTGTTCACGGACACCGAATTCTAAGGCCCCGGCAGCGCATTTTGCATGGAGCGGCGCGCGAGTTTCGGCCCGCGCGCGCTTCTTGCAGTACAATAATCCAGTTTGAGCATTGCCCGCCGCCCGTGTGCGGCGGGTTCTAGATAGCGGCGTCAAGGAGCAAGGAACCATCACTATGACGGACTTCATGAACGAATACTGCATGCATACCGCGACGTGCGGCGAGCTGCGCCAGGGCGACGTGGGGCGCGAAGTCGTGCTCACGGGCTGGGCGTGGCACAACCGCGACCACGGCGGTCTCATCTTCATCGACCTGCGCGACCGCGCGGGCTATACGCAGGTGGTCGTCGACCCCGACTGCGTGAGCGCGGATGACTTCGCGAAGGCTGAGCACCTGGGCCGCGAGTACGTGCTGAAGGTGGCCGGCACGGTGCGCGAGCGTGGCGCCGACGCCGTGAACCCCAACATGGCCACGGGCGAGATCGAGGTGCTGGCGAAGTCCGTCGAGGTGCTGAACACGAGCGTGACCCCGCCGTTCGCCATCGAAGACGGCATCGAGACCGACGAGACCACGCGCATGAAGTGGCGCTATCTGGACATCCGCCGTCCCGAGATGTACGAGGCCCTGCACCTGCGCCACACGGTGGCCCAGGCCATGCGCGGTGCCCTGAACGAGCGCGGCTTCCTGGAGGTGGAGACGCCCATCCTGGCCAACTCCACGCCCGAGGGCGCGCGCGACTACATCGTGCCCAGCCGCCCGAACCCGGGCAAGTTCTACGCGCTGCCGCAGAGCCCCCAGCAGTTCAAGCAGATGCTCATGGTGGCCGGCGTCGAGCGCTACTACCAGATCGCGCGGTGCTTCCGCGACGAGGATCTGCGCGCCGACCGCCAGCCCGAGTTCACCCAGGTGGACATCGAGATGAGCTTCGTCGAGGAAGACGACGTGCTGCGCCTCATGGAGGACGTCATGGCCGAGGTGCTGGCCGCCGTGGGCGTGCAGCACGACTTCCCGCTGCCGCGCATGCCCTACGCCGAGGCCATGGAGCGTTTCGGCAACGACCGCCCCGACACCCGCTTCGGCATGGAGCTGCACGACATCACCGACCTCGTGAAGAACACGGGCTTCAAGGTGTTCTCCAGCGTGGCGCAGTCCGGTGGCGTGGTGAAGGCCATCAACGCGAAGGGCGCGGGCG
Source organism: Arabiibacter massiliensis (assembly GCF_900169505.1). Lineage (NCBI taxonomy): Bacteria > Bacillati > Actinomycetota > Coriobacteriia > Eggerthellales > Eggerthellaceae > Arabiibacter > Arabiibacter massiliensis. Next base: position 2,788,505 of record NZ_LT827021.1, read on the forward strand.
ACTGGAGCCGCGGCGAAGTGGAGAAGCTGGCCGACATCGCGGCTGCCAACGGCGCGAAGGGCATGGCCTGGATCGCGTTCACCACCGACGGCGCCGAGAAGAGCCCCATCATCAAGTTCTTCTCCGACGAGGAGTTCGCCGCGCTCAAGCAGGCCATGGACGTCGAGCCGGGTGACCTGCTGCTGTTCGCGGCCGATAAGCCCGAGGTGGCCAACGCCGTGCTCTCCGCCCTGCGCCTGCACATGGCCGACGCGCTGAACATCCCGCGTGAGGGGCATGCATTGCTCTGGGTGGTGAACTTCCCCATGTTCAAGTACGACGAGGACGAGAAGAAGTACGCCGCCGAGCACCATCCGTTCACGCAGATCCGCGTGGAGGATCTGGGCAAGATAGAAGACGCGCCGCTTGAGTGCGGCAGCTACTCCTACGACCTGGTCATGGACGGCTTCGAGGCGGGCGGCGGCACCATCCGCATCCACGAGGCCGACTTGCAGCGCCGCGTGCTGCGCCGTCTGGGGCTCACCGACGAGGAGATCGACGAGAAGTTCGGCCACCTCATCCATGCCCTCGAGCTGGGTGCCCCGCCGCACGGCGGCATCGCGCTCGGCCTCGACCGCCTGGTCATGCTGCTGGCCGGCAAGGCGTCCATCCGCGACGTCATCGCCTTCCCCAAGACCAGCAGCGCGAGCGACCCGATGACCGGCGCCCCGAACGCCGTAACGGGCCGCCAGCTGAAAGAAGTGAGCCTGCGCACGCTGTAGGATTGACGGGCGCGCGCGTCTAGCAAGAACGTTTCGAGGGCCCGCCGGCATTCTGGCGGGCCCTCGCGCATATGAAAGCGGAAGGAACGCGACGTCGCTCAGCTGGCGATATCCCCTCGAGCGCTCCAGACGGCCTGGACAAGGGCCTCGAAATCGTATTCGACCTCGGTGGAGTAGGGGAGCGACGTCATGACCGTGAGCAGGTAGGCGCGCCCGTTCTCGGTCACGATGCCCGAGTCGCAGAAGCCGTCCATGTCCTCCTCGCCGTCGAGCCAGCCGGCCTTGCTGAGCACGCTCACATCGCCGCCGGCCAGGGCGTGGCGCATGAACGACACGCGCGCGTTCTCCAGAAGCCCTTCGAGCCACGTCGCCGAGGGCGCGCCGCTGTTCAGGTACTCCTGCATGCGCAGCCACAGCAAGGCCGACTCGCGCGCGGAGTAGTAGGGGGTGTACTGCTCGCGGCTGAACTCCTCGCCGATGCCCAGGCCGTCGAGCCATTCCCCGAACGCCGGGCCGGCGAAGCGGTCGCGCAGGGCCTGGTAGGCGTCGTTATCGGACTCGCTCACGGCGGCCTCCATGAGCGCGCGGATGTCGGCCTCCTCGGCAGGCTCGATCCCGCCCGCATCGAGCTGCGTCTCGCAGAGGAACAGCGCGTACGGGGCCTTGATGGAGCTTGCCGAGAACACGCGCGCGTCGACGTTGGCCGCGACGCCGCGTCCAGACTCGAGGTCGAACAGCAGGTAGCCGGCCTCCGCGCCCTGGTCGATGATCGCCTGCGTCGCGGCGTCGAGCGCGACGAGCGTCTCCTGGGAAAGGGTCGGCGCGGCATCGCCGGGCGCGGCAGCGAAGGCGAAGGGCTCGCGCTGCCCGGAAAGCGCCAGGAGGTCGGTGCCACTTGGCGCGTAGGGAGCGGGCTCCGCAGCGGGCGCGACGGGCTCCACCGGCGGCTCGAAGGAAGGCTCGCTCACCTCGCCGAACGTCGCACGATCGGCCGCAACGCCTCCGACAGGCGCAGAGCACGCCCCTAACGCGCACGCGCACGCCAAGACGGCCGCACAGCAAACAAAGCGCCTCAGCCGCATGCTGCATCTTGTCTCTTCCCTTGGAGCCATATCCTCCGCATTCCGCTGTCTTTCTCGATGGAAGTGTAGCGCTTGCTGCGTATTGTCGCTCGGCAAGGGCTCTTTCATCCATCGTCTTACCGCAACTGCTAGGACGCGATGTCCCGATCGGCAGGGCCCGGTTACGGCCGAGGCCGCCCAGGACCCTGCCGCCTGTGGACATTTGGTTGCTTCCCCTGCGCTGGGCGCGCGCGTGATGAGCGCATCGCGTATACTGTCGTCTCGGTTATTTCACCAGTGCCTTGAATGGGCTGGGGCGGCGACATGTTCCGAACCTGGTCAGGTCCGGGAGGAAGCAGCCATAAGGGACCGCTGACGAGCGCCCCTGCCTATTCAGGGCACTTCCGTTGCGCTGGCTCGCGAGGCCAGCGCAACGCGTATTAACGGCAAGGGGCCCGCATGGATATCATCAATTTCTTCGTCGACCTGCTTTCCGACCCTCGTGGGGCGATCGCCGGCTGGATCATCGCACTCGGTCCGGTGTGGGTGTACTCGCCGCTGTTCCTCATCGTGTTCGTGGAGACGGGGCTCGTGTTCTTCCCGTTTCTGCCCGGCGACTCGCTGCTGTTCGCGGCCGGCGTGTTCTCGGCCGACGGCGGCGGGCTGAACATCTGGGCCACGCTCATCGTGTTCTACGTGGCCGCCATCCTGGGCAACACGTCGAACTACTGGATCGCGCGGTTCTTCGGCGCGCGCATCATCGACTCCGGCAAGGTGAAGGCGCTCACGCCCGAGCGCATGGAGAAGCTCGACCACTTCTTCGCGAAGTACGGCGGCCTCACCATCGTCATCACGCGCTTCATGCCGTTCTTCCGCACGTTCGCCCCGTTCATCGCGGGCACCGGCCACATGAACTTCGGCAAGTTCACGTTCTTCAACGTCCTGGGCGGCGTGTCGTGGGTGAGCCTGTTCGTGCTGGTGGGGTACTTCTTCGGCGGCATCCCGGTGGTGCAGGAGCACTTCGAGGTCATCGTGCTGGGCATCGTGGCCGTGAGCGTGGCGCCCGCCATCATCGGCGCCGTGAAGGCCGCCATGAGCTCCCGCAAGAAGAAGCAGTCCGCTGCGGAGGGCGACGCGGAATAACTGCCAGGGCGGCGTCTGCTACGAATAACGCTCGGGAATGCAAGTTGTGCCGGTTCTGCGCAGCGAATCGCGCGCAGAACCGGCACAACTTGCATTTCCAAACGATTCTTGCGGCAGGAGGAGACGCGGCGCGTTCCATGCTGCTGATGCTGTGAGGGCTCGGGCGGTGTGCCGCGCGGGGCGGGCGGTTCTTCTATAATAGGTGCGAGAACTTGAAACGCCCACGGGAAAGCGGGAGCCACGCGCCATGTCAGAGGCACTCTACAGAAAATACCGGCCGCAGATATTCGAGGACGTCGTCGGCCAGGAGCATATCGAGCGCACCATCAAAAACGCCATCGAGCAGGACAAGGTGAGCCACGCCTACCTGTTCACGGGCCCGCGCGGTACGGGCAAGACCACCACCGCGCGCCTGCTGGCCAAGGCGCTGCTGTGCGAACACGGGCCCACGCCCGAGCCCGACGGCACGTGCGATGACTGCGTGATGATCGCGAACGGCGAGCACCCCGACGTCTACGAGCTGGACGCCGCGAGCCGTACCGGCGTGGAGAACGTGCGCGAGGAGATCATCGGGCGCGTGCAGTTCGCTCCCACGCGTGGACGCTACAAGATCTATATCATCGACGAGGTTCACATGCTGTCGACGGCCGCGTTCAACGCGCTGCTGAAGACGCTCGAGGAGCCGCCGAGCCACGTGGTGTTCATCCTGGCCACCACCGATCCGCAGAAGGTGCCCGAAACCATCCACTCGCGCTGCCAGCGCTTCGACTTCCGCCGCATCTCGTCGGAGGCCATCGTGTCGCGCCTGGGTGCCATCTGCGTGTCCGAGGACGTTGAGTTCGAAGGCGAGGCGCTCGACCTCATCGCGCACCGGGCCGAAGGCGGCATGCGCAACGCGCTCACCTCGCTCGAGCAGCTCATCGCGTTCGGCGAAGGCAAGGTGACGCTGGAAGTGGCCGAGCGCATGCTGGGCGGCGTGGACACGAACGACCTGGCTGAGATCATGCGCGCCATCGGCACGCGCGACGTGGCCGGGTGCTTCCGCTGGACGGCCGAGTACGTGGAGACGGGCGCCGACCTGGCGCAGTTCACGCGCGATCTGGCCGAGCACGTGCGCAACCTCTACGTGATGTCGCTTACCGACGCCGACGTGGCGCTGGAGGTGGGCGCCACCGAGCGCCGTCAGCTGGCGAGCGAGCTGCCCCTGTTCGGGCCCGACCGCCTCGCGCGGCTGCTGGCCGTGCTGGGCGACCTGTCGGCGGAATTGAAGACGTCCACGAACCCGCGCCTGTCGTTCGAGATTGCGCTCACGCGCATGGTGCGGCCGGACTCCGACCTCACGCTCGCAGCCCTCGCCGAGCGCGTGGAGGCCCTCGAGAGCGGCCACTCCGCTGTCGCGCACGTGACGAGCGTAGGAACGCCGGCCGCCGTCGCACCGGTCCCTGCCCCCGCAGCCCCTGTCATCCTGAGCGCGCAAGCCCCCTCTGTCATCCCGGGCGGGCAAGCCCCCTCTGTCATCCTGAGCGAGCGAAGCGAGTCGAAGGATCCCGCGCGGCCGCAGGCGCAAACGCCTCCAACTCCGGCGGCCCCTGCGGCAGCTCCCGCCCCGGAGCAAGCTGCGCGCACGGCGGCCACGCCTCCGGCTCCATCCGGCGTCCAGTCGCCCGACGACCTGCGCGCCGCGCTCGCCGCAGGGTTCGGCGAAGGCGTCGTCGTCGAAGAAGTGAGAGAATAGCCCCTGCCGGATCCACGCGCCCGCCGGATCGGCCGGCGCTTTCGCAAGATCGACCGCAACGAGCAACGAAGAAGGAGATACCCCATGGACATGAAGAAGATGATGAAGCAGGCCCAGAAGATGCAGCTGGAGCTGGCGCGCGCCCAGGAGGAGATCAAGGACCTCACGTTCGAGGCCACGGCCGGCGGCGGCATGGTGAAGGCGGTGGCCGTGGGCGACATGTCCATCGCCAGCATCACCATCGACCCCGAGGCGGTCGACCCCGAGGACGTCGAGATGCTCCAGGACATGGTGGCCGCCGCCGTGAACGAAGCCCTGCGCGGCGTGTCCGACATGAGCTCGCAGCGCCTGAGCGCAGCGACCGGCGGCATGAGCATCCCGGGCCTCATGTAGCTTGGGCGAAGGAGGATCGCCGTGTACGCAGCGCCGTCCATCCAGAAGCTCCTCGACGAGCTCGAGCGCCTGCCCGGCGTCGGCCCCAAGTCGGCGCAGCGCATCGCCTACTGGATACTCAACGCCGACAAGGCGACGGCGCTGCGTCTTTCCGAAGCCATCGCCGAGGTGAAGGACCACGTGCGCTTCTGCAGCCGGTGCTTCAACTACGCCGAGGACGACCTGTGCGAGATATGCAGCTCTGCCAAGCGCGACGCGAGCGCCATCTGCGTAGTCAGCGAGCCGCGCGACATCCCGCCCATTGAGCGCACCTCCGTGTACCACGGCGTATACCACGTGCTGGGCGGGGCGCTCTCTCCCATGGAGGGCATCGGCCCGGACAATCTGCGCATCGCCGAGCTCATGGCGCGCCTCGCGTCCGACGAGGTTGAGGAGGTCGTCCTGGCCACGAACCCCAACGTGGAGGGCGAGACGACGGCCGCCTACCTCGCGCGCCTCATCAAGCCGCTCGGCATCCGCGTGACGCGCCCCGCGAGCGGCCTGCCCGTGGGCGGCGATTTGGAGTTCGCCGACGAGGTCACCCTCGGCCGCGCCATCGAGGCACGCCGTCCGCTGTAGCCCCGCGCCCCGCCTCCGCAGCCTACGAGAGCGCCCGGTTCATGATCGAGGCCAGCCCGTTGCTCATGAAGTGCTCGAAGGCGAAGTACGAGGGGTTCATGCACCCCTTCAGCGACGTGAGGCAGAACGGGATGGGGTAGGCGTCCGACGGCGTGACCAGCTTGAGCTTCGCCCCGCCGAGCATCCCGCCGAGCGCCGAGATGCCTGCCGCGAAGATGAGCCCCTGGTCTTTGACGACGAAGCGCATCACCTCGATCATCCCCACGTTCTTCCGCTCCATCTCGATGCCCAGCTTGTGGAATGTCCTGACGAAGTCGTCATTGATCAGGCTGAATCCCTCCGACGTGAGCAAAGGGTAGCGCCGCAGGTCGTCCAGGTTTACCGTTTCGGCGTTCCTGAGGGGATGGGTGGCGGCCATGAGCACGCCGAGGGGGATCGTCCCCACCGACACGCAGTTCACGTCCTTATGCGGTAGGGGGCCCAGCGACATGAGCGCGTCGAGCCGTCCGGTGCGCAGCCCCTCCATGCCCTTGCCCGCCGTCGTGCGCGTCACGGAGGCCTCGATTCCCATGAAGCGCTTCGCGAACGCCTCGATCTTGCCGCACGCGTCGCTGAACCGGTAGAAGGCGGGCGCCACCATGCCGAGCCGCAGCGTGTCGCTCTGCGGCGAGGGATCCTCCCGGTCGTCGGCCTGCTTGAACGCCTCCAGCTTGTCGAACTCGGCCACGGTCTTGCGCGCCTCGCGGTAGAACGCGCTGCCGAACAGCGTGGGCTCCACTCCGTGGCTCTTGCGGACGAACAGGTTCTCTCCCAGCTCCGTTTCCAGATCGCCCATCGCCTTGGAGATGGTCTGCACGGTCACGAAGTTGCGCTTCGCCGCAGCGGTGAGGCTGCCGCTTTCCACGGTGGATACGAAGTATTTGATCTGCTTTATGTTCACGGAGGCCCGATCCAGTCGCTCAGCTTGCTAACGGAACAACTCTATCGTAAGCGTTTCGCCCGCCGTCCAAGCTGGGAAGTCATTCAGGGAATTTCGAAATCAGCCACTTCGCAGCCCATAAACGAGGATGATCGGCGATAGTGGGCGCAAGGACGCGCGCGCCGCGTCGCGCATCGGGAGAAGGAGAGGGCATGAACCTGCACATCAAGGCGAACGTGATCAGCATCCACCACAAGATGGAGGTCCTCGACGACGCGGACCAGCCGGTTTACCGGGCGTCAAGCAAGGCGATCACGCTGCACGACAGGACCTACCTTGAGGACGCCGCGGGCAATGAGGTGGCCTACATCCACGCCAAGGCGGTGTCGCTGCATCACGTGTACTACGTGGAGATGGCCGGCGGCCAGAGCTTCGAGCTGAGCGAGCAGCTGTTCCATATGAAGGACATCATCGACGTTCCGGACCTCGGGTGGCAGATCCGCGGCAACGTGCTGGCCTTCGACTTCGAGGTGGTCGACGCCGATGAGCGCGTGCTGGCTTTGGCGCATCGCAAGCTCGTGTCGGTGCACGGCGTGTACGACCTGGAGATCGCCGACGAGGGCCATGCCGACGAGCTGGTGGCCCTGTTCATCGTGGTCAACCATATCGTGCAGTCGCGCAGCGATGCCATGATGATGAGCTCGACGGGCGGTTCCGGCCAGTCGTGAGAGCGGGCGCACCCGCGCGACACGGCACCCGGCTCAGGGCACAAAAAATGGGACGACGCGCGTCCCAAAGTGAAGAAGAAGGGTTCTGCCCCCTCCAAAAAACAGAACCCTTTTCTTTACCGAAGCATCAAGCCTCTGCAAATGCAGGGATCATTATAGACCCCTCTCCACGAAATCACAACATATTTTTTCGGCAGACAACCGCCACGCATGTGAACAGGCAAAACGGCAAGCACTATCTGAGAGCGAAGTTGACGGTTCGGTAACGGCGGCCTATCTGCACCCTAGCTCACGGTGCCGAACCGGTCCTGCCCGATCACCACTACGATCTCATGCTCGCGCCCCCAGGAAGACCCCTCCACCAGCTGCTCGACCTTCTGGATGCCCAGCGCCTCCGCGATGTCCTCGGCCTCGGCCCGGTGTTCCTCGCTTCGGTAGAGCACGGACGATTCCGCCATGTCCTCGACGGCCGCGTTCGCCGTCACGATGTCGGCGAACCCCGCATTCTCAAGCTGGCGCTGCACCTGTGCCGCCGCTCCCTCGCGACCCCAGGCGTTGACGACGGCGATCCGGCCTGCGGAGTCGGGCATGACGTCCTCGCGCTCGATCGGCAGGGCGGTGGGCGGCTCGGACAGCACGCGCAGGACGCTTGCTATGCCGAGGCCGATGATCGTCGCCAGCACGGCGAATACGATGAGCGATCCTATGAGCAACGGCTTGTTCTGGCGCGGCACGGCCATGGCGTCCTCCTGTGCGCGATGGGTGTTTTGCCAGTGTAGCATCCCTTTGCCTTCAAAGCGCGCGAAGCGACCCCCATCGTTTTTCGTTGCACGCGAATCCGGCCGTTCGCGGCCGGGGTGCCGCCCGCACCTCAGGCTTTCGCTTCGGCTTCCCTGGTCAGGCGTTTGCGCAGGCCGGGGGTTACGGGGAACTCGAAGGCGCGCTTCGTGCGCACGCAGCCGAGGAACCCCAGGTCGGCCAGCTTCATGAGGTCGGCGCGCGCCGTGGCGTAGGCAACGCGGTGCGTCTTCTGGTGCGACTCGATCTTGAAGACGGCGTCGGGGTCGCTCAGGGCCGTCTGCAGCACGCGGCGCTGGCGGTGGTTGAGGTCGAGGTCCTCGCGAATGGTGCGAGAGAACATCTCGTCCAGCTGAATAACGCGCTTGAGCTCGGCTTCAACCTCGTCGAGCTTCTGCCTGACGAGCCGCGTCATCACGCCCATATAAATAGTGTAGTCCACCTCGCCGGCGGCCAGCACCTCCGCGTCCTCGAGCGATGCCATCACGGCGGGCGGGCGCAGGACGCCGCCCGCCCAGTCGCGGCAGGCCTGCGTGACGGGCACGTAGCAGAGCACCGGCAGATGCGCCCGTTTGAACAGCAGCTTCATGGCCAGCGACGCCACCGTGCCGTTCCACGAGGGCAGGGGCAGCGTGCTCATGAGCAGATGGCGGATGCCGAGCGCGAGCAGCAGCGGGTGCTCGGTGTCGGGGTCGTCGGCGAGGTTGATGAGCCGTGCGGCCAGCGCGAGCGTGGACGTGGTGTCCAGGCGCTTGCGCTTCCAGAGGCGCGACTCCTGCAGGGCCGAGGGCGTCGTCTGCTCGCCGACCCCCTCCGATACGGCCTCGTAGATGCGCAGCAGCAGATCGATCGTGCACGGCTCGTCGGCATGCTCGTCCAGCTCCCAGATGGCGCGATGGCCGTTGAGCAGCAGCCGCTCCTCCTTCGTCTCCGGCTCCCGCTCGTCGAGCAGCACCTCGCGGGCCTTTTCGTAGCCGATGTCCAGCCCGTCCTCGCGGATGGTGGAGATGGCCTCGTTGATGTGCGTCTCCACGAGAAAGTAGGTCGTGTTGCGCGAGGTGACGGCCGCGTGGAGCCACGAGCCCTCGGCGCATCGGCGGTTGACGTTGTCCAGGTCGGCCTGGATGGAGCGGGTGGGGGAGAACCAGCCCGTGCGGCCGCCGCCGTCGCGGAACGGCAGCTCGATGGCGGTCTGGCGGCGCAGCGTGCTCAGGATGTCCCAGGTCTGGTCGCGCGTGAGGCCCTCGGGCATGATCATGGCGTCGAACTCGGCGCGCGGCAGCGGATGCTCGTCGGCGAGCCGGCGCAGGTTGGCGAAGGCGGGATCCTTGAGCAGCGCGAGCAGGCGCTCGGCGACGTCGTCCGGGTTCTTCGCGCGCTTCCCCATGTTCCGCTCCTTCCGCCGTTTTCAGTAGTATCAATGATTGATAAATAATAGTACGCCGGGATCGACGGAGGGTCAAGAGGCGGTTGATAAAGCGATTGACATGCGATTATAGCGAGATTCGACACAGGACCAACCCTCCTTGCGCGCTCGCTTAATTATCAATTATTTCGATATTGACAATTAAAACGAACGCCCTCATAGTCTGCCTTGAGGGCCCGGGGAGGCCCTCGCAGGAGAGGGAAGGGAGAACATCATGTTGAACGAGGAGAGAATCTCGCGAAGGAACTTCGTCGGCGCCGCGCTTGCCGGATCGATGGGGCTCGCCGCCACGTCAATCCTGGGCGGGTGCAGCCCGTCGGGCTCCGCTGACGCGCCCGCCGCATCGGGTGGGGCCGACGCGGGCTCGTGGACGCAGGAGGCCGACGTCGTGGTGGTGGGCGCGGGTGCGGGCGGGTTCGCGGCTGCCATCGAGGCCGCCAACGCCGGCGCGAGCGTGCTTCTGCTGGAGAAAGGCAACGCCATCGGCGGCGATTCGGTGCTGTGCGACGGCATCCTGGGCGCGGCCGGCTCGCGGCTCGCGAAGGAGGCGGGCGTGGACGCGACCGTCGACGACGTGTACGCGTGGTTCATGGCGCACCCCGAGTGGTACGGCCCGAAGGACCCCGAGGTCGTGCGCGTGAACGCCGACAAGGGCGGCGAGACGATCGACTGGCTCCAGGACCTCGGCGTTCCCTTCGAGCCCGAGGTGGCGCCCCGCTTCGGCTACACCGAGCTGCCGGTGATCCACCAGGTGGACGGCAAGGGCGCCGCGATGGTGCAGGTGCTCGCCGACGCCGCCGACAAGGCCGGCGTGCAGACGCTGCTCGAGACGCGCGCGACGAAGCTCGTCACGGACGACGCAGGCCGCGTGATCGGCGTCGAGGCGACGCAGAAGTCCGATGCCGTGCGCTTCAAGGCGAACAAGGGCGTGGTCATGGCCACCGGCAGCTACGCCGGCAGCACCGACATGCTGGCCACCATGAACGCCGAGTGCGCCAACCTGCTGCCCGGCTCGCATCCCGGGGCCACCGGCGACGGCGTGGCCATGGCGTTCGAGGTGGGCGCGTTCACCGGCCGCACGTCCGAGCTGCCGCTCATGAGCTCGCTCGCGGGCCTCGAGACGAAGACGTCCATCATCAACATCAACTACGGCCAGCGCATTCCCGGCCTGTGGCTCGACGCGAACGGCGAGCGCTTCTTCAACGAGGAGACACCCTACGAGAACCCCAACGGGCACCGCGCCATCCTGCGCAAGCAGAACGAGCAGGGGCGTCCCGTCGTCCTGCTGCTTCCCACCACGCCCGAGCTCGAGGCCCTGCTGGCCGTGCGCCCGCTCGAATGGGCCACGGGCGAGACCGTGGAGGAGGTGGCCGCGCAGGTGGGCCTCGACGGCGCGAAGGTGAAGGCCACGGTGGACCGTTACAACGGCTTCTGCGAAGCAGGCCGCGACGACGACTTCGGCCGTCCCGCCGAGCTCCTCGTTCCCATGACCGGCCCGTTCTACGCGGCGTCGGTGATGGTGAGCACCTCGGTGACCATGGGCGGCTTCAAGACGAATGCCCAGGCCCAGGCGCTGCGGCTCAAGGGCATGGGCGCCGACGCCATCGTTGAACCCATTCCCGGCCTGTACGCCGCAGGCGTGGTGTGCGAGTGGAACTGCGCCGCCGGAGCCACCGTGCTCTCCGCCATGACCCTCGGCCGCGTCGCCGGCCAGAACGCGGCGGCGGGCGCGTAACGGCCCTCTTCCCCCAGGGCGCCGCGCCCTTCCCCTCCTTCTCGAGGGCGCGGCGCCCGCCAGTCCGAGCCGCCCGGTCGCACCCCGCACCCGGGCGGCTCGTTGCGCTCTGCGCCCACGACGCAGGGGGTGTTGCACGAAATTTGCGCCTGTGCGAGCTGTTAGCCGAGGCTTGACGCATCGTCAAGATGCGGCTCACACAAAGCACCAGGTCAGCCAATCGCCGATTCCTTCTTCAAAAGTTAACTTAATCAAACACCTCGCACAGACGCACATCTCGTGCGCCGCGCTCGCGCTGGCCGCTTCCCGACGCGCTCGATCGGGCCTATACTACGATCATCGGTGCAAGGCGGTGCGAAAGGCGGGGCATGTCCAACGCGTTCGACGACGTTCCCATCACCTGCGCCCTCGACTCGTCGGGGCGGCTGCGCCACGTCGACGACGTCCCGAACGGCGAGGCGTGCGGATGCGTCTGCCCTGCGTGCGGCCACGCGATGCTTGCCGTCCAGGGGAGCAAGCTGATCCACCATTTCAGGCACAAGGGCAGGTCGTGCGCGTGGGCCGTGGACGCGATGGTGCAGCTCCTCGCCAGGGATGTCCTCGCCGAGCGGATGCGGTTCACCTTTCCGGAGCTGCGCTGCCACGACTTCGAGAAGGACGCGCCCCTCGTGTTGGCGAAGCCTGTGGCGGTCGCGCTCTCGGGCGTGTCGGAGGAGGCCGTGAGCTCGCGGCGCGTGCCCGAGATCGTGCTGCACCTTGGCGCTTCCCGGAGGATATGCCTTGTCGTATGGGCCTCGCATGCGCCCACCGACGCGCAGGTTTCCCAGGTGAGGGAGGCGGGACTCGACCTCGTGGGGATCGACCTCCGCGCGCTCTACGACTGGCTCAGGCGGCGGGAGGGCAAGCACGCCGACAGGGAGCGGCTCTACCGGCGCATTCAGGAGCGGTCCACCATCGAGGAGCTTCTGGCCACGGCCTCGCCCGCCTTCAAGCGGTGGATCGTCAACGCGAAGGCGTTGGCTGCGGAAGCCGAGTCGCGGGAGCGCGAGCGCGCCGAGCGGGAGAGGCACCGGCGCGAGGAGGCCGAGCGACGCAAACGCGAGGAAGCCGAGAAGCGCGAGGCCGCCGAAGCCGCTCTGCGCGCCGAGGAGGAGGCCCGCCAGGCGCGACATGCGGAGGAGCGGTTCCGGATCGAGAGGGAGAAGGCCGAAGCGGAGGCGCGGAGGATCGAGGCCCTCGGATTCCGGGCGGTCCCGCTGGTGAGGGATTCGGTCGTCCCCGAGGTGGAGGATTGCCCGATCAAAGGCAAGGCCAACCTCGCAGCGGATTGCGGCGCCTATCTGTTCTCGACGAGCCGCTGCCCGCACTTCCATCAACTCTGCAACTACAACGTCGCCTGCACCTGGCGCGAAGCGTAGGAGGGTGGACGGAGGCTCGCAGAACGGCGAGCCGGGCTCGGCATGCTTTCTGCACGAGATTTGCGTCTGTGCGAGCTGTTAGCCGAGGTTTGACGGAGCGTCAAAATGCAGCTCAGACAAAGCACCAGGTCAGCAAACCGGCATTTCGTCCATTTTGAGTTAACCAGAGGAAACACCTCGCACAAGCGCAAATCTCATGCACAGCAGACGCCTTCCGGCCCTTCGCTGCGCGCTTGGCGGCTCGTGCTATACTGGGCGCCGAACGGACGAGGACGAGGTGCGCATGGTCAACATCCCCAGCCCGGCCCTGGCTATCGTGGGCCGGCATAACTCAGGCAAGACGACGCTTATCGAGCAGCTCATCGCCGAGCTCGTGGCGCGCGGCCACGACGTGGGCAGCGTGAAGCACCACAGCCACGTGGGCTTCGACATCGACTACCCCGGCAAGGACTCCTACCGCCACCGCGCCGCCGGCGCGTCTGAGACGGTGATCGCCGCGCCGGGCCAGGTGGCGCGTATCAAGACGGTGTCGGGCGAGGTTGAGTGCTCCGACATCGTGCGCAGCATGCCCGGCCACGACATCGTCATCGTGGAGGGCTACCGCAAAAGCGGCCTGCCCACCATCGAGCTCATGCGCTCCGGCAACGAGGCCGACTCCCGCGTGGCCGAGGTGTTCGCCGAGGGCGCGCGCCGCGGTTGGCCGCTGGGCACGGACTTCACCCAGTTCACGCGCGGGGAGGTACCGCCGGCGGACGACGACGCGGCCCGCGAGGCGCTCCGTCGCGCCCAGGCCGAATCGCGCGAGGCGGCCGGCGATCACTTCAAGACGCAGCATCCCGACCACGTGGACATCTCCAACAAGCTGCCCACGTCCGACACGGTGGCCGTCGTCACCGACATCGCCGAGGCGCGCCAGGCGGCCGACCTCTACAACGTGCCCGCGTTCGCGCTCGACGACATCGCGGGGCTCGCGGACTTCGTCGAGGCCCATTACGTGCGGCCGCGCGTGACCGTGGTCATCCAGGCGGGCGGCGAGAGCCGGCGCATGGGGCAGAGCAAGGCGACGGTGCCCTTCGCGGGGCGGCCGCTCATCTGCCGCCTCATCGAGCGGCTCGGCCCCGTGTCCGACGACCTGGTCATCACCACGAACGAGCCCGACAACCTGGCCTTTCTGCACGCCGAGTTCCCGCAGTACAACATCCAGCTCGTGTGCGACGCCTTCGACGTGCGCGGGGCGCTGCAAGGGCTCTACACGGCGCTGCAGGCCGCGCGCAACCCGTACGTGGCCGTGGTGGCCTGCGACATGGTGTTCGCCTCGGCGTCGCTCGTGGTGGCCGAAGCGCTTGCCATGAACGAGTCCGGTGCCGACATCGTGGTGCCGGTGAACAAGCACGGCTTCGAGCCGTTCCATGCCATGTACCGCCGCATGGGCTGCCTGCCCGCCGTGCGCGCCGCGCTCGACCGGGGCGAGAAGCGCGCCCAGTCGTTCTTCGGCGACGTGGACGTGTTCGAGTTCACGCAGGACCGCGTGCTGGAGGCCGAGCCCATGGGCGGCTGCTTCATCAACGCGAACACGCCCGAGGAGCTGCGCAACCTCGAGGAATCGTTCCTCGAGAAGTAAAGGAGAGAATTCGCGATGCCTAACCTCATCGACATAGTGGAAGTGGCCGAGGCGCTGGAGACGAAGGCGGTGTATTTGGCCCCCGATCGCTGCGTGGTCGTGCGCAACCGCCACGCCTCGTGCGCAAAGTGCGCCGACGCGTGCCCGTCTGGCGCCGTGTTCGCGGCGAACAACGTGCTCGAACTCGACGAGGGGATGTGCGTGGCCTGCGGCGCGTGCACGACGGCCTGCCCCACCGAGGCGCTCATCCCGCTGCAGCCGCTCGACGAGGACCTGGCGGCTGCGGTGGCCGATGCGGTGGTGGCCACGGACGGTGCGGCCGTGTTCGCGTGCGCGCGCATCGCGTCGAAGCACGTGGGCGACCCGACGAAGTACGCCGAGGTGCCCTGCCTCGCCCGCATGGAGGAGAGCGTGCTCCTGGGCCTGGCCGCGCGCGGCGTGCGCGACATCGTGCTGGTGGACGGAACGTGCGCCACCTGCAAGTTCCGCGCCAACGTGCCCGGCATCGACGCTGTCGTGGCCTCGGCGAACGACCTCATCGCCACGCAGGGCTCCGACATCCGCGTGGTGCGGGCGTCGGAGTTTCCCGAGGTGGCGCTGCTGGAGGATCGGCAGAAGCTGCTCGGCGCGTCGCGGCGCGGGTTTTTCACGCAGGCGCGCTCGCGGGCGAAGGACGCGGCCGGCAAGACCGTCGAGGTGGTGGCGTTCAAGAACGACGGCTCGCGGGGCCCATCGCTGCGCGAGCGGCTGAAGATGTCCGACGCGGGAACGCTTCCGCAGTTCAACCCCGAGCGCCGCATGCGCGTGCTCGACGCGATGGACCAGCTCGGCCAGCCCGTCGTGCCCGAGATCGACACGCGGCTGTTCGGCAGCGTGAGCATCGACGCGGAGAAGTGCAGCGCGTGCGGCATGTGCACGGTGTTCTGCCCCACGGGCGCGCTCAAGAAGAGCGAGCTTGAGCCCGAGGACGGCGAGGGGAGCCTTCTCGAGTTCTCGGCGGCCGACTGCGTTCAGTGCAACCTCTGCGCCGACGCGTGCCTGAAGAACTGCCTGACGGTGAGCGCGACCGTGTCCACCGAGGAGCTGTTCGACTTCGAGCCGCGCCTCATCCACCTGCCCGACCCGCCCAAGCGCACCGGCATCCTCTCCAGCCTCAAGCGGTAGGCGCGTGACAAAGGGGCGGGACGGCTGTGCAACTAATCTTCGCTCTGCCCTTCGCCGGGAGTTTCGCTGCGTTTTGCCAACTGTTCCTTCCATTTGTACAGATACTACTGTATAAAGAAGCGGAACAGTTAGGAGAGTCATCATGAACAGCGACTTCATCGTGGCGGTGCACGCGCTCGTGTTCCTCAACCACAACCAGGGCATCGTGTCGAGCGAGATGCTCGCCGACAACGTGTGCACGAACGCCGCGCGCATCCGCAAGATCATGGCACCGCTCAAGCGTGCCGGCCTGGTGGAGGGACGCGAGGGCAACGAGGGCGGCTACCGCTTCACCGCCGACGCGTGCGCCACCAGCTTGGCCGCCGTGGCCGACGCGCTGGGGGTGCGCTTCGTCGAGGCGCGCTGGCACAGCGGCAGCGCCGACAAGAAATGCCTGGTGGCTTCCGGCATGGCGGGCATCATGGACGACATCTTCGCCGACCTGGACGCGGGCGTGCGCGACCGGCTGGCCGGCATCACCATCGCATCCATCGACGAGCGCATCTTCGCGCGGTAAGGCGGCCGTATGGGCTTCTCACTTGAGACGAGCGTTCCCGCGCTCACCGTGTTCATCCAGGGGCTCTTGAGCTTCTTCTCGCCGTGCGTGCTGCCGCTCATCCCGCTGTACGTGGGCTACCTGGCCGGCGGCGCGGCGAAAACGAACGATGACGGCACCATCGAGTACCCGCGCAAGAAGGTGTTCGTGAACACGCTGTTCTTCGTCGTGGGCGTGAGCTTCGCGTTCTTCCTGCTGGGCTTCGGGTTCACGGCGCTCGGGCAGTTCTTCACGGGCAACCAGCGCGTGTTCTCGGTGGTGGCCGGCATCGTCATGGCAGCGTTCGGCCTGTACATGCTGGGCGCGTTCGGCAAGACGCGCGCCATCGAGACAGAGCGCCGCCTGCCGTTCAACCTGGGCAAGTTCGCCATGAACCCGCTGGTGGCGCTCGTGCTGGGCTTCACGTTCAGCTTCGCGTGGACGCCGTGCGTGGGCCCGGTGCTGGCAAGCGTGCTGCTCATGGCGTCGTCGAGCGCCTCGGCGGCCGCGGGGTACGCGCTCGTGGGCGTGTACACGCTCGGGTTCGTGCTGCCGTTTCTGGCGGTGGGCCTGTTCACGGGCGAGGTGCTGCGGTTCTTCAAGTCGCACGGCAACGTGGTGAAGTACACGGTGAAGGTGGGCGGCGCGCTGCTCATCGTGATGGGCATCATGACCGTGACCGGGTGGATGAACGGCGTGACGAGCTACCTGTCGAACTTCGGCGCCGCGCCGGCCGCGCAGGAGCAGCCGGCCGATCAGGGCGCGGGCACGTCCGGCGGAGCTCCGAAGGCAACCGCACCCGACGACGAGGACTCTTCCGCCTCCGCCGGGGCTGCCTCCGATTCCGATCCCGACGCGCAGCCGGCTCCGCTCGCCGACCTCGCGCTCACGGACCAGAACGGCGTGGAGCACAAGCTGTCCGACTACAAGGGCAAGACGGTGTTCCTCAACTTCTGGGCTACCTGGTGCGGGCCGTGCCAACGCGAGATCCCCGACATCGAGGCGCTGTACAACGACCGCGGCAAGAACGAGGGCGACCTCGTGGTGCTCGGCGTGGCCAACCCCAAGACCGACGAGCATCCGCAGAACAGCGACGGCACCGTGGACGAGGTGAAGGCGTTCATCGACGAGTACGGCATCACGTATCCCGTGCTCATGGACACGACAGGCCAGCTGTTCGCCGCCTACGGCGTCCGGTCGTTCCCGACCACGTTCATGATCGACAAGGACGGCAACGTGTTCGGCTACGTGGCCGGCACGCTCACCGCCGACGTCATGGACAGCATCGTCGAGCAAACCATGTCCGGCGAGCGGAAGTAACCTCGCGTCGGGCGGGCGCACCGCTTGCGGTACCCGCCCGACGTCACGCCGAAGCGGCTCGTGGGAGATCTCGCGGCGCTGAACCCCCGATTGTCGACCCAAACACACGCATGGCGGGTCTGTGGCGTGTGTTTGGGTCGACAATCGGGGGCACCATGAGGAAAATGCGAGAAGCGCCCCGGGGGAGGTGCGGGGGGGTCCTCGCGGAGGCGCGGGGGCGCGCGGGGGGGGGGGGGTCCTTTATGGGGGTTACTTGCCGGCCAGCAGCTTCACCACGTGCAGGGCCTCGGTCATCGTGCGGCCGCAGGCCACGCCGTGCATCTGGTCGGGGTAGTTGCCGCTGAAGAGCGACCCCGAGCAGTCGCCGGCCGCGTAGAGACCCTCGATGGGCTGGAAGTCGGTGCCGAGCGCCTGGCAGTCGGCGTTGATGCGGATGCCGTCGATGGTGGTGAGCAGCGTGCCGCCCAACGTCGCGCCGAAGAACGGCGGCGTGCGCAGCTCGGAGAGGCGGTAGGCCTCCTTGCCGAAGTCCACGTCCTCCTGCATGTCGAACAGCTCGTTGTAGCGCTCGCAGGTGGCGAGGAACGTCTTCTTGGCGTCAGCGTCGAGGCCCAGCTTGTCGGCCAGCTCGTCGAGCGTGTCGGCCTTCTGCAGACGGCCGTCGGCCAGCTCCTTCTCGAAGTATTTGTCCAGATCGTAGGAGCCGTCCTCGCGCTTGGCGCCCAGCACGCCCATGCGGGTGCCGGCCGAGCAGCCCAGCGTATGGAAGCGCTGCACGTCGTCGCCGAAGTTGCCGTCCCACACGCTCACGTACACGCCGCCGGGCTGCTGCGCCGCTGCGTGCGGCAGGTAGTCGTAGTCGGCGGATTCCAGGGTGAAGCGCTCGCCGCGCAGGTTCACCTTGAGGAAGGGCTGCGTGCCGGGGTTGAACTGGCCGTTGCCGGGCCACTGGGGATTGCCGGCCTTGACGGACTCCTCGGTGTAGCCGGCGGTGGTGCCGGGGGCCACGAGGCCGCGGTCGAAGATCATCGTCGCGCTCGTGATGTCCTTCACCGCGCCCGCCCAGAGCGCCGCCTTGATGCCGTCGCCCGTGTTGTTCTGGTTGTAGCCCAGCGCGGTCACGGACGCCGTGGTGATGGGCGAGAGCGCCGAGAGCATCGCCGGGTTCGCGGAGTAGCCGCCGGTGGTGAGCAGCACGCCCTTCTTGGCGTTGATCTGCGTGTAGCCGCCATCGGTCTTGAAGATGGCGCCGGTCACGCGGCCGGAGTCGTCCTTCACCAGCTTCACCAGCTCGTGCTTGTAGGACACCTCGTAGCCGTTGTCGTTCATGACCTTCTCGAACAGCTCGTTGCGCACCGGCACGCCCTCGCGGCCGCCTTCGGCGTTGCCGTAGTGGTGCTCGCCCGAGGGGGTGTAGAAGGGGGTGGCGCCCATGCCGCCCGGCATGTCGAACTCGTCGGCGATGACCACGGCGCCGGCCGCGCTCATGTACTTGTCGACGTACTCGAACATGTCGTTGCTCTCGTTCATCCACATGTTGATGAGGCTGTGGTCGCACGTGCCGCTGGAATAGCGGGCGAACTCGCCGTGGATGCGGGCGCGGTCGGTGTGCACGCCCTGGTCGGTGAAGGGCTTGGTGTCCACCGCGTTGAACCAGTGGCGCGTGGCGCCCACCTCGGAGCCCTTCTCGCAGAGGATGAAGTCCATCTTCTGGTCGGACGCGTACGCGCCGGCGATCATGCCGCCGTTGCCCGCGCCCACGATCAAGAGGTCGGTGTCCTTCGTCTCGGTGATGTCGCCCTCGGCCACCTCGGGCGCGGCGCCCAGCCAGTCCACCGTGATGGCGGCGCTGCCGTCGTCCACGGCTACGACGTTGTTGTCGGCGACGGCGGTGGAAGCGGCACCCTTCGCGTCGGACGCGGCCTCGGCCTCGGCGGTGCCGGCGGCCTTCGGCGCGCAGCCGGCCAGGCCCATCGCGGCCAGCGCGCCGATGCCTGCCGCCCCGCCCAAGAAGCTGCGTCGCGAGATTCCCTGTGATTCCATGATGATCCTCCTTTAAGCGTTTCGCCGTCCGGTTGCTCCGGCGGCTCCCTCGGGTTTCACCATACGGGGCCCGGGCGGGCTTGAAACCACCCCGCCGGGGGCGTTTTGCCGGGTCGGGGGAGGGGTGGCGCGCTCCCCCCGGCGGGGTGATTTGCGCGCGCTTTGCCTGATGGGATGCGGATCGAGGGGCAATCCCCGTCGCGCGGCGCGCCCGCTTCGCGTACAATGGCGACAAGCGACCGAGGGAGGGGATCGTGCGGAAAGCCATGAAACGCGTGCGGGAGGCGGGAAGCGCCCAGGGAGGCGCGGTGCTCGCGTGCGTCGTCGCGCTGGCCATCATGGGCTGCGCGGGCGGCATCCTGAACGCGAGCCTTTACGCGCGCGTGGCTGCGTACTGCGGCATCGCGCGCGAGATATCCACGCTCACCGGCGGCGCGCTGTTCCTCGTGATCTTCCTCGCAGCCACGCGCAAGCCCGCGCTGCTCGACCGACGGCTGCTCACGATGGCGGCGCTCGGATGCGCGGTGACCGCGGCGTTCGTCTTGGAGTTCGGCCTGGGCTCGCAGAACGGCCCGCTCACGGTGGCGGGCTTCCTGTTCTCGAACGCGGCCTCCGTCTGGTCGTCGGTGCTCATCGTCTGCGCGCTCGCTTCGCTGCCGTCGTCGAAGGCGGCGCTCGCGGCCGTGGTGTGCGGCATGGCGCTCGGCGAGGTGGTGCGCGTGCTGCATCCGCCCGTCGGCTTCGAGGTGGGCGTGGTGGAGGTGATGGCCTTCTACGCGGTCATCATCGCGCTGCTGTACCGACGGGGAGGGGCGAAGCTCGACGAGGTGGCCCGCAGCGCGTCGCCCGCCAGCTTGGAGCTTTCGAACCCCGAGTCGTTCCTGCGGCCCGCGCACGCGCTGTTCTTGTGCGTCGCGCTGTTCAGCGTGGCGACGGGCTACGGGCTCACGCTCAACGAGGTGTCGCATGCGCCCATCAGCGTGGACGTGTCGGCGGTCGTGCTGGTGGGTGTGGCCGCATGGATGCTGCTGTCGAAGAGCGCGGAGAAGGAGGACCAGCTGTTCTCGTTCTCGGTGCTTCTGGTGGTGGCCGGCTTCATCATCGCGCCGTTCACGTTTCTGAACGACCTCCCTTCGGCCAACGCCCTTCTGCGCATCGGAGTGCGCTGCTTCGACATGCTCGTGTGGCTGGTGGTGCTGGCGGTGGGGCGGCGCAACCTGCTGGCGCTTCTGCCCACCTACGCGCTCGTGCGCTTCATGAGCGCCGTCGGCACCGACGTGGGCGCGGTGGCGGGGCACACCACCAACGACATCGTGGGCACGAACGGCGACGCGGCCATGCTCATCGCCGAGGTCGTGCTGTTCGCGTTCGTGGCCTTCCTGTGGCTGGGCTTCCGCAGGTTCAGCTTCTCGGAGACGATTCGCGGCGTGGTGGGGATGGGCGCGCCGACGCCGCGCGAGGAGGCGCCCGCTGCCGAGCCGGCGGTGGAGCCGGGTTCCAGCATCGAGGAGCGCTGCGCCCGCCTGGGGGAGGAGCACGGCCTGACCGAGCGCGAGACCGAGATCTTCGCCATGCTGGCGCGCGGCCGCAACGGCCAGTTCGTGATGGAGCACTACGTGGTGTCGCGCAACACCGTGAAAAGCCACGTCAAGCACATCTACGCCAAGCTCGACGTCCACTCCCAGCAAGAGCTCATCGACCTCGTGGAGCACGCGGAGTAGGCGCCGCGTAGCGATACGACCTGCGCCTCACGAGGAATCGGGGCATTCGTGATGAGTGGGTCGGATCAGCATCGCTCCAAAGAGCCGAACAGGATCGGAAGGGTGGTTCCCAGTCCGTCGGCCACACGGAACAGCGTGCTGAGCTGCGGATTGCCCGTGCCGTTCTCTATCTCGCGAAGGCGCGTGCGGTTCATGCCGAGCATGGAGGCGAACTGCTGCTGCGACCACCCGGCGGCGATCCTCTGCCGTTTGATCTCGGCTCCCAGTTTCTTTTTGACCGTTTCGTCATCCATAGGCCAAAGCATATGGTCTATACTCGGCTCACATGAACCACATAAGGCTCATGTTGGCAATCGCTGCACGAGGAGAAAGCGAATCGAGGCTGAATGGGCGCGCGAGACGACATACGACAGGGTCGAGCTGCAATGCCCCAGTCAATTCAGCAATGGCGAACTTCAGCAGGTTGTGTGGGCGACGATGGACTTCCTGGAAAGCTGCATCGCGAAGCTGGGGGAGGCTGGCGGGGTCATCGAAAAGGAAAAATGGTGACCACGAAAATGCTTAACGCACGCGCATCGTGCCGCTTCTGCTCAAAAATCCTCGACGGGGGGTGCGGCGGGATTCTTGGACTTCTCAGGCTGCGAGCCCGAGCCTTCTGCGGCGGCCGTCGATGGTCTCGTAGCGCGCTCTGCCATCGTCCGCCTTGAACGCCTTGAGGCGGCCCCCATTGTACCACGCCATGTACTCCGCGACGGCCTCGGAGAGCTCGGCGACCGAGGCCCCCGCGCGGACGAGCGAGTGGAGCCTCTCCACCTTCGCCCGGCCGAAGAAGCCCTCGCACGCCGCGTTGTCGGGGCTGTGCGCCTTGCGCGACATCGAGCGGACGAGCCCCGCCTCCCCGCACAGCGCGATCCAGCCCTTCCAGCGGTAGTGCGCGCCGCGGTCGGAGTGGATGATCGGATGCTCGCCCTCCTCGAGCGTGGCGACCGCGTCGGCGAGCGTGGAGTCGGCGAGCTCGGCGTTCGGGTTCGTCGAGATCCGCCAGGCGGAGGCCCTGCCGTCGAAGCAGTCCACGATGACGGACAGGTAGAGCCTGCCGTCGCGCCCCTTGACCTCGGTGATGTCGGTGAGCCACTTCTCGTTCGGGGCGCCCGCCGAGAAGTCGTGGCGCCCGCGCGCGCCGAGGAGCAGGTTGTCCGGGGCGTCCGAGATCTCGCCGGCGTAGGAGCTCCACCTCTTCTCCGAGCGGGAGCAGCGGGCGACCAGGCCCTGCCTCTCCATCGACCCGCGCACCTTGAGCTCGGGGGCGCGCACGCCGCGGCCCTCGAGCTCGGCCCTCACGCGCCGGTAGCCGTACGTCCCGCCGCTCTCCGCGAACGCGCCGGCCACGGCCTCGTCGAATCCCGCCGGCGGCGCGCAGGGCTCATCGAGCCTCGCCCGGTGGTAGAGGTAGGTGCTCTTGGGCATCCGGAAGAAAGTCAGCACCCGGGCCAGGGAGAGCCCGCACTCCCGCCTGAGCCTCTCGCCCAACGCGACGAGCCGCCTCTTCGAGAGGCTCGCCGGGCCTTCGGCTTTTGGGTCGCGCACCAGCTCCTTGTAGACGGCGACCTCGAAGAGCGCCTCCTCCAGCTCGGCGCGCAGCCGCGCGGCCTCCTCTTCCGATCCCGACGCCTCGGCCATGTCCCGGGGCTCCCTTCGCCTCGCCTCGCGCGGCGCGCCCTGCGCGCCCGTCTCGGACATGATAGCGCGCTTTCGGTCCCGGGCGACCCAGCTCGTCACGACGCCCGCGTCGGTGATGCCGAGCCGGCGGGCGATGTGGGACCTCTTCTCGCCCAGCTTGTGCAGGCGCACCGCCTCCTCGACGGTCGCCTTGGGGTAGTGGGCGTGGGGCTCGTGGTCGACCCGCCCGACCGTCCTGGGCCTCTCGGCGGGCAGCTCGCCCCGCTCCGCCCGCTTCTCCCATTCCCTGAGCGAGGTCCTGGACGGGGCTCCCCACTTGCGCCACGCGGCGCAGGGCGTGAACCCCTCGGCCCACATCATCTCGACGTATCGGACCTTCTCCCTCTCCGTGTACATGCGGCTCCCTCCTCGCGGCCCCTGCGGGGCCGCTTCGATCGGTCGTGGACCGCCTCGAGGCGGTCCAACTTCCTGCCGCATCCCCGACGTGAAAGGATTTCGACGCTCCGTGCTGGCGGCGGTTTCCGTGAACTGGGGAAACGCCGAGAGCTCGCCGCTCCGGAGGGCCGATGGCCGTCCTTTTCCGTTCCCAGACCTTTCACGTCGAGGGTTTTTGTGTCGAGCGGCCCCGATTCGCGTGCAGATCCCTCCCGAGGCTGAGTGGATCGATTTTCCGTGCGCTCCCCGGCGGGTCAGGACTGCGCGAGGAAGCGCTCCACGACGGCGTTGAAGGCGTCGGGGTTCTTGGCGGCGACGAAGTGGTCGCCTTCGACGAAGGCGAGCTGGGCGTTGGGGATGCTCGCGGCGATGAGGCGGGTGTGGGGCTCGCGGATCATGTCGTTCGTGCCGGCTATCACGAGGGTCGGCACGTCGAGGGCGGCCAGCTCGGCGGAGTCGATGTTCGGGTCGTTCACCATGAGGCCGAGCATCTCGGCGTTGCGTCGCGCCTCAGGGCTCCGGCGTGCGAACAGCCGCGCGATGCGATAGCCCAGCTCGATGGGCAGCTGCACCGTGCGCTTCACGCCGCGCGCGTCGAGGTTCGCGCCGTTCAGCACCAGCTTGCCCACGCGCTCCGGGTGCGCGAGCGCGAACACGAGCGCGATGTTGCCGCCGTCCGAGAACCCCAGCAGGTGCGCGCGCTCGATGCCGCGCGCGTCCATGAATGCCAGCAGGTCGTCCGCGAACTGTCGAATGCGAAACGGCGCCTCGCCCCGCGGAGACTTCCCGTGCCCGCGCGTGTCGAGCGCGATCACGCGGAAGCGCCCGGCGAAGCGCGCCATCTGGTGCTCGAAGTAGGAGCCGTCCTCGCCGTTGCCGTGCAGCAGGATGAGCGGCTCGCCCGCCCCCTCTTCGCGACAATGCAGCTCGATGTCCATCGCCGTCTCCTCCCTCTGCGGGCGATTCATCCCGGTGCGGGATATCATATCAGCTCGACGCTACGGCAAGCGTACAATGGCCGAGGGGTTCTGCACGGGAGGCGAGGGGGTGGTCGTGGATCAGCGGGACAGCATGCGGTGCACGGCGCTCTTCTGCCTGGGACTGGGCGCTTCGAACGCCTGGTGGCTCTCCGTGACTTCCAGCCCGCTGGTGTGGTCGTCCTCTCCGCTGGGCTCGGGGCTCGCATCGCTTATCGTGCATGCGTCTTACCTGATCGTGCAGATAGCCTGCGTCGTCGCGGCCTCGCTGCGGCCCTTGAGCTTCGCACACCGGCGCACGTTCTTCGCGTCGGCGGCGCTGTGCACGGCGGGGACGGCGGTGCTCACGGCCGCCGTGTTCTTCGGTCTGCCGCCCGTCTGCATCGTCGTCGGCCGCGTGGCGGCGTCGTGCGGCGGCGCGCTGCTGTTCCTGTGCTGGATGTCGCCCTTCACCGCCCTCATCGGGCGGAAGGTGCCAGGCTCGGTCTTCCTGCTGGCAACCGTGTGCGGCACGGTCATCTGGTTCGTCACCACCCGGGTGGACGCCGTGGTGGCCACGGTGTCGCTGCTGGCGCTGCCGTTGGTGTCGGGTGCGGCCATCCTGGGCATCCCCTCGTCGCTGCGCACGCCCGCCACAGGCGAGATGCCGGCGCGGCGAGCGGCGAGGATCCCCCTGCGCACGCTGTTCCCGGCGGCGTTCGTGCTGGGGCTGTTCGCGTACGAGCTGCCCGTGGGCTTCGTCACGGGAACGGCCAGCCGCGCCACGGCAGAAGCGTCCGGTGCGGCGTTGTTCCAGATCTACGCCATCTACACGGTGGTGATCGCGCTCGTGGCGGCGGCGGACTACGCGCTAGCCCGCCACGAGCGCTGCTCCAACCTGCTGCACCGTTTCGTGGTGCCCATCATCTCCATCGGGCTCATCGCGCTTGCGCTCGCGCGGACGCAGGACCAGGTGCTCGCGTCCGCCCTGGTGCTCGCCGGCACCATTCTGTTCGAGATGTTCGTCATGACGTCGTTCGCGCGCATCAGCCTCTCCGCGCGCGAAACTCCGTGGCGCATCTTCGGCTTCGGCGGGGCCGTGCTGCAGGCGGCGCTGCTGGCCTCGTTCTTCCTGGGGCTGTTCCTGGCAGATGCCGCCAGCGCGTGGCTCGCCGCCATCGCGCTTGGCCTGGTGTTCGTGCTCATCTTGGCGGGGTCGTTCGACATCCCGGGGAAGGGCCTGATGGAAGGCTCGCCCGAAGCGCTTGGAGCGCACGGTGGCAAAGATGCCGCCGCCCGCTGCGAGCGCTTCGCCCAGGTGCACGGCCTGTCGGCGCGCGAGGCCGAGGTGCTCGCGCTCATCGCGCGCGGCCGCAGCGTGCAGGCTGTCGCCGACGAGCTGTACGTGGCGCACAGCACCGTGAAGACCCATATCGGCCACATCTACGAGAAAACCGGTGTGAGCAATCGCCAGGACCTGCTGAAACTGCTCGATGGCTTCAACGGATGAAGGGCGCTCCCCGACGGGTGAGCCGTCGGGGAGCGGAGGGAGGAGCGCGCGGGGCGCTTGCGGAAGGGTGTCTCTAGAAGCAGCTCTCCAGCGCGTGCTTCACCGAGTAGCGGCCGGATTCCACGTTCGTGGCCATGTGGCCGCCCGAGGTGTTGAGGTTGTACAACCCCAGGTACACCATCTGGCCGTCCGCGCCGATGGCATAGAGGTTGGGGATGGCCTTCTTGCCCTCGCCCACCACCTGCCACTGGCGGTTCGTGATGATGCCGCCGAGCGAAAGCGCGATCTCCTGGTGGATCATGAGGGCGTACAGCGGCCCCGTGCCGAACGAGGCGAGGTACTTCGGGTTCTTGCCGAACTCGTCATCGGACTGCTTGGCCACGTACTCCTCGTAGGTGGCCAGCGTCTGCTCGAAGTCGCCCGTCCAACCCGCCTGCTTGGCCAGGTCGGCGGCGTTCTCGCCCTTGAACACGGCCTTGGACGACCCGCCTGTGGCCGCCTCGATCTCCTTGCGCAGATCCTTGTTGCCCTGGGCCTCGGCCTCGTCGATCATCGCGTCGTTCAGGACGATGTACGCGCGGTTCTGCGCGCCCACGGCAGTGCCGGTGTAGTCGTGGCACAGCTCGCCGCAATCCTCGTTCGTGAAGCGGTCGCCGTCCTCGTTCACCCAGATGGCGGGGAAGTATTGCGGCAGCGAGTACGACGAGATGCCGTCGATGAGGTTGCCGAACATATAGCCGCGCGCCTTGGCTTCCTCGCGCCCTCCGATGGCCGCCGCCATCTTGAGCGTGTCGCCCACCGAGCCGGGCGCGCAAGACGTTTTCGTGATGTCCATGTCGTAGCCGCCGTACTCGGCAAGCAGGTCGGTGTCGGCGGCCCATCCGCCGCCGGCCAGGATGACTGCCTTCGCGTTCACCTCGAGCACGCCGTCCTTCGTCTCGGCGAACACGCCGCACACGCTTCCGTCGTCAGCCGTCTTGAGCGCCATGGCCCGCGTCTTGACGCGCGTCTCCACGTCCAGCTTCTCGGCCGCGGCGAACAGCGGCTTCATCATGCACTCGCCGCCGCTGAAGAAGCTGTCCTCCCACATGAGGGCAGTGGGCGTCTTGCCCAGCGTGCCGGAGTAGTAGTCGGTGGTGGGGGCGAAGCGCACGCCGTTGTCCACCATCCAGGCCGTGTTGTCGGCGGAATGCGCGATGGTGTCGGCCCACAGCAGCGGGTTCACCATATAGTCGTACAACTCGATCTCGCTGCGGATGATCTCGGACGGCGTGACGGTGAGGTCGTACTTCTTGCAGCCCTCGATCATCTGGGGCGAGCCGAAGCTGAAGCAGCAGTCGGTGAACATGCCGTTGCCGCCGGGGTTGTCCTGCGACTCGAGCACGAGCACTTTCTTGCCGTTTTGCGCCGCCTCGACGGCTGCCACCATGCCCGACGCTCCGGAGCCGACGATGCAGAAGTCGACGTCTGCCGTCTCGGTCGCCTTGCCCTCGTAGTCGGAAGCGCGGAAGCCGGCCCACGGATCCTCGACGGCCGCAGCCGGGGCGCTCGCTTCGTCCGCCGTCGCCGCAGCCTTGTCGCCTTCGGCCTGAGGCGCGCAGCCGGCGAACCCGAGCGCCGCAGCGCCGACGGCCGCCGCGCCCACTCCGATGAATCCGCGGCGGGAAAGCCCCCGTGCGGCCTCGGTCGCGTCGGTTGCCCTGGCGATGGAACGATTGGTTTTCTTCATGTCTCTCATCCTCCCTGTTCGGTGCGGTTCGGCCGGTCTTCCCTGGCGTTGCGATCCCTGCGATCGGCCGCTGGCCCCAGCATGCTCCGGCCGCGTCGCGCGCGCATCCGATCTTTCGGGTATGGCCGCGCGGGAGCATCCTCCGAAAAGGTGGATTCGCTGATCGCCCGGTAACTGTTGTCGCGTCCGCCGCTCGGGCGGAGGTCGCCGCCGCTCGTTGTGCTACACTGTCGAACCATCCAAACGGAAGAAATCGAACGAGGAAGCGGGGCCATGGCGGAGGTGCAGGGGCAAGTGAACGACCAGGTGGGAGAGGGCCTCCGCATCGACGCCTCCGAGCGCAAGGGGTGGGTGGACATCGCGTTCATCCGCGCGGGCGGCATGTTCAGCGCCCCCACGCTCATGGTGGGCGCGGCGCTCGGCTTGGGGCTCGCGCTGCCCGGCGCGGCGCTCGCCACGCTCGCGGGCTTCGGCTTCATCGTGGCGTACATGTGCTTCGTCAGCATGCAGGCGGTCGACCTGGGGCTTCCCACCGCCTCGCTCGCCGCGCCGGCGCTCGGTCGCGCGGGGGCGCGCTACCTGGTGTCGCTCATCGTGGGCGTGGTGACCATCGGCTGGTTCGGCGTGCAGACCGCCGTGTGCGGCGCGTCGCTCTCGCTCATGCTGGCCGACGTGTTCGGCCTGGCCGCGCCCGTGTGGGCGTGCTCGGCGGCGCTCGGCGCGCTCATGCTGGCCACGGCCGTCATCGGCTTCGACGGACTCAAGTGGGTGAGCTCCGTGGCCGCGCCCCTGCTCGTGCTCATCTGCCTGTACGGCGTGGGCGCCTCCGTCGCGCGCGCCGGCAGCCTCGAGCCGCTGCTCGGCTACCTGCCCCTGCCGGCCGACGCCCTCGGCTTCATCGCGGGCGTCAACATGGCCGTGGGCCTGTTCGCGTTCGCGGGCGCGACGGCTGGCGACTTCGCCCGCTTCGCGCGCACCCGCAAGGACGCCGTGCTCTCGTGCGTCGTGGGCGTCATCCCCGCGGCGCTCGTGGCCCTGCTCGCGGGCGCGGCGCTGGCTATCGTCACCGGCGAGGGCGACATCGCGCGCATCATGAACTCGGTCGGCCTGCCGGCGGTGGGCCTTATCGCCCTCGTGCTGAGCGCCTGGACGGTGAACGCGAGCAACGCCTACTCGGCCGGCCTCGGCTTCGCCGTCATGCTCGGTCGCGACGAGGGCGGCTCGCGCTGGACCACGGCCGTCTCCGGCCTCGCGGGCATCGCGCTCGCGGTGGGCGGCATCCTCGGGCAGTTCGAGGCGTTCCTCACCGTGCTCTCGGCGTGCGGCCCGGCGCTCGCGGGCGTCATGGTGGCCGATTACTGGCTCGTGCGCAAAGGCCGCCCGCAGAACGTGCAGGTGCGGGAGGGCTTCTCGGCCGCGGGCGTGGCGGGGCTCATCGCCGGCATCGCGGCGGCGCTCGTCACCGGCGGCACGTTCGCGCTCATCCCGGGCCTCGAGTTCCTCGACATGCCGTTCTTCATCGGCCCGGTGAACGGCATCGTCGCCTCGATGGCGGTGTACGTGCTCGCCTACAAGCTGGCGAAGCTGCCCGCCTATCCGGGCCCCGTGAAGCTGGTGGCGAACCGCGAGCAGCGAGAGGGGGAAGCCGCATGCGGCTCATCGATGTAGACGACATCGCCGACATCGCGCTCGGATCGGCGCTGCTCGGCGCGGGCGGCGGGGGCGACCCGTACATGGGCTCGCTCGAGACGACGGCGGCCCTGCGCGAATGCGGCCCCGTGTGCCTGCTCGACGCCGACGAGGTGCCCGACGATTGGACGGTGGCGTCCATCGGCAGCGTGGGCGCGCCCACCGTGGTGCTGGAGAAGGGCGTGAACGGCGGCGAGTACGCGCGCGCCCTCGACCTGCTCGAACGCCGCCTGGGCCGGAAGATCGACGCGTTCGTGCTGGCCGAGGCCGGCGGCCTCAACTCGCTCGTGCCCATCGCCGCGGCGGCGCGCGTGGGCATCCCTGTGGTCAACGTCGACGGCATGGGCCGCGCCTTCCCCGGCCTGCAACAGGACACGTACTGCATGGCCGGCGTGCCCACCACGCCCATGGCGTTCGTGGACGAGAAGGGCAACCGCGCCCTCATCGAGACCATCGACAACGACTGGACCGAGGCCATCGGCCGCGCCGTCACCACGGCCTGCGGCGGCGCGCTCATCAACCTGGGCGCGTCGATGTCGGGCGCGCAGATGAAGGCGTGCGCCGTCCGCGACACGGTTGACCTCGCGCAGCGCCTGGGCCGCATCATCCGCACGGCCAAGGACGCGCGCGGCTGCACGCCCCGCGAGTTCTTCCTGCGCGAGTCGGGCGCGCACCTGTTCCTGCAAGCGAAGATCGCCGACGTACTGCGCGAGACGCGCGACGGCTTCAACTTCGGGCGCGCCGTGCTCGAGGGCACGGGGGAGGACCGCGGCCGCCAAGGCGCGGTGGTGTTCCAGAACGAGAACCTCTACGCCGAGGTGGACGGCCGCGTGGCCCTGAGCGTGCCCGACCTCGTGTGCCTCGTGGAGGCCGACACGTTCGCGCCCGTCACCACCGAGGCCCTGCGCTACGGCAAGCGCGTGCTGCTCGTCGGGCTGCCCTGCGACGCGGCCTGGCGCACGCCGGAGGGCCTCGCGCTCGGCGGCCCGGCGTTCTTCGGCTTCGACATCCCCTACATCCCGGTAGAAACCAGCCATGCATCGTTCAAAGGAGAGAAAACGTGCGAGAGATAGGAATCCAAGAGATCGAGGACATCGCCTTAGGCGCGGCGCTCCTCGGCGCGGGCGGGGGCGGCGACCCCTACATCGGCAAGCTCACGGCCATCGGCGCCGTGAAGGAGTGCGGCCCCGTGCAGATGATCACGGCCGACGAGGTGCCCGACGGCGCGTTCATCATGCCGGCCGCGTCCATGGGTGCCCCCACCATCCTGGCCGAGAAGGGCGTGGGCGCCAACGAGTTCGCCAAGCTCTTCGACATGGTGTCGCGCTACTACGGCAAGCCCGTGTACGCCACCATGCCCATGGAGGCCGGCGGCGTGAACTCGATGCTGCCCATCGCGGCGGCCGCGCGCCTCGGCATCCCCATGGTGGACGCCGACGGCATGGGCCGCGCGTTCCCGGAGCTGCAGATGGTCACGTTCACCATCGGCGGCGCGTCGGCCACGCCCATGGCGTTCATCGACGAGAAGGGCAACTCCGGCATCCTGGACACCATCACGAACAAGTGGACCGAGGACATCGCCCGCGCCGCCACCATGACCTGCGGCGGCACGCTGACCATCGCGCTTTTCTGCATGGACGCCGACACGTGCAAGAACTACGGCGTGCACGGCATCGTCACGCGCTCGGAGGAGATCGGGCGCGCCATCCGCCTGGCCAAGGACGAGGCGGCCGCGGCGGGCCTCACGCCCGAGGAGTTCTTCCTGAAGTTCACGGGCGGCCACAAGCTGTTCAAGGGCAAGATCGTGGACGTGCTGCGCGAGACGCGCGGGGCGTTCAACTTCGGCAAGGTGGTGCTCGACGGCATCGCCGAGGACCGCGGCAGCCAGGCCTACGTGGAGTTCCAGAACGAGAACCTGTCGTGCGTGGTGGACGGCGAGATCCTGGCCACGGTGCCCGACCTCATCTGCCTCGTGGACCCGGACACGTTCATCCCCGTGCCCACCGACGCGCTCAAGTACGGCAAGCGCGTGCTGGCCGTGGGCCTGGAGTGCTTTAACCTGTGGCGCACGCCCAAGGGCATCGAGCTGGTGGGTCCGCGCTACTTCGGCATCGACACCGACTACATCCCCGTGGAAGAGCGCTCGGCGCGGAAGGGAGCGTAACGCATGTACAAGCTGGGCATCGACGTGGGAGGCACGAACACCGACGCGGTCCTCATCGACGAGGATCTGAACGTGGCGGCAGCTGTGAAGAACCCCACGTCCGAGGACGTGTACGCGGGCATCATGGGCGCGGTGGACGCCGTGCTGGAGGCGAGCGGCATCGACCGCGCGCTCATCGGGCAGGCGATGCTGGGAACCACGCAGTGCACGAACGCCATCGTGGAGCGCAAGGGGCTCGCGCCCATCGCCATCCTGCGCATCGGCGCGCCGGCCACGGTGGGCATCCCGCCGATGGTGGACTGGGCCGACGATATCGCTGCGGTGTGCGTGGACGCGGCCATCATCGAGGGCGGCTTCGAGTACGACGGCAAGCGTCTGGCCGCGTTCGACGAGGCCGCATGCCGCGCGTTCTTCGAGGGCGTGCGCGGGCGCGTGGAGGCCGTGGCCATCTCCTGCGTGTTCTCCACGGTGCGGAGCGACGACGAGCTGCGCGCCGCCGAGATCGCGCGCGAGGTGCTGGGCGAGGGCGTGCACGTGTCCATCTCGAGCGAGATCGGCTCGATGGGCCTGATCGAGCGCGAGAACGCCACCATCCTGAACGCGGCGCTCCACGACGTGGCGCGGCGCTTCACCGAGGGCTTCGCGCAGAGCCTCGCCGACAAGGGCGTGGTGAACGCGGAGGTGTACCTGTCGCAGAACGACGGCACGCTCATGACCATGGAGCACGCGCGCCGCTATCCCATTTTGACGATCGCGTGCGGGCCGACGAACTCCATCCGCGGCGCGAGCTACCTCACGCGCCAGGACGACGCTATCGTCATCGACGTGGGCGGCACCACCACCGACCTGGGCGTTTTGAGCCACGGCTTCCCGCGCGAGAGCGGCGTGGCCGTCACCATCGGCGGCGTGCGCACGAACTTCCGCATGCCCGACGTGGTGTCGATCGGCCTGGGCGGCGGCTCCATCGTGCGCGTGGCCGACGACGGCAGCGTGACGGTGGGCCCGGACTCGGTGGGCTACCGCATCACCGAGCACGCGCTCGTGTTCGGCGGCGACACCATGACCGCCACCGACGTTGCCGTGCGCCTGGGGATGGCGTCGGTGGGGGACGCCGCGCTCGTGGCCGACATCCCGCAGGAGGTGGCCGAGCGCGCGATGGCCGCCATCCGCGAGCTCGTGGAGGACGCCATCGATGTGATGAAGGTGTCGAGCGAGCCCATCGACGTGGCGCTCGTGGGCGGCGGCGCCATCGTGCTGCCGCACGATCTGGCCGGCACCGCGCAGGTGCTCGCGCCCGAGCACGCGGGCTGCGCGAACGCCATCGGCTCGGCCATCTCCAAGGTGAGCGGCACCTACGAGGCCCTGGTGGACTACGACGTCACCCCGCGCGAGGAGGCCCTGGCCGCCGCGCGCGCGGCCGCGACCGAGGCCGCCGTTGAGGCGGGTGCCGTCCGCGACACGGTGGAGATCATCGACGCCGAGGACGTGCCGCTCGCGTACTACCCCGGCCACACCAACCGCGTGAAGGTGAAGGCCGCCGGCGACCTGGCGTAATCGATCGAGCGGGGGAGCTGCCGCAAAGCGCGCACGGCTCCCCCAGCATGCACCATGGTCTTGCGGCGAACGCTGAAATAGTGTATAAATGCAGATGTGAATGGGCTGGCCGAGAGGCCCTGGTCCAACCGAGGGCGGGGACGTTTTCCCCGCCATCTTTGTGTCTAGGGGAGGGTTCCGTGAGTGGAGTGCGCGAGCTGAGCATCTTCATCGACGAGTCCGGCGACTTCGGACCTTATGAAATCCACTGCCCTTATTACCTCCTGGGTCTGGTGTTTCATGACCAGGACAAACCGATCGGCAATGAAATAGATCATCTTAAACGTCGTGTGGTGGAATTGGG
Source organism: Arabiibacter massiliensis (assembly GCF_900169505.1). Classification (NCBI taxonomy): domain Bacteria; kingdom Bacillati; phylum Actinomycetota; class Coriobacteriia; order Eggerthellales; family Eggerthellaceae; genus Arabiibacter; species Arabiibacter massiliensis. The sequence continues at coordinate 2,821,743 of NZ_LT827021.1, forward strand.
TTTCCCCCAATCCCACTCCATCCATACAGCGCCCCTCGTGCGAAGGGAAAGCAATTACCGAAACCTCGAGAGGCCTCAGAGGAGAATGCTGTTCCACTCCTTGTTCACGTTCTTTCGCTTTTGCGACGTCAAGTACAAGGTTCTCGCTTTCTCAAAAAGGGACGTGGCGAACAGCGATGAATTGGTGGGGCGCATGGCTCGATCGCTCGGTTCCATGATCGTGGAGCACCTTGAGTTCTTCCAGGCTTACGATAGGGTGATCGTGTACTACGACAATGGCCAAAAAGAGGTGTCGCGGGTTATTAATTCCGTGTTCAACACCCTGCTCTCTTGCGTCGAGATAAGGCGCGTGCAGCCGTCGGACTACTGCCTTTTCCAAGTTGCGGACATGGTGTGCACTATCGAATTGCTGGCGACGAAGCTCGATGCGGGGCGGCTCACCGATTCCGAGAGGGAGTTCTTTCGCGGCGAAAGGACGTTCCGGAAAAACTACCTCAAGCCGACGAGGATGAAGCAGCTGCGATGAGCGCCGTCTGAGCGAGCCCCTCATCGTTGCGGCGCGCTTGTGGTATCATACGCCCCAATGATACTTTTCGAGGAAGGCTGGGGCGCGTGTTCGAGACGTTGCGGGTGAACGACAAATCCGGCGTTCCCGTATGGGTTCAAATCCGCAACCACATGATCTTCCTCATCCGCTCGGGCCAGCTGCGGCCGGGCGACACGCTGCCCACGGTGCGCGAGCTGGCCATCCAGCTGGGCGTGAACTACAACACCATCCACAAGGTGTACCAGGACCTCGAGACCGACGGGCTGGTGCTGTCGGGCCGCGGTAAGCGCTCCACCATCGCCGAGATCGACCGGGAGGAGCTCGCGCTGCCCGATTCGCCGGTGGACGTGGTGATCGAGGAGCTGGTGCGTGTGGTGGGCGAGACGGGGATAGCGTACGCGGACGCGATGGCCAGGGTCGAGGGGGCGCTGGCGCCGTTCAAGGACGACGGGGGAGAGCGATGAGCGAGAAGAAGTCGTATTTCGACGAGATGCCCATGATGACCGAGGACGACGCCGCCATTTCCATGGAGGCGGAGCCCGACGAAACCACCACGAGCCGCATCGGCGCTACGGCGCTGCGCTGGGCCGTCACCGTGCTGGTGTTCGCGGCGTTCGCCGCCGCGGCGTGGTTCCTGAGCTCGCCGGTCGTGGCGGTGGCGGGCCTCGTGGCCGCCGGCCTGCTGTTCAGCTGCATGCACGTGGTGCTGGAGTGGGAGCGCTCGGTGGTGCTGCGGTTCGGCAAGTTCAACCGCGTGGCGGGGCCGGGGCTCATCTTCATGATCCCGCTCGTGGAGTACGCGGCGGCCACGGTGGACATGCGCATGCGCTCCACCGCGTTCAAGGCCGAGCATGTGCTCACGGCCGACCTCGTGCCGGTGAACGTGGACGCCGTGCTGTTCTGGACCGTGTGGGACGCGGGAAAGGCCTGCTCGGAGGTCAAGAACTTCGTGCGGCTGGTGTACTGGGTGGCGCAGACCACGTTGCGCGACGTGATGGGCGCCGTGAACATCGCCCAGCTGAGCACGCGCCGCGAGCAGATTGACCGCGAGGTGGCCGACATCCTGGAGCGCAAGACCAACGAGTGGGGCATCACCGTGGTGTCGGTGGAAATCCGCGATATCGAGATACCCGACGATTTGCAGGAGGCGCTGTCCGCCGAGGCGCGGGCCGAGCGCGAGTACAACGCGCGCGTCATCCTGGCCGAGGTGGAAAAGGAAATCTCCGAGATGTTCGTGGACGCCGCGCGCACCTACGGCCGCGAGGATGCCGCCCTGCAGCTGCGCGCGATGAGCTTCGTCTCCGACAGCGTGAAGGAGAAGGGCGGCCTCGTGGTGGTGCCGAGCGCGTTGTCCGAGGCCTTCGAGGGTTTGGAGAAGCTCGCGAAAGGATAGGGGCTTCTTGTCAGAGCGAAACGAGCGCAGCGAGTGGAATCTAAGGATCCCGCACGACGCCAGCCGAAAGCTGCCCGCGCGCCAGAATCCCTCTCTCGTGGCAGTTTTTGACGTTAGTTGATCATTTGCAGGGCGCGCATCAGCCCTCTCACGATTGCGCCCTCCCAACGTTCTCGCATCGTCCCTGGTCAGTGAAGCGTCACATCAAAGCCTCGTCAAGAAGCCGAAAAGCAATGATCAACTAACGGCGTTTTCTGCCACGAACCTCCCATTTTCGCGCGCTCGGAGTGCTCCTTGGCAGCGCTCTAGCGATTTCTCACTTGCAGGGTGACTTGCTGGGTGACTTGCGGGGTCGCCGCTGGGGGGGGCTGAATGAGGACAAAAAATGTGGCGGAGAAATACCTCCGCCTTCCTGTCAGGCCCAGATCTTTCGACCAGCCCGAATAAGTACATGCTAAACGGTTTGGTTCATGCAGCGCAATCGAACAAACGATGGAGATTTCTCAAAGGATCGGTTCCAGCCATGCCCGCTCCTTCTATTCCCAAAAAAGAATCATACAACCGTGAGACAAGTATCGTAAATCTATATGATATATGATACTATGCGGTCAGAAGGGATGTGCACGAACAAGGAGAGAGGAGAAGGCAATGCGAAAGCGCGCGATATGGACGACGGCGCTGTGCTGCGCGATGGGGTTGTCGCTGGCGGCGTGCGTTCCGGACGTTGAAGGGGAGGGGAACGGGCAGCCGAACGCCGTTGCGCAAAGCGATCTGCCCGACGACGCCACGCTCCAGGAGCGTATCGACAAAATCCAGTCCGACGTGGAGTCGTATGCACCTGAGGTTCGCACGCTCGAAGACGGCACGAGCATCCAGCTTACGCCCGATGCCGCGCCGAACCAGTTCGGGCTCAACCACTTGAACGGCGCGCCTGCGGCGTACAACACGCAGTACCTCAACGCCGACAACCGAGGCTGCGTCTCGTGCCATCAGGACGGTCTGGCGGATCTCGTGAACAACCAGATGGACTATCCCCACCTCAAGATCACGAACGACCTGGGCGCCGATGTGACGCCGATGCAGTGCGCCCACTGCCATTCGGAAGACGGGTACAGCAACCTGTACGATTCGTTCGGCAGCTTGATCCACGGCATGCACAGCCGCGACTCGTTCAAGGGCACGTGCCTGTCGTGCCATGATGCGACGGACAACGGCACCATGCGTTTGTGGGAAGAGGCGAAGTACGACGTGCTGCGCGGGTTCACCTCCGTGGAGAACGTGCAGGGCGGTTTCTCGTACGAGCAGGAGACGCTCACCGAGCTTCCCGAAATCGACTGGATGCTGGCGACGCTCGAAGACGATGAGGTGAAAAGCCTGGTGAAGGACTCGAACGGCGAGACTCCCGATTCTGAAAGGCTGATCGACGAATGGGACATCACGGTGAGCGGCGAAGTCGAGAAGCCCGTCACCATTAACCTGGGCGAGCTGATCGACGAGGCTCCCAGCGAGACGTTCATCACGGGTGCGCAGTGCGTCATCAATCCTGCGGGCGGCGAGCTCGTCGCCAACATGGAAATCACGGGCATCCCGATGAGCTACGTGCTCGACAAGGCGGGCATGAAGGAGGGCGCGAACGTCATTTATCCCACGGCTCCGTCGGGCTACACGCAGGCTTTGCCCGTCGAGGGGGCGCGGAAGGGCGAGATATACCTTGTATATAAGATGAACGGCGAGTACCTTTCTTATCAGGAAGGCGCGCCCGTCATGGTGTGGGACACCGACCTGAGGTGCCTCGGCAACCACACGCGCTTCGTGAGCGAGATCGTCGTCGCGAACGTGCCCGAGGAGGAAGTGCATTTCTACAGCGGCATGCCCGATCGCGAGGGGAACTTCTTCGACAAGCCGAACGCCGGCGTCACGAATTTCCATGATGGCCAGATCATCGAGGCGGGCAAGCCTTTCGAATTCACCGGCTATGCCCAGGCGTTCGACGAGCAGATCACCGCTGTGGAGTTCTCCCTCGACAACGGCGAGACCTGGACCACGTTCGACACGTCCGGCTCCGACGAGACGAAGGTCGTGTGGTGGACGCTCTCCTACACGCCGGAGGATGCGGGCTCTTACGTGTTCTCGGTTCGGGCCGTCACCGATACGGGGAAGGTGTCGCCGTATCCGATCAAGGTCATGTTCAACGCGAAGTAACGACGAGACGATCGAGCCGCGCCCGCTGCGGCATGCGAGGCGGGCGCGCTTTCAGAGGAGGTGCGCAGATGAGCACGTTGAAGAAGACGCTGGTCGTGGGAACCAGCTCGGTGCTGGCGCTGGCGGGCGTGGGCGGTGGAGTGGCGCTTGCCATCGACGCGAGCGGGCAACAGGGCAGTCAGCAGGCGGCCAGCCAGGAAGCGGGCACCGCATACGCGAAGACCGACGTCGTGACGATGGACGTGGTGGAGGGCGAGTTCGCCTTCACGCAGGCCGAAGCGTCGTCGAACGAGGAGCTGAAGGCAGCGCTCGGCGCGGCGAAGTACCTGTGCGGCGCGCGGCCGACAGGCGTGGCTCCGGCGATCGCGGCTGAGGATTGGGAGGTGTCGGTGGTCGGCGCGGTGGCGAACCCCTACGCCGCCACGTTCTCCGAGCTCGCCGCCACCGATGAGGTGCAGTCGGTGCTGATGGGCTGCGCTTGCGCAGGCAACCCCGCCGACGGCAAGGCGAGTGCGAACGCCGAGGTCACGGGCATCTCGGTGCTTGCGATGATCGGTATGGCGCAGCCGGCCGAAGGTGCCAACACCGTGGTGTTCACGTCGGCCGACGGCTACGAAGTGGCGTTGCCGCTGTCGTACCTCGAGCGCCGCTACTGCCCCCTCGTGTTCGACATCAACGGCGCGCCGCTCGCGGAGAGCGTCGGCGGCGTGAACCAGCTGTGGCTGGGCGCCACGTCGGCGAACTACTTCGCTCGCGACGTCGCGGTCATCACGCTGGAGGAGCGCGAGACGCCGCCTCCCGCCCCGAACAGCGAAGAGGCGCGCTCGGCGTACGCCAACCTGCCGAACGTCGGCGTGCTTCTGGGCGGCGAAGTGGCATGATCCCCCGCGTGTACGGACGGTCCGGTCAGCCGGTGAGGCTCGAGGGATGCGCGTACGACTTCGGGCACGCGATCTCCGCCATCCAGTTCTCGCTCGACGAGGGCAAGCATTGGACGGAGTATGCGACCGAGCGCACGACCGACTACCAGAACCTCACCTGGGCGTTCGAATTCACGCCTCCGCAGCCGGGCTTCTACCGGATGCGCATCCGGGCCGTGAACGACCGGGGCGAGGCGAGCCCCAAGGCGGCCCATGTTGAGTTGGAGATCGATTGAAAGGGGGGAGCATGAATGCGAAAACGCTGGTGACGCGGCGGACTCTGCTGCAAGGAACCGCCGCGCTGGGGGCCTCGGCGCTCATGGCCGGGTCGGTCGCGGGCGCGCCTGCTCCGGCCTTCGCCGAGAGCGCGGGCTCGAACGCGGGCGTGCAGTACGGCTTCCTGACGGATATGACCAGGTGCGTTGGTTGCGAGCTGTGCGTGGACGCGTGCCGCGCGGGCAACCAATTGGGCGACGACGCGTCCGACCGCCGTCGCGTGAGCGCCTACCTGGACAAATACGGGATGAACGCGTACGTATCCACTTCCTGCATGCACTGCGCCGAGCCCAGTTGCGCGGCGGTGTGTCCGGCGGGGGCCATCTCGAAGGGCGAGGGCGGCGTCGTGTCGGTGGATAAGGAACGCTGCATCGGGTGCAAGTACTGCTTCCAGGCGTGCCCGTACGAGGTGCCTCGCTACGACTCCGTGGCCATGGACAAATGCGACTGCTGCCTGGGCGCGGAGGTGGCCGTGGGCGAGATACCGTACTGCGTGCAGGCGTGCAAGTTCGACGCGCTGCGCTACGGACCGCTTGACCAGCTGGCCGTCGAGGCGGGCGGCGCGGCGGTTCCCATCGCCGAGGCGAACGGGCCGTCGTGCCTGGTTCTGGGCGAGAGGAGGTGAGCGCGATGCTGCAATTGACGTGGAGCTGGCAGCCGGCCCTCTACCTGTTCTTGGGCGGCATGGGCGCGGGCGCGTTCATCATGGCGGCGGTGCTGTTTTTGATCGACCGCACCAAGCACCGCCTCATCGTGTGCGTGTCCATGTGGGCGGCGCTCGCCAGCCTGGCCGCGGGCCTGCTGCTGTTGCTGGCCGAGCTCATCACGCCGGCGCGCGGCCTACTCATGTGGCAGAGCTTTGGGCATTTCACTTCGTGGATGACGTACGGCGCGTGGGGCGCGTTCGCGGCCATGGCGGTGTTCGCGGTGTCGGCGCTTTTGGCCACGCGGCCGGTGGGCGTGTGGCTGGCGAAGAAGTGGAAGTGGTTCGCGCGCCGCGGCATCGCCCTGCGCCGCGTGCTGGCGGTGCTCGGCATCGCGCTGGGTGCGTTCGTGGCGGTGTACACGGGCATGCTGCTCATGAGTGCCGGAAGCGTTCCTTTGTGGAACACGCCGCTGCTGCCTGCGCTGTTCACGGTGTCGGCGTTCGACACGGGCGTGGCGCTGGTGGAGCTTCTGGCGGTGGCGCTGGCGAAGAAAGACCCGCTCGCGCCGCGTGCCGGTACGCTCATGGAGTGCGTCGTAGTGGTGCTCGTGGTGGTGGAGGTGGCGGTGCTGACGGCGTTTTTGGCCAGCATGCTGGGTGGCGATGCGGGCTCGGCCGTGGGCGCGACCGGCGCGGCGTCGGCTGAGCTGCTCACCACGGGCGGCCTCGCGGGGTGCTTCTGGGGCATGGTGGTGGCGTGCGGGTTGGCGCTTCCGCTGGTCATGGCCGTGGCGGGCCTCGCGATGCACCGCCGCAGCGTCAAGCGGGGCGGCGGGACCGGCCACGGCCTGGCACCGCTCATGGCCCTCGGCGCCGCCGGAGCGCTCATCGGAGGGTGCGAGCTGCGCTTCCTCATTCTGGCCGCCGGCATCCACGCCGACGTGGTGGCCGAAACGGTGATGAGCCTCATCGGCTAGACGCTCGAGAAGAAACGCAAGGGAAGGCGGCCTGCAACGGGCCGCCTTCCCGTGTTTCTCTGGCTTGCTCACAGTTGAAAAAGCCTCTGAAGCACGAAAAGCCCCTTCGTGCGAATCGCTCATTGCGGATTGCGGCGTAGAATTTCCCTTTCAGCAAGCGCTACAATGGTCGAAATAGCACGATGAGGAGGTGTGGCGATGAAAAGCTTGCTGAGGGACGCAATCTACGGGCTGGCAGTGGGGGACGCGCTCGGCGTGCCGGGGGAGTTCCAGGGCCGTGACTCGTACCGCATCGGCGGGATGGTCGGCGGCGGGGCGCACGGCAAGCCGGCGGGCACGTTCAGCGACGACACCAGCATGACGCTCGCAACCTGCGACAGCATCCGCGCGTGCGGCGGCGTCGACGTCGATGACATGCGCGAGCGCTTCCGCGCGTGGTTGCGCAACGGCGACTACGCGGTCGACGGGGACGTGTTCGACGTGGGCATGACCGTCTCGCGCTCCCTCTCGCTGGGGCGCGGTTTGGACGGGGAGCGCGACAACGGCAACGGCTCGCTCATGCGCATCGTCCCGCTTGCCTTCGTCGACGGTGTCACGGACGAGCAGATCGAAGCGGCGAGCGCCATCACGCACGCCCACGAACGCTCCCGGCGCGCGTGCGTCGTCTACGTCCGGCTCGCGCAGGAGCTGGCCGCCGGCCGTCCCGTGCTCGACGCCCTACGCAGCCTTCCCGCCGCCGAGCCCTTCGAACGGCTTCCGCGCATGGACCAGGTGCCGCGCGAGGACGTGCGCTCCACCGGCTACGTCATCGACACGCTCGAGGCGGCGCTGTGGGCCCTTGCGACCACGTCGTCCTTCGAAGAGTGCACGTTGGCGGCGGTCAACCTCGGCAACGACACCGACACGGTGGGAGCGGTGTCGGGCGCGCTCGCCGGCATCGTCTATGGCTTCGACGCCATCCCGGCAACGTGGATAGAGACGCTCCGTGGCAAGGAGATCATCGAGTCCTGTCTGTTCTAGGCTCCGAGCGTTCGGATGGGCACGACCAGAACCCCGTCGTCCCGCTTGCCGGCAAAGGATCCGAGCCCTTCGACCACGGCAAGGAATACCGGCTCCTTGCCGCCCGCTCCCAGGATCTTGTTCTTGACGCGCAGTAGGCTGGCGGCCGCCTCGTCTGCTTGGTTGTGCCCGAGCTTTATCTCGATCCCAGCCCATGACCCGTCGGGCATCTCGATGACGGCGTCGGCCTCGAGCCCGTCCCTGTCGCGGTAATAAAAGACGTTCGCCTCAAGAGCCTGCGCGTATATGAGGAGGTCGCGCACGCACAGCGATTCGAAGAGGAAGCCGAATGTGCGAAGATCCGCTACGAGAGCCTTGCACGTCGCGCCCAACACCGCTGCCGGAAGGGAGGGGTCGATGAAGTGGTATTTCGGCTTCTTGTTGATGCGCGCGGGGGATCTCAGGTTCGGGGACCAGCCTGGAATCTCTTCGAGGATGAATATCTTCTTTAGCGCTCCGAGGTAGTCGTCCACGGTTTCTGAGGAGAGCGGCGCGCTTGCCGCATCGGCGGTCATATCCCGGATGAGCGTCTTGGTCGTCGTCGCCTGCTCCATGGTACGCGAGAGGGAGTGGAGCAGTCTTCTCACCTTCGCAGGATCGCGCTTCACCTCGTCGACTCGCGAGAGGTCATCTTCGGCCACGGTATCGACGTAGTTTCTCGGCATGCGCTGGGCGAGCCTGTCCGGCGCGCCGATGGAGGCTGGCCAGCCGCCTCGCACGATGAGCGAGGCGATAAGCTCCAAGGACGTCTCGGGGGCTTTCACGGTCGGTGCCTCTCCCTCGAATAGGCGGGACAGAGAGACGGCGGCCGTGGAATCGCCCGATTCTTGAAGGGACATGGGGCGCATACGGAGCTTTTCTATGCGTCCGACGCCGCTGTGACGCGGCTTGTGGTTGCGAGGGACGGCCGATCCGGTGAGAATGAACGTGCGCTTCTTGTTGGTTCGATCGACCTCGTCGCGCACGGCGTCCCACAGGGCAGGCACCTCCTGCCACTCGTCGACAAGGCGCGGAGAATCGCCTTCGAGCGCCAGGCTTGGGGAGAGTTCTGCCATCTCGCGGTTTTGGAACCCTCCGGCGGGATCCATGATGCAGATTTCGCTATTGGCGAAGCTGCGCCCTGTCCACGTTTTCCCACAGTACTTCGGGCCTTGGATGCACACGGCGCCGAAGAGCTCGATGTCTTCCGAAATGCGGGTATCCAGCAGGCGGGGCCGATAATCGCCGCTCTTCAAAGCTCCGTACATAAAGGAGCCCTCCATTCAGTCTAAAAAATTCCGCTTTGTTACCCTTCGTTTTGCCGCCATTATACCCTTCGTTTTGCCGCCGATCTACTCTTGATTTTGTCGGGCTCGCACTCTTCGATTTGCACGGTACCTCACCCCTCGCTCGCCAGATCCAGCAGCTCCTGGCGGTTGTGGACGCCCAGCTTCACGTAGATGTTCTTGGAATGGGTGCGCACGGTGTTCTCGGAAAGGTACAGCGTCTCGGCGATGTAGGGGCGCGACCGGCCCTTGCACAGGTATTGGAGTATCTCCACCTCGCGCTTCGACAGGCCGGGAGGCCTCGCAGGGTGCTTCTGGGGCATGGTGGTGGCGTGCGGGCTGGCGCTTCCGCTGGCCATGGCCGTGGCTGGCCTCGTGCTGCACCGTCGCAGCGCCAAACGGGGCGGGGCCGGTCAGAGCCTGGCGCCGCTCATGGCCCTCGGTGCCGCAGGGGCGCTCATCGGCGGCTGCGAGCTGCGCTTCCTCATCCTGGCCGCCGGCATCCACGCCGACGTGGTGGCCGAGACGGTGATGAGCCTCATCGGCTGACGAACACCTCAAAGAGACGCACGGGAAGGCGGCTTCCAACCGGGCCGCCTTCCCGCAAGGAGATCATCGAGTCCTGCCTGTTCTAGGGCGTGGGGTGTCCGGTCTGCTCTCGATATTTCCTACAGGCAGAAACCCATGTAAAGGGGAAGCTGCATGCGATCGCCCTCGATGCTGAAAGGTTTGGGGATCAAAACGAGCTCCGTCCCCACGCGCTTCCCGAATTTCGCCTTGAACTTGTCGAGTGATCTGGTGCTGAAGCGATTCGACGACTTCACCTCCAACGGGCTGAGGCGAGGCTTGAGCCCTGCATTGGCGTATTCCCGGACTATGAGGAAGTCGATTTCCATGGTGTCGGCGGCTTTGGCGTCGTTGCGATGGGAGTAGAAGCGCAGCTTGTGGCCGTTGGCGCGGAGCTGTTGGGCGACGGCGTTCTCCACGAGCATCCCCTCGTTCACGCTGATCTTCCCGAACAGCACGTTGCGGTAGAGGCTGTCGAGGGTCTCCTTCCTGTCTCCGAAGGCGAGCGTCGAGAGTAGCCCCGTGTCGCCGAGATAGCATTTGAAGTTCGACCGCTCAGCCGACAGATCGAGTCCGACGTTGGGGTCGGTCACGTTGAGGCAGAGGTTCACCATGCGCGCGTCCTCGAGCCAGAAGAACGCGCCGGCGTACTCGCGGTACCGGGCTCCCGGGCGGGCCGAGGCGAGCGTGAACTTCTTCTCGTGCTTGGCAAGCTGACCCGGTACGGCGTCGAACACGGCCGTGGCGCGGGAGGCGTCCTCGCCGCCGAATTTCATGATGTCCTCCCGATAGAGGTTGAGGATGCGCCGCTTCGCCCTGTCCGCCTGCGCGAAATCGTCTGTCTCGAGGTAGGCGGCCACGGATTGCGGCATGCCTCCAACCAGCAGATACTCGCGCCACAGCTGGCTCGCCTTGCGGTGGAGGGGGCTCGGGAGCGCGCGGCCGGACTCGAACGACTCGGCTATCAGGTCGGCCAAGGCGGTGTTGCCCGTAGCCCAGAGGAATTCCTCGAAATCGAGGGGGCCAAGGTCGATCTTGTCTTCCTCGGAGGGGATAAGGATGTCCTCGACGTTCTTCTTGATCGAGATGAGCGAGCCGGTCTCCATGTAGTCGAACCGGCCGTCGGCGACGAGGTGCTTGATGTAGCTGCGGGCGATGGGAAACCGCTGCACCTCGTCGAAGATTATCAGCGATCGGCGGCGTTCAAGGCGCACGCCGTAATAGGCGAGAAGGTACTTGAAGAACGTGTCGACGTTGTCGCGGTAGTCGTTGAAGATGTCCCTTACCTCTTGCGGAGCGGTTTCGAAGTTGATGAGCAGGTACGATTCGTACTCAGCTTGGGCGAACCGCTCCGCGAGGGTGCTTTTGCCGGTGCGCCGAGCTCCCTCGATAAGGATGGCCGATTCCCCGTTTCCCTGTTTCCAGGCGAGCAGGTCGTCGTATGCCTTGCGCTTGAAAAGCATCCTTCACCTCCGCAGTGAGTGTCGATCACGAAATGGGAAGTATAGAATAAGTCAATAATCACGAAATGGGAAGTGTAAAATGCCTTCAAAATCACGAAATGGGAGGTTTGTGGGGCTTCTGTAATCACGAAATGGGAGGTTTCGTGCCCCCGCCGTCACCCCTCGCTCGCCAGGTCCAGCAGCTCTTGGCGGTTGTGGACGCCCAGCTTCACGTAGATGTTCTTGGAGTGGGTGCGCACGGTGTTCTCGGAGAGGTACAGCGTCTCGGCGATGTAGGGGCGCGACCGGCCTTTGCACAGGTACTGGAGTATCTCTACCTCGCGCTTCGACAGGCCGTGGGCGCGGCCGAGCACGGCGCAGCGCGCATCCAGGAGGTCGCCCGCCTGCCCGCCGGCCGCAGGGGTGCCGTTGAGATCGGCCAGCAGGTGCTGCACGTCGGGCGAGCGCACGGGCAGGAAGAACGTCACCATGATCACGATAAGCACGAGCACGGCGGTGGACACCACGGGATCGAGCGAGTCCAGCGCCAAAAACGACGCGGTGCAACGCCCGAGCCAGTCCGGCACCGAGTACACCAGCACGCCCAGGCAGAACACCATGAACGGCTTGAACGCGCTGTGCCGCGCCACGTTGGCCAGCGCCAGCCACAGAAACATCTTCGCGATGACCACGGCGGCCCCCGTGAACGCCTGGATGAACTGGGCCATCCCCAGCACCACCAACATGAACAGCGATACGGCCATCAGCACGTATGCGAACTTCCACACGGTGGTGAGGTCGAGCCGCCCGCGCCGCACGAACACCCACGCGTACACCACCAGGCAGAACACGAGTACGATGGCCTGCGACGCCAGGGTGTAGAGGGGTGTCGCCGCGGAGCCGAAGCTGTAGTGGCCCGTGCCGTGCTTGAGCGCCATGTTGAGGATGGACCACAGGAAGAAGAACACCGCCATGGCCGCGACGATGCGCGCGAACGGCGCGAACGAGCGGCTTGAGAACCACACGTCGTCCGAGCGCCGCGCGTCCTCGTCGTGGTGGAACACGAGCATGCCGGCCGACAGGAAGGGGAGCAGCAGCATGAGCGTCATGGTGGCCGCCTCGGGCAGCAGCGTGGTGACGGCCTTCAGCACCGCCACCAGCGCGATGGCCGCGATCAGCGCCTTGGCCACGTCGGACGTGGTGGCTGAGGCGTAGCGGCCGCTCCACCGGGCCACCATCCACGTTTGCGCCACGGCGAACGCGGCGAGCGCGGCCACCACGGCCGCCACCGGCGCCGCGCCCTCGCGCAGCGCGGAGAGGGCGAACATGGCTCCCGCGTAGAGCGCCGCCGCGGCCCAGTCGAGCACGCGGGCGCTGCGCGGCATGCCGAAGCGCCACAGAAGCGGGCAGAGCACGAGGGTTGCCGCGATGATGGCGCCCGAGCGGTTGAGCCACCAGTGGTCGAACGCGAACCCGTACGTGAGCGCGCTCACCCAGTTCGAGCATGTGTACCAGGCGCAGAACCCCACGGCCATGGCCGCGATGTCCATGCCGGCGACCGAGCGCCCGCCGACGTCCTCCTTGTTCCGCTTCGCGTCCATGCTCCATCCCTTCTCCCGGCCCGGCCATTATCGCACGAACGGGGCCCGCGCGCGACGCCAACAGGGCGCTCCCGGCGATTTCGCCCGAATCGGGCGAGGGCCCCACCAGCGTTTTTGCCCCGGTTGGGGTCTGGGCCGCCCGGTCTGTGGCGGCGTAACCTGAGCTCATCGCACAGCCCCGGCCCACAGGAGGTGTCGGGGGCGGCAACCGGATCAACGATCATAAGGAGGATTGTGATGGCGACGAGGGAACAGCTTTCCAGGAGGAACTTCATCAAGACGAGCGGCGCGGCCATGTTGGGCGCTGCGGCCATCATGGGGCTCGGCGGGTGCGCGCCCCAGGCCAAGAACGAGGCCAACGCGCAGGCGCTGTCGGTGGACCAGATAGAGTGGGACGAGGAGTTCGACGTCGTGGTGGTGGGCGCGGGCGCCGCGGGCCTTGCCACGGCGGTCGCGATGGCCACCGAGGGCGGCGACGCCACCACGCTTCTGCTGGAGAAGGGCGGCATCCCCATCGGCACCGGTAACTCGCCGGTGTGCAGCGGCTCGTTCCACATCACCGACGACCCGGATGCTTTCGCCGTGTACATGAAAGCCATGCTCGGCGGCATGACGGCCACGCCCGCCATCGTCTACGACACCTACGCGCAGGGTGCGGCCGAGAACTGGGAGTGGCTTGCCGCTCTGGGCATGAAGGAGGACGACGTCAAGGTCACGCCCCAGGGCGACGGCAAGGCCGAGTGGTTCGAGCTGGAGAACTCGGGTTCGTTCTCCAAGTGCCAGTTCAAGAAGGATAACGCTGACGACGACCGCACGCACATCAGCAAGTTCCTGAGCGCGGTGCTCGATCAGTACCCCGACCAGGTGACGCGCAAAACGAACGCCCCGCTCACCGCGCTGGTGCAGGATCCAAACACGAAGGCCGTGCTGGGCGGCGTGTACGACGACAAGGGCAAGGAGGTGTACGTCAAGGCGCGCAAGGGCGTGGTCATGACCTGCGGCGGCTTCGAGAACGACCCCGAGATGCTGCAAGACTACCTGTCCTTCGAGCGCATGCACGCGGCGGGCGCGTCCACCAACACCGGCGACGGCCACCGCATCTGCGCGAAGCTGGGCGCTAGCATGTGGCACATGAACAGCTTCGCGGGCGCGTGGTCCAACGGCATCAGCCTGGACGGGCAGAAGACCATGCCGTATCGCAGCCTGAAGAAGGCCCTCGGCATCGTCGTGGGCGTGAACGGCCGCCGTTTCTACCAGGAATGGGAAGGCACCACCATGTTCACGAAGGGCGAGGAGGGCCCGCTGTCGCTGCACTACGGCTGCCGCCACGGCCATCAGAACTTCGGCGGCGAGTGGAAGATGCTGCCCCTGCCCGACAAGCAGTGGTTCGTGTACGACTCCGAGGGCAAGCGCTTCGGCGCCTACATGGGCAAGGACGTGGCCAACAACACGCTGCAGAACCAGACCGAGAAGACCGAGATCGACCCGACGATCGACGCGGTGGCCGACGGCTACGCGCTGACGGCCGACACCATCGAGGAGCTGGCCGCGCTCATGGAGGTGCCGGCCGACGAGCTGGTGAACACCGTGAACGTGTGGAACGCCTCGTGCGCCAACGGCAAGGACGAGCAGTTCCACCGCCCGTCCGACCAGCTGGCCCCGGTGAGCACGCCGCCGTTCTATGCCATCCCGTGCATCCCCGAGGTCCTCAACACCGACGGCGGCCCGCGTCGCAACGAGAAGGCGCAGATCCTCGACGTGGACGGCGAGCCCATCCCCAACCTGTACTCGTCGGGCGAGTTCGGCTCCATCTGGGCCGCGAAGTACCAGGGCAGCGGCAACATCACCGAGTGCATGGTGTTCGGCCGCATCGCCGCCCGCGAGCTCATCGCCAAGAGCTAGCGCCCCGTCTGTCAGCCGTTCCTCCCTCCCACGACCCGTGCGCCCTCCCTCCCGCGCACGGGTCCTTTTCGCGCGCGGATAGCCGCCTTCCGGGTGCAATTGTCGACCGAAACACACGCCACAGCGCCATTTTCCGTGTGTTTCGGTCGACAATGCGGAAAGCGAAGGGAGGTATCGGCGCGGGCGAGCGCCACGCCGGCCTTCCGCCGTGCGCGAACGACCGTCGCGGGAGGTGTCGCCCGCCGGCGGCATCCTGTGCTATACTGGCGCGGGCGCTTTAGCGCAGTAAAGTAGAAAAGCGGCCGGCGGTTCCCGGGAAGGACCTGCGGCCGACGCGAGGGACGATGGGAGACACGATGAAGAAGAAGGTGCTCGCGATCGCGGCCGCTGCGGCCATGCTCGCGCTTTCCGCCGTGCTGCTGGCCGGCTGCTCCGGCGGCGACCAGCCTGCGAACTCCGGCAACGCCGGCGACGTGGACGGCTTCACTCTCACGGTGGGCTTCGACCAGGGCTATCCGCCCTACGGCTATGTGGGCGACGACGGCGAGTTCACGGGCTTCGACCTGGAGCTGGCGAAGGCCGTCTGCGAGAAGATGGGTTGGAACCTCAAGCTCGAGCCTATTGATTGGGACGCGAAGGACGCGCTCATCGGCAGCGGCGCCATCAACTGCATCTGGAACGGCTTCACCATGGAGGGCCGCGAGGACGACTACACGTTCTCCGAGCCGTATATGTACAACGAGCAGGTGGTCGTGGTAAAGAAGGACGCTGGCGCCAAGAAGCTCGAGGACCTCGCCGGTAAGATCGTGCTCACGCAGGTGGACTCGGCGGCGCTCGGGGTGCTCGAGGATCCCGAGGGGCAGGCGGAGCTCGCCGGCACGTTCAAGGAACTCCAGACCATCGGCGACTACAATAACGCGTTCATGCAGCTCGAGTCCGGCATGGTGGACGCCGTGGCGTGCGATCTGTCCATCGCAAGCTACCAGATGGCCGCCAAGCCCGACGCCTACGTGAAGCTGGGCGTGCTCGCCCCCGAGAACTACGCCGTCGGCTTCAAGAAGGGCGACACGGAACTTGCCAAGCAGGTGACCGACGCCCTCAAGCAGCTCAACGAGGAAGGCTTCGTCAAGGAGCTCTGCGCGAAGTACGAGGACCAGGGCATCACCTACGACAACTGGGTACTCTAAGGCTTCGCAGGTTGGCGTAGTAAGTCAGCGCTTCGCAGCGTCGATCCGTTCCGCCGTTCGGCAGAACGGCGGAAGGGGCACCATGGAATTCGCCACTATGATGGAGCTTTTGGGGTCGGGACTGGTGTTCACCGTCCAGATCTTCCTCATCACGCTCGTCGGCTCGCTGCCGTTGGGGGTGCTGGTGGCGTTCGGCCGCATGAGCAGGTTCAAGCCCGTCGCGCTCGTCACGAGGTTCTACATCTCGGTCATGCGCGGTACGCCGCTCATGCTGCAGCTCATGGCGCTCTCGTTCGGGCCGTACTACCTGTTCGGCTTGCAGCTGGGCAACGACTGGAAGTATTGGGCGTGCTCCATCGGCTTCATCATCAACTACGCGGCCTACTTCGGCGAGATCTACCGCGGCGGCATCCAGTCCATCCCGCGCGGGCAGTACGAGGCGGCCGAGGTGCTGGGCTACTCGCGCGCGCAGACGTTCATGAAGATCGTGCTGCCGCAGGTGGTCAAGCGCATCCTGCCGGCCATGAGCAACGAGATCATCACGCTGGTGAAGGACACTTCGCTTGCGTTCGTGCTCGGCATCATGGAGATGTTCAGCCAGGCCAAGGCCATCGCCGCCTCGCAGGTGAGCATGATCCCCTACGTGGTGGCCGGCGCGATCTACTGGGTGTTCAACTTCATCGTGGAGATCGTCCTCACCCGCATCGAGAAGCGCCTCAATTACTACCACGACTAGGAGCTGAACGCCATGACCAACCAACAGCCCGTCGTGCTCTTGGAGCACGCGCAGAAGAGCTTCGGCGGCACCCCGGTGCTCAAGGACATCTCGCTCGCGGTGCGTCCGGGCGAGGTCGTGGCCGTCATCGGGCCGTCCGGCGGCGGCAAGTCGACGCTTCTGCGCTGCTGCACGCTGCTCGAGACGCTCGACGCGGGCCGGCTCGCCTACGGCGACCTCGTGGTGGCCGAGGACGGGCCCGACGGCCGCGCCGCCTACGCGGGCAAGGCCGTGCTCAAGGAGGCCAAGACGCGCTTCGGCCTGGTGTTCCAGAACTTCAACCTGTTCCCGCACTACACGGTGCTCAAGAACGTCACCGACGCGCCCATCCACGTGCAGAAGCGCCCGAAGGACGAGGCGATGGAGAAGGCGCGCGGCCTGCTGGCGAAGATGGGCCTTTCCGAGACCGAGGACATGGTGCCCTGCGAGCTGTCGGGCGGCATGCAGCAGCGCGTGGCCATCGCCCGCGCGCTCGCCCTCGATCCCGACGTGCTATTCTTCGACGAGCCCACCAGCGCGCTCGACCCCGAGCTCACGAAGGACGTGCTCAAGGTCATCCGCGATTTGGCCGCCGAGCACATGACCATGGTGATCGTGACGCACGAGATGAGCTTCGCGCGCGACGTGGCGGATCACATCGTGTTCATGGACGGCGGCGTGATCGTGGAGGAGGGCCCCGCCGACCAGGTGATCAACCACCCCCAGCACCAACGCACCCAAGCCTTCCTGGCGAAATTCGGGGAGGACTAGCGCACAGGTTGTCATCCTTCGCTCAGGATGGCAAACGGCGCGCTCCGCTCAGACAATATGACCCGAACCGATGCACCTGCGAGTGAAAAAGAGAGAAGACCCCGAAGATACTGACGGCCTTGAAGGCTCTATCGTGGGTTATTCCCCGCTACACTTGCAGGTATCTGGCCATCGGTGCGCAAGGGCGTACCACAAGCATTGGAAGGGGTCTTCTCATGGCGCAGTATACCATCAACACCAAGTACCGCTCGATCTTCGGGATGGATGTGCACGCACGCTCCATCACCATCAAGGGCTTCGACTGCGCGACCGGGCGCACCAAGATAGCCAAGCTCGGCGGCTGCCCGGCTCCCGCCGAGGTAATCGGCTGGATGCGCGCGAACTTCGAGGAGCCCTTCTACGCCGCCTACGAGTCGGGGTGCACCGGCTTTCATCTGTGCCGGGAGCTGCGCGCACTCGGCGCCGCCTGCGACGTGATCGCCGTCTCGTCCATCGCGCGCTCGACCGACGACAAGCTGCACAAAAACGACCGGCGTGACGCCGCAAGGCTGCTCTTCGAGCTTTTGAACCCCGTCTCCACGCTCTCGGCGGTGTGGTGCCCGGATCCGGAGTGCGAGGCCGCGCGCAACCTCGCCCGGGCGCGCTTTGGCGCCGCGCGCGACGCCAAAGCCGCCAAGCAGCGCGTCACCTCGCTTTTGCTCACCCACGGCGCTATCTGGAACGAGAGGACTCCTGCGGGAAACCTCAAGGCGACCTGGACGCGCGAGTGGCGCGAGTGGCTCTCGAAGGTGCGTCTGGAAGGAACCGGGGCACAAGACGCGCTTGCCTTCCTGGTCTTGTGTGCGGACGAGGCGCAGGCGCGCCTTGCGCGCATCTCGAAGCAGACGCTTGCCCTCGCCCAGACCCCGAGGTGGAAGCCCGTGGTTGATGCGCTCTCGGCCATGAAGGGGATCGACGTGCAGAGCGCCTTTTCACTCGCAGCCGAGTACGGCGATTTCGAGCGCTTCGGCGGCGGGGGCGCCGTCGTCAAGTGGGCGGGGCTCACCCCCTGCGAGTCCTCGAGCGACGATTCGGTGAGCCGCGGGCGCATCGACAAGGCGGGGGACAACTACGTCCGGGCCGCCCTCGTCGAAGCGACCCAGACGCTCTCGCACCAAACCGAAGCCTTCAAGGCCCTGCGCAAGGATCAAAAGGTCGATCCGGGCGTGCTCGCCTGCGCGCGCAAGGCCTCGCGCCGGGTGCTCGAGCGCTTCCACCATCTCACCTGCGAGGCGAAGAAGGGCTCCAACAAGGCCAAGGTGGCAGCTGCCGCCGAGCTCGCCCGACAGGTGTGGGCCGTGGGACGTGCCGCCCAGAGGGCTCAGGCGGCCGCCAGCCAGGCGCAGGAGAGCTGACAGAGGCATCCCCCCTGGCAAGCCCGCCGTCTAAGTCCGTTCGGGAGCCCGCGCGTCATCCTTGCGCACCAAAGGTCGTGTGGCGTGCGCGTACTCAGACTAGTTTTCTCTCTCATAGGCGGATAGCCCGAACAAAGGACAATTGGAGTGCGGGCCGCATGATCTGCCGCGGTGTCCGCGGATTTAAGGTATGAGAAAGCGCCGTGTAAGAAGACGGCGCATATGCTCGGCGGGCTTTGCAGGGAGATGTTCATAGAGAAGGGCCGATCCTTATCCGACGGGAAAGGACCGGTCCTTTATTGCCTCTTGACACGGTTCGGGTCATATAAGGATGACAACCTCCGGCCTTATCGTCCCCGTTTGCTATACTAAGGTGAGCGAACAGGTGACAGAAGGAGGCCGACGTGGCGATCGACAAGGCGAAGGCGCATCTGCGCGCCCTGGGCATGGAAGACCGCGTGCTCGAGTTCGACGCGTCGAGCGCCACGGTGGAGCTAGCGGCTGCGGCAGTGGGCTGCGAGCCCGCGCGCATCGCGAAGACGCTGTCGTTCCACGTGGGCGACCGGGTGGCGCTCGTGGTGGCAGCCGGCGACGCCCGCATCGACAATCCCAAGTTCAAAGCCCAGTTCGGCTGCAAGGCGAAGATGCTCTCCGCCGACGAGGCCGAGCCCCTCATCGGCCACGCGGTCGGCGGCGTGTGCCCGTTCGGGCTCAACGACGGAGTGGACGTGTTCCTGGACGAGTCGCTGCGCCGCTTCGACGCGGTGTACCCGGCCGCCGGCAACGCGGCGAGCGCGGTGCGCCTCACCCCCGACGAGCTTGAGCGGTGCGCCGCGCCCTGCACCTGGGTGGACGTGTGCAAGGTGCTCCCATGAGCGCCGCGGAGGCGCGTCCCGGCGAAGTGACGTTCTACGTGGTGCGCCACGGCCAGACGCTGTTCAACGTCATGAACAAGGTGCAGGGCTGGTGCGACACGCCGCTCACGGCCGAGGGCGTGGCCGGGGCCGAGGCGCTCGGGCGGGGCCTCGCGGACGTGGAGTTCGCGGCCGCGTTTTCCAGCGACAGCGGCCGCGCGGTGCAGACGATGAACGCCCTCCTGGAAGCCCGCGCCCTCGCTCGCGGCGAGCTGTCCGACGATCTGGCGCGCTTCGCGTCGCTCCACGACGGCGGCGCGCGGCCCGAGGCGTTCGACACGCTGCCGTTCGTCACGGTGTTCGACCCGCGCCTGCGCGAGTGGTGCTACGGCGACTTCGAGGGCGAGTCGGGCGCGCTTCTGCATGCCGTGCTGGACTCCGGTTTCGGCGCGCCGCTCTCGTTCGAGGAGCACAACCGCCGGCTGCCCGAGGTGGCCGACGTCATCGCGGATGCCGACACCTCGGGCCGCGCGGAGCGCTTCGACGCCATCGAGGCCCGCCTGCGCAGCTTCCTTGGCGGCGTGGGCCGCGACCTTCGCGCGGAGGGCGGCGGCAACGTGCTGGTGGTGACGCACTCGTTCGTGGTGCGCACGCTCGTGTACCTGCTCGAGCCCGACCGCGTGAACGACCCGGTGAAGATCCCCAACGTGAGCGTCACGCGCATCGGCTTCGACGGCGAGGACTTCATGCTGCACGAGATAGGCTCCACGGCCTGGCGGTCATGACTTCGATTGCAGTCGAAACTTTTAGTCTGATAAGTGAAACTTTCGATTACAGTCGAAACTACTGCTTCCGTGTAGTATAGTCACGACTATAGTCGAAACTGTGAGGTGATCGCCATGATCAGCAGATCGTTGTATATGAAGCGTATTGAGCCTTTTATTGGTAAGAACATCATCAAAGTGCTTGTGGGCGTAAGGCGCTCGGGCAAATCCACGCTGCTCAAGCTTATAAAACAAGAACTTGCTCTCCGTGGTGTGTCTGAGGCGAATATGCTGACTGTCAATTTCGAATCGTCGCAATTCGCGTCCCTCATGGACGCTGAGGCGCTGATTTCATATGTGAGTGCGCACATTGATCCTGATCGCAAGCAGTATTTGTTTTTTGATGAGATTCAAGAAGTGGCTGGTTGGGAAAAAGCGCTCCGGTCGTTTATGGTCGATTTTAACGTTGACATGTACGTCACTGGGTCGAACGCCCGCCTGCTTTCAAGCGACCTGGCTACGTATATCACCGGGCGCTATGTTTGCGTGCCGGTCTTTCCCTTCTCGTTCGCCGAATGCAGGGAAGCGTATGGAAAGCTGGGTGAGCCGATTGACGAGAAGATTTCTTTCGCTCGCTTCGTCGACCAAGGAGGTTTCCCGTTTCAAGTGGATTTGGCGTTCGAGCGAGAACCAACGCTTCAATACCTCCAAGATGTGTTCTCAACGATCCTGCTCAAGGACGTCGTTCAGAAGAACGAGTTTCGCGACGCAGATCAGCTGGAGCGTATCGTGCGCTATGTTTTGCAAGAGATCGGGCATTCGTTTTCGGCCAAAAGCATTTCCGATTATTTGAAAAGCGAGCGCCGTTCGGTGTCGATTGACACTGTCTATAGTTACTTGCGCGCCGCTGAAGAGGCTTGCTTGATCTATCGTGTATCGCGTGAGGATGCGGTGGGGAAGCGAACGCTTAAGTTCAATGAAAAATACTATGTAGTCGACCAGGGTCTGCGTCAGGCTATCGGAAACCGTAATTCCGAAGCGATCGATCAAGTGCTTGAGAATATCGTGTATATGGAATTGAAGCGACGTGGGTACGATATCACTATTGGCAAGGTCGGCGAATTGGAAATCGACTTCATTGCTCGTCGAGAAGGAGAGCTTGAGTATTATCAGGTAACCTATCTGCTTGCCGACGATCGTGTCCGGGATAGGGAGTTTAGGGCTCTTGAAGGGATTCGCGACAATTATCCGAAGTATGTATTGTCGCTTGACGATTTCCCGGTCTCGAGAAATGGCGTGCAAGGGCTCAACGTCGTTTCCTGGCTGCTGGGAGAGGGCGCTTGATGCCACCCGTCACGTAGGGGAGGTGCGACGGGCGGCATAGCGCGTCAAGTTAACCAACCGCTCCTACCAGGGCATCCAGCCGATCGAGCACTGCGAGGCGCTCTTCTTGCCGGCGCCCTTGCCCTCGTGGCCGTGCTCGTGCTCGCTTGCGCCCTCGTCGGTGCCCTCACGGTCGAGCGGGTGCTTGCGCGTGCCCAGCAGCCATTCGCCTGCCATCAGCTGGAAGCCCATCGGCATGAACCGCACGGAGAGCGCGCCCACCTTGTTCACCCAGCCGGTCACGGCGCACAGCTCGCCGCGCATGAGGGCGCGGTAGACGCGGATGGCCGTCTCATCGGTGCTCATGGAGAAGTACTTCCACGCGGGCGCGCCCTCGATGCCGGCGTTCTTGGGGAAGTTCGTGCGCGTGGCGCCGGGGCAGACGGTGGTCACGCTCACGCCGGTGCCCTTCAGCTCGTAGGCGAGCGCGGTGGAGAACGACAGCACGAACACCTTCGCCGCGCCGTAGAGCGCGTTGTACGGGCAGGGGGTCTTCGCCATCATCGAGCTCATGTTGAGGATGCGGCCGTGCCCGCGCTCGAGCATGGGCTGCATGAACACGTTCGTCAGCTCGGCGAGGCTCGTGACGCTCACCTGGATCATCGCGCGGACGTCGGCCACGGAGAGCTCGTCGAAGCGGCCGGCGGGGGAGTAGCCCGCGTCGTTCACGAGGATCTCGACTTCCTTGCCGGCCTCCTGGACCTTCTTGAAGATGGTGCGGGCGGCGTCGGGGTCGGACAGATCGCAGGCCACAGGTAGCACGTCGATGTTAAGCAGGCGAAGGTCGCGGGCCTGCTTCTCGAGGGAATCCTTGTCGCGGGCCACGGTGACCAGGTCGTATCCGTCGCTTGCGAACAGCAGGCAGAGGGCCTCGCCGATGCCGCTTGTCGCACCGGTTACCAAAGCGGTTTGAGCCATGAGGGCGCTCCTTTCGGGTTAAGGGGCGCACGCGGCGCCCCGGCGTTTCCCCCGCATGATAGGAGGGGCCTCGCCGGGGCTTTCCGGGGCCTTCGCGTCCGTTGGAAAGGCGCGACCGGCCCGCCATCGGGCTGAAACCGCGCATCACGTCATCCTGAGCGGAGCGACGAAAACCGCGCATCATGTCATCCTGAGCGGAGCGGCGAAAACCGCGCATCATGTCATCCTGAGCGGAGCGGCGAAGCCGCGGAGTCGAAGGATCCCGTTTGGCGACAGCCGTGGCGCTTCCTGCTATTGACGCACGGGGTCGGCCGACTCGCCTCGCTCGCTCGAGACGATGGCATGCTCGGCGTCGTCGAGGCGGCGCATCGCCTTCGCGCCCATGGCGAGCACGGTGATGACGATCCAGCACGCCACCAGGACGTATGCCGTGGGCGACTCGCCGAAGGCCGCCACGCCGGCCGAGGTGACGAATACGGCCGCCGGCGCGGCCAGCATCACGAGGGAGTTCTGCGTGCCGAGCGCGCTGCCGCGGTCCTGCTCGGGGATGCGGTCGAGCATGAAGAATCCGAGGAGCGCCGAGGCCGGGCCCGCGCTCACGCCCAGCAGCACCGCGCCGAGCAGCATGACGGGGAGCTCCGGCAGCGTGCCGAGCACCGCGACGCCCGCCGCCATCCCGGTAAGCGAGAGCAGGTACCACGTGCGGCGCGAGAGGCGCGGCGCGAGGGCGGCGTAGCCGAGCGAGCTGATCAGGAGCCCGAGCGACATGGCCGAGAGCACGTAGCCCAGCAGCTCCGGCCGGCCGATCAGGGTGAAGTGCACCGGCAGCACAAGCCCCTGGAACGATCCCATCACCATGATGATGCCGAAGGAGAGCAGCGTGGAGGCTGTGAGCACGCCGTCGGTGCGGAAGAGCACGCGCGCGCCGGTGCGCAGGGCGCCGAACGCGGATGCGATGGCGCTGCGCTCGTCCGCTTTGCCGCCGTCGGCGCGGCGCAGGCCCTCCGCGCCCACCGAGCGCGGCACCGTGCAGGTGACTATGGCCGCAGCGAACGAGAACGCCGCCGTGAACCACAGCGACGGCACGCCGCCCATCGTGCCGATGAGGAACGCGGCGACGGCCGGCCCCACGATGGCGGTGAGCGAGTCGAGCGACTGCGTGAGACCCATGAAACGCTGCAGGTCGGCCTTGTCACGGGCGACCACGGCCGGCAGCAGGGCGTCGCGCGCCGTCATGCCGGGGATGTCGCCGATGGATCCCAGCAGGCCGAGCGCCACGAACCAGCCGAAGTTGAGCTCCCACAGCAGGTCGACGAGGGGGATGAGCGCGACGCTCGCCGCCGACACGAGGTCGGAGAGGATGGAGATGTCGCGGCGGTTGAAGCGATCGAGGGCCGCGCCGCCCACCACGCCGATGACCATCTGGGGGACGGCGCAGATGAGCGCGAGCGTGCCGGCGGCCAGCGCGTCGCCGGTGGTGGCCAAAAGGACGAGGGGCAGCGCCACGGCTGCGATGGAGTTGCCGAGGAGCGAGAGCATGCTCGAGGCGAGGAAGCGCGGCGCGATGCGGGCCGGGCGCGTGTTCGTGTGCATGGGAGGTTCCTTTCTGTTCCGTCAGAAAGGAAGTAAAAACTACGACGCAACGTCCGGGTCAAGGGGAGTGTGACGGAATTGTGGGGATGAGGTCACTTTGAGCGCGCAACAGCCTGTTGTCATCCTGAGCGAAGCGCCGTCAGGCGCGGAGTCGAAGGATCCCGCGCGGCGATAGCTGGAAGCGTCACTGCTGGCACCGCACGGGATCCTTCGACTCCGCTCCCTTCGGTCGCTGCGCTCAGAATGACAACCTGTTTTATTCGGCCTTCCGGCGGGCGAGGATGCGGGCTTTCATCTCGGCTTCCAGGCGGTCTTCCGCGTAGAGCTGGGCGGGGTTCAAGCCCTTGCGCATCAGCTCGTCGACATAGCGCTCCAGCTCGATGTCTTCCGGATTCGTCACGTCTTCCCAGTTGGCGGAGTTGAAGCAGTCGATGAGCGGGCCGATCATATCCAGCGCCTCCTCGACGAGCAGGTCCAGCTCCTCGCGCGGCGTGTCGGCGGGCAAGGCGTCGAACCGATCGCTCATCGCCTTCATCTCCCCGAACAAGCCGAGTTGGTTGATTTTCTCCATCACGCGTTCGAGCTCGGCGGTGTCGGACTCGGTGTAGAGGTGGCTCGTGATAAGCAGCGCTTCGCGCTCGCCGCTGGTGATGGCGCCTTCTTTGTAGTCGATGAGCGTCCGCACCGCTTGCGCGAACCGCACGGGCAGGTCGGGGTCGAGGCGCTCGGCTTTCAGCTGGGCGATGGTGCGGCGCTGCTCTTCCAGGCGCTCGATCTGGGCGGCCAGCTCGCGGTCGAGCTCATCGAGGGCATCGTCGGCTCCCGCCCCGGCCGAGTGGGCCGGGCTTGCGTCCATCTGCTCGATCACCTCGCCGATACGGTCGAGCGAGAACCCGAGCGACGCGAGCCGCTTCACCCGCAGCACGCGCGCGAGGTCCTCGGCACCGTAGTCGCGGTAGCCGTTCTCGCCGCGCGGCGGCTCGGGCAGCAGGCCGATAGCGTGGTAGTGGCGCAGCGTGCGCACGGTGCAGCCGGCTATCTTCGCGATCTCGCTTGACTTCATGGGGCCTCCCTACACGCGCGGCTCGCGCACCATGAGGCGCTCCACCAGGTCGAACCCGGGCGCGCCCTTGCGTTCCACCGTGCGGAAGCCGTAGTGGCCGTAGAGCCCCTCCAGCCGGTCGGCATAGCAATCGAGGAAGCAGCGCAGCCCGCGCCGGTCGGCCTCGTCCAGAAACGGCGTGAACAGGCGACGGAACGCGCCCGTGCCGCGACGGGACGCGTCCACGCCGGCCGAGATGAAGTAGATGAAGTCCTCGTCGTCTCCGGCCAGGGCCAGCGGCCAGTTCGTGTCCGAGAGCGGATCCATCGCCTCGGCGCGCGGTCCGAGGACCGCCTCCTCCTCCGGCGTGAGCATGGCGGCCATGCACCGCGCCGACTTCTCCTCCAAGCGCTCCCAGCCGCCTTCGGGCAGCTCGCTGCGCAGAAACACGTTCGCGGCCCCCGCGCGATCATCGAGCGTGAACACGCAGCCGTAAGGGGACGTCACGGCGTAGTCGGCGCGGATGACGGCCTGCGTGATGGCCAGCTTGCGCTCCTCGGAGACGCTGGGAACGTCGAGCCAGGTGGCGTACCACATCTCCTCGCGGAAGCACGCGCCCACCATGGCTGCGAGGGCGTCCAGCTCGTCGGTTTGATCGGGTCGCACGGTGATGAGGCCGGGCAGGTTCATGGGAGTTCCTTCGTCGCGGTTCGTTTTCGGTTCGCTCTCGATTCTCGCACGACTTCCCGCCGCTGTCGAGCCGCGCCGCGCACCGCCTCCATACTGCTGCCCAAGGCGCGGCCGTACTGCAATCCGGCCGCGCCGGTTTTTTCGGAGGCTAAGCGTCTTGGAACAAAGGGATTTTCCCAAGAAGGAAGTCCTCAAGGGGATAGGCATCCGATCCGACGATCAAACTGTAGGTGCCCGGATATTCTCTTACGAACTCACCGAGCCCCTTCGTGCTTTTCGCCCTGCCGCTCTTCACTTCTATCGCGGTTCGCTTGCGTCCCTGCTGGATCACGAAGTCGACTTCGGCATCGCGCTCGCGCCACCAGAATACTTCGAAGTGCTCCTTCTCCCCGCGCTGCAAAAGGTAGGCGCCCACTGCGCTTTCGACAAGATGCCCGCGCTTGTCGGGTTCGCTGAGGAGCGTCTCGCCCTGGGTTCCCGATGCGGCCACCATGAGGGAGGTGTCGTGCACGAGCATGCGCGGCGAGCTTGTTCGAGATGTCAGGATCTTGTCCGAGTATTTTTTCAGGCCGGTGAGCAGCCCCGCTGTCGAAAGGAGTTCGAGGTAATGCGCGATGGTGTCGGTGTTTCCCTGGTCGTCGAGCTGGCCGAGTATCTTGCGATAGGAGATCTCCTGCCCGGAGTACGCGGCCCCCACTTCGAACAGGGCCCTCATCAGCGCTGGTTTTCGTACGTTCTCCATTTCCAAAATGTCTTGCTCGATGGTCGGATTGATGATCGCCGCATGCAGGTAATCGAACCATCGGACGGAGTCTCCTGTCAAAGCGGCTGCGCCGGGATACCCGCCGAAAGCCAGGAAATCATCCAGCGTATAGCCGAAAGCCTGCATGCATTCCCAGAGATTCCAATGAGTGGATCGGATAACTTCGAACCTCCCCATAAGCGATTCGCTCAAACCGCTTTGCAGCATGAGAGAAGAGGAGCCGGTGACGACGACTTTGATGTTCCGGCCGTGCCTCGTGTCCTCGTCCCAAAGCGCCTTCACCCCGCTCGACCATTGAGGGATTTTCTGGACTTCGTCAAGGGAGAGGATGGCAACCCCGTGCGATTCCGCCACTTTTCGGGCATCGCCCCAGACTTCCTCGAGCTTGCGCAGGCGCCTGTCGCGCGGACGATCGAAAGCGAATTCCACAATGGGGCAATCGAAGCGGGCGAGAGCTTGCGAGGCGGCCGTCGATTTACCCGTTTGGCGCGGGCCCATCACCATTTGGATGAATCGACGCGGTTCTTCTAGCCGTTGGGCGAGGGTGTTCACGAAATCGCGTTCGAACATTGCAGGGCTCCTTTCCCGCTCGAATGGGACAAGTATAGCGCGCTTTTGCTTCAAACCTCGCAAAATGTTGAAATTGACAATTTGACAGGTAAACCTCGCAAAATGTTGAAATCGTTGTTTTGCGAGGTTTTCACGTCGCCCACGCCAACGCCGGTCGTGCAACGTTTGGTTGATTGCGCGGCAACGGCGGTGTTGCAAACGGGGACGTCTCCCTGGCGGGCAGAGCGTCATCCGGCAGAATCGTTCCAGTTCGTATCAACCATTCGGCTCGAAGGAGGCCTGTCGCGATGACTGCCAAGGATTTTCTCGACACCAACGATTTCACCAAGGACCAGCTGCTCGACATGATCGAGCTCTCGCGCGTGCTCAAGCGCTGCGTGAAGGCCGGCTACTACCCGGAGCTGCTGCGCCACCGCGCGCTCGGCATGATCTTCCAGCAGGTGTCCACCCGCACGCGCCTGTCGTTCGAGGGCGCCATGGCCGACCTCGGCGGCGACGCGCAGTTCTACGCGCCCGGCACCATCCAGCTGGGCGGGCACGAGAGCATCGAGGACTCCGCGCGCGTGATGGGGCGCCTTCTCGACGTCATCATGGCGCGCGTCGACCGCCACGAGGACCTTGTCGAGCTGGCGAAATACTCGCAGGTGCCCGTGATCAACGGCATGTCCGACTACAACCATCCCACGCAGGAGATGGGCGACCTCCTCACCATGATCGAGCACCTGCCCGAGGGCAAGCGCATCGAGAACTGCAAGACGGTGTTCGTGGGCGACGCCACCCAGGTGTGCGTGTCCGAGATGTTCATCTGCTCGAAGATGGGCATGGACTTCGTGCAGTACGGGCCCGAGGGACACCAGATCCGCGAGGACCTGCTGGCCATCGGCCGCAAGAACTGCGAGGAGTCCGGCGGCACCGTGACCGTCACCGACAACCGCGAGGAAGCGATGCGCGACGCCGACTTCGTGTACACCGACGTGTGGTACGGCCTCTACGACAAGGAGCTGTCGAAGGAAGAGCGCATGGCCATCTTCTATCCGACGTACCAGGTCACGCCCGAGCTCATGGACATGGCCGCCCCGCACGCCAAGTTCATGCACTGCCTGCCCGCCTCGCGCGGCGAGGAAGTGGTGGACGCGGTCATCGACGGCCCGAAGTCCATCTGCTGGGACGAGGCCGAGAACCGCAAGCACTCCATCCGCGGCCTGCTCGCGTGGTTCTGCCCGCAGGCGCAGGTGGACGAACAGGAAGCCGGCGACGCCCGCGACCAGCTGAACTACCTGCTGGAAGGCCTCGGCAAGCAGCCGGTGGAGTAGCAGGCGTTGAACCGTAGGGCAAGGGCTCTGCCCTTGCCGCCCAACAAGCACGACGCTGCGGGTTGGCGGCGAGGGCAGAGCCCTCGCCCTACGGGCACGTCAAGACGATAAGGAGCGAACTCATGGATGAAACCAAGCAAAAGCGCTTCCGGTTGATCGACGCCATTCTGTCGGTCATCACGGTGGTGTTCGTGGCCGAGGCGGCGGCGCCGGCTGCCGCCATCGGCAACTCCCAGTTCTTCTGGTGGATCTTCCTCATCATCGCGTTTCTGTTGCCGTACGGTCTGGTGGTGAGCGAGCTCGGCACCACCTACGACGACGAGGGCGGCCTGTACGACTGGGTGCGCCGCGCGTTCGGCGACAAATGGGGCAGCCGCGTGAGCTGGTACTACTGGATCAACTTCCCCTTGTGGATGGCGTCGCTCGCGTTCTTGTTCCCCGAGACCATCGCCATGATCACGGGCTTCGAGCTGGGGCTACTGCCGTCGCTCGCCATCGAGCTCGCGTTCATCTGGATCGTCGTGTTCCTCAGCTTCTCGAAGGTGTCGGACTCGGCGTGGATCCTCAACCTGGCGGCCGTGCTCAAAGTGGGCATCGCGCTCGTGGTGGGCGGCCTCGGCATCTGGTACGCCGTGAACTTCGGCTTCGCCAACGACATGGCGCCCGAGACGTTCCTGCCGGCGCTCGATACGAACAGCCTGACGTATCTGTCCATCATCCTGTTCAACTTCATGGGCTTTGAGGTGATCACCACCTACGCCGGCTCCATGCGCGATCCTGAGCGTGAGATCCCCAAGGCCATCATCGCCGGCGGCATCGCCATCGCGGCGCTGTACCTGTTCAGCTCGTTCGGAATCGGCGCGGCCATCCCCGTGCTCGACATCTCGCTCGACTCCGGCATCATGGACGCCGTGGGCATCATGGCGGGCTTCGGCAGCGTGCTGTTCGTCGTGGTGGCCGTGGTGTTCCTCATCACGCTGTTCGGCAACATGGTCAGCTGGTCGTTCGGCGTGAACTTCGTGGCCGAGCACGCGGCGCGCAAGAAGAACATGCCGCGCGTGTTCGCGCACGAGAGCGCCAAGAACCAGATGCCCACCGGCGCTGCTATCGTCAACGGCATCGTGGCGAGCGCGCTCGTGCTGCTGTCGCCGGTCATGGAGATGGCGGGGCTCGACGGGTTCTTCTGGATCTTCTTCAGCATGAACATCGTGTTTCTGCTGATCAGCTACATACCCATGTTCCCGGCGTTTCTGAAGCTGCGCCGTGTCGACCCGAACGCCAAGCGCGTGTTCCGCGTGCCGGGCGGCCGGGGCGTCGCGCTCGTGGTGGCGTGGCTGCCCGTGGTGCTGCTCGTGCTGGCCATCATCGCCACCATCGTGCCGCTCAACGGCTCGGAGGAGGAGATGGGCAAGATCCCCATGCTCATCGGCGTGATCGCGTTCGTCATCCTCGGCGAGATCGTGCGCGTGTGGTCGTCGCGCGGTCGCAAGGACGACTACGGCGGCATGGGAAGCCATGGCGACCCGCACGCCTTCGACATCGCGCACGGCTACGAGGAGATGCCCGAATCCGAGCGCATCGAGATCGAGGAGTCCGAGCTCATCGGCCGCGAGCCGAGGGATTTGGTGTAGACGCCCCTCTGTCATCCTGAGCGGAGGCGGCGAAGCCGCCGGAGTCGAAGGATCCCGTGCGGCGCGAGCAGTGACGTTTTCGGCTGGCGCCAAACGGGATCCTTTCCCTAAAGGGACTAGCTTCGCGTCGCGCCACCCTTCGGTCGCTCAGGATGACAAACTACGAGAAAGGACCCATCCATGGAAACCATTTACGAAGAGCAGTCCACCCCGCGCGCCGACGGCTACCGCATGCCGGGCGAGTTCGAGCCGCAGAAGCGCATCTGGATGCTGTGGCCGCACCGCCCCGACAACTGGCGTGACGGCGCGAAGCCCGCGCAGAAGGCCTACGCCAACGTGGCGCGCGCCATCGCGAAGTTCGAGCCCGTGATCATTGGCGCGAAGCCGGAGGACTACGAGGCCGCGCGCTTCGAGATGTCCGAGGACGAGAATGTCCTGGTCATCGAGATGGAGTCCGACGACGCGTGGATCCGCGACTGCGGCCCCACGTTCGTGGTGAACGACGAGGGCGACGTGCGCGCGGTGCACTGGCACTTCAACGCCTGGGGCGGGCTGTACGACGGCCTGTACTTCCCCTGGGACCAGGACGCGCTCATCGGCATGAAGGTGGCCGACCTGGCGCGCGCCGACCGCTACCGCCCCGACACGTTCGTGCTCGAGGGCGGCTCCATCCACGTGGACGGCGAGGGCACGGTCATCACCACCGAGATGTGCCTCCTGTCGCCCGGCCGCAACCCGGAGCTGACCAAGGAGGACATCGAGGGCTACCTGCGCGAGTACCTGAACGTGGAGAAAGTCATCTGGATCAAGGACGGCATCGACCCCGACGAGACGAACGGCCACATCGACGACGTGGCGTGCTTCGTGGCGCCCGGCGAGGTGGCTTGCATCTGGACCGACGACGAACAGAGCCCCTTCTACGAGGCCGCCCGCGCCGCCTACAACACGCTGTCGAACGCCACCGACGCGAAGGGCCGCCAGCTCAAGGTGCACAAGCTGGTCATGCCCAAGGAGCTCACGTTCATGACGCAGGAGGAGGTGGACGCCGTCGACGTGGTGGAGGGCACGCTGCCCCGCACGACCGAGGACTACGCCATCGCCAGCTACATGAACTTCCTCATCGTCAACGGCGGCGTCATCGTGCCGCAGTACGACGACGAGTACGACGAACGCGCCCTCGAACAGGTGCGAGAGATGTTCCCCGACCGCGAGGTCGTGGGCGTCTCCACCCGCGAGGTCGCCTACGGCGGCGGCAACATCCACTGCATCACCCAGCAGGAACCCGCCCGCGCGTAGGCGTCACCGGGCCCCGGCGCACAGCACGCCGGGGCCCGCCCGTCTCCCCGATCTTCGCTCCAAAAACACGCCTCAGCGCACGAGGCGTGTTTTTGGAGCGAAGATGCGTCCGCGACGGGGAGCGCAGCCTTCATATCGAAGCCGCGTCCCGGCTGACGAGCAGCACGAGGTCCTCGTAGCGCGCGAGGCCCGTCTTCTTGTAGATGTTGGCCAGGTGCTTCTTGAAGGTGTTCTCGGAGATGAACAGGTGCTCGGGGATGGTGGAGCGCAGCCGCCCCTCGGCGATGCAGGCCAACACGTCGCTTTCCTTCTGCGTGAGGCGGTACTTGCGCGCGATGGGGTCGGACGCGCCCGCCACCAGCTTGTCCGCGTGTCCGTGCGGCAGCTCGCGTCCGAACCGCAGGCACAGGTGCTCGTTGAGCACGGTGAGCAGCTCAACGTCCTTCGGCGTGAAATCCCCCTCCTCGCGCGAGCGGAACAGGTACACGTTCGCGTAGGGGTTGCCGTTCGACGCGATGGTCATCCCGACGGAGTAGAACAGGCCGTAGGGCTCCATCCACTTCAGCATGAACTCGGAGTTCTCGCGGAAGTCGTTGGGCACGAGGTCGGTGTCGCGGAACACGCGCGGCGACGGCTCGTCGGCGAACCAGTTGATGTAGTCGATCGATTCGTACTCGTTCTGGTACTCCTCGAGGGCCTTCCGCGGCAGGTCGATGCTGGCGTAGTCGAATGCGTCGAGCGACCCGTTCACCATGATCGAGCAGTGGTGCATGGAATGCGAGCAGCCGATGAGCTCCTTCGCCTGCTCGACGAACGCGGGCAGGAGCGCATCGAGCCTGGTCGTGTAGATGGTCTTCACGATCTCATTCAGGCGGGCCCACTCGGATGCGGCGATGGCGTCGAACATGGCGGCTCTTTTCTCGGTGATCTAATCTACTTCGATCGGAGTAGCAGTATAAATCATACATCCGCGTAATGGTAGGAAGTAGCAGGCGCGCTCTATAGTCTCACCACGTTGAAAGCCTTGGACGCTATCGAAGAGAGGTGGGAGTATGGACGATGTGGCAGCAGTGCCGAAGAAAAAGAAGATCAGGCTTCTTCCGGTGATCTTCCTCATGTACATGTTCATATCGGGAGGAAGCTGGGGTCTTGAGGACATGATCGGCGGGGCGGGGCCGGGCATCTCGCTGATCATCCTGTTGATCCTCCCGGTCATCTGGGCCTATCCCTACGGGCTCATCTGCACGGAGCTCGGCGCGAAGTACACCGAGGAATCCGGCTTCTACGGCTGGGTGAGGCGCGCGCTGGGCAAGTTCCCCGCGTTCGTGTCCGGGTGGTCGATGACGTTGGCGAACTTCGTCGACACGGCCGTGTACCTGGTGCTCTCCATCGAGTATCTGAACGCCGCGCTCAACATCGCGTTCGGCATCATGCTGACGCCCGAGCAGCGCTGGCTCTTGGGCCTGGTGTTCGTCGTGGCGTTCTGCATCCTCAACCTGCGCGGCATCGAGGCGCTCACGTTCTCGTCCACTATCTCGGCCATCATGATCCTGCTGCCGTTCGTGCTCACGGTGATCTTCGCCATCCCGCAGATGACGCACAATCCCTTCGTGCCCGTCTTCGCCAATGCCGACGCCGGCCTGCCCGGCGAGCTGGGCGACATCAACACGGCGCTCATGATAGGACTGTGGATGTTCATGGGCTATGAGTCCATCCACTCGTTCAGCGACGAGGTGGAGGGCGCCGGCCCGCTCATCTCGAAGGCGTTCATGTGGGCCGTGCCCATCGCCGCCATCACCTACATCCTGCCCACGTTCATGGGCCTCGCCGTGACGGGCAACTGGCAGGACTGGTCGTCGTCGGGCCCCATCAGCTTCGTCGAGATGGGCTTCCTCGTGGGCGGCAACTTCCTCATGGTGCTGTTCCTGGTGGCCGGGTTCATCGGCAACCTGGGGCTCTACGGCAGCTACGTGGGCTTCGGCGCGCGCGTCGCGGCCGACATGGCCGAGGACAAGCTGTTCTTCAAGGGTTTCGAGAAGGTGAGCAAGAAGTACAACACGCCCTACGTCGCCATCATCGCGGTGGCCGTCATCACCGGCATCCTGAGCTACGGATCGTTCGCCGATCTCATCATCATCGACGTGATCCTGCTGCTCGTGCCTATCGTCTTGATCCTCCTGAGCGGCATCGTGCTGCGCTTCCGCGACGCCGGCCGCGACTGGGGCGACGCGTTCCGCCTCAAGCTGGGCAACAAGGCGTTCGCCGCGCTGGGGGCGGTGCCCATCCTGCTGGCCCTCTACGCCATCGTCACGACCGACCTCGTGAGCCTGGCGGCCGGAGGCGCGTGCATCCTGGTGGGCTGCGCGATGTACTTCGTGTTCCCCAAGATGTTCAAGGACAAGGCCCCTTCGGAGGAGTGACGGAACGGCCCCCATACGAAAGCTGAAGCGAAAGAAAGGAACGACCGATGACCGACCGCACGAAGAATTTCATGGACTGCTGGGACTACTCGACCGACGAGCTGCTCGATATGGTGGACCTCATCCGCCAGCTCAAGGATGCGGCGCGCAAGCGCCAGGTGCCGAAGCTTTTGGCCGACCAGTCGCTCGCGATGATCTTCAACGGCAACTCCACCCGCACCCGCGTCTCGTTCGAGGTGGCGACGCAGCAGCTCGGCGGATTCGCACTCTACCTCACCGGCGGCGAGCACGGCGAGCTCCACCTGGGCAAGCGCGAGACCGTGGGCGACACGGCGCGCGTGGTGTCCAGCATGGTGGAGGGCGTCGCCATCCGCTGGCAGGACCTCGCCGAGATAGGCGAGTTCGCCGCGAACTGTTCGGTGCCGGTGTTCAACATGATGGACTACATGCACCACCCCACGCAGACCCTCTGCGACCTCACCACCATCATCGAGAACCTTCCCGAGGGCAAAGAGCTCAAAGACGTCAAGCTAGCATTCATCGGCACCGACGACCTCAACGAGTCGAGCGCAGGCGACCTGGCGAAGCTCCTGCCGCGCTTCGGGGCCACCGTGGCGCTCGGCACGCCCGAGGGCCATGCGTTCGACGAGGAGTACAACGTGAACGAGCCCGCCAACACGCCCGAGCTTCTGGAGCTCACGCGTCGCCAGCGCGCCCAAGCCTGCGAGGAGGGCGGCGGGCGCATCATCGAGACGCACGACCCCGCCGAGGCCGTGCGGGACGCCGACTTCGTGTACACCGGCTGCTTCTGCTACGAGGGCATGGAGTCCGAAAGCGAGTTCGAATACTTCCAGCGCGCGTTCGTGGAGAAGGGCTTCCAGGTGAGCGAGGAGCTGCTGGCGCACTGCCCGGGCGCGAAGACCATGCATTACCTGCCGGCGCTGCGCGGCAAGGAGATGACCGACTACGCCATGGACTTCGAGGGCTCGCTTCTGTGGAAGCAGGCCGAGAACCGGCTGCACACCCAGCGCGGGCTTCTGGCCTACCTCATGGGCGACGTCGACGGTTACGCGCCCGTCTACGGCACCGACGGGGAGCAGGCGATCGTCGACGCCATCAAGGCGATGCGCAAGCGCCACGGCTCCGACTACACCCACTGCTAACCGGCTTTGTTTCGCTTCGCGCAGAAAGGAGAAGTCCGGCGCGCCGGACGGAACGAATCATGACCTCACAACTTTTGGAGACGCTCCCCCTCGAAGACGGCTTCGTCATGCCGGCCGAGTACGAGCCGCAGGACGGCGTGTGGCTCGTCCTGGCCGAGGATCTGACCAGCTGGTACAACGGGGGCTTCCCCGCCCGCGCCTCGCAGCGCAAGATCGTGCGGGCCATCAACGAGGCCGGCACGCACGTGAACCTGGCGGCGAGCGCGCGCACCTTCCTGGTGGCGGAGGACCTGTTCTCCGACATGGACGTGACGCTGTACGAGATGTCCTCGAACGACTGCTGGGCGCGCGACACCGGCGCCATCTACGTGAAGAACCGCGCCACGGGCGAGGTGCGCGGCGTGGACTTCAAGTTCAACTCCTGGGGCGGCGAGCAGCGCGGTTGTCACGGCTGCATGCTCGACTACGGCGCGGACGACCTGGTGGCGCGCAAGATGCTGCAGGCCACCGGGCACGATCGCTACCGCACGCCGTTCGTGCTGGAGGGCGGCTCCATCACCACCGACGGCGAGGGCACGGTCATCACCACGGAGAGCTGCCTTTTGAACCCCAACCGCAACCCCGACCTCTCCCGCGAGGAGATCGAGGGCATGCTGCGCGACTACCTGGGCTTCCAGAAGGTCATCTGGCTGCGCTCGGGCGTGGATTGCGAGGACGGCGAGACCGACGGCCACGTGGACGACGTGTGCGCGTTCATCGGGCCCGCCGAGGTGGTGTGCTGCTACGCCGAGGACGAGGACAACGAGTACTACGAGGTGTTCAAGGAGTGCTACGAGACGCTGTGCGGTCAGACCGACGCGCAGGGCCGCCCGCTCACCGTGCACAAGCTGACCGCGGCGAACCCCTTCCGCTTCTCGAAGGAGGAGGCCGAGAACCTGGCGCCTGCCCAGGGCATGGCGGAGGATCCCGACGGCACGTGGCGCTGCGAGGGCGACTTCGCCGTGCCGAGCTACGCGAACTTCCTCATCACGAACGGCGCGATCATCTTCCCGGTGTACGACCTGGACACCGACGAGGAGGCCGCGGCGCGCATGCGCGAGATCGTCGGCGACCGCTACCGCGTCATCCCGGTGCCGGCGCACGCCATCGCGCTGGGCGGCGGGTCGGTGCACTGCATCACCCAGCAGGTCCCGAGCGCGGGGTAGCCGCCGCGATGGACGGGCCGCGGTGCCGACGTGCGTCGCGGCCCCTTCGTGCCGCGTTCCGCCCATCCCCCCCGATCTTCGCTCCAAAAACACGCCTCGTGCGCTGAGGCGTGTTTTTGGAGCGAAGATGCGTCCCGCGGCGCGGGGCAGTTGAAGCTCATGGACAAAATCGGCCTTCGGGACTGATTTTCCCGCGGAGATGCCGCTGAAGAACGAAGAAACCCCTGGTCGCAACAAGCCGGCCCAGGGGTTTCGAGCGGAAAATCAGTCCCGAAGGCCGATTTTGTCCATGATGCCGCCGATCATTGTTAAGCTGGCGCGGCGGCAACCTCCTCCGCCTGCGCGCGCTTGAGGCGGCGGGTCTCGCGGAAGGCGAGGGCCATGGCCAGGGCGGCGGCCAGGAAGTCCGCGGGCGGCTGCGACCACCACACGCCCGTGAGGCCGAACGCGGCGGCCATCACCACGATGAGCGGGATGGCGAAGATGAGGTAGCGGCACACGCCCAGCACGATGGAGGCGCGCTCGCGGCCGACGGCCTGGAAGTACGCCGAGGCCACCTGTGCCATGAAGCCGAGCGGCGCGCACACGAGCAGCGGCAGGAAGTGCGACGCCGTGAGCTCCACGAGCCCCGCGTCGTCCCCGCCGATGAAGAACGCCGAGATGGGGACCGCGAACACGATGACCAGCGCGCACACCGCCGCCATGACGGCCACCGTGCCGCCCAGGCTCACCTTCACCAGCTCGCGCAGGCGGTCGAAGCGCCGCGCGCCGCAGTTGTAGCTGGCGATGGGCTGCAGGCCGTACGTGGCGCTCAGGCACAGCATGTCCAGAAGGTAGATGACGTAGCCGTTGATGACGGAGAACGCCGCCAGGTCGCCGTCGCCACCGAGCGAGCCCAGGTAGTTGTTGATGACGATGGTGTACACGAGGCTCGCGGCCTGCACGAGGAACAGCGGCAGGCCCTGCCACAGGATGTCGCGGCACAGCCGCAGGTCCAGCTTCATGCCGTGGAGCCTCACCTTGAAGGCCGACTTCTTGCTGAACTGGAAGTACAGGATGGCGAAGAACCACAGCCCCGTGCTCATGCCGTAGTAGGCACCCGCCGCGGCGAACCCGAGCTGCAGCACGTACACGCACAGGTACAGCCACAGAAGCGACACGGCCGACGCGATGATGGCCAGGGCCGACGACAGCGAGGGCTTCTCGTCGGTGCGCAGCAGCGCGCACAGCAGCTGGCCGAGCGTGCAGAACGGGTAGAAGCACATGAGCAGCCGGATGAAGCCGACCACCTGATCGTGGATGTCGGCCGTGGCGCCCAGGAGCGTCGCTATCTGCGGAGCGAAGAGCGCGATGGCCGCCGAGAGCGCCACCAGCACGTACGTCGAGAGCCAAAAGCCCTGGTTGAACGCCTTCTGCGCGCCCGCCGCGTCGCCCGCGCCGAGGCGCTGCCCGGCGACGGCCGCTGTGCCCATGCCGAGCGCGCCGCCGAGCGCCAGGTTCAAAAGCTCGAGCGGCAGGATGACGGTGACGGCCGCCAGCCCGAGCGGTCCCAAGCCGTTGCCGATGATGAGCCCCTCAAGCACCACCATCACCATCTGCGCCAGCATGCCCGCGAAGGTGATGGCCGCGTAGCGGGCGAAGAGCGGTTTGATGGGGGCGGTTCCCAGCTCGCGTTCGGTCGGTTCCGGTTCGATGAGCAGCTCGTCCATGCCGTCGGCCTCCTCGCCTCGGGGCGTTCACTGCCCGCACCATACCGCACCGCGGCCCGCCGCAGGGGATTAAATGGGTAAGGGGAGCGCGCCTGTTGGGTATAAATAGGTTTATCCCGAGCGTTGCGGCTCCCCCGGGTTCCGGCCGGGGGAGCCTGAAAGGAAGGGGAGGGGTCTCGCTTACGCTTCGTGCACCTTGCGTCCGCCCAGGTAGGTGGCCAGGACGCGCGCCTTCAGGATGTCCTCGGGCGCGCAGGAGACGAGGTCGGCGTCCAGCACGGCCATGTCGGCCAGCTTGCCGGGCTCAAGCGTGCCCACCTCGTCGCCGCGCCCGGCGGCGATGGCGCTGCCGCGGGTGTAGGCGCGCACGGCGTCGGCGGCGGAGATCCTCTCCTGGGGCTGCCAGCCGCCCGCCGGCTCGCCCGTGGCCGGGCTCTGCCGCGTGACGGCGTCGTAGATCACCTCGCGCGAGTTGATGTCCACCACCGGCGAGTCGGTGCCGAACGAGAACTTCACGCCGCGCTCGAGGTAGGTGCGGTAGGGCCACATCCACTGCGCGCGCTCGGGCCCCAGGTCGCGCTCGATGCCGTTGGGGTCGAGCACCGTGTGCGGCGGCTGGCAGTTGGCGCACACGTCCAGCTCGGCCAGCCGCGCGATGTCCTCGGGCAGGAAGTTCTCCAGATGCTCCAGGCCGTTTTGGCCCTTCGGCGCGCCGAACTTCTCGCGCGCCTCCTCGAAGATGTCGAGCGCCACGTGGATGGCGCGGTCGCCGATGGTGTGGATGCGCACGGCGAAGCCCTCCTCGGCCGCGCCCAGCACGATGCGCCGCATGCGCTCGGGGTCGGTGACCGGTGCGCCGCAGTCGCCCTCGAAGTAGGCGTTCGCGTACGGCTCGGTGAGCCACGCGGTGTGCGTGGACGACACGCCGTCGAAGAACTGCTTGAGGCCGGGCGAGCGCAGCATGTCGTCGCCCGCGAACTCGTCGCGCAGCTTCCGGGCGCGCGTCAGATCTTCCAGCGCGGTGGGGAACATGTTGATGCGCACGGTCAGCTCGCCGCGATCGCGCAGGTCGCGGTACACATCGTCGCGCACGAAGTCGCCGCCGGGCACGGCTAGAAGCGACACGTCGCACACGCTGGTGATGCCCTCGGCGTTGAGATCGGCCAGGAACTGCTTGATGCCGGCGGCCGTCTCTTCTTCGTTGAACTGGAGCATCGCAGGAATGAGCTTCGTGGCCGCCATCTCCTGGATGATGCCGGTCAGCTCGCCGTTCTCATCCTTCTGGTAAATGCCTCCGGCGGGCGGCACCGAATCCTTCGTGATGCCGAACTTCTCCAGGCCCTTCGAGTTCGTCCACAGCGTGTGGGAATCGCCCGACTGCAGGCACACGGGGCGGTCGGGGTAGGCTGCGTCCAGAATGTCCTTCGTCGGCAGCACCGGGTTGTCCCACAGCGGGTGGTACCAGCCGTACGACAGCATGAACTCGCCGCGCGGCCGGGCGTCCTCCACGGCTTTGAGCGCCTCCACGCAGTCCTCGGGGCAGGTGCCCTCGCAGAACACCACGTAGGGCGAGCGGTCCATGGCCGACGGGAAGAAGTGCAGGTGGGAGTCGTGGAAGCCGGGGCATACGAACGCATCGCCCCAATCCTCCACAACGGTGCCGGGTCCGGCGTACGCCTGCGCCTCGTCGGCGGGGCCCACGAACACGATGCGCCCGTCGGCCACGGCGACCGCGCCTGTCAGGGGCTCGTCCTGCCCCGGGGTAGCGGTAAAGATGCGCGTGCTCTTTATGACGAGATCGGCCGGTTTCATGCGACGGCTCCTTCCTCGACGGGGGCTGCCTGCGCGGGCTCGGCCGCCAGGCCGTTCAGGCGGCGCACCTCGCGCACGACGAACACCATGGTGAACGCGAAGCACAGCACGTCGGCGACGGGCTGTGCCCACCACACGCCCGTGATGCCCATGAACGACGACATCACGATGATACAGGGAACGGTGAAGATAAGATAGCGGCTCATGCCGAGGACGGTGGCGATGACCACCTTGTCGACGGCCTGGAAGTACGCGGACATCACGTTGGACGCGGCGCCCAGGCACGCGAGCACGCACAGCGGCAGGGTGTTGGCCGAGGCCAGCGCGATGAGGTCGGGCTCGTCGCCGCAGAAGATGGTGCAGATGGGCACGGCGAACGCGATGAACAGGCCGGCGATCACGGCGATGGCCGCGGCGGTGTCCACGATGGAGGCGCGGATGAGCGTCTTCAGGCGGTCGGGACGCTTCGCGCCGTGGTTCACGCTGGCCAGCGGCTGCACGCCGTAGGTGGAGCAGAGCCACATCATATTGAGGATGTACACGAGGTACCCGTTGAGGATGGCGAACGCGCCGATTTCCAGGTCGCCGCCCAGCACGCCCAGGTAGTTGTTGATGACGGTGGTGTACACGAGGCTCGCCGCCTGCACGAGGAACGTGGGCAGGCCGATGACGAGGATCTCCTTGCAGAGCTTGCCCTCAAGCTTCATGTCGGCGAGCTTGATCTTGAACTTCGTGTTCTTGCTGAACAGGAAGTAGAACACCACGACGAACCACAGGCCGATCGAGATGCCGTAGTACACGGCGGCGCCGGCCACGCCTATGTTTGCCAGGAAGATGGAGCAGTACAGCCACACGACGGCCAGCACGGCCGAGCCGAACATGGCGGCGGTGGCCAGCGCCGGCTTCTCGTCCACGCGCAGCACCGACGACATCATCTGGCCGAGGATGCAGAACGGATAGAAGCACACGAAGATGCGCATGAACGTGACCACGCCGTCCACGAGGTCGGGCGTCGCGCC
This sequence comes from Arabiibacter massiliensis, assembly GCF_900169505.1. Lineage (NCBI taxonomy): Bacteria > Bacillati > Actinomycetota > Coriobacteriia > Eggerthellales > Eggerthellaceae > Arabiibacter > Arabiibacter massiliensis. The sequence continues at coordinate 2,862,791 of NZ_LT827021.1, forward strand.
CAGCATGAGCGCGAGCTGCGGCGCGAAGATGAAGATGAGCACGCTGATGGCCAGGATGATGAACGTCGAGAGCCAGAATCCCTGCGAGAACGCCTTGCGCGCCCCGGCGGCGTCGCCCGCGCCCAGGCGGTTGCCCGCCACGGTGGCCACGCCCATGCCGAGCGAGCCGCCCAGCGCCAGGTTCAGCAGCTCGAGCGGCATGATGATGCCCACGACGGCCAGCCCGAACGACCCCAGCCCGTTGCCGATGATCACCCCCTCCAAGATAACCATGACGGCCTGAGCGGCCATGCCGATGAGCGTGATAAGAGAGTACTTGACGAACAGCCCGTGCACCGGCTTGGTTGCGAGCTCGCGATCCTCCTCAGCCATTGGCGCTGCCCTCCTTTCTCCGAAACGGCCCCATGCCGTTTCCTCCTTGCCGCGACCATACGCGCCGGGCGAGCAAGGGGGCAAGTTTAGAAGGGTTTGGAAGCGCCCCGACCGGGGTTAGAAAGGGTTAGCAGGCTTGTGATCAGGCGCGACAGCGAGGTGAAGCAGCTTCGGCGGCCATTGCGCGGATCGTGCCCTCTGCGTTGGCCGGCTTGCAGCTCCCAAGCCCGTGCGGTCGATTCGCCGTTTTTTGAGCAGAAATTGCGGTAAAGGATCATTTCGGGGCCGATCCCGCACCCAGATGCGGGAAAAAGGCGCGCATCGCCTCGTGCAACAAGCGTGCGAACAGGGAAAATGGCAGAGCGCATCTGCTTCGCGAGGCGGCGTTGATCCTTTACCGCAATTTCTGCACAGAAATTCGCGAATCAGCTGCACGAGGGAGCGTGGCGGCGGTAAGCCCCTCCGGTTTCGAAGGGCAAGAGGGGGATGGGAGCGGAATGGGGCGTCGCACTCGGGCGGCTCGCCCTCTCCGCCCTCTAGTCTTCTTTCCAGAAGCTTTGGAGGAGTTGCTGGCGGGAGCTCACGTCGGCCTTGCGGTAGATGTTGTGCACGTGGGCCTTCACGGTGCCGAGCGACAGCGTGAGCGCGCTCGCGATGTTCTGGTTGTCCTTGCCCTCCAGCATGAGCGCCAGCACGTCGCGCTCGCGCGGGGTGAGCCCGCAGCGGTCGGCGTAGCGCGCGAGCTGGGTGTGGGCACGCCGTTCGACGTTGGTGCTCGTGGCCGTGGGCGGCTCGTGGAAGCGCACGGCGAGCGCGCCGGCCGTCGAGCGGATGGCCAGCACGGCGCAGAAGATGACGGCGACGTTCTCGCAGATGTTGCGCTCGCTCAGGTGGTAGAGGAACGTCTCGTTGGGAATAAGCGGCGCGAGCCAGTACATCATGAGCGAATCCTCGGCGAACACGAGCACCACCAGCACGACGAATGCCAGATACGCCCGCCGGTAGCGTCCGAGGTGGCGGCGTAGCGCGTCGTCGGCATGGCGCCGGTACGCCCAGAGCGCGTAGCCGAGCGACGCAAGCACGCACAGATCGCGCACGCTGTAGAACAGCCACTGGCTCAGGCGCGTATCGGGCACGAACAGCACGGCGGCCGCCTGCACGACGCCGCACACGGCGCACGGCACGATGATGCGCCGCCAGGTGCGCCGCTCGACGATCTCCAGCACGAGCCACCACACGCTGCCGATGAACAGAAGCGAGAACGCCAGCTTGATCCACGGATGCAGGAAGGGGAACGTGAGCACGCCCTCCGCGGTGGCGGGCTTCAGATACGAGTATTCGTCCAGGAAGATGAGGGACGTGTCCAGGCAGAACGCGAGAAAGAACGCCATGACCCCCAGGTAGAACCCGCGCCGCGACACGAAGTAGGCCGACAGCGCCTGACTCGCCGAGAACAGGCACATGAGTATGAACAGCATCGTGTAGCAGAACCAGATCTCGCTCACGCCATCTCACTCCTTCCAGAAGTCCTGGATGAGTTCTTGGCGGCTGGGGTGGCCGGTCTTCTTGAGGATGTTGTGCACGTGGGCCTTCACGGTGCCCAGGGCCAGCTGCAGCTCGCTCGCGATGTTCTGGTTGTCCTTGCCCAGCAGCACGAGCTCCAGGATCTCGCGTTCGCGCGCCGTCAGCTTGTGGCGCGCGCAGAACGCGGGCAGCAAATCGTCGATGTGCTGGCGCACCACGGGGTTCTCGGACACGGGCGGCTCCTTGAAGCGCAGCCGCAGCGTGGCGGCCGACTCGCGCAGGCTGAAGAACGCGAACGCCAGCATCAGGAAGTTCTCGGAGAAGTTGCGCTCGGAGAGGTAGAGGGGCAGCATAGTGGACGAGGCCGGGTCGGGGTCCCATACCAGCATCATGAACACGTCCTCGACGACGATGCACAGCGTGAGCACGAGCGTGATCAGGAACAAGGGCTCCTGGCGGCGCATCCGCGTCTTCTCGATCTCGTCCGTGGCCGTGCGGTAGCGCAAAAGCGCGTAGCTCAGGCACCAGAAGATGAACAGCTGGCGCATGGTGTAGAACAGGAACTGCTTGTACTGCCCCTCGGGCATGAAGGCCACGATGCTCACGCTGAGCGCCACGAACGCCACGGCCGGCGCGAGGCGCATCGCCAGCCGTTTCTCGTCGAAGAACTCGCACGTCACCAGCCACATGGCCTCGATGGTGCCCAGGGCGAAGAATATCCGCAGCCCCGGCTGGTCGATGGCGTAGAACGCGTCGAGCGGGAAGTCGGTGTTCTGGCCCAGGTACTCGTTCTGGAAGATGAGCGCGATGTCGAGGAAGTAGAAGAAAAAGAACGCCACCATATAAAGGAGGCTGCGTTTGCGCGACACGAAGTAGGCGGAAAGGGAGACGGCTCCCGCGACGATGCAGGCGAGCATCACGAGGATGGTGTAGAAGTAGAAGCCTATCTCCATGGTTTAGATCCCCTCGCTTTCTCGCAGCAGGGCCCGCCGTGTCGGTCGGAAGCTATTCTATCTCTGAGATTATGCGCTTGTTACGGGGTTGGAAACAACTTGTCGTGCCTTTGAAGAATACCAGATCGGAAGGCTAAACACACCGGATTATTTCGGGTATAGGTTTTTTCACCGCAAAATAATCTTCATTATTCCTTCACAGGCGTCCGTTATGGCCGCATGCTGTGCCCCAAGAGATGCGGCCGTGAAAAGGAAAGCGGCCGCGGACAATCCGTTAAGGAGGAATCGCATGGCTGTGAAGGACTACATCGACACCAACGACTTCACCAAGGAAGAGCTGCTCGACATGATCGAGCTGGCCCGCTCCATGAAGGCTATGATCAAGGAAGGCGGCCGCTATCCGCTCATCCTCAAGAACCAGACGCTCGGCATGATCTTCCAGCAGGTGTCCACCCGCACGCGCATCTCCTTCGAGACGGCCATGACCGACCTCGGCGGCCACGCGCAGTTCTTCGGCCCGGGCACCATCCAGCTCGGCGGCCACGAGACGCTCGAGGACACCGCGCGCGTCATGGGCTCGCTCGTGGACATTCTCATGGCCCGCGTGAACCGCCATCCCGACGTGGTGGGCCTGGCCGCGAACTCCGCCGCCCCCGTCATCAACGGCATGTCCGACTACAACCACCCCACCCAGGAGCTCGGCGACCTGCTCACCATGATCGAGAACCTGCCCGAGGGCAAGAAGATCGAGGACTGCAAGCTGGCCTTCATCGGCGACGCCACGCAGGTGTGCGTGTCGCTCATGTTCATCGCCTCCAAGATGGGCATGGACTTCGTGCACTTCGGCCCCAAGGGCCATCAGGTGACCGACGGCGGCCTCGTGGTCGACAAGACGGTGGACATCATGGCCATCGCCGAGGAGAACTGCAAGGTGTCCGGCGGCACCATCACGGTGTCCGACGACATCGAGAGCATCAAGGGCGCCGACTTCATCTACACCGACGTGTGGTACGGCCTCTACGACGAGGAAGAGGGCGGCGAGTCCTACATGGACGTCTTCTACCCCAAGTACCAGGTGACCATGGACATGATGAACTTCGCCGGCCCGAACTCCAAGTTCATGCACTGCCTGCCCGCCACCCGCGGCGAGGAAGTGGTGGACGAGGTCATGGACGACCCCGAGCGGTCGCTGTGCTGGGTGGAGGCCGAGAACCGCAAGCACTCCATCCGCGCCATCCTCGCGTACCTGTGCCCCAAGACCAAGGAGAACGCCGCCGTGGCCGACGAGGCCGAGGCCCGCATGAACGCCGTGCTCTCCAAGATCGCCAAGTAAAACGGGTTCCGCTCCGGCGGCCCTGTGCCGCCGGATCCGTTTTCCGATAAGCGCCCCACCGGGCCGGGCCCGCGCCGACAAGCTGACGCGACCCGGTGGGGCTGACCCCCTGGAAGGGGAGACCAATGGGTAATAAAGTCAAGAAGTTCTCTTTCATCAGCGTCATCCTGTCCGTGATCTGCGTCGTGTTCGTGGCCGAGGCCGCGGCCCCCGCCGCCGCTATCGGCAACCAGCAGTTCTTCTGGTGGATCTTCCTCATCATCACGTTCCTGCTGCCCTACGGCATGGTGGTGGCCGAGCTGGGCACCACGTACGACTCCGACGGCGGTCTGTACGACTGGATCCGCGAGGCGTTCGGCGACCGCTGGGGCAGCCGCGTGGCCTGGTACTACTGGATCAACTTCCCGCTGTGGATCGCCTCTCTGGCCACGCTGTTCCCGGACATCTTAGGGATGGTGTTCGGCGTTGAGTTCGAGCTGGCGCCGGTGCTGCTCATCGAGCTGGCGTTCGTGTGGATCGTCGTGTTCATGAGCTTCTCCAAGGTGTCCGATTCCGCGTGGATCCTCAACGGCGGCGCCGTGCTGAAGGTGCTCATCGCCGTTGCTGTTGGCGGCCTGGGCATCTGGTACGCCGTGACGCACGGGTTCGCGAGCGACATGTCGCCGGCCACGTTCCTGCCCGACCTGGGCAACACCAACGCGCTCACGTACCTGTCCATCATCCTGTTCAACTTCATGGGCTTCGAGGTCATCTGCACCTTCGCCGGCGCCATGAAGAACCCCGAGCGCGACATCCCCAAGGCCATCGTGCTGGGCGGCCTGGCCATCGGCGCCATCTACCTGTTCGCCAGCTTCGGCATCGGCGCGGCCATCCCGGCCGACCAGATCGACCCCGACTTCGGCATGATCTACGCCGTGGCCACCATGGTGGGCGAGATGTCCCCCATCTTCATGATCATCTGCATCATCTTCCTGGTCACCCTGTTCGCCAACATGGCCTCCTGGTCGTTCGGCGTGAACTTCGTGGCCGACTACGCCGCCAAGCACGGCAATATGCCCAAGGTGTTCTCGCATGAGAACAAGAAGACCGAGATGCCCACCGGCGCGGCCATCGTGAACGGCATCGTGGCGTCGCTCGCGCTCATGCTGCAGCTCATCCCCATCCCGGCCATCTCCGACGGTATCTTCTGGATGCTGTTCTCCATGAACGTGGTGTTCCTGCTCATCAGCTACATCCCCATGTTCCCGGCGTTCCTGAAGCTGCGCAAGGTTGACCCGGATCGCAAGCGCATCTTCCGCTTCCCCTTCAAGGGCGGCCTCATGTACGTGATGCTGATCATCCCCGCCGTCGAGCTGGTGCTGGCCATCGTGGCCACCATCGTGCCGCTCAACGGCACGGAGGAGGAGCTGTCGAAGATCCCCATGCTCATCGGCGTGCTGGTGTTCGTGGTGCTGGGCGAGGTCGTGCGCCTGTGGTCGAAGCGCGGCCGCACCGACGAGTACAGGGGTCTGACGCCTGAGATGGCTACGGCCCGCCTAGCTGAGGAAGCCGCTGCCGAAGAGGCTGGCGAAGGCGAGGAGGCCGAGGCTGCTGCAAGCCCCGCCGCCGAGGAGCCCGAGCCCCAACCGGTAGCGTAACGGCAAGAAAGCACTGTCGCGTTGGCGCCGCCCGGATTGTCATCCTGAGCGGAGCGCCGAAGGCGCGGAGTCGAAGGATCCCGCGCGGCGCCAGCGACCATCGTTCCAACAAGCACTGTCTGCTCCAACCTTATTTGTGCACTGCTAACCAAAAACAGAAAGGTGTGCATCATGAAGACGATTCACGAGTCCGAGTCCACCCCGAAGGCCGACGGCTACCGCATGCCCGGCGAGTTCGAGCCGCAGACCCGCATCTGGATGGCGTGGCCGCACCGCACCGACACCTGGGCGTGGGGTGCCAAGCCGGCCCAGAAGCAGTACGCCGCCGTGGCCCGCGCCATCGCCGAGTTCGAGCCCGTCACCATGTGCGTGAACCAGGCCGACTACGCCAACGCCAAGGCCGTGTTCGAGGACGACGAGAACGTCACCGTGATCGAGATGACCACCGACGACGCGTGGGTGCGCGACACCGGCGCCACCTGGGTCGTCAACGGCGAGGGCGACAAGCGCGCCGTGCACTGGCACTTCAACGCCTACGGCGGGTTCGAGAACGGCCTGTACTTCCCGTGGGACAAGGACGAGCAGATCGCGCTCAAGATGGCCGAGATGAGCGGCTGCCGCCGCTACCGCCCCGAGAGCTTCATCCTCGAGGGCGGCTCCATCCACGTGGACGGCGAGGGCACGGTCATCACCACCGACATGTGCCTGCTCGACCCCGGCCGCAACGCGTCGGCCACCGATTACGAGCCGTGGAGCGAGGAGCTGCGCGCGTACTGCGACGAGCAGCTGAAGAAGTACCTGGGCGTGGAGAAGGTCATCTGGGTGAAGGACGGCATCGACCCCGAGGAGACCAACGGCCACATCGACGACGTCGCGCAGATCGTCGCGCCCGGCAAGGTGATGTGCATCTGGTCGGACGACCCGGACTACCCGTTCTACAACGAGTGCCATGCCGCCTACGAGACGCTGTCCAACGCGACGGACGCCAAGGGCCGCAAGCTCGAGGTGACCAAGCTCTGCATGCCGGTGAAGCCGCTCTACATGGACCAGGCGTCCTGCGACTCCATCGACACCGAGGAGTACGCCGAGCCCCGCGTGGCCGACGAGCCGCTCATCGCGTCCTACATGAACTTCCTGATCGTGAACGGCGGCGTTATCGTGCCGCAGTACGGCGACGAGAACGACGCGCTGGCCGTGCAGCAGATCCAGGCCGCGTTCGACGAGGCCTGGGGCGAGGGCGCCTACAAGGCCGTGGGCGTGCGCACCGACCAGGTGGTCTTCGGCGGCGGCAACATCCACTGCATCACCCAGCAGGAGCCCGCGGGCAAGTAGCTTGCAGGTTGTCATCCTGAGCGGAGGCCGAAGGCCGAAGTCGAAGGATCCCGCGCGGCGCCAGCCGGACCGGCCGGCGCCGCAGCCAGAAGCTTTCCCCTTGCCGGATGAACTCGACCGGCCTTGACACCCGGCTCCATCTCGGCATTTTCCAGATGGCCGCCGCCTTGGCCCCTCTAGACGAGCCGCTGCGCAGCGGCTCGTCTAGAGGGGCCAAGGCGGCGGCCATCTGGAACGCCAGGGGCCGTCCTTTTTCGATCCCACCCCCCCCGACAGAAGGAGGACCATCATGCCCTACACCCTCGGAGACGGCAAGACCGTCGTCATCGCCCTCGGCGGCAACGCCCTGGGCAACACCCCCCAGGAGCAGCTGGAGCTCGTGAAGAACACGGCGACGCACATCGTCGACATGATCGAGGACGGCACCAACGTCGTGGTCTCCCACGGCAACGGCCCGCAGGTCGGCATGATCAACAACGCGTTCGCCTACGCGAGCGCCAACGACGGCAAGACGCCCGAGATGCCCTTCCCCGAGGCCGGCGCCATGAGCCAGGGCTACATCGGCTACCAGCTCTCCCAGGCCATCCTGAACGAGCTCAAGGCCAGAAACATCCTGCGCTCCACGGCCAACGTCATCACGCAGACCGTGGTGGACCCCGACGACCCGGCGTTCCAGAACCCCACCAAGCCCGTGGGCGCGTTCCTCTCCGAGGAGGAGGCCAAGGCCAAGGCCGCCGAGACCGGCTGGACCTACAAGGAGGACGCCGGCCGCGGCTGGCGCCAGGTCGTGGCCTCCCCGAAGCCCGTGCGCATCGTCGAGTTCGACGCGGTGCGCGACCTGGTGAACGACGGCTACGTGGTCATCTCCACGGGCGGCGGCGTGCCGGTGTTCGAGGTCGACGGCGCCTACGAGGGCGTGCCGGCGGTCATCGACAAGGACCGCTCGAGCGCGCTTCTCGCCCGCAAGCTCAAGGCCGACATGCTCATCATCCTCACCGCGGTGGAGAAGGTGTGCGTGAACTTCAACAAGCCCGACCAGGCCGAGATCTCCGAGATGACGGTCGCCGAGGCCGAGGAGTACATCGCCCAGGGCCAGTTCGCCCCCGGCTCGATGCTGCCCAAGGTGGAGGCCTGCATCGAGTACGTCGAGCAGTACCCGGCCGGCAAGGCCCTCATCACGAGCCTCGAGTGCGCCGCGGCGGGCCTGCGCGGCGAGACCGGCACGGTCATCACGGCGTAAGGCCGCCGCGAGCTCCGAGCGCCCCCAAGCGCCCCGCCCGGCTTCGGCTGGCGGGGCGCTTTTACATCTGGGTTCGTGCCGGCCCCCCCAGTGCGTGAAAACCCCTCGTTCGTGGCAGAAATCGACGGAAAATGATCATCGGCACAAGGCTGTTTTCACATGCCAAAATGTATCGGCTTCCTGAACAGGCACTATGCGGGAAAGCAGAATCGCTCGCCTCGGCGCAGGCCGACAAGGGCTCCTCGAATGATCATTTTCCGTCGATTCCTGCCACGAAAGGCCGTTCCTCTTGCACGCGCCTCCCGAGCTGGCCGCTTATGGTGCACGCAAATACGTTGCAAGTAGAATATCTGCGTGCATTGCTGACGCTCCGTCCGCGTCTGCGTATTGATGTTCGTTTATCCCGCCATTTATCCCGCCATTTATCTTCAAGTTCCATCTATCAGGCCTTATGAAGGATTTTATTCCGTCATCCGCATCGCTTAAAACCATCCAGCTACCGGTTTTGTTCGAGCCTCTTCTGGCGATGAAGCCCGCGTCTCGAAGCTCTTTGAGCGATCGTTCGACTGTTCGGATCGACCTGCTTGTGCGTTCGGAAATCTGCGCCACGGTCAAGTCGGATTCTGCTTTGACCACACGGAAGACTTCCAGTGCTGCCGGGGAAAGCGTCCAGCCGGGTTCCGGCTCCGTCGTTGGCGGCATTCGTGACATGTGGGCGGGCCTGTTTGAGAGCGAGCTGTCCTGCGACGAGCGCATGGTTATCTTGTACCCGAAATGCCAGGCTGATCGCGAGATGATGCAAAAGGCGAATCCGCATGTGGGCCGCCTTGGCCGCGTTCCTCGTCGTCTTCGTCGCGTTCGATTGGGGGCGACGGGGCGGGGCGTCTGCACGCGTTCTTGCGTTTCGGACGCAGAAATCTCCCTCGTGCGAACCATGGAGCTTTCCTCGGACGATCTCCGCACGCTGCGAGCATTTGCGACCTGGGGTTTTCGCAAAATTGAGTCAACGAGTCCCTTGCGACCCTCTCGGAGGATTCGCACGAGGGAGGTTTTTGAGTCATTCGGGTCGAATTCGATGCAGGAAGGCGAAGAGAAGGGCGTCAAGATGTCGGCTTCGTCGCTCACCGCACCTCGATCCAGGCGTGGTAGTAGTCGTAGCGCTTCCCTTCCTCTTCCGAGTAGTCGAACGTCAGGTACTGCGCGATCACCGCGCCGGGCTCCAGCCCCAGCGCCCGGATGCGCTCGACGTGGCGCGCGACGTCGTTTCTCTGCGCGTAGCAGTAGTCGGTGCGCACGAGGCACTCGTAGTAGCGTCCCTCGTGACCACCCGACTTCCATACCGGCTCGGACTCCGTCGCCTCGGTGGGCTTCGAGGCGCAGTCGACGTACGCGTCCGGCGACGAGGCGTCCTCGATGAAAAAGCAGTAGCTGGTGGCGAGGTCGTCCAGGTACGCCTGCAGCGACGATTCCTCCTTCATGCCGAACGGGTACAGCACGTCAACCTCGGGCTTGTCCACCAGGCGGCTGCCGCGCGCCTGCACCATGTAGAACTCGCGAATGCGGCGGTTGTAGAGCGAAAGGCGCTCAAGCGTCTTGCCCAGGCCCTGCATCTGCTCGACGGTGTCGGCGATCGCGCGATCCACGGCGCTCGCCGTCTCCTTGACGGGCGACTCCATCAGGCCCTTGATGTCCTTCACCGGGATGCCGATGCTGCGGTAGAACAGGATGTCGCCCAGCTCCACCAGCGACAGCAGCGAGTACTGCCGCCAGCCGCCGCTCTCGGTGCGCACGGGTGTGACGAGGCCCTCGTCCTCGTAGTAGCGCAGCGTGGACTGCGGCACGTGCAGCAGCCTGGCTATCTCGGAGATGCTCAGGGAATCCCAGTAGCCCTCGTCCTTCGACTCGCTCATGGCGGCTTTCCCTCCCGGTCTTGGAGGCGGGCCGAAACCTCAACCTACTTGAACTTCGCACGCGCATCAAGCGGCCCTCCGCGTGCCGGATACTCGGAAGTGTAGCAGGTGGTGCCCCCTCGGCTCGCGCGAAAATTCGGGCTTGCTCTTCGAGTTCCTTCAGAACCTACCATACAACCAGCGAGGCCCGCGCTGAAGAACAGTCGGAGCAAAGAGGTCGGCGCGAGGGCGCAGACCGCATGACGAAGGAGGATTCCATGACGAAGCACTTCCTGGACCTGATGGATTTCACCAACGACGAGGTGTACGAGCTCATCGAACTGGGGCGCATGCTCAAGCGCGCCGACAAGCTGGGCGCGTGCCCGCACCTGCTGGACGGCGCAAGCCTGGGCATGATCTTCGACGAGCCGTCCACCCGCACGCGCATCTCGTTCGAGGTGGCCATGACGAAACTGGGCGGCCATGCCCTGTACCTGCGCCCCGGCGAGATCCACCTGGGCAAGTCGGAGACGGTGAAGGACACGGCACTTGTCATGTCCCGCCTTTTGGACGCCATCGAGATCCGCTCGTGCGCCGACGACGAAATCGCCGGCCTGGCCGAGCATGCGAGCATCCCCGTCATCAACGGCATGGGCACGTACCTGCACCCCTGCCAGTGCCTCTGCGACCTGATGACGATGTCCGAGCATCTGCCGACGGGCAAGGCGCTCTCCGACGTCACGCTCGTGTTCGTGGGCGACGCCACCGTCTACGAGAACGTCGGCACCGCGCTGTCGCACATCCTGCCGCGCCTCGGCGCGCATTTCGTGTACTGCGCCCCGGAGGGCTACGTGGCCGACGAGGCATTCTACGCGCCGGCGCGCCGCGCGTGCGAGGAAGGCGGCGGCACGTTCGAGATCGTGCACGACCCCAAGCAGGCCGTGCGCGACGCCGACTACATCTACTCGTCGGTCATGTGGTACGACGGGTTCGACGCCGACCGCGAGAAGCGCATGCGCGACTTCCTCCCCGACTACCAGATCAATGAGGATCTCATCGCCTGCGCGCCCGCCCACGCCGAGTTCATGCACTACCTGCCCGCCCAGCGCGGCTTCGAGATGACCGACGCCGTGATGGACCACGAGCGCTCGCTTCTGTGGGACGGCGCGGAGAACCGCCTGTACGGCGAGATGGCCATCCTGGTCAAGCTCATGCGCGGGCGTCTGCCGCATGCGTCGGCCGAGGTGAAGGCCCAGCAGAAGGCCCTCATCGAAACCTGGATAGCCGAGAACCTGTAAGGAGGGCAGCGCCATGGAAAAGGAGAAAGGGCTCGGTCGGCTCGACATCGTATGCGGCATCATCTGCGCCATCCTGTTCGCCGACGTCCTCATCTCGAACACGTCGGTGGGGCCGTCGGTCATCGTGTGGTGGCTCATCATCGGCGTGGTGTTCTTCATCCCCAACGGCCTGGTGACCGCCGAGCTCACGGGTGCCTATCCCGAGAAGGGCGGCATCTACGGGTGGGTGGACAAGGCGTTCGGCTCGCGCTGGGCGGGGCGGCTGTCGTGGTTGTACTGGATCAACTGCGCGCTGTGGATGCCGTCGGGGTTCATCTGGTTCAGCGGCGCCCTGTGCGGGGCGTTCTTCCCGGAGATGGGCTACCTCGCGCAGGTGGCCGTGTCCATCGGCATCACGTGGATCACGGTGTTCGTGGCGTCGATGCCCATGACGGAGAGCAAGTGGATCGTCAACCTGGGAGGCGTGGCCAAGGTGCTCATCTTCCTGGCCGTGGGCGCGTGCGGCGTCGCCATGGCGCTCCAGGGCAACCCGCCCGCCAACGAGTTGAGCGCCGCCACCATGATGCCCACGCTCGACCAGGGGCTTCAGTACCTGCCGGTCATCGTGTACTGCTGCTGCGGCCTAGAGGTGCTGGCCATGAGCGCGCACGAGATGAAGAACCCCAGCAGGGACCTGCCGAAGGCCGTGATCGGCGTGGTGATCCTTGCCATCGCCATGAACGTGTTCGCCTCGTGGGGCGTGCTGCAGACCGTGCCGCTTGAGGAACTCGACCTGGTCACCGGCATCGGGACGGTGGCGAGCGTGGCCTTCGGCTCACAGCTGGTGTCAAACGTCGTGCTGGTGCTTTTGCTGTTCGGCGTGTTCGTGCAGATGATCACCTGGAGCATCGCGGGCAGCCGCGGCGCCGCCGAGGCGGGGCAGGCCGGCGAGCTTCCCGCCGTGTTCGGCCGCGAGACGAAGCGCGGCGGCATGCCCGTGGGAGCGCTGGTCATCTCGGGCATCGTGTCCACGGTGACCATCGTGGTGTACGGGTTCATGGCGGAGTCGGCGTCCGACCTGTTCTTCACGCTGCTCGCATTCAGCTCCATCATCTTCTTCATGCCCTACGTCATCATGTTCGCCGCCTACATCCGCCTGAAGAAGGCCGACCCGGACGTCGAGCGGCCCTTCAAAGCTCCCTGCGGCGTGGTGCTCTCCGTGGTGTGCACGATCGTGCTAATCGCGGCCATGGTGCTGTTCGTGTGGGTGCCCGGGCAGCCCTTCGATGCCGCGTACGGCGTGCCCATCCTCGTCGGGCTGGCGCTGACACTGGGCATTGGGGAGCTCATGCAGCGCCGACTCGTGCGGAAGCGCGCGAGGGTCGAGCAGGGGCCGGACGAGGCCGCCGAAGCGATCTAGACTATCAGGAAGGAAACCATCGTGGCAATCACCATTGCAGATTCAACTCCGAAGCAGGACGGGTTCTACTTTCCCGGCGAGTGGGAGAAGCAGACGAAATGCTGGATCGGCTGGCCGTTCCGCACCGACGTGTGGCCCGGCGGCGCCAAGCCCGCGCAGCGCGCCATGGTCGAGGTCATCAAGGCCATCGCGCGCTTCGAGGAGGTGAACGTGTGCGTGCCGCGCGAGCAGTACAAGACCGCGCGCTGCGCTATCCCCGAGCATCGCAACATCAAGGTGATCGAGATGTCCTGTGACGACGGTTGGCTGCGCGACATCGGCCCCACCTTCCTGCGCAACGCTGTCGGCGAGATCAGGGCCGTGGACTGGCTCTTCCAAGCGTGGGGCGGCCTTGAGGAGGGATTCTACTTCCCTTGGGACCAGGACGACCTGGCAGCGCGCAAGGTGTGCGAAATCGAGAACGTCGACCGCTACCGCGCGCCCATCATCCTGGAAGGCGGAGCCATCTTCGGCGACGGCGAGGGTACGGTGCTCGTGACCGAGTCCTCGGAGCTGGTGCACAATCAGAACAAGATGGGCAAGGACGAGCTGGAGGGACACCTCAAGGAGTACCTCGGCGCCGAGAAGGTCATCTGGCTCAAGAACGGCGTGGCTTACGACAGCGTGTGGGGACATGTGGACCTTGTGTGCTCCTTCGTGCGTCCGGGTGAGGTGCTGCTGGCTTGGACGGACAACGAGGCCGACGAGAACTACCGGCTCATGCGCGAGAATTTGGAGATCCTCGCGCGCGAGGCCGACGCGCGGGGCCGTGCGTTGAAGGTGACGAAGCTGCACCTGCCCGACCCGCTGTTCTTCACCGCCGAGGAGGTTGCGTCGTTCGACACGGCGGAGGACACCACCGCTTTCGCAGAGGGCGACCGCATAGGCGCGAGCTACATCAACTACTTCCTGGGCAACGGCTGCGTCGTGGTGCCGCAGTTCGGCGACGAGGTGCATGACGCGATGGCGGTGAGAACGCTCCAGGAGGTCTTCCCCGACCGAGAGGTCATCGGCCTGCCGGGCCGCGCCATCCTCATGGGCGGCGGCTGCTTCCACTGCATGACCCAGCAGCAGCCCGCAGGCGAGTAGCGCCATTCGCGCCCGCGCCCCGCCCGGTTTCGCCGCCCGAGCAGGGGCGCGTGCACGGTTTTCGGCCTGCGCGACACAAAAATCCCCCTCGTGTGAACGGCTTGGAGGAAATCAGGGAGCCGTAGCGCATTCGATCACCACAGCCTTCTTCTTGAACAGGGGAAACATTAGGGCGGTCGCTGCGTTCTCGAAAGCCTGCTCCGATAGCTTTGTCACGAAGGGGGATTTTGTGTCGCCGGGGCGCTTTCGCATGCTAGAATAGCCGCAACGAAGAGCCAGTGCGGACGCCCTTCTCCTCGAAGCGGCCCATTGCGGAAACCGTGCCCGCGTTTCCCCTCCCACGTTCGCAAGATCCTCTGAAGCCCAGGGCTCAAAGGGGGTCGTATGCCTTCGTCCATCTTCCAATCGAAATCCACGCGAAGCTGGAGGCGGTTCGCATGAGCGCCCCGTCGGTGTGTTTCGGGCATCGAACTGCTTTTCAAATCCTGCGCACGACGGATCCCGCCGCATTTTCCGTCTTGCGAGGCAATGCGTGCGCGCTTCCCGGGAAAGCGCCGTACGCTGACGAGCTCGAACGAGTCGTTGAGCAGCTCCAGGCAGCCCATCCCGGCATCCTCATCGAGAGCCCCGTGCACCTCTTGGTGTCCGACGCTGCCGGACGGCACCCCTCGCGTGCATGCGAGACCCATGTGTGTTCGGCACAGCTTCATGGCCGGTCGCTGTTGCGCCTCGGCGGAGGCGCGTCCGTGAGCGCTGCGGCTCTCGCTCTTGCGCTTTCCGCAGGTCAAGCAGATGATATGGTGGCGCTTTTGCAGCTCGTCTATGAGGCGTGCGGCACGTATCAAACTCGTCGCACCGGCGTTCCTCCCGCTTATCAGGTGAAGTCCCTCGCTTCCGTTCGGACGCTTGCCGACTTCGCGGCGCGCAATCCGACGTTGCGCGGAGCGAAGAGGCTGGCTCACGCTTTGCGCTATGCGGCCGACGGCTCGGCTTCCAGTCGCGAGACCAAAAACGCCCTCGTCTTCGGCCTGCCTATGATGCACGGTGGGTTGGGGACGGGAATCCCGCACATGAACTACGAGGTGCTGGCGAGCCCTGCCGCGCGGGCGCTCACCGGCAAGTCGAGCTTTCGCTGCGATCTGTGCTGGCCCGAGGCGAAGCTCGACGTGGAGTACCAAAGCCGGGAATGCCACGAAGGGGAGGAGAAGCGCATTTCGGACTCGAGGAGGACGAACGCCCTTCTCTCTATGGGGTGGACGGTCATCGGCATCACGAACGACGAGCTGAACAGCGTGGTCGCCACCGACGCGATTGCCGAGACGATCCGGAAGCACCTTGGGAAGCGTTCCCCGGTGAGGGTGTCTCATTATCACGAGAGGAAGCTCAAACTCAGGCGGCAGCTTGGGCTTCCGATAGGGTATGACGATCTCTGGTGCACGTGATTCTCCCCTCCGCTGTTAAACCAATATTGACATAGTCCCTTTCCCGGGACATGCGAAGCGGGTCCCTTGCCCTACGATGCGATCGTCGAAAAAGCACGAGGGAAAGGACCCGCCATGGGGATTATAGACCAAGTCGCGACGATGCCGCTCGCCGAGAAGCGCGAGCTGGCCGAGGCGCTCAGGAGGGCCATCGCGGAGGACCTCGCCGCACGCTACCGCCTCGAGCCCGACCGCTGCCCGAGGTGCGGCTGCCCCGCCTTCGTGAGGAAGGGCAGCGACTCGTCCGGCCAGCGCTGGCTGTGCCGGGGGTGCGGGCGCACCTTCGGGGCGAAGACCCTGTCCCTGCTGGGCCGCTCCAAGCTGCCCGCCTCGGCGTGGATGGAGTTCGCGGCGTGCATGGCCGACGCCCTCCCCCTGCGCGAGACTGCGAGGAGGGTCGGCACCTCGCTCTACACCGCCTGGTTCATGAGGATGCGCGTCTGCGAGGTCATGGGGCGCAGGCTGCTGCCCCTGCGGGGGGAGTCCTTCGAGGTCGACGGCACATATCTTCACGAGTCCCTGCCGGGCGACCACTCGCGCAGCGGATGGTTTCAGCTGGGGCGGGAGCCCCACCGCACCGGGCACGAGGCCGACAAGGGAACCTGCGTGCTGTGCGGGGCGAGCGAGCTGGGCGACTGCTTCTGCGAGATCATCGACGGAGCCGAGGACTCCGCGAGCGTGATGGTCGTGCTCGGCGCGCGCCTGCCCGCCTCGTGCGGGGTCGTGACCGACGGGTGGAAGGCCTACAACGCCCGGACGCTCGAGGGCAGGCCCCACGAGGTGCGCGGAAGCAAGGAGCTCGAGATGGTCAACTCCCTGCACTCGAGGCTCAAGTCCTTCGTCGGCCGGTTCAACGGCGTGTCCAACCGCCGGCTCCAGCGCTACCTCGACTGGTTCTGCTGGCGCGAGCAGTTCCGCTTCAGCGCGAGGGATCGCAGGGAGCTCCTGTACGGCCACGAGGCGGCGGGGCGCTACGTCTGCACGCGGCAGCTGACCCACCTGGAGAGCCGCCCGTTCATGAGCTGCGCCAACAGGTGGACGATCGGCGAGAGGTACGGGTATATGTCAATGGTGGTTTAACAGCGGATTCTCCCCAAATGGCACAAAAAGCTCCTTCGTGCGAATTCTGGTCTAGGGGATTCTGAAGGTCCACGACGCTTGTGCACCTGAAAGGCCAGGTCGGTAGAGCGGGCCTTTCAGGTGCACGCTTCCGATGTGGTTCGAGAGGCTTACTCGACTCGCACGAGGGGGCATTTTGTGTCGAAAACGCTCGAACGTGTGCAGAACGCCCCCGGCGGCGCGTTGCGGGCCGCCGGGGGCGCGGGGGAGGGGCTAGCCTTCGTAGACGATGCGGCCGTCGGACACGGTATAGAGCACGGTGGACTGGGAGATCATCTTGGGGTCCACCTCGAGGATGTTCTGGTCGAGCACCACCAGGTCGGCGCGCTTGCCTACCTCCACGGTGCCGATGAGGTCCTCCATGAAGTTCTGGTACGCCACGTTCTTCGTGTAGGCCTCAAGCATCTGGTAGGGCGTGAGCGCCTGCTCGGCCCAGCGGTGCATGTCGGTGTCCTCCTCGCCGGGGAAGGGGCTGTTGCGCGTGACGCCCACCTCGATCTCGTCGAGCACCACGTAGGGGGTCACGGGCGCGTCGGAGGCGCCGGACACGAGCACGCCGGCCTCCACCATGTCCTTCGTCGGGTACATGGCCAGCGCGCGCTCCTCGCCGATGTAGGCCGCCTCCAGCTCGTAGAGCGGGTCGCCGTACATCCAGAGGAACTGCAGCGCGCCGATGATGCCCAGGTCGGCCATGCGCTTGATGTCGTCGTGCTGGATGGCGCACACGTGCGTGATAGTGTGGCGCGCGTCGCGCTCGCCGTTCGCCTTGAGCGCTGCCTCGTAGGCATTGATGGTGCCGTTCACTGCGCCGTCGCCGATGGCGTGGACGTGCACCTGCAACCCCTCGGCGTCGAAGTCCTTCACCATGCGGTTGAAGTCCTCGTCCGACCAGATGGGCGAGCCGTGCCACGCGGCGCCGAGCCCCGCGGCTTCCAGGTAGGGCTCGATCATGACCGCCGTGCCGCTCTCGGTCACTCCGTCGTAGAAGATCTTCACCGTATTGGTGCTCACCATCTCGGAGTCGTAGCCGGCGCTGCCCTTGATGGCGGCCAGCACCTCGTCGTAGGTGTAGGCGGGATCCATCGTGGTCACGATGCGCATGCGCAGCTTGAGCTTGCCCTCCTCGTCCAGGCGGTGGTACAGCTCGTTGATGTCCAGGCCGCCGCGCGTGATGTTGGTGATGCCCGTGATGCCGTAGGAGTTGGCCTCGTGCATGAACTTCTCGAGACCCTGCTCCATCTGCTCGAAAGAGGTGGTCGCCGGCACCGCCGCCTGCACCAGGTCGTAGGCGGTGTCGGTCACGCAGCCGGACGGGTTGCCCTCAGCGTCGCGGTAGATGACGCCGCCCTCGGGGTTGGGCGTGGAGGCGTCGATGCCTGCCATCTCGAAGGCCTTGGAGTTGACCCAGGCCGAGTGGCCGGACACGTCCGTGATCATGACGGGCTTGTCGGGGCAGATGGCGTCGAGGTCGGCCTTGCTCGGGCCGGGGTTGGAGCCGTCGGGCAGCTGGTAGGCGTTCAGCATGAAGGGGCGGCCGAAGTACGCGTCCTGGTCGGGATGCTCCTTGACGAACTTCTCGATGGTGGCCAGGTACTCCTCGTTAGTGGTTTGGCCCTCCAGGTAGATGTTGAACAGCTGGTCGAGCCAGGTGGCCGGTGCGTGGATGTGGCCGTCCATGAATCCGGGCGAGAGGAACCCGCCATCGAGGTCGATCACCTTCGTCGCGTCGCCGATGAGCGCCTCGATGCCCGCGTCGTCGCCCACGTACACGATGGTGTTGCCGCGCACGGCCACCGCCTGAGCGACGTCGGACTCGCTCACCATCGTCTGCACGTGGCCGTTCTTAAATACGAGGTCGGCGGCCTCGCTTGAGGCGGCCGACTCCGCGGATGCCGGTTCCGGCGCGGCCTCGCCCGTAGAGCATCCCGCCAGTCCGCCCGTCATGAGCCCGAGGGCCGCGATGGCCGATCCTGCCACGAACGAGCGCCTCGTCAAAAGCGTATTGCCTTGCGTTCCCATGTCCGTTCTCCCTTCCTCGTAGCGGGCGCCCTTTTGCGGCGCCCTGCTCAACGTGGTGCGACTATACGATGGCTGATGGAAGAATCCCAGGTAAAGGGTGGATTACAAGCGGTTGATTTTTTCTCAACCCGCCTTTGAGCCTCGTTGAGGGCCTTGCCGGTCGAACGGGCGGGTATAATGCGAAACCGGAAAGGGTGCTGCGTGGCGTACGTTCTGTTCTTCTACAACATCGCGATCAGCTTCGCGAGCCTGTGCTTGTGCTGGGCGTTCGCGTCCCGGTACCGCATGCGCGGCGAGCGCGCCCTCCTGTTCGCATCGCTACTCTTCGGGGTGTACTTCCTCGACATCATGGTGCTCTACATGTACGACTTCATCCCCGAGTTCGAGGAGGCGTTCCGCGCCCTGCGCGCCGCCGCGCCGTACGCGTACTCGTCGCTCAGCTTCGCCATGCTCGTGCTGTACCGCCTGCTCGTGGGCGAGGCCGTGGGCCGGCCGTTCACCACGCGAGAGGTGCCGCTGTGGATCGTGTGCTGCGTCGGAGCGTTCTGCAGCTGGTTCGTGCCCGACGACGGGGCGTCTATCGCCGTGGAGCTCGTGTTCGCCACGGTGCTGAGGTTGTGGGTCGTTGGATTCGCGCTCTGGGGGCTGGCGAAGGGGAGGGGCTCGCTCGGGCGGCGCACCGTCGTGGCGACCGTCGCGTTCGTCGTCGTGTTCGCGTCGTGCGAGGCGGTCGAGACCGTCATGACCGTGCACGACATCCTGCAGATGAGCTTTCCTCTACGTAGGCTCCCGATGGAAGTGCTCGGGTGCTTCTGCATGCTGCTCGGCGTGATGTATCTGCTGATGGGGAAGCTTGATCGCAAACGGGCGGCGCGCGCCCAGCTTGTGCCAACGATCGCTCTGACCTACGGTCTGACGAAGCGCGAGGCCCAGGTGCTGGGGCTGCTCGCCGAGGGCCTGAGCAACCGCGAGATCAGCGAGCGCGAGTTCATCTCGGTGGGCACGGTGAAGACGCACGTCCACAACATGTGCGCGAAACTGGGCGTGGAAGGGCGAAGCGAGTTGCCGGCGTTTCTCAAGCGGGAGCTGCGCGAGTCGCTGCGCCATCAAAGGACCTGAATTTTTCGCCAAACCCCCCGGTTCAGCACGATCGCCTAGCCGTTCCCTTCCGGTTGAACATGGCGACGCCCCCGCTGGTTGTGCTACTCTGCGAGAGACGTGATCGACGAGGCGAAGGGGCTCCATGCGACAGGCGATCGAGCGCATCTTCAAGGTGGAAAAGCGCGGCAGCACATTAGGCACCGAGGTGGTCGGCGGCCTCACCACGTTTCTGACCATGGCCTACATCGTGGCGGTGAACCCGGCCATGATGGAGGCGGCCGGCATGCCGTTCAATGCGGCGCTCACGGCCACGTGCCTGGGCGCGGCCGTGATGACCGTGGCCATGGGCGTGATCGCGAACCGGCCCATCGCGCTTGCGTCGGGCATGGGCATTAACGCCATCGTGGCCTACACGCTGTGCGGCAGCATGGGGCTCGACTGGCGCGTGGCCATGGGCGTCGTCTTCCTCGAGGGCGTGTTCATCTTCGTGCTGGTCATGTGCGGTCTGCGCGAGGCCGTGATGAACGCCATTCCCGTGGCGCTGCGCCGGGCCATCGGCATCGGCATCGGCCTGTTCGTGGCGTTCATCGGGCTCAAGGGCGGCGGTCTCGTGGCCGACGACCCCTCCACGCTCATCGCCATGGGCGACCTCACCTCGCCGCACGCGGCGGTGGCCATCGTGTCCATCGTGCTGGCGGTGGGCCTCACGGTGCGCGGGTCGAAGGGGGCGCTGCTCATCTCCATCGCCGGTGCCGTGGTCGTGGGCATTCCCCTCGGCGTGACCACGCTGCCCACCAGCTTCGACTTCTCGCTGGACTTCGCGGCGTTCGCGGCGCCGTTCCAGGCGCTGCCCGACGGCGGCGGGCTGGCCATCGTGCAGGTGCTCGCGCAGCCGGTGCTGCTGATGTTCGTGTTCAGCCTGCTCATGAGCGACTTCTTCGACACCATGGGCATCGTGATGGCGGTGGGCGCCAAGGCGGGCTTCGTCGACGAGCAGGGCGACATCGAGGACGTGCGCCCCATCCTGGCCGTCGACTCGGCAGCCGCGGCGGCGGGCGGCTTCATCGGCGCCAGCTCCATCACCTGCTACGCGGAGTCCACCTCCGGCGCGGCGGCGGGTGCGCGCACGGGACTCTCGAACCTGGTGGTGGGCGTGGCGTTTCTGGCTTGCGCGTTCCTCGCGCCCATCGTGGGCATGGTGGGCGCCTCGGCCACCTGCGGCGCGCTCGTGGTGGTGGGCTACCTGATGATCCGCGAGATCGGCGATATCGACTGGTCCGACGCCGCCGCGGCCTTCCCGGCGTTCGTCACCATCGTGGGCATCCCGTTCACATACTCCATCGCCAACGGCATCGGCTTCGGCTTCATCTCGTACTGCCTGGTCAAGATAGTGCGCGGCCAGGCACGCGACGTGAAGCCCCTCATGTGGGTTGCCTCGGCCGCGTTCCTCGTCGCCTTCGTCGCGTTCGGGTAGGAGGGACGCCAGAGTCGAAGCCCGCTCGCCGCCCTACGACTTCCGCGTCGTCTCTTTCTTGCACTTGGGGCAGACGACGCGCAGGGTGCCCTTGCCGCGGGGGACGGACAGCACGGTGCCGCAACCCTTGCACTTGAAGTAGCGGGTGGTTTTGCGGTTCGTCCACGCCTTCTTGGCCAGCGCATACGTGCGCTTCGGGCCCTTCATGATGCGCTCGTAGGCCTCGTTTTCCTTGCGGCGTTGGGCGAAGTTCTTGGACAGGCTGCGGAAGATGGCCACGGCCAGGCAGGCGAACGAGAGCCAGGAAAGCAGGTCGAGTCCGGGGATGATCGACAGCAGGAGGGCGATGATGCCAAGCGCGACCAGCCCGTTCGAGAGGCTGTCGTTGCCGTAGCGCCCCTGCATCCACCGCGCCAGGTTCATCATCATGTTCTGCAGAAACGACTTCATGCGTCGCGCCTCCCGCCGGTTGCCCTCAGAGTGCGCCCTTCGGTCCGAGTTTCCATCCGAAGGACGCGTCCGTATACGATACGGCGTTTCGAGCTGCGACGCCCCCCGGTTCCCCCGCCGTTACCGAACGGTCACGATCCGGGTGAAGCGACCGATCGGCAAAAGGGAAGCGCCCAAAGCTCGAAGCTCAGGGCGCTTTTCGCTATACGATGGGGAAGGCGAGCTCCTATGCCGGGCGGATGACCAGCTCCTTGATGAGGCTGTCGTCGAGGCTGCACACGCCGTCGTTGCAGTTCTCGATCTGGGCGAGCGCGTGGATGATGATGCCGTTGTAGTCGGCGTAGAAGTTCACCGTGCGCTCGTCCACCACGCGCGGGTCGAGCATGCCGTAGCCGCCGAACATGAACTTGTTGTGGTAGTACATCTCGATGGCGTTGCGGCCGTACAGAAACGAGTTCTGGCGCTTGGCGTTGGAGGGGCAGTAATCCACCAGCCGGCAATCCTCGGCGAAGCAGGCGGCCAGCGCCTTGTGGTCCTTGCTCTGCATCGCGGTGACGAAATCGTTGATGACCATGGTCGCCTCCTAGTAGACTTTCTCGGAATTGAGCAGGGCGTCGGTGCCGCCGTCCACGAACAGGACCACGCCGTTGATGCCGCTGGCCTCGGGGCTGGCCACGAACGCCATCACGTTGGCTATCTCCTCCGGGTCCATGAGCGGCTCCTCGCCGAAGTGCGTGGGCACGGGGATGGCCTCCATGGCGGCGCGCTGCTCGGGCAGCATGTTGCCGGTCATGGGCGTGCGCACGTTGCCGGGGGCCACGGCGTTCAGACGCACCCCGCGCGAACCCCAATCCGAGCTCATGCGGCGCACCCAACGGGCCAGCGCATACTTCGTGGACGCGTAGTACACGTGCCCCACGGCCGGGTCGATGTCTTTCACCAGTTCAAGAATGCGATCCTCGTCGGCGTGGTTGTTCAACATGCCGGCCACGTCCATGCGGGCCGCGCCCTGCGCGATGGAGTTCGACGACGTGATGACGCAGCTGCCGCCCTTCTTCTCCAGCAGGTCGCGCACGCCCTTGGCCATCTCGGTGGCACCGAAGTAGTTGAGCGAGATGATGAGCGAGATGGGCACCTTGCCGCCCGACACGCCCGCGTTGCAGATCATGGCGTCGATGCCCTCGGGGTAGCGCTCGTGCAGCTCGGCGATGGCGCCCGCGCGGCCTTCCTTCGTGGCCAGGTTGGCCTCGATGTCGCCGTCCTTGAGGTCGATGTTGACCACCTCGTGGCCCCGCTCGCGCAGGATCTCGGCCGTCTTCGCGCCGATGCCGCTCGAAGCGCCCGTGATGACGTAGATGCCCATGGACCGTCCTTTCATGCCAGCTTGCCAGGCAAGCCTTATCGATACGCGGTACTATTACATTTCCGATGATAGCACGGCCGATGCCGCCGTGTTCGGCAGGGCGGTCGGCGGCGGGCGATGCGTCGCGCATGGCGGTTCTGCTTCGGCGAATGGCGCAAAGGGGATGGACGTGACAGGGCGTGACAAAGGGACGGGACGGCGTCACGCTCTCAAAAGCCTCGCGGGGCCCTATCGCTTCGGTGAGCGTGACAATATCCCCGTCCCTTCGTCACGCCGTCCCTTCGTCACGCCCATCGGCAAGCGTGCGAATACGGCGTCGGCGACGGTGCCGGTGACGAATCCCGTCGCGAGGCCCGCGACCATCAGGATGGGCAGGTAGAGGGCGATCTCGGGCGTGGCGGTGAGCAGCACGGCCACGCCGATCTGCCCCGCGTTGTGGGCCACGGCGGCGGCCATCGAGCACAGCCGGATGTAGGCCGGCGGGGCGAGGCGCGCGAACGCGAGCGTCACGGCGAGCGCGAGCGCGCCCCCGGCAAGGCTGAACGGCAGCGCGGCGAGCTGGCCGGTGAGCGCGGCGGCCAGCACGACGCGCACGAGGAACACGATGACGGCCTCCACGGGTCCCAGCCAGAACGCCGCCAGGATGGTGACGATGTTCGAGAGCCCCAGCTTCATGCCGGGCACCGGTGCGGGAATGGGCAGCATCGACTCGAGCGCGGCGATGGCCAGCGCGAGCGCGGCCAAAAGCGCGCAGCGGCTCACCCGGAGGGCGGCCCTGCGCTCAGCGCGTGACGGCGTCGATGCCACCCTCGGCCTCCTCCCCGTCCCCGCCGGCCGCCTGGCCGTCCACCGTGATGGTGAGCCCATGGGGGACGCACGCCGCCACCTTGCCGGGGGCGTCGATCCAGCCCGCGCGCACGCACACGCCATCGGGGCAGTCCGCCTCGGCGATGCGGATGCGGCCGGGTTCCACCTGCACGACGTTGACCCCGCGCGCATCTTCGAAGCGCAGCTCGAAGGGCTCCTCCACCGCCGCGAGGTCGATGGTCTGCATCACCTCGCCGTCGCGCGCGATGACGGCCGTCGGATGGCCTCCCCCCGTCTGGACGAGGGTGCCCGCCTGCACGGCGAACAGCGCGGCGGCCGCAAGCACCACCGCGACCGCGAACGCCGCCTCGGCCCGGTGCGCCCGCCTCCGCACGCGATCCGCCTGCGCGCTCATCGTTCCACCGTCGTCGCGTCGGCGTACGCCCCGGCCGGCTCGAACGCGTCGGCGAGCCCCGCGGTCACGTGCACGGAGCCGTCCTTGCCGATGAGCACGGCCTCGAACGCCGCGTCGCCGCCTTGCGCGTCGCATGCGCGCCAGAACGCGAGCGCGTCGTCGAGGCCCATCACGAACAGCGCCGTCGACAGCGCGTCGCAGCGCGCCCCGTCCGGCCCGATGACGCTCGCCGATGCGAGGTCGGAGTCGGCGGGGTAGCCGGTGGCAGGGTCGATGAGGTGGTGGCGCACCACGCCCTCGTCGTCGGTGAAGAAGCGCTGGTAGGGGCCCGAAGTGGACACGGTAGCGCCCGCGGCGAGCTCGATCGCCCCGGCCAGCTGGTCGGGCGCGGCGGGGTCGGCGACGCCCACCCGCCACGGGCTGCCGTCGCCCTTCGCGCCGAGCGCCGTCACGTTGCCGCCCAAATCGAGCAGGGCCGAGGAAGCCCCGCGCTCGGCGAGGATGGCGCGCAGCTCATCGGCCGCGAAGCCCTTGGCCACGCCGCCCACATCGATCTGCGCCCCGCCCGAGAGCGCCACGGTCCCCGCCGCGTCGTCCACCGCCGCAGCCCCGTAGCCCACGCGCGGCAGCAGCGCCGCGATCTCGTCGGGGGAGGGCGTGCGGTGCTCGCCGTCGGTGAAGCCCCAGGCGTCGGTCAGCGGGTACACGGTGGGGTCGAACGCCCCGTCCGTCTCGCGCGCGGCGGCGAGCGCGGTCTCCACGAGCGCACGCACATCATCGCCTACGTTCTGCGGGGCTCCCCCTGCGGCGTTGAGTCGCGCGAGCTCGCTTTCGCCGCCGGCGGGCGCCAAAAGCGCGTCCAGCTCCTCCACGCGCGCGACGCAGGCGGCAAGCGCCTCGTCGGCCGCGGCCTGCCCGTCGGCGCTCACCGTCACGGTCATCGCCGTGTCCATCGCCGTGAACGTCCTCGTCGCCGTCGCGTCGCCCGCGCCCCCCGACGCGCCCGGACCCGTGCATCCCGCGAGTGCCGCGGCCAGCCCGCATGCCGCGAGCGCGCGAAACGCCCGTCCTGCCCAGGCGGGGCGGGACGGGCGCAGGTTGCGTCTCTGTCGGAGGGTCGGCGTCATGACGCCATCATATCACCTGAAGACGAGTTTCGAGATCGCGCCGGTGGGGCACGCCTCCGCGCACGCGTCGCAGCCGATGCACGTGGACGGCTCCACGCGGGCGACGTTGTTCTCCACGGTGACCGAGGAGGTGGGGCACGCCTTCACGCACTTCTGGCAGCCGATGCAGCCCACGTTGCATACCTTGCGCGTCTTCGCGCCCGGCATGGTGTTCTTGCAGGTCACGATGGCGGCCGTAGGGGAATCCCCCTGGCCGATCAGCGAGATGACGCCGCGCGGGCAGACGCTCTCGCACGTGCCGCACCCGGTGCAGGCCGCCGTGTCCACGCGCGCCACGCCGTTGTCCATGACGATGGCGTCGAAGGGGCACGCGTCGGCGCAGTCGCCGAAACCGAGGCAGCCGAAGGGGCACGATAGGCTCGTGTAGAACAGCGTGCTGTACACGCGGCAGCTCGGCACGCCCTGAAACTCCAGGTGGGGGTCGATGTGGTCGAGCGAGCCCCTGCACGCGACGAACGCCTCCTTCTGCACGACGCCCGTGGACTCCACGCCCAGAAACGCCGCCAGCGCCTCGGCCACGCGGTTGCCGCCGGTGGTGCAGGCGTTGGGCGGCGCGCCGGCGAGCATCGCCTTGGCGTACTGCTCGCAGCCCGGGTAGCCGCAGGCGCCGCAGTTCACGCCCGGCAGGATGCTGGCCAGGTAGGTGAGGCGCTCGTCCTCGCCGATGGCCAGCTTCTTCGACACGATCAACAGCAGCACCGAGCCGATGAGGCCCACGGCGGCCATGAGAAGAACGGTCCAGATAACGGTGTCCATGCTCTTCCCTCCCTTTCTACAGCACGCCGAACAGGTTGTCCACCACGCCCGCGAAGCACATGAAGCTCAAAGACACGAACGCCGCGGACACGAGCGTGATGGGCATGCCCTTGAACGCCTTGGGCGGCTCGGCCTCGTCCACGCGGCGGCGCACGCCGCTGAACAGCCACATGGCCAGCAAGAATCCGAGGCCCGCGCCGAGCGCCGCCACGAGCGCCTGCGGGTAGTTGTAGCCCTCGTCCACGGCGAGGATGGTGACGCCGAGCACCGCGCAGTTGGTGGTGATGAGCGGCAGGTACACGCCCAGCGCCTCGTGCAGCGCGGGGAGGAAGCGCTTGATCACGATCTCGAGCGCCTGTACGAGCACGGCGATGACGAGGATGAACGCGATCGTTTGGAGGTACCCGAGCCCGAGGGTGTTCAAAAGCTGCTGCAGGGGCCAGGTGACGGCGGTGGCCAGCACCATGACCACGGTCACCGCGCAGCCCATGCCCACGGCCGAGTCCAGCTTCTTCGACACGCCGAGGAACGGGCAGATGCCCAGGAACTTCACCAGCACGTAGTTGTTGACGAGGATCATGCTGAAGAGTATTGCGGCGAACTCGGCCATCATGCCTCACGCTCCTTCACGCTCAAGTCGCACATCTGGCAGGCGGCGCACGCGGCGTCCTGCGACGCGATGGCCTCCTCCTCCGGCTCGCCGACGCGGCGCTTGCGGCGCATCTCGATGGTCACGGAGATGGCCACCAGCACGCCGAGCACGGCGAAGCCGCCCGGGGGCATGATGAACACGCTCATGGGCTCCATGATGCCCAGCAGGATGGGGAAGCCGAGCAGCGTGCCCGCGCCCAGAAGCTCGCGGATGGCCGACATGATGACGAGCGTGATGGTGAAGCCCACGCCCATCCCCAGGCCGTCGAGCGCGGCGTCCTTCACCGGGTGCTTCGAGGCGAACACCTCGGCGCGTCCGAGCACGATGCAGTTCACCACAATGAGCGGCAGGAAGATGCCGAGCGCCTGGTTGAGATCGGGGAAGTACGCTTCCACCAGCATCATCGTGATGGTCACGAAGCCGGCGATCACCGTGATGAAGGCGGGCAGGCGCATGGTGGTGGGGATGATGTTGCGCAGAAGCGACACCACGATGCCCGAGCACACGAGCACGAACGTGGTGGCCACTCCCATGCCGATGCCGTTGGTGACGGCGGTGGTCACGGCGAGGGTGGGGCAGAGTCCCAGCATTTGGCGCAGCGAGGGATTCTCCACGAGGATGCCCTTGCTGAACACGGAGAGCATGGAGGGCTTTTCGTTGACGTCGGCCATCAGAGTGCTCCCTTCTCCGTCGCGGGTTCGGCGGCGGGCGCGGACGCCTCGCCGGCCGTGGTCTGGTAGGCCTCGACGGCCTCGTTGATGGCGGCGAGCGCGGCCTTCGACGAGATGGTGGCGCCGGTGATGGCGTCGATGTCGTCGATGGTCATCGGCTCGGCGGCGCGGCCGACGAACTGGTCGGTGAAGTCGGGCAGCTGCACCTTCGTGCCGAGGCCCGGCGTCTCGGTGTTGCTCATGCCGATGACGCTGGTGATGGTGCCCGCGTCATCGAAGGCAACGGCCATCGGCACCTGGCTCGAGTAGCCCTTCGACTGGGCGATGATGGCGTAGCCTTCTCCGCCCGCGGCCTCCATGCACGCGGTCACGCCGGGCACGTCGCACGGCAGCGCCTCGAAGCCCTCGGCCTCGGGGATGAGGGCCGAGTAGGTGGCCTGGGCGCGCGCCTCGCGGTTGGCCAAGATGGTGGGAAGCGTGAGGTTGTCCACGGTTCCCAGCAGAAATCCCACGATGGCGCAGATCAGCACCAGGACGAGGGCCGGTTTCGCCAGGCCCGTCCACGCGGTCTCGGTGCGGGCAGCGGTGTTCTCCGTCGTCGCCATTATTCGCCTCCTTCTTTCCTCGCGCGTGCGAAGCGGCGCTTCTTCGTCCCGCCGAGCGGCGTGGTGGCCGTGAGCGAGTCGATGTAGGGCACCACGAGGTTCATGAGCAGGATGGAGTACGCCACGCCCTCGTTCATGTTGCCCCAGAAGCGGATGAGGCAGGTGATGAGCCCGAGCCCCACCGCGAAGATGACCTGCCCCCTGAACGTGGTGGGGGAGCCCACGTAGTCGGTCGCCATGAACACGGCGCCCAGCAAAAGGCCGCCGCCGAACACCTGCGTAGCCACGTCGTGGCCGGTGAGCAGGCTGCACACGATGACGGTGCCCACGTACACGCCCGGGATGGTGAACGTGATGGTGCGCGTGGCCAGAAGCCAGATGAGGCCGAGCAGGATGGCCGCCCCGCACGTCTCGCCGAGCACGCCCGGATGCACGCCGAACAAGAGGTCCATGAACGGCAGCTGCGCCGCACCGGTGGCGAGCGGGGTCGCCGAGCTCACGGCGTCCACCGCGGCCGCGCCGGGCAGCAGCGGGTTGGGGGCGGCGTAGTTGGTCATGGCCGCGGTGAACGACACCGACAGCACGATGCGGGCGACGATGGCGGGGTTCACGAAGTTGCGCCCGATGCCGCCGAACAGCTCCTTCACCACCACGATGGCCACGAACGAGCCGATGACCGCCATATACAAAGGTATGGTGGAGGGCAGGTTGAACGCCAGCAAGAGACCTGTGACCACGGCGGACAGGTCGCCGACGGTCTGGGGGGCCTTGCGCAGGAGGCACCACAGGTACTCGAACAGCACGCACGCGAGCGTGGTCACCGCGGTCACCAGAAGCGCGTCCACGCCGAAGATGACGATCGAGGCGACGAGCGTGGGAACGAGCGCGATCAGCACGTTCAGCATCACCTTCTGGGTGGAGATGCCGTCGAACACGTGCGGAGCCGACGACAGGACGAGCGGCCGGTTCATCTTTTCCATCTATCTCCTCCTCGCCATCTCGGCGCGCATGAAGTCGCGCGCGAGCTTGCTCGTCTGGGCGAGCGGCTGCTTGGCCGGGCACACGAACGAGCAGGTGCCGCAGCCCATGCAGAGGTCCGCCATGAGGGACTCGAGCTTGTCGACGTCCTGGACCGTGTAGGCCTTCTTGATCCCGATGGGCGAGAGCTGCATGGGGCAGGAGTTCGCGCACCGGCCGCAGCGGATGCACGCGGTGGTGGGCGGCTGGGCCATGCCCTCCTCGCTGAACACGAGCACGCCGTTGTTCTGGCGGATCACCGGGTAGTCCATGTCGATCTGGGCGTTGCCCATCATGGGGCCGCCGAGCACCACCTTGCGCGGCTCCTTCTTGAGGCCCGCGAACTCCATCACGTCGCGCAGGCGCGTGCCGATGACGATCTCCACGTTGCAGGGGCGCTCCACGGCGTCGCCCGACACGGTGAAGCGGCGCTTCACCAGCGGCATGCCGGTTTTGAGGAAGCGGCCGATGGAGGCCATGGTGGTCACGTTGTTCAGCATGACGCCCACGTCGGTCTGGCGCTTGCCGCGCGGCACGACGCGGCCGGTGGCGTTGTACACGAGCACGTTCTCCGCGCCCTGCGGGTAGCGGCTCGGCAGCGACTTCACCTTGATGGCGGGGTCGTTCTTCGTGAGCTCGCGCAGGTGGGCGATGGCCTTGGGCTTGTTGTCCTCGATGCAGATCAGCGCGTTGGGGATGTCGAGGTATCGGCACGTCTCGCGGATGCCGAACAGCAGGTCCTCGGCGTTCTCCATCATCTCGCGGTAGTCGGTGGACAGGTACGGCTCGCACTCGGTGCCGTTGACCACGTAGAGGTCGATCTCGTCGAGGTTGGGCGGTGCCAGCTTGATGTCGGTGGGGAAGCCCGCGCCGCCGAGGCCCACCAGGCCGCTCTTCTTGACGGCGGCGAGGAACGACGCGCGGTCGGTCACCTCGGGCGGCTTGACGGTGTCGGCCACGGTCTGCTGGCCGTCCGTCTCGATGATCACGGTGGTGTCGGTCTTGCCCGAGGAGTAGTACACGGGCTGGATGGCCTTCACCGTGCCCGAGACGCCGGAGAAGATATCGGCGGACAGGCCGCGCGGCGCGTGTCCGACGAGGCTGCCCACGTCGACGTGGTCGCCTTTCTTCACCACCGGCTCGCACAGGGCACCGATATGCTGCTGCATGGGCAGCACGATCTCGCTCGGCAGCGGCATGACGATAGTCTCGAGCTCCGCCGTGTCCTTATGGTGGGGGACGGCGGCGCCTCTCATGCGGCGGAATCGCGAGAGCACGGATGGAGCGTTCATCGTCGATCTCACTCCCCTCGAAGCGGTTCTGGGACGGGCAGGACGCCTCGCGGCCTCGTCGAACGCGGCTAGCCGCGCGGGCGCGGCTCGTATGCGGTCGATTGAGGGCTGCGAAGTTCAAGTTATCCTACGGGAGCGGCGGCGGCTGCGCCAGAGATCATCGGCAAAAGGGTGCCCCGTCGCTCGCCAAAGGTTGACAGTTCGGAAACATTGTGCCGAAACCGCCGGTAAACGGCTGAGCGCGGCCGCGCGCTCGGGTCGCCATCCCGACGAGCGGAGCGTGTTCGTTGGGTCCCCTGCGGCGTCAGCCGCATGGCATCCGAATCGCGTGCACGGGGTTCTTCGCCGTTTGCGCCCCTCGAATGCAGCAAAATCACCGCCCTGAAGCTCATGCGGGCCGACGGGGGAGCGCCAGCACACGCCGACCAGGGAAAACGTCGCCAGTCCTCGCGCGATTCGACCCTGCGAGGCCCGGGGGTGCGCCGAAAAGCTTCAGAGCGGTGATTTTGCTGCATTCGACCCCCTGGATTCCGGTAGAGCTGCCCAGGGGGGCCGGAGCCCGCCTCTTGCCGTCCCGGCTCTCGCACGAGGGAGGTTTTCGTATAGGCTGCGGTCCCTGAAAGCCCTCGGGCGCGCCGGCGCGCCTCCGCTGGTTTCACGTCGGAGGTGTAGCCTGCCGAAGCCCCTTGAACGTGCATCAAAAGAGCATAAGAACATCAGTTCTTTTTATACTGTTCGCGTTGCTTACGATGTGCTATACTTCCGGCAATGGCCCTCGATGGAAAGGTGCACTCCCATGGACTGGCACGAGCTGTTCCCCATTGACCGCGAGCCGTCGATGGACGATATCGACGCGCACATCGCGAGTCCGCTCTGGGACGTGTTCAAGGCGTTCACGGCTGAGACCTGGGGTGCCGCGCCCCGCATCGAGCACAGCCGCTGCGGCGGCGCACCGGGCTGGAACGTGAAGTACAAGGCGCGCGGACGGGCGCTCTGCACGGTGTATCCGCGCGAAGGGTTCTTCACGTGCATGGTATCGGTGGGTGCGAAAGAGAAGCCCGAGGCCGAGGCGCTGCTGTCCGCGTGCGACCCGTACGTGCGCGACTTGTACGAGCGCTCGGCCGAGGGAAGCTTCGGGCGGTGGCTCATGATCGATGTGACGAGCGAGGACATCCTGCGCGACGCTGAGGCGCTCATGCTGCTGCGCGTCGCACCGAAAGAAGGACGCTCATGATGCGCGACCCGGAACAGACCATCGGCAACCTCATCGACCATCAGAATGCCTCGTTCGTGGGGTCGGTTGACGAGGAGGGCTTCCCCGAGATCAAGGCGATGCTGCCGCCGCGCCGGCGCGAGGGCATCCGCACGTTCTACTTCACCACGAACACCTCGTCGATGAGGGTGCGGCACTACCGCGCGCACCCGCAGGCGTGCATCTACTTCATGGACCGGCGGTTCTTCCGCGGTGTCATGCTCAAAGGCACGATGGAGGTGCTCGAGGATGCGTGGGCGAAGGAGCTCATCTGGCAGGAGGGCGACACGACGTACTACCCGCTCGGCGTGACCGACCCCGACTACTGCGTGCTGCGCTTCACGGCCGAGACGGGGCGGTACTATCAGAACTTCGGGTCGGAGGATTTCGCCGTGCCGGGCGCTTGACCCACCAGGTGGCGGCTAGGCTGAACAGGAGCGTCTGCGTGAGGATTTCAAGCGTGCCGCCGATGCTCGTGTTCAGGGGCTCGCCCGCAGGCTGGAGGTAGATGAACGCCTCGATGGAGCCGGGCGAGGTGGCCGGCGTGTTGAAGATGCCGACGATGGCGACGACCGCCCACACGACGAGCCAGCCGTGTCTGCACTCCATGAACGCGGGGCGGATGAGCCACAGCACGACGGCGAACAGCGCGCCGCGCGCGATCTGGAACACGGGAGCCAGCTGCACCATGAGGTCGCCGGTGCCGCGCATCCCGATGGACTCGATCGTGCTTTGGTAGTCGAACAGCGTCATGGCCAGCATGCCGCACAGCGTGTAGGTGAGGACGTGCGCGACCGTGACCTTCGCGCCGAAGGCGAGCTTCTCTTTCATTAGTATGTTCCTTTCGGGGGAGAGGGCGGGTTAGCGGCGGTTCTGCTTGCGGTAGCGCTCGAGGGCCTCGTCGTAGCTGCCGGCCGCCTTCTTGAAGTACACGCCGTAGCCGGCCGTGATGCCTGCGAGGATGAACAGGTACATGATCGCGAACATGACCCATGCGCCAGGGTTGTCGGTGGGGAACCACTGCCCGCCCCAGGCGCAGAGCGCGAGCACGGACAGGCCGCACGCGCCGAAGCCGGCGATGCGCGCCGGATAGGCGAGCTTCTTGAACACGGCGCCGGAGAACCAGAGCGCTTGGAGTGCGGCCATCCCGAAGGCGGCGCCGAACACGCTCAGCGTCAGGTTGAGCCCGTAGCTCGGCCCGGCGAACAGGTAGCCCATGGCGGTGAACCACAGCATGACGATGGTGAACATAATGCACGCGGTGGCGGCGACCTGAGCGACGATCTTCTTCATGGGTATCTCCTTAATATAAGGTAAAGGGATGGAGCCAGCGTCTCGCGCGCCGGCTCACAGCCCCAGCTTGCGTTTGATGGCGGGCGCGTACTGGCGCGACACGACGGCCGACTCGCCGTTGTCGAGCAGCAGTTGGAGCCGTGCGTTCAGGGGGGGGCGGATGGCCTCCACGTGGTCGAAGTTCACGAGCATCTGCTTCGACGCGCGGACGAATTCGGTGCCCGCCAGCTTGTCCTCCAGCTCGTAGAGCTTGAGCGGCGTTTCGAAAACCGCATCCTTTGTATAAAGGAAGGTGCGTCCGTCCACGGTTTCGGCGTAGCAGACGTCGTCGACGTCGAGGCGGTACGTCGCACCGTCGCGCTCGCCCGTGAGCGTGCGGTCGAACGCGCCCAGCAGGGCCACGATGCGCTGCACGCGCTCGTCGATGCGCGGGCAGGCGACGGCCACTTCGATGTCGTCGAGCGCGGGGTTCTCGGTGATGGTCACGTTCATGGGTGTGCCTTCTTGGTCGGGGGCTGGTTCGGTTGGCCAACGCCGTCAGTATGCCCGACCGTGCGGGGGCGCACAAGGCGGCCCCGCACGAGTTGCACTGAGGCGCGCGCATGTTGCATCGCAGTGCGGCTCTCCTGTGCGTCTCCATGGTAGAATGGCGGCGAGAAAAGCCAGTTCCCAATCGCGAAAGGGTGATTTCCATGGGCAAGCTCGACGGCAAGGTGGCGTTCATCACCGGGGCCTCGCAGGGCATCGGCGAGGGAATCGCGCGGGTGTATGCGAAGCACGGCGCGAAGGTGGCGCTTGTGGACATCGCGCCGGGCGTGCAGGATGTGGCGGCCGAACTGCGCGAAGCGGGAGCCGAGGCGCTCGCGTTCACGCTCGACGTGACCGATGCGGCTGCGCTCGAGGCGGCCGTGGCCGAGACGGCGCGCGCGTTCGGCGGCCTGCACGTGGTGTGCGCGAACGCGGGCGTGTGCCGGCTGGGCAACTTCCTGGACATGAGCGACGCCGACCGCGACTTCCACATCGACGTCAACATCAAGGGCGCGTGGAACACCGTGCGCGCGGCGCTGCCGCGCCTGATCGAGGCCGGCGGCGGCAGCGTGGTCATCACCTCGTCGGTGACGGGCGACATCGTGGCCGACCCGGGCGAGTGCGCCTATGCGCTCTCGAAGGCGGCGCTCGTGGGCTTCACGAAGGCGCTCGCCGTGGAGTTCGCCGACCGCAACATCCGCGTGAACTGCTTCCAGCCCGGCTACGTGGTGACGCCCATGGCCGAGGCCATCGCCGTGCAGTCGAACCCCGACGACCCCGAAAGCGTGCTCACCGAGATGGCGAAGGCCATCCCGCTGCGTCGCCTCGCGCGCCCCGAGGAGGTGGGCGAGCTGGCCGCGTTCCTCGGCAGCGACGAGTCCTCCTACCTCACCGGCACCCAGGTGGTCATCGACGGCGGCTCCACCCTGCCCGAATCCGTGAGCGTCGGCGTGTAGGGGAGGGCGATGGTTCCGCCGCGCGCGGTGCCATCGCGTGTCGTGTGTTGTGCGTTTTTCGGCCTCCGTGCACGAAAAAGCGCCCCGGTTGGCAAAACGGAGCGAATATGCACTCGATTTTCGCTTGCCTTGACGAGCTCCAAAAGACCGCAAGCTTCTCATTAGGTGCTTTGTGTCGATCGTTTTTCACAGGCTCCGCTCGGCGAGAGTATTCGGGTGCATATGCGCTCCAAATTGCCATTTCGGGTTGAAAAAAGTGCACTGACGTTCACTGGACGCGGTAGAGCGCACGGTATATGCTCTAACCATGAGCATTTTCATCGGATATGAGTCCGCTTTGGAATGCCTTCGCGCCGAAGGCTTCCCTGAGCGCGCCGTTGCCTGTCGTGCGAACCCGCACGCGGGTCGCGTTCCGACGGGGAAGGACGTGCGCGCGGCCGATCTCGATGCAGCGGGCGTCAACGGGCGGCCCTTGGCGCTCGTCGTGCCTGATGCTGCTTCGCGCGGGAAGTCACAAGGGCTCGAATGCCATGTGTGGAACGCGCCCGTCGGCACGCAGTCGTTCGTGCGCGTGGGAGAAGGACTCTTCGCGAGCCGCACGGAGGCGTGCTTTCTCCAGATGGCTACGCGGCTTTCGTCCGTGCAGCTGATCCTTCTGGGCTACGAGCTGTGCGGCACGTACGTGCTTGATGCGAGCCATCCGAACGGGTTCAGAAAACGTGAGAAACCCCTGACCAGCGCAGCGGCCTTGCGGCGGTACGTGCAGAAGGCCGCCGGGATGAAAGGCAGCAGGCAGGCGCTGGAGGCCTTGCGGTTCGTGGCGGATGGCTCAGCATCGCCCATGGAGTCGGTGCTGACCATGCTGCTGTGCCTCTCCACCGTGCTTGGCGGATACGGCCTCGCGCTGCCGCTGCTCAACTACCTGGTCAGGATGCCCGACGACGTACGCCGGGCGACGGGTCGGGCGCGCTGCTTCTGCGATCTGTGCTGGCCTGAGGCGAAGCTTGCGGTGGAGTACGAAAGCGACGCGTTCCATGGCGGGGAGACGGACATCGCCCGCGATTCGAAGCGCCGCGCCGCGCTCGCCCGCGCGGGGTACACGGTGGTTACGGTCACGTGGGCGCAGGTGCGCGACGCGCGGGAACTCGACGAGGTGGCTCGGGTGCTGGCGAAGCGTTTGGGCAAGCGCCTGAGGATATCGCGGGCCGACTGGATGTCGCGCCGCTTCGAGCTGAGGAATGCGATCATGCCCCAGAAATCGGCCCTCGAAAATCGCACAGGCGACGTGCTATCATAGGCCTGCGGAAATGAAAACACGGCCCGGTCGGTAGTCCGGGCGCGAAGCCGCCGTCGCGCATCCTGCGCGCCGCCCGCTTCGTCAGTAACCTGCCTCCTTGGTTGTCCGATTTCCGTGTGACGGCTACATACAAGGAGGACAATCATGCAGGTCATCACGTCGTCCACGCTGACCGTGCTTCACGACGGCCAATTCTGGGTGGGCATCTGCGAGCATACCGACGCGGAAGAGGGACGCTACGGCGCCTGCCGCGTGGTGTTCGGGGCTGTCGAACCCGCCGATACGGAGATGCTCGCGTTCGTCTGTGCGCGTTGGGCGTCGCTTCCGTTCGCGCAGGTAGAGGCCGAAGAGGCCGGTGCGGCACCGTCGCATGCGAACCCCAAGCGCCGCCAGCGCGAGGCGCGCCGCCAGGTGGAGCGCGCGGGCCTCGGCACGAAGGCGCAGCAGGCCATGAGCGCCGCCTATGAGGAACGCAAGCAGGAGCGCAAGGCGGGTGCCCGAGACGCCCGCGAAGCCGAAGCCGAGCGCCAATACGCCCTCAAACAGCAGAAACGCAAGCAAAAGCACCTCGGACACTGAAGTGGCGGCAAGGGCAGAGCCCTTGCCCTACGGGACTATGCCGCGCGCTAGAACAAGCTTGCCTGCGTTCTCAAAAGTTGTTCGGGTTTGTAGGCTTTGATGATGTCGCTCATGCGCCAGAGGAGGCCGTGCTGCTTGCAGAGGGCGCGGAACAGGGCGCGGTTCTCGGCCGCGCGCGGGGAGTTACAGAAGTAGCGGTCGCCGAATTCGGTGCGGTAGCGGTCGGGCAGCGCGGGATCCACGGCGGCGATGCGCTCGAGGAAGTGGTCGCGCTGGCGGTCGCGCATGGTGACGCCGGTCATGTGGTGGACGAAGCGCGCGCCGGCCGCCGCAGCGCTTTCCACCACGGCGCGCACGGTGGCATCGTCATCGGTCACCCAGGGCAGCGTGGGCGTGAACAGCACGCCGCAGAAGATGCCGGCGGCTGCCAGCTCGGCCAGCGCGGCGAAGCGCTCGCTCGGCAGGGGCGCGTGCGGCTCGATGATGCGGGCCAGCTCGTCGTCGGCCGTGGTGATGGTGATCTTCACGACGGCGCCGCCCGCCGCACCGATCTCGCGCAGCACGTCGATGTCGCGCGTGACAAGCGTGCTCTTCGTGTCCACCGACACGCCGAAGCCGTATGCCGCCAAAAGCTCGAGCGCCCCGCGCGTCACGCAGAGTTTGCGCTCGTTGGGGTTGTACGTGTCCGACATCGCCCCGATGCCCACGATGCCGCGCACGCGGCGGCTGCGCAGCTCGCGGCGCAGGATGGCGAGCGCGTCGAACTTCACGTGCACGCGGTCGAAGTCGCCAATGCGGTAGCACTCGCTTCGGCTGTCGCAGTAGATGCACCCGTGGCAGCAGCCGCGGTAGAGGTTCATGCTGTAGTCGATGCCGAACCACTCATTGCCGTCGTAT
Source organism: Arabiibacter massiliensis (assembly GCF_900169505.1). Classification (NCBI taxonomy): domain Bacteria; kingdom Bacillati; phylum Actinomycetota; class Coriobacteriia; order Eggerthellales; family Eggerthellaceae; genus Arabiibacter; species Arabiibacter massiliensis. Next base: position 2,900,107 of record NZ_LT827021.1, read on the forward strand.
CGCACCTTCTGCAGAATGGAGCGCGCGCGAACGGTGGGGCAGGAGGGTGCGTCGCCCCTGCTCACACGCGCCTCACGGGGTGGCGCAGCACGGTCTTCAGATTCTCCGGCTTTGTGTGGCGCGGGTCGCCCAGGTAGATCTCGTGGTGCAGCCGCACCGCCGGCACGCCGCCGTCTGCGTCGAGCGCGTCCATCAGCGCCCCGGCGCTCGCCGGGTCGACGATATCGCTCACATGCCCCGACGCGCCCACGAACTCCTCCAGCGCCGCCACCGTGGCAGGCTCGTCGTCGTAGGGCCCCTTGTGCATGATCTGCGCGCACGGCCCTTCCGCGAACCGCACGAGCCGCGCGCGGCCCACGTCGAGCTCCGGCTTCTTCGCCGCCACCTGCTCGGCCGCCCAGCGATACACCTCTGGCGTGACGAAGTCGGGCTGGCGGATCATCGACACCCAGTTGAGCGCGTCCTTGTCCTCGATGCGCCCGCCGTTGAAGCCGCCGCCCCACCACAGGCCCTCGAGCGGCGGCACCGTGTAGTCGAAGTAGCCCTCCGGCTGCCAGTTGCCCATCTTCGACATCTTCACGGTGAACGAGAAGGCGTACAGAAGCCCGAGCGCCTCGGCGTAGTCGCCATTCTCCTCGTTCGGGTTGCCCGAGCCGGATACGGCGACGAACGTCATCGGCGGCACGTCGATGAGCGTGGGCGTCGCTTTGGGCAGGTAGAGGTCCTTGTATTCCTTCTTGAAGTCGAACGCCATGGGGCTCTCCTTACTCGTGCTGCTCGGGTTGCGCCTGCTCGCACGTACGGGCCAGCTGCTCGTCGATGTCCACGTCGCGCCCCTTTCCTTCCGCAGCCTTTGCCATCAGGCCTCTTCGCCGGCTATCTCGCGCTGCAGCTTCTTCGTCAGCTTGGCGAACACGAGGTTGTACGAGTGGTCCATGAGCTCGCGCAGCAGGTCGTCGGGCACCTCTCCTTCGAGATCGACCGAGATCCACAGGCGCTTGTCCGCGTAGAAGCCCGGCAGGATGTCCGCATGGTCGGCGCGCAGACGCTCGGAGAGCACCGGGTCGCACTTCAGCGTGAGCAGCGAGCGGCCCGCGTACAGCGGGTCGAACTCCGAGCCGGGGCGCAGCGTGGCGGCGAACATCCTGCCGCCCACCTGGTAGCGCCACCATTCCCATTCGGCCTTCCAGTCCTTTGCGCATCCGGGCTTTGCGCGCAGGTACGCGTCGATCCACTCGGTGCCCATGGCGCCCCCTTACGCGCTCGCGGCGTCTTTCCAGCGGTCGAGCTGGGGCAGCAACCCCTGCATGTAGGCGCGCGCCTCGTCCTCGGTGAAGGGGGTGTCGGGGCCGGCCATGTTCTTCACGCAGATCTCCACCATCTCGTCCATCGTGCATTCCCCCAGGTAGGCGCCGTTGCCGTAGCACCACTTGCAGTGATGCTCGCTGCGCGTTCCGTCGGCCTCCGTGCCCAGCAGGCCGGGGTCGGAAAGCGGCATGCCGCAGCTCTGGCACACGTTCTGCATCGGCATGTCCAGCAGCGCCTCCACCGGCACGCTGAATTCGGTGGCGATGAGCTTGAGCGTGTCGATGCCGGGCTGCGTCTCGCCGCACTCCCAGCGCGAGACGGCCTGGCGGGTGACGTGCAGGCGCTCGGCCATCTCGCTTTGCGTGAGTCCGCTGCGCTCGCGCAGCTCGGTGAGCATTTCCTGGATGGCCATGGAAGGTCCTTTCCTCGTTGATTCGGCGATTCCCTCCATGGAACCACGCGCGCCCGGCCCCGTCAAGCAACCGGCTGTTGCCCTGGCGGGCGGGATACGCGCCGCAGGCCTGTCTGCTTGCGGCGCGTATCCCTCTTTAGGCGAGCGCTACGAAGATGTCGATGTCGGCGTTGGCGGCGTCCTCGCCGGGGAGGTACGCCTCGAAGTCCGTCGTGAAGGCGCGCTGTGCGGTAAGGTCGGCATCGGCCCAGATGGCGTTCCATACCTCCTGCACGCTGCCCACGCGGTCGCCGCCGCGGATGGCGAACTTCGCGAAGCGCCCGGCGGCCACCTCCAGCGCTTCCATGCCCTCGGGCACCTCGTCGCCGGCGGTTTCGCAGCCCACCATGACGCCATAGCCGCCGCCCGCCATGTCGTAGCCGTAGTACGCGCCGAAGCACGTGTAGGGCTCGCTCACGGGCTGGGGCACGCGCGCGATCTCGCCCGCGCCCATGAACCGCGCCCACAGCTGGCCTATCTTGGCCACGCAGTCGGGTGCGTCGTTGGCCGTGCGTACGGTAACGCCCGCGATGCGCCGCGCCGGAAGCTCAACAATCTCGTATTCCATGATGTTCCTCTCGCTCGGTTTTCCAAGGCCGGACCCCACGATACCGAACAGAACCGGACAAGGTACGTCCGGTTTTGAGAAGAAACTTCGCGGTAGGTTTTTGAACCAACCCCTACGACGCGCAATCGCCCGACCTCGGGAGGTGCTGCACGCGAAATCGGCTGTGCTTACACGAAAATCCCCGACGTGAAAGGATCCCAGCGAGTCGTGCGGGCGTCAATTTTTCGCGACCTGGGAAAACGCTGAATGGTCGCCACTTCGGAGAGTCGATACCGCCCCTTTCCGCCTCCAGACCTTTCACGTCGGAGGTTTTCGTGTCAGGTGGCCCGGATTTACGTGCAGCGGGGGCGCTGCTCGGATTGCATGCGAAAGCGGCGGTCGGGGTCCAAGCTTCGGTGTCGCTTGCAGAGTAGCAAGCGGTCTTGCTTTCGGCGTTGAGCTCACGGGAGCTACACTGGGCCCCGAATCCTCCACGTAGATAATGCCTCCGTAGCGCCAATGCAGCTGGAGCCGGCGCGAGGTTTTCCTTGTGCGCAAGGTTCTCGCGCGCTATGGTGGTTTCAATAACCGAAAGGAAAATCGGAGCATCCCATGAACGCGAGAGCCCTCCTGCGCAGTCTCCCGGCCGTGCCTCTAGCCGCGGCGCTCTTCCTCGCGATCCTCCTCGCCATCGGGTACGCGTCCCCTAGCCTGTCGAAGGCCTATGCGCTCGAAGCGGGCGCATGCTATTACGTGGACGCTGACGGCGCTCGGATCTCCGTGCAGGACGCCGAGAAGATCGTCGAGAGCACGACGGTGCTTGAGAATGGCGCCTGGTACTACGTCGAAGGCGATGTGGCCATGGATCACGCTCTTACCGTGGCCGATGGCGAGCAGGGCGCGCATCTCATCCTGTGCGACGGCTCCTCGCTCACGATCAGGGCGCAGAAATGGGATGCCGGTATCGGCGTCACGACGAACGCGACCCTCTTCATCCATGGTCAAGATGGCACGAACGGCGCCGTGGGCACGCTGTCGGCAACCGGAAGCTTCTACGGCGCGGGGATCGGCGGTGGCGAGAGCCGTGGCTGCGGAACGGTGCGTATCGACGGCGGCGACATCACCGCTGACGCGCGTGATTTCGGCGCCGGCATCGGCGGCGGTTTCGACATCGGAGACGGCGACGGCTTCGGGGGAAGGGTGTTTATCGGCGGCGGTAAGGTGACCGCGATCGGAGGCGAGGGCTCCGGTCCGGATTCGTTGGACGTAGGCGCGGGCATCGGCAGTGGGGGAGACGTCGGGTTCGACTCCGAAGGCACGAGCGGGTCGGTCACCATCACCGGGGGGACGGTGCATGCGACGGGCGGCGGCATGGGCGCGGGCATCGGCGGAGGAATGCCCAATAACGGCCGATTCGGCGGCGACGGAGGCAGCCTGACCGTCACGGGCGGTGAGGTGAGCGCAATCGGCGGCCTTGACGGCGCGGGCATCGGCGGAGGTGTGTGGGGCGACGGCGGAACGGTGCGCATCGAGGGCGGTCGGGTGACCGCGACCGGAGGAGGATACGGCGCGGGCATCGGCGGAGGCGGCATCGGCGGTGCCGGAGCAAGCGTCTACATCGGCGAGGCGACGGTAACGGCAAGCGGAGGCGTCGACGGCGGAGCGGGCATCGGCGGGGGCGTGGGAGATGGGGACCATAAGGCTCCAGGCGGCGCGGGCGGGACGTTAACCGTCGCAGGCGGAACGGTGATCGCCCACGGCACCGACGCAACATCGGGTATCGGCGCCGCGTCGGGCATCGGCGGCGCCCCGGGCCAAGAGGGTAGCGGCGAGGGCGCCACTGTCGTCTTCGAAGGTGGGCAGGTGAGCGCCTCCAGCGAGGGCGGCGCGGCCATAGGCGGAGCCGAGGGCAAACGCCATACCGGCTCCCTCCTCGTCCAAGGCGCAACGTCCCTCGACTGTTCCGGGGCCGATATCGGAGCCGCCGTCCTCGAGCTGGGGCCTTGCACGATTGCGAACGCCTTCTGGAAAGGCTCTGCGGTTGACGGCGTCTATTCGAGGCTGTCCGTCCTCGGCGGTCAGGCGAGCTTCGACAATCCGGGCTATTGGCAAGATGGAATCGTGAAAGATAGCACAGAGGTGACCCTCATCCCCCGCGAGGGGGCCGGTTTGTATTGGATTGCGATCGAGGGAGGGCCCCTGGCTATCGTTGGCAACGAGTTCGCCATGCCTTCTCATGCGACGGGCGTCAGAGCCGAAGAGGCGTCGATCGAGGCAACGGCGTTCGGTCTCGGATCGCCGAAGGTGGGAAAACCGCTTCCCTCCGATGCGCGTATCGAATTCGAGCTGGACGCCGGAGCGTACGCCGACCGTCTTGTCGACGATAGCTTCGAGGTTGGCAACCTGCCGTCCGGCATCGAGGCAGGCAAGGCGGTGCGCACGGGCGACGCCGTGGTCACGGTTCCGCTCTCAGGAACGCCCACCAAGGCGGGTAGCGAGAAAACGACGCTTTCCGCACCGAGGGCGATCGGCTTTGCCAACATCGCGAATGGGGCGAGTGATATTCCAGTCGCAGGCACGTTAGAAGCTGGGGTGGTCGGCAAGGGCGATGGCGCCTCCATCGTGGGCGAGCTCGAAGTTGCGCGCACGTCCTCAACGAGCGTCGAGCTTTCACCTGCCGTGATTGAATCCGGAACGGCACAGACGGTCGAATACGCTATTTCGGCAGGTGGCGAGGAGGATATAGAGGAATGGAAGGCCTTCCCCTTGCTCGCGGGTCTGCAACCTGATTCGGTCTACCAGGTGTTTGCCCGTTCGGCCGAAAACGACGATTACCTGGCCGGTTCGCCTGTGCGCATCGAGGTGAGGACGTCTTCTGCTGAAAACCAAGAAGCTGGCTTCGACCGGCCTCCTTGCGATAAAGGCACGGCCTTGCCGGCAAGCGGCGATCCTGTCGGCCACGCGCCCGCCTTCGCCCTTGCTGCCACCGCAGCAGCGGCGGCGCTCGCCTTCGTCGCATATCGTCGGAGGCTGCATTGAGCAAGGGGAGCGGACGGAGGGGCGCGATGGGCTTTACGGCGAGCATAGACTTCGGGCGGTTCGAGGCGGCGGTGCGGGTGGTGGACCTGCATGCGGCGGGCGAGCCGTGCCGTGTGGCGGTGGGCGGCTTTCCGGAACCGCAAGGCGCCACGATGATAGAGAGGCGCCGCTGGATGGAGGCCCATGCCGACGGTCTGCGGCGCGCGCTCATGCTGGAGCCGCGCGGGCATGGCAATATGTTCGGCGCTCTCCTTTGCCGGCCGGTGCACCCCGAAGCCCAGGTGGGCGTCGTGTTCATGGACACGGGCGGCTACCTGAACATGTGCGGTCACGGCACCATGGCGGTAGTCACGGCGGCCATCGAGGCTGGGCTCATGCCCGCGCGCGAAGGCACGAGCGAGGTGGTGCTCGACGCATCCGCCGGGATCATCCGCGCGCAGGCCCACGTGCGCGGCGGCAAGGTGGAATCCGTTTCGCTGGAGAACGTGCCGTCGTTTCTGTGCCACGAGCATGTGGAGGTGAATGTGGATGGGCGCACCCTGCCGCTCGACATCGCGTTCGGTGGCAGTTTCTTCGCGCTCGTGGACGCGGCGGATACGGGGCTCGGCGCCATCGGTCCCGCGACGTCGGCCGCCTACGCGCGGCTGGGTGCGCGCGTGCGGCAGGCGGTGAACGCGCAGGTTCCCCTCAAGCACCCCGAGCTGGACATCACGACGGTTGACCTCGTGGAGTTCTCCCAGCCCGCGCCCGACCCCGCCGTCGCCGACCTGCGGCACATCGTGGTGTTCGGCGCCGGGTCCGTGGATCGCTCGCCCTGCGGCACGGGGCTCAGCGCCAAGCTGGCCGCGCTTCATCGCCGCAGCCAGATAGCCCTCGGCCAGCCGCTCGTGTGCGAGAGCTTCATCGGCACGCGCTTCACCGGCGTCGTCGAGCGCGAGACGGCTGTGGGCGGCATCCCCGCCATCGTCCCGCGCATCTCGGGCCGCGCGTTCATCACCGGCGTCGGCACCTGCCTCATCGACGCGGACGACCCCCTGGGCAGCGGCTTCCTTCCGCAGGAGTGAGATGGTCCTCGCACCGCGCGCACATAACCAAAACAAATTTTTCATTTAAGTATGTTAACTGCTATAATTCTTTCTGTTAAAGAAACGGAGGAGCTATGGCTTCCAGAGCGCCCATACCGGTGGCCCGCGCGATGCGCACCATCGCCGCCAACCTCGACCTCGCCCGGCGGCAGCAGCGGATCACCGTCGAGCTGCTGGCCGAGCGGGCCGACATAGCCGTGCCCACGATGCGCAAGCTTCTGAAGGAAGGCCGGGGCAGCCTGGAGAACTTCCTGCGCACGGCGCGCATCCTCGGCCTGCTGGCCTCGGTCGAGGCGGCCACCGATCCGCTCAACACTCCCATCGGCCGCCTGCGCGCCGACGAGGACACCCCGCAACGCGTGAGGGGGCCTCGGTAGGGTCCTGCCCTCAGCCCTCGTCGTACACGCGGGCGATCTCCTGGGCGCGGACTCGCAACCATTCACGGGCCCGGGCGGGCTCGACAACCTCCAGGCTGGGGCCGAACGACAGCAGGTAGTGCAGCGCGCGGTCGGTGAGGTCGCTGGTCAGCTCCACGCGGAAGCGGCCATCGGGTGCGCGGCCTATGGTGCTGGGCGCGAACTCCTCGCGCACGCGGGCCTCCTCGGCGGCGTCGATGAGCATGACCAGGCGCTCGGGCGCATGGCTGGTGAAGCCCTCTGGCATCTCGGGCGGCAGCGGCCGCGGCGCGAACGTGCCGGGCAGCATCTCAACCGACTCCCACACGATGCGGATGAGCTTGAACGTGCGCCAGTCCTCGCGCATGCGGCACCACGCGCGCAGGTACCACGACCGCTCCTTGAACACGAGCTTCGCGGGCTCCACCACGCGCTCGCTCGCGCGGTCCACCGCGTCGCGGTAGCGGAAGCGCAGCGGATGGCGCTCCACGATGGCGCGGCGCATGAGGCCGAACGCCTCCTTGTAGTCGGGCGGCGCTCCCCAAAACGAGAAGTCGATGTCCAGCCAGTCGGCGCCCTCGCGCTGGAACAGGCGCGCGATGCGCTCGGGCAGCGCGCCGTCGGCCGCGCCGGTGGAGCGCAGCGCGGAGAGCGCGGCCAGGATCTCGTCCTGCTCCGCCTCGGATACGAGCGAGCGGTCCAGCACGTAGCCGTCCATGAGGTGCACGCCGCCGCCCTTGCCGCGCGCCATGTACACCGGCACGCCCGCCGCCGAGAGCGCCTCCACGTCGCGGCGCACCGTGCGCTCGGACACCTCGAGGCGCGCCGCCAGCTCGCCCGCCGCCCGCGGCGAGCGCTCCATCAGCAGGAATACGATCTCGAACAGGCGCTGCGACTGCATGGCCGGCCTAGCTGCCCGCGTGGGCCCTGCGGCCCCTAATCTTCGGCATGATGGGCTCGCCCGTGCCGCCTATCGCGCGCTCGGCCTCCAAGAGGGCAGCTTGGCGCTTCGTCCAGTCGATCTCCTGAACCGTCGAGCGCCTGCGGGGCTCCCCCTCGAAGCCGCCCAGCTGCTTCTGCATCCAGGCGACGTCGTGCCAGCCCCCGCATTTGTACCCCGCCCGCCTCTGCGTGCCCATGTGCGTGAACCCCAGCCTCTCGTGCATCTTGACACTGGCCGCGTTCGGCACGGTTATCAGGCTGAACACGTTGCGCACGCCCTGGAGCGCCAGCAGGTCTATCACGGCCTGCGAGAGCGCCCGCCCCCAGCCGCGCTTGCAGTGGGCACGATCCAGGTACACGGACAGCTCGGCGTTCCATGCGTAGGCGTCGCGCTCGCCGATGCGGTGCGCGTAGGCGAACCCGACGATCTCGCCGTGATCCTCGGCCACCAGGTAGGGGTAATCCAGCACGATGCCCTTCATGCGATCCTCGAACTCGTCCAAGCGGGGGACCCGCGTCTCGAAGGTGACGGGCGTCTCCACATAAGGAGCGTACACGCGCAAAATCGCCTCGGCGTCGCGCACCTCGGCCCATCGCACCCGTATCGCTGGATCGCCCATGTTCTGCTCCTTCCGCCGCCTCGTCGCGCCGTTCTGGGAATCCATCGAGTATAGCACGCGTTGAAGCGCCCGCCCTCCCGCGCGCCCTCCACGTGTGGACCCGTGGCTCTCCTATGTTGATTCCCCGGCGCGGACTTGCCGCTGCGCGCCCGATGCGGAATACTTTCCCAGAGGCAGGCGCGCTCGCGCCCGCGCGAGCATCTACAGTACGGCGCGCATGCGCCCGGGGGACGGCATGACGATGAGCTGGGACGCACTACGGATGAGGGCGAAGAACGCCCCTGCATCCACCAAGACCGCGGCCGCGACGGCTGCCGTCGTCTGCGCGCTCGTGGCCCTCGCCTTGGGTGGCGCGGTCGTCCTGAGCCCTGCCGCGCCGGAGGAGCCCTCCGTCGCCGCCGAGGCCGCCGTGCCCGTCGAGCCCGAGCCTGAACCCGAAAGCCCCGGCCTGTCCGCGCTCGATCCGCGCACCGTGGCCGACGAGGCCCGCTCGGCGCTGGACGGGGCCTCTGCCACCGACGAGGTCAACCTATTCGACGCCGCGGCCGGCACCGAGCGCGTTCTCGCAAAGGACGAGGCGCCCGAGATCGCACGTGCCGTCGCCGCGTTCGACGAGGCGGGCTGCCAGGTGGGGTTCGTGGTATACGACCTGGCCTCGCAGCGCGGGATCGCCCGTAACGCCGACGGGGCGTTCTTCTCGGCGAGCACCGTCAAGGCGCCGTTCGCCTCCTATGTGGTGCAGGGTGCCGTCGATGCCGGCGAGGCATCGCTCGACGAGGAGATCGCCGAGGACGTGCTGATGGAGGGCACGGGCGTCATGGCGTTCGACGACCTGGGCTTCTACGATCTGCGCACGGTGATCGAGAACGTCCTCGTCCACTCGGACAACACCGGTTATGCGCTTCTGCGCGAGCGCTTCGACCGCGAGGGCTTCGAGGCGTGGTGCGCCGAGGCCGATGTGGACGCGGCCGCCTGGGAGGGCGAGTGGTACCCTTCGTGCACCCCGCGCGATCTGGCGAAGCTCTGGCTCAACACCGGCGCCTACCTGGCCGGCGACGCGCCGAACGCCGCCTGGTTCAAGGACGCGCTTCTGCGCACGCAGAACTCGTTTCTGCGCGAGGCGCTAGGCGGGGAGGGCCGTGAGGTGCTCGCGAAGCCCGGCTACGAGATCGATATGCCCGGATACAGCACGGCCGCGCTCAACGACGCCGGCGTCGTCTTCGACGGCACCGGCGCGTACGTGGTGGCCATCATGTCCGACGCCGATTACGACGACGAGTACCTTACTGAAAACGGGCAGCTCATCGTGGATCTGGCGGCCGCCCTCGGCGCGGCCCGCGATCGGCTTTTAACGGAAAGCGAGGGCTCATGACGTCGTCGATGAGCACGAAACGAACGATGCGCGCGGCTGCGGCGGCGCTTCTGGCCGGCATGCTCGCGCTTGCCCTGGCCCTGGCCTTGGCCCCCGCCGCAGGGGCCGCCCCCCTTGCCTGGGCTGACGAAGCCGAGGACGCGCAGGCCGCCGCCGACGAGGCGCAATCGGCCGTCGAGGAGGCCCAGGCCGCCGTGGAGGGCGCGCAGTCCGAGCTCGAGGGGGCGAAAGCGCAGGCGGGAGCGGCCGCTTCCGATTACGAGGCGCTCAAGCAGGAGATCGACGAACTGCAGGCGCGCATCGACGAGACGACCGCCCAGGCGATGGATGCCCAGGCCGAGGTTCTGGAGGGCCGCACCTCGCTCGCGCGGAGCGTCTCCTACCAGTACCTCAAAGGCGACTCCGTGCAATCCCTGATCGCGCTTCTGCTGGAATCCGAGAGCCTGAGCGACCTGCTGCGCGACCTCGCCTACCTCGACGCCGTGGCGCGCTACCAAGCTGACGAAGTTGAGGCCCAGAAGGCGCGCACCGAGCGCTTCGACGCCCTCGTGGCCGACCTCAACGCGCAGAAGGACGCGCAGGACGAGAAGCTGCAGGAGCTCGAGGCCAAGAAGGCCGAGGCCGACCAGGCGGTGGCGGCGGCATCCACCTCGCTCGAGAGCGCGCAGGGCGAGCACGCTGAGCAGTCCTCGCGCCTCGAGGAGCTCATCCGCAAGGCCGAGGAGGCGGCTGCGGCGGGCGAGGCGGCCGAGCCGGTGGCCGTGGAGGAGTCGAACACCAACACGGCGCGCCCCGGCGACCAGCAGACGGAGGTCAAGCCCGAGCCCGCGCCCGACGGGGGCGGGTCGTCCGACGCGGGCGGCGTCGGCTGGTCCACGGGCATCGCGTCGGCCTACGGCGGATCCACCGACCCCTACACGCCCAACCCCGGCACCACGGCTACCGGCGCGGTGTGCGACGACAACTCGATGGGCGTGGCCGTGCCCATGGCGTGGCCGCGGTACTGGCAGTACTACGGCCGCACGGTGGAGATCTCCTACAACGGCATGACCGTGTTCGCCACGGTGAACGACTGCGGCGGCATGGGCGGCGGCAGCCGCTCGCTCGACCTGCAGCCCGGCGTGTGGAAGGCCTTCGGCTACTCCTCGTGCACCGACTGGGGCCTGCGCACCGTGAACTACCGCTTCCTGTGAGGGGTGGCCTGCTGCGTCATTTTCGCTTCAAAAACACGCCTCAGCGGACGAGGCGTGGTTTTGGAGCGAAAATCCTGCCTTGTCGAGACAAGAGAACCGTCTTCGTCTCGTCCTTTGTGCTAAACTGCATCGTTACATGCGATGACGAAGACAGCGCCGCGACGAGCGGTCGCCAGCAGAGACGGGTGCCACCGGCTGAAAGCACCCGGGCGACGGGCGCGGCGATTCCCTTCCGAGCAGCAGGGTTGAACGCGGGGCGCGCGAGCGCGGACGTGCAGTAGGCCGTGCCGGGTTGCTCCCGTCATAGGGCGAAACGAGCGGGCGGACCGCGTGCGCGCGGCCGTCAACCAGGGTGGTACCGCGAGAGCCTTCTCTCGTCCTTGGATCTTAGGGATGCGAATCCCGCAGGTCAGGGGCGAGAGAGGGCTCTTTTTCGTATAAGGGCGAACGAAAGGGACGGAAGCGAACATGGCAATTGTGGAGGAACTGGCGGCGCTGCGCGAGCAGACGCTGGCCGCGGTAGCACAGGCGGCCGACACCGCTGCGCTCGACCAGGTGCGCGTGGCCGTGCTTGGCAAGGCCGGCACGCTCACGGGCTACCTGCGCAGCATGGGGCAGGTGCCCAAGGAGGAGCGCGCGGCCGTGGGCAAGACGGTGAACGAGGTGCGCGTGGAGGTGGAGGCCGCGCTCGCCGAGCGCAAGGCCGCCCTCGAGTCCGCCGAGCTGGAGGCCGCCATCGACGCAGCGGCCGTGGACGTGACGCTGCCCGGCCGCGCTCAGCAGATGGGCACGCGCCACCTCATCAACGCCATCACCGACGAGATCTCCGAGATCTTCCTCGGCCTGGGCTACTCGGTGGCCACCGGCCCCGAGGTGGAGACGTGCTACTACAACTTCGAGGCGCTGAACGCCCCGGCCGACCACCCGAGCCGCAGCCTGGCCGACACGTTCTACGTGGTGGACCGCTCCGGCGAGAAGGCGGCCGTGCGCGGCGAGTCCGACGTGCTTCTGCGCACGCAGACCTCCGGCGTGCAGGTGCACGCGATGGAAGACCAGGAGCTGCCCATCTACGTGATCGCGCCGGGCAAGGTGTATCGCCGCGACGTGGCCGACCCGTCGCACCTGCCGCAGTTCACGCAGATCGAGGGCCTGGTGGTGGACAAGGGTATCACGTTCGGCGACCTGAAGGGCACGCTCGACTATCTGTGCAAGCAGATATTCGGATTCGAGCGTAAGACGCGGTTCCGCGCGCACTTCTTCCCGTTCACGGAGCCGTCGGCCGAGGTGGACGTGAGTTGCGGCATCTGCCACGGCGAGGGCTGCCGCTTCTGCAAGGGAACGGGCTGGACCGAGATCCTCGGCTGCGGCATGGTGGATCCCAACGTGCTTTCGATGTCGGGCATCGACCCGGAGGAGTATTCCGGGTTCGCGTTCGGCATGGGGGTGGAGCGCATCGCCTGCCTGAAGTACAACGTGCCGGATTTGCGCATGCTGGTTGAGGGCGACATGCGGTTTTTGCGGCAGTTTTAGGGTTGCTGGGCGGGACGCTTGGCGACGCCCAGTCGCTCGGACAGTCCTCGCTGCGCTGCGGAACTCGCTTGGTGGGCGTCGCCAAGCGTCCCTTCGCACGGTTGACGCGGTTGCGCGGTACGACCTGGGAGGACGTGCTTGCTGGGAGTGCTTCAGGCAGACGTGGGTTTGGTGGAGAGGGTGAGCCTGCGAGCCCTTGTCATCCTGAGCGGAGCGGAGCTACTGCCCTTGTCATCCTGAGCGAGCGGAGCGAGTCGAAGGATCCTTCTAAAGAAGCGCCGAAGGCGCGACAGTGGTTTTGGAACAGCATGCGCTCTGCGCGCATAGAGAATAGGAATTGATATGAAAGTTTCTTTGAAGTGGTTGAGCGAGTACGTGGACGTCCCCTCGGACATGAAGGCGTTCTGCGACCGGCTCGATTTGACGGGGACGGGCGTGGAAGGCGTGGAGAAGACGGGCGCGGCGCTCGACGGCGTGGTGGTGGGGCACGTGCTCACGTGCGAGCCGCACCCCGATAGCGACCATATGCACGTGGTGTCGGTGGACGTGGGCGCGGGCGAGCCGGTGCAGATCGTGTGCGGCGCGCCGAACATCGCGGCCGGCATCAAGGTGCCGGTGGCAACCGTGGGCGCGGTGCTGCCGGGCGACTTCAAGATCAAGAAGTCGAAGCTGCGTGGGCAGGCCAGCAGCGGCATGTGCTGCTCGCAGCGCGAGCTGGGCATGGGCGGCGACCACGCGGGCATCTGGGTGCTGCCCGAGGACGCGCCGGTGGGCATGCCCATCGCCGACTACGCCAAGATGTCCGACACGGTGCTCGACCTGGAGATCACGCCGAACCGCCCCGACTGTCTTTCCGTGGCCGGCTTCGCGCGCGAAGTGGGCGCGATGTACCAGCGCGACTGGACCGACCCGCTCGCCGATATGGCGGCGAAACTTGTGCTCGATACCAGCGCCGTGCCGGTGGACCAGGCCGTGCGCGTGACCATCGATGAGCCGGCGCGCTGCCCGCGCTACACCGCGCGCGTCATCCGCGGCGTGAAGGTGGGGCCGAGCCCCGACTGGATGGTCGAGCGCCTTGCGGCCATCGGCCAGCGCTCCATCAACAGCATCGTGGACGTGACGAACTATATCCTGTTTTTGTTCGGCCAGCCGTTGCACGCCTTCGACCTGGACAAGCTCACGAACGCGGATGGCCTCGCGCACGTCGTGGTCCGCGCGGCCGCCGATGGCGAGCAGCTGACCACCCTCGACGGCGAAAAGCGCGCGCTCACGTCCGACATGACCGTCATCTCCACGCCGGAGCTCGGCGCGGTGGCGCTCGCGGGCGTCATGGGCGGTCTGGACACCGAGGTCACCGAGGCCACGACGAACATTCTCTTGGAGGCCGCCACGTTCGAAGCCGGGCGCACGAGCCGCACGAGCCGCAACCTGGGCCTCATCTCCGAGAGCTCGCTGCGCTACGAGCGAGGCGTGGACGACCACGGTATCGAGGCGCGCTCGGCCGCCGCCGCGGCGCTCATGGTTGAGGTGGCCGGCGGCACGGTGAGCGCCGCCGCGGGCGACGACGCGGGCATCGTGGACGAGTGGCCGCTGCCGTCCGCGCCGGTGGAGCTTGAGTTCCGTATCCCGCGCTTCTGCGCCATGATGGGCGCCGACATCCCGCGCGACTTCGTCGCTGACATCCTCGCGCGCCTCGGCTGCGAGGTGGCCGGCACCGCCGATGCCGACGTGCTGGCTGTGACCGCGCCCACGTTCCGCCCCGACCTCGTGCGTGAGATCGACCTGTACGAGGAGGTGCTGCGCCTGTGGGGCATGGACCGCATCCCGGCCACGCTGCCCGGCGGCCGCGGCCGCTTCGGCACCCGCACGCGGGCCGAGCACGTGAAGGACGTCGTGAACGACACGATGCGCGCCAGCGGCCTCAACGAGACGATGACCTACTCGTTCGCCGAGCCGGGCGACCTCGAGCGTCTGCGCATGCCGGCCGAGGGCCTGGGCGAGCCGGTGGAGCTCATCAACCCGCTCAACGCCGACCAGTCCATCATGCGCCAGAGCATCATCCCCGGCCTCCTGCGCAGCGTGGCGTACAACCAGAGCCGCGGCGTGAAGAACGTCCAGCTCTACGAGGAGGGCGTCGTGTTCTTCGCGCACGAGGGCAAGAAGCAGCCCAAGGAGCGCCGCCGCCTGGCCGGCGTGCTGGCTGGTGCCATGGGTGACGCGGGGTGGAGCGTCGCGCCCGCCGCGTTCGACTTCTTCGACGGCAAGGGCGTGGTGGAGAACCTCGCGCGCGAGCTGGCGCTGCCGAAGCTGCGCTTCAAGGCGCTCTCGGCCGACGAGGCCCCGCACCTGCAGCCCGGCCGCGCGGCGGCGGTGCTCTCGGGCGGCACCGAGCTCGGCTGGCTGGGCGAGCTGCACCCGCTGGCCGTAGAGGCCTTCGACGCGCAGGCGCCGGTGGTGGCGTTCGAGCTGGACGTGGAGGCGCTCGTGCGCGCCGCCCGCCCCGCGCGCGAGTACGTGGACGTGCCCACGTTCCCGGCGGTGTCCATGGACGTGGCGTTCGTGGTGGACGAGAGCGTGACCTGCGAGAAGCTCATGCAGTGCATGAGCTCGGCGGGCGGCAAGCTCTTGGAGGAGGCGCGCCTGTTCGACGTCTATCGCGACGAGGAGCGCGTGGGCAAGGGCAAGAAGTCCATGGCCTTCGCGCTGGCGTATCGCGCCGCCGACCGCACGCTCACGAGCGAGGAGGTGGACAAGGCGCACGCCCGCCTCGTGCAGAAGGTAAGCGCCGCCACCGGCGCCGAGGTGCGCGGCTAGCGTAGGCCGTTCGAACGCATGAGCCCCAGGGGCCCGCGCCTCGCAAGAGCGCGGGCCTTTTTTGTCACCCTCTCATAAAATTGCAAACAGTGGGTCAAAAACGTTGCAAACAGTGGGTTGAAGTCGTTGCAAGGAGATGGTCGTGGCTGCGATTGCGTCATCGCGTTGGACGACGGTCGCTGCGCCCTGCTTGAGGTGAAGATGAGCGCAAGCCTCGTCGACGAGGCAGCTGCGAACATTCTCAAGCTTTTGAGCAAAATCGACGAGGGCATCATGGGGCCTCCGTCCTTCTGCGCCGTCATCACGCCCGGTGGCTACGCGTACCGCCGCGACGACGGCTTTCTGGTCGTGCTCATCACCTGCCTGCGTCCTTAGCGAGCGGCCGCGAAGACGGTATCGCTTTCTCTATTTTTCATGCTACCTATCATTATAGTTTTCTTTGCATCATTATAGATATCTTTCTATCTTTATAGTATTCTTGCTCACATGCCACACTAAGGCGATAAAGAGAGGCAGTCATGGACGAATCGAGCGAACTCCGCGAGGTCCTCGCGCTTTGCAGGGCATCGGGTACGGATACGCAGCGCTGCGAAGTGAAAGGCGCCGTTGGCGGGTTGCCGAAAGATGCGGTCGAAACGCTTTCGGCTTTTGCCAACGGCTCAGGCGGCGTGCTGATCCTCGGCGTTTCGGAAGAAGAGGGCTTTCATCCCGCTCAAGGATTCGACGCGAAGCGCATCCAAGACGCTCTTGCCAACCTTTGCAATGAGAAGCTCGTCCCCGCTCTTCGTCCGGATATCGAAATCGTCTCATGCGATGGGGCTCCCGTCGTGATGGCGGTCGTCGAAGAGCTGCCGCCTTTCGACAAGCCCTGCTATGTGAAGGCGCGTGGTCTCTACGACGGCTCATTTATCAGGACGGGCGACGGTGATCGCAAGCTCACCCACTACGAGATAAACCGATTGCTTGAAGAGCGCAGACAGCCGCGGCATGATATCCTTGTGGTTGAAGAAGCGGAAGCGTCCGATCTTGATACGGAATTGGCCTCGAAGCTTCTTGCACGTGAAAGGGCCCTGCACCCTGCCGTTTTCGGCAAGTTTGATGACGAAGATGCTCTTGTCGGTCTACGCGCGCTGGCTCCCGATGGGCAAGGCGCCCTGCGGCCTACCGTTGCCGGCCTGATGGCGCTGGGGACGTTTCCGCAAAAATACTTCCCGCGGCTCAACGTCTCTTTCGCATTCTATCCTGGAACGAAAAAGGCAGAAGTGTCTGAATCGGGCCAGCGCTTCCTCGACGCCTCCGAGATAATAGGTCCCATACCCGTGATGGTCGCCGAAGCGGTGGCGGCCGTGCAGCGCAACATGCGAACGGGCGCCGTCATAGAAGGGGCCTTCCGGCGCGATGTCCCCGATTATCCTTTGGAGGCGGTCCGCGAGGCGGTTGCGAACGCGCTCATGCACCGCGATTACTCTCCGGAAGCCTGGGGAACGCAGATCCAGGTCAACATGTTCGCCGATCGGCTGGAGGTGTTCAATCCGGGCGGGCTGTACGGCGCGGTGACGGTGGAGACGTTGGGAACGCTGGGCGTGTCGTCAAGCCGCAACGAGTTCCTCTCGCGTCTGCTCGCAAGTACGCCCTATCCCCGCCCGCTCGGAGAGGCTCAGTACGTCGTGGAAAACAAGGGAACCGGGTATCTTGAAATCGAGCGGAAGCTTGCAGCCAACGGAATGGAGCCCCCCGACCCCGAGGACCGCCCTGGCTATTTCACGCTCACGATGCATCGAAACGAGGGGAAACGCGCTCGAGCGGCAAGCGAAGATGCGCTGACGGAACCGGTGCGGTCGATCCTCGAGCTGGCGCGGAAAAACGGTTCTATCAGCGCACGCGAGGCGCAGGAGGCGACGAAGCTTTCGAGGGCCACGGTGGTCAAGCGCATAAACGAGCTTGTGAAAGAAGGCAGGTTGACGCCCACCGGGCCCGCGAAAAGCCGAACGCGACGCTACGAGTACGTGGAGTAGGGTCCCGTCCGTGAAGATGGTGTGGGCGGCGTGAGCCTGCGTCATGCCGGGGGTCGGCACTCGGTCATAATGGAGTGACGAAAACGTGCGGAGCGTCAACGGCTCCGCGGACGGGCGGTGGGAAGGATCCCGCCGCTTTCTCATGCGGAGAGCGGGGGAGGACATGAGCGAGCGCATCGCCATCGCAACGGACACGAACAGCGGCATCATGGCGGACGAGGCCGCGCGGCTGGGCGTGCACGTGGTGCCCATGCCCTTCGTCGTGGACGGCGAGGAGTGCTTCGAGGGCGTGAGCCTCGACGCCGCGCGCTTCTACGAGCTCCAGGAGGCCGGCGCGAATATCGTCACCTCGCAGCCCTCCATCGTCGATCTGGGCGTGAGGTGGCGCGACCTGCTGGAAACGCACGACGCGGTGGTGTATATCCCCATGTCAAGCGGGCTGTCGGGCTCCTGCGAGACGGCGCGCGGCCTGGCCGAGCACTTCGAGGGCCGCGTGCAGGTGGCGGACAACCAGCGCATATCGGTGACGCAGCGCGAGGCCGCGCTCGACGCGCTTCGGTGGGCGCGCGAGGGGCGCTCCGCCGAGGAGATCCGCGCGCGGCTCGAGGAGACGCGGCTCGACGCCAGCATCTACCTCATGGTGGACACGATGGATCACCTGCGCAAGAGCGGCCGCATCACGCCGGCGGCCGCGGCTGTGGGCTCGGTGCTCAAGATCAAGCCCGTGCTGCAGATCCAGGGCGAGAAGCTCGACGCGTTCTCCGTCGCCAAGTCGGTGAAGGCCGCGAAGCGCACCATGATCAAGGCGCTCGCGCGCGACGTGGACGAGCGCTTCGGCGGCGTAGAGAACGTGCACCTCTACGTGGCGCACACCAACCGCGAGGCCGACGCGCTCGCCCTCGCCGACGAGATGCGCGAGGCCTTCGGCACAGACGACGTGTACGTGGACCGGCTGCCTCTGAGCATCGCCTGCCACGTGGGCCCCGGTGCCCTCGGCATCGGCTGCGCCAAACGCCAGGGCTGAGCCGGCGTTCGCCAAACCCGCCCGCTGACCAACTTCTCAAACTGCCGAGAGAACGCTTCTCTGTGCAGAAATGGAAATTTCGTTGCAACTTTAACGAAATTTCCGGAAAAAACGTTACAATAGTAACGATTTTTCGATTTAGTGCATCTGCATTGTGTGACGGGGAGGTGCCATGAAGCGTAAGATAGACGCGAAGCTGCGTGCCTGGAAAGAGTCTGCGACAAGAAAGCCGCTCGTCATAAGCGGCGCACGGCAAGTGGGTAAGACCTATTCCGTACTTGCTTTCGCTAGACAAGAGTTCGCAAGCACCCTGTATATCGATTTCTCTGCGCAAAAGAATATGTGCGCCTTGTTCGACGGCGACATTACTCCCGAGACGCTTCTTCCCCAGCTTGAAGCTGTGGGCAAAAAGGAGATCGACCCTCGCTCAACCCTTATCTTCTTCGACGAAATCCAGGCTTGCCCCCGAGCTTTAACCTCGCTCAAATACTTCTGCGAGCGAGCTCCGCAGTATTGCGTGGTTGCGGCAGGGAGCTTGCTTGGCGTGGCGTTGGGCAGAGACGAGTATTCGTTCCCGGTGGGGAAAGTGGACCAGCTGCCTCTCCATCCCCTTGATTTCGAGGAGTTTCTCTGGGCCGCAGGCGAGGAGCGGCTGGCGGGCCTTATCAGGGGCGCCTATCGCGAGGATGCCCTTTTGGGGCTGCACGATGAAGCTCTCGCTCGCTACCGTGAGTATGTGCTGGTCGGCGGTTTGCCGGAGGCGGTGCGGTCTTATGTCGAGGAGTTCTCCCTTCTTGCGGTGCGCGCGATTCAGCAGGGGATAGCCGACGCGTACCTGGCAGATATGACGAAGTATGCAAGTCCGCTGGATTCGGCCAAGATACTCAATGTATGGCGCAGCGTTCCCGAGCAGCTTGCGAAGGAGAACCACAAGTTCCAGTATGCCACCATTGCCTCCTCGGCGCGCGCTTTTCAGTATGAAGCCCCCATCAACTGGCTTCATGCGGCGGGATTGGTCTCGTTTTGCTATCGCGTAAGCGAAGGGAAGAAGCCGTTGAAGGCGTATACAAAGCATGATTTCTTCAAACTTTACTTGCTTGATGTGGGGCTTCTCTCGACGTTGCAGGGTCTGGATGCGGAAGATCTTGCGCCCGCTTCGGATAAAGGCTCGCGTTTCAGAGGGGGGGTCGCCGAAAACTACGTCATGCAGCAGTTTCTGGCGGCGGGGCTCGAGCCGTTTTATTGGGGGACAGCGAGCAAGAGCGAGGTTGATTTCGTGGTGCAGCTTGAAGGGGGTGCGGTACCGGTGGAGGTGAAGTCGGGAGGCAATGTATCCGCGCGCAGTTTGGAATCATATCGCAGAAAGTATCAACCTTCGCTGGCTATAAGGCTGTCTACGAAGAACTTCGGGTTTGCAAACGGGATCAAGAGCGTGCCGCTGTATGCGGCGTTCTGCGTGGGGAGCTAAACGGATTGCCCAACCGGTTTCAGCTCAGGCACCCTGACCGACCCGCTTGTTTCCTCTTGCTTGCCCACTTGTTGCCAGATACCCACCTTCGCATACGCGCTTCGTATGACAATCGGGGGTCAGGGTTCGACATGGCGAAGAAAGGCGGCGGGCGATGGACGACGAGAAGCGGCTGCGGCGGGAGCGCATCGTCGTCATCGCGGTGCTCGCGGCCGTCCTCGCTGCCGTCGTCGTCCTGCTCGCGCTGCACGGTCGCGAAGCGCTCGCCTTCCTCACGGACGGGCATCTCGTCCAGCAGCAGGTGGAACGCCTGGGTCCGCTCGCGCCCGTCGCGCTGGGAGCGCTCGTGGTGCTGCAGGAGGTCACGATCATCGTGCCGAGCGAGCCGCTCGAGCTGGCGGCGGGCTACGCGTTCGGATTCTGGGAGGGCGCGCTCGTCTACCTCGCGGCCAGCGTCGTGGGCTGCATCGCCATCATCCTCATCGTGCGGCGCTGGGGCGATAAGGTGCTCAAGCTCTTCCTCTCGCCGAAGCGGCGCGCTCAGCTCGCGCGCCTCGAGCGGTCGCAGCGCTTCGACCTGGCCATCCTCGTGGCCTTCTTCATCCCCGGTCTGCCGAAGGACGTCATGGCGTACTTCGCCGCGCTTGCCGGCATGGGCCCTGCGCACCTCGTGGCGGTCACCACGGTGGGGCGGCTGCCATCGGTCGTGGCCGCCACGCTCGCCTCGTCCTACGCGGCGGCGGGGGACTGGCGGGCCACGGCTATCGTGTTCGCCGTCACGGCTGCGCTCGTGCTCGCGGGGATGCTCGTCTACCATGGTGCCCGGCGCCGATCCGCGCGAAAGCCCGACGACAACGCGTGAGTTCGCGGTACAATAGCCCGCGAGCGAAAGGAAGCATACTATTATGTACGACGGACTACCCACCCCCGGCCGCAACGACGAATGCTGGTGCGGCAGCGGCAAGAAGTACAAGAAGTGCCACCGCGACTTCGACGAGCGCCTACAGGGCCTCTACGACCAGGGATTCGAGGTGCCCGCGCGCAGCCTGCTGAAGACGCCGGCCGACGTCGAGGGCATCAAGAAAAGCGCGGCCATCAACATCGGCGTGCTCGACTACGTGGCCGAGCGCATCGGGGTCGGCACGACCACCGGCGAGGTGGACCGCTGGGTGCACGACTACACCGTCGAGCACGGCGGCATCCCCGCCGACCTGGGCTACGAGGGCTTCCCCAACAGCGTGTGCACCTCCGTGAACGAGGTGGTGTGCCACGGCATCCCGTCGGACGACCACGTGCTCGCCGAGGGCGACATCGTGAACGTGGACTGCTCCACCATCCTGGACGGCTACTACTCGGACTCGTCGCGCATGTTCTGCATCGGCGAGGTGTCGCCCGAGCGCCGGCGCCTCGTGGAGGAGACGAAGAAGGCCATGGAAGCCGGCCTCGCCGCCATCAAGCCGTGGGGGCTTCTGGGCGATGTGGGCGCGGCGGTGAACGCCTACGCGCAGAGCTGCGGCTTCACGGTGGTGCGCGAGTTCGGCGGCCACGGCATCGGCCTCGACTTCCACGAGGATCCGTTCGTGAGCCACGTGGCCGAGGCGGGCACCGGCATGGTGCTCGTGCCGGGCCTCGTGTTCACCATCGAGCCCATGGTGAACGCCGGCGGCCAGCCCATCGATATGAGCGACCCCAACGGCTGGACCGTGCGCACCGCCGACGGCTCCGACACCGCCCAGTGGGAGGTGCAAGTGCTCGTCACCGACGACGGCTACGAGCTCCTCAGCTGGTAGACAAGCCTCCAGGTGCGCATCTTCGCTCCAAAAACACGCCTCGCGCGCTGACGCGTGTTTTTGGAGCGAAGATGCGCACGGAAAGGCTTTGCGAAACGCCCGGCGCCGCGATCTGCGGGCCGGGCGTTTCCGGGGAGGGAGGGGGCTTTTGCCAGGGACTACTTCTCGGCCACCATCTTGCCGATCACGTAGCCTTCGGTGTAGCAGCGGCCCAGGCTCAGGCCGAACACGGTAAGCGGGTAGTCGATGCCGCCGTAGAAACGCCCCGAGCAGTTGCCCACGGCGTAGAGGTTCTCGATGACCTCGCCTTCCGGCGTGAGGCACTCGTGCTTGGCGTTCACGTCCACGCCCGAGCAGATGGCGCTCATGCGCACGTGGCGGTGGATGCCGTAGAAGGGCGGGGTGTCCACGGGCACGAGGTACTGCGCGGGCTTGCCGAAGTCCTCGTCCTTGCCGGCGGCCACCAGCTCGTTGTAGCGCTTGACGGTTTCCACGAACGCGGCCTTGTCGGCTATCTCCAGCTTG
The DNA here is from genome assembly GCF_900169505.1 of Arabiibacter massiliensis. NCBI lineage: Bacteria > Bacillati > Actinomycetota > Coriobacteriia > Eggerthellales > Eggerthellaceae > Arabiibacter > Arabiibacter massiliensis. The sequence continues at coordinate 2,922,225 of NZ_LT827021.1, forward strand.
TCGGCCAGCTCTTCCAGCGTGTCGGCCTTGAACGTGTTGATCTGGCCCTCGAACACGCCCTCGCGCTTCACGTCCTCCTCGGGCATGTACACCTTCAGGCCCTCGGGGTCCACCAGCTTGCCGGGCCATTCGGCGGCCGCGGTCATGTAGTTGCTATCGAACACCTGGCAGTAGTGGCCCGCGTCCTCGGCGCTGCGCAGGTAGCAGTTCATGAGCGACATCTCCACCGTCTCGTTCACGAAGCGCTTGCCCGTGGCGTTCTTCACGGCCAGAAACGGCATGTCGCACATGGAGGCCGGGCCCGCGTCGAAGTCGTGGAGCATCTTGGTGTGCGCGAGGTCCTCGATCTTGCCGCCGGCCCACACCACCATCTTGTGGCCGTCGCCGGTCTTGTTGGTCTGCTTGGGCTCGAGGTTGGTCATGTCGGGCTGGTAGTAGTAGAGCATCTCCTCGTCGTTCTGGTAGTCGCCGCAGGCCACGATCACGCCCTTCGACGCGTTGAACTGCACGTAGCCGCCGTCGCCCTTCGCGACCACGCCCGTCACCTTGCCGGACTCGTCGGTGACGAGCTGCTCGGCGGGGGTGGAGTAGAAGATCTCGACGCCCTCCTTCTCGGCGGTGGCGGCCAGCGCGCGCATGCCGTCGCCGGTGTTGAGGGGCTTCGGGCCGAAGAACGACGTGATGAAGTTGATCTGGTAGCCCTTCTTGTTGATGAGGGGCATGTGCTGCTGGTTGCCCTGGTCGATGACCGGCGCGCCGCTTTCGGCCGACTTCTCGATGACCCACTTCACGGCCTCGCCGGAGTTCTGCGCCCACAGTTCCACGAGCTCGCGGTCCGGGCGGTGCTGGCTGTCCACGATGAGCTGCGACACGAGGTTCGCGATGTCGGCGGGGTCGCTCGTGGCCAGGTCGATGCCGCTGCCGGAGTTGCCCTGGCTGATGGCCTGGCTCTCCTTCTGCAGAAGCGCCACCTTCGCGCCGGCCTCGCAGGCTGACAGCGCCGCCGGCACGCCCGACGCGCCCGCGCCGATGACCACCACGTCGTAGTCCTTCGTCTCCTTGATGTCGGTGATGGGCTCTGGCTTGACGAGGAAGCTCGGCAGGCCGCCGCGCAGATGCCCCGCCGCCGTGCCCGTCTCGCCGCCCGCGGCCGGCGCGCCCGCAGCCGAGCCGCCCGCGCCTGAAGCGGCCTGCGGCGCGCACGAGGCGAGCGCGCCCGCTCCCACGGCGCCTGCGGCGGCGATGCCTCCGAACTTGAACAGGTCGCGACGGCTGATGCCGGTGCCTTCGGAATGCTTTCCCATGATGTCCTCCTTCGATCCGGTTTCTATTGATCCCTCGAAGCGCACCTTAGCGCCGCCGGTGCCGCCTGTCTTTCGTCCATCGAGTCGAAACGGGGGATGATTTGCATCATCCGCGCGCATCACCCTATCGGTGAGCTGGGGAAACGACGGTTCCGTGGCGAAGGGCCGCCCACGCGCTCCTTGCGCGGCGAGGCGTTTCCGCTACAATGAAACCGCCGGAAACGATCAAGGAGGGATCGCCCGCATGAAGCAAGGGGAAGAGGGTCGGGAGCCGCACGACGTCCAGGACGCGCCGCCGCCCGAGCCCGCGCGCACGGAGGACGAGGGCCCCAGGCCTCCCGGGCCGCTGTTCCCGTGGCTGCCGGCCATCCCGCTCGCGTTTCTGGGGCTGGGCGTCTACCGCGCCTGGATCGAGATCGTGTTCGTGGGCTCGTTCGTGAAGTTCCCCGCAGCGGGCGTCGCCGGCCACGACGCGTTCGACCTCGTCATGATAGCCACGATGCTCGTGTGCGCCGCGCTCGCGAAGCGCACGGGGCCCTACTTCGCGCGCAAGCCTTTATATGGCGGTGCGGGTGCGGCGCTCGTCGCGTCGACGTGCTGCATGTTCGCCTCCATCGCCTGGCCCGAGCTCGCCTTCGCGCTCGCGGTGCCGGCGGTCGCGCTCGGCGGATGGGGCATTGCCATCGTCATCCTTCTGTGGTCGGAGCTGTACGGGTGCCTCAACCCGTTCCGCGTGGCGCTGTACTACTCGGCGTCCATGATCGTGGCGGCGCTCGTCATCTACGTGTGCCGGGGGATGGCCGTGACGTGGCTCGGCGCGGTGGTGGCCGTGCTGCCCGTGGCATCGCTCGCCGCGGTGGCGGCCGGGTTCCGCGCGCTGCCGGGCGACGAGCTGCCGAGCACGCACCCCACGCGCTTCTCCTTTCCGTGGAAGATCGTGCTGCTCATGGCCGTATACGCCTTCGCCTACGGGCTGAAGGAGTCGTCGATGTACCAGTCGACGTTCGGGCCGCACTCCGCGTTCGGCACGGTGGCGGTGGCGGCCGTCGTGTTCTTCGGCGTCATCGCGCGCGGCGGCAAGTTCGACTTCGCCTTCATCTACCGCATCGCGCTGCCGCTCATGGTGGCGGCGTTCCTCATCCTGCCCAACGTCGGCGTGCTCACGCAGGCAGCGTCGGACTTCTGCACGAGCGCGTCGTACACGGCGTTCTCCATCCTCATCATGCTCATCATGGCCAACCTGTGCTATCGCTGGGGCATGTCGGCGGTGTGGCTGTTCGGCCTCGAGCGCGGCGTGCGGGCGCTGTTCTCGCTCGTCGGACGGCAGGTGGAGGCGTTTTTGAACTCGTCGACGGTGGGGCTCGAGGCGTCGGACGCGGTGGTGAGCGGGCTCGTGGTGGTGATGGTGGTGGCCGCCACGATGATCCTGTTCTCGGAGCGCGAGCTTTCGAGCCGCTGGGGCGTGGCGTTTCTGGGCGGCGCGGACACGCCGGCGAACACGGCCGTAGTGAAGCGCCAGGAGCTGGCGAGCCGCTGCAGCGACCTGGCCAAGCAGCACGGCCTGTCGCCGCGTGAGGAAGAGGTGCTGCTGTTGCTCGCGCAGCACAAGACGGTGGGCTCCATCGAGCGCGAGCTATTCATCGCCAACGGCACGGCGAAGACGCACATCAGGCACATCTACCGCAAGCTCGACGTGCACTCGCGCGACGAGCTCGTAGAAAAGTTGGAACTTTTCGAATAAAACCAAACAAACGTTCTGCTTCTGTGCTATACTAATCGCAAACATATGAGCCAGTGCAAGCGCTGAATCCCGCCGCATCCGCGGTCGGGCAGCCCATAGATGGCGGCGGTGTTCCACGTCGCCCGTACCACGCTTGCAAGATCCTCAAAGCTTTGGAACGCCTTGTGAAGAGGTGTCGTGCCATGATTGACTCGCTTGCCGCCGTTCCCTGCTGCTCCCATCCCGAGGCGCTCGTCGTCATCGACGTCGTGCCGCTGTGCGCCGTCGATTCGCCCGAGGGCGCCCGCGTCGCGCTTTCCGCGGCGGAGTCGCTCGCCGCCCCGTGCGATCCGCTCGACGTGCGCGCCGGCCGCCCCGTGCGCTGCATCGCCGCGCTCTCGTGCGACGAGGCGCTCGCGCTTTTGAAGGAGGCGGGCCATGTGCTGCTCTGATTTTTGGGCTCGGGAGGACCTCTCGTTGAAGCGGCTGCCCACGCTGCAGGAGCTTCTGCGCTGCTGCGACGGCGGCCTGCTCGTGCGCGTCATCGAGGAGGAGCATATGGCGGGGGAGCTCGCCGGTTTGCCGCCGAAGCGCCGCAGGCAGGTGGAGAAGCGGCTTTGGCGGGCGCTCTCCTGCATGCGCGACGTGCGGGCGGGGAAGGCGAGCCGCACGTCGGCGCTCCTGCCGGAGGAGGCGTTCGTGCTGCATGCCGGCTCGGGCCTCATCGAGCGGCGCGTGTCGGCGGCGCTCGCCAGCGGGGAGGACGCTTCGGCCGCGCGCCGTGCGCTCGCGGGCGGGCGCGGCCCCCTGCCTGAGGAGCGCCCCTACACGCTCGCGCCGTGGGAGGAGGCGCTCGCGTACCGCGTGCAGCTCGCGGGACCCTGGTGCGCCCGGGAACGCTACCAGGTGCTCGCGAGCGCGTTCTGGGAGCTCACGTTCTTCGGCTTCGAATACGACCGCGCGACGGCGTGCCAGGCGCAGCGGAGGGCCGCGCTCCTGCTGGCGGAGGACGACGCGCCGCCGGCCCACGCCGAGGCGGTGGGGGCCACCGTGTCCGAGGACCGCGCCCTGCGCGCCCGCTCCTTCGGCCTCGAGGTGCCCGATCGCTTCGACGGGGAGCGCTTCGACGCGCTCGCCCGCCGCGTGGGCGCCCTGAACGAGGAAGCCCGCCGCGACTTCTGGCGACGCTTCCTGGCCGTAGTCCCGCCCGCCGAGGCAGCCTGATGGCGGCTTCGGCGGCGCGGCGCTCGCGATACGGTGGATCCCGCATGAAAAGGAGGGGAGCTTGGTGACGCCCGCCATGCTTCTTACTTGCAGTTTACTTACAAATTTAACTAGTAAAGGTAGTATTTTATTACCTTTACCCCTATACTCTGTAAGTATGAAGTTCAAAGAATACATATCGGAGCATCATGCGTTCACGATGGAGGACTTGCTTCGAAGCGCCGATTCACAGGCGTCTGCCAAGCAGCAGCTCAAGCTTGCGCTCGCATCTGGATCGATCGAGCGGGTGCGCAGGGGGCTCTTCGTTTCGCATGCGGGCAGGTTCGAGGGCGCAGGGGTCGACCCATACGAGGTCGTGACCGCTCTCGACCCCGACGCCGTGCTTTCGTATCATTCCGCTTTGGAGGCGCATGGCATTGCCCACAATGTGGGATTCGAATGCCGGTTCAGGACGGATGCGGCAAAGACCGCCTTCTCCTACAAAAACGTCAGGTACATTCCGCATGCTGCGGAAGCAGGCGTTTTGACGCGGAGGATAAGGGCAAGCGCTTTCGGCAGCGCGCTCGTCACGAGCAGGGAGCAGACTATCTTCGACTGTCTTAAGCATCCGGAGTGGTCGGGTGGCATCGAAGAAGCAGTGCGTTCGCTCTCCGCGCTGTCCTATATCGACGTTGCGCTTATTGCGAAGCTCGCCGAAGAGGATAGCGCGTCGATGGCGGCACGGGTCGGATGGCTGCTTGACGCGAAATCCGAGCAATGGAGGGTCCGTCCCGAGGTGCTGGAAAGGCTGCTGGCTGCAAGCAGGGGAGTGGTGTCGAAACTCGACAAGGGCTCGACCGCCACGAGAGGTTGGTCCCGAAAGTGGAATATGAGGCTTCCGGAGAGCGTGGAGGAGGTGAAGTCTTGGATTCTCTAGATGCTGGCGAGTTCCAGCCAAGGGTCGTAGACAAAGTCGAGCGGCTCTTCGACTTGCTCGAGGAGATGGATCGCCACCCCGATTTGCGCGGCAAGCTCGCTCTCCACGGCGGCACGGCCATCAACCTCTTCATGCTTGAGATTCCTCGGCTTTCGGTTGACATCGACGTCTCCTATATCGGCGCGCTCGGATGCCGCGTCTAAAAGCCCTGAGGCGCTCTGGAAGATGAAACACTTGCGAAGAATGAAGGGATCGCCACGCCTGTAGGCAAACGCGGAATGCGCGTCGATGGATCCCGTGCGGCGTCGCCCGGCACAGCCTCAGCTGGCGGCGCGCGCTTCAAGCGATAATTAACCCCATGCCGTCAGGCCTCCGCGCCGCGACGGCTTTCTTTTGGCAGCCGATGGCGAGGCGGCCCCGGAAAGGGCCTGCCTCGACAGGAACGATGGGGTGAGCGATGGAGCGAAAAGGAATCGTATACGGATACGCGCGCGTGTCGGCGAAGGACCAGAGCCTCGGGAGGCAGATGGACGCCCTGGCCGCCTTCCCCGTGGAGAAGGCGCGCATTTTCGCCGACAAATCGAGCGGGAAGGACTTCGAGCGGCCCCAGTACCGCCGGCTGCTCGCGCGGCTGAGGGCCGGCGATGTGCTGGTGGTGAAGAGCATCGACCGCCTGGGGCGCAACTACAACGAGATACTCGAGCAATGGCGCGTCCTCACGAAGGAGAAGGAGGCGCACGTCGTCGTGCTCGACATGCCGCTTCTCGACACGCGCAACGAGCAGAACGGCATCACGGGCGTCTTCCTGGCCGACCTGATGCTGCAGCTGCTCAGCTACGTGGCCCAAGTGGAGCGCGAGAACATCCGCCAGCGTCAGGCGGAGGGCATCGCCGCAGCTCGCGCGCGCGGCGTGCGCTTCGGCCGCCCCGCCATCGAGCTCCCCAGCACCTATCGGCCCGTGAAGGAGGCGTACCTGTCGGGCCGGATCACCCGCAAGGAGGCGGCACGGCACCTGGACGTGTGCGTGAGCACCTTCGATCGATGGCTCAAAAGGGACGCCGAGCGAACCGCAGACCGTCGTTCATGACAATAAACGCGCCGAAGAGCTCATCCGTATGATTTTCGTCACCAAAATGTAGACTTTTTGACTCGCGTCGATATCGTTCGCGAATCTCTCAATGTCTGCATCCGAACTGCCGTTTCTTTCCTACACGGGATTATCGGGCATCCGCATCAAAAAGTCTACGTTTTCACTTCACCGCCGGCGCGGTTCGCGCCGGCGGTCGCGGCATCCGGGCGTGCGAGCGAGCATGAGAGAGGACGTAATGGCAACGGAGGCACGGCAGCGCGAGGGCTTGCCGACGGGTTTTCTGTCGGACGGCCCGTTGCGGGACGGCGACCTTCGCTGGTACGCCATCCACGTGCCCGAGGGGCGCGAGGACGCGGTGGCGGGCAAGTGCCGTCAGCTCCTCGGCTCCGACCTGGTGGAAGACTGCTTCGTTCCCAAGTACGAGCGCTACATGAAGCGCGAGGGCGCCTGGCGCATCGTCGTGCACCCCATGTTCAGCGAGTACGTGTTCGTGGCTACGCGCGATGTGCGAGCGCTGTCGAAGGCGCTCGGGCAGCTGTCGTTCCCGGCGCCGCTCGTGGGCAGGCGGGGGCGCACCTACGCGCCGCTCTCGCCGAACGTGCAGGCGTGGCTCGAGTCGGCGCTCGACGACGCGCACGTGCTGCGCGCGAGCGAGGGCCGCATCGAGGGCGGCGTCCTGCAAGTGGAGCGGGGCCCGCTGCGCGGCTGCGAGGGCCGCGTGCGAAAGATCAACCGTCACAAGCGGATGGCGTATCTCCGTTTCGACGAAGGGGGCGAGGGCGACTGCGTGCTGCAGGCCGCCCTGAACGTCCCGGTGAAGAACTAGCACGACCCGGTTCCCCGCCGGCAGCCCAAAGCGAGAGGCGTATTTGGGCTGCCGGCGGGGAACCGCGACGAACATATCCTGAGAAGCGCGGGCGGTGCCATCGGCGGGCCGAGCGGAACCAGGGGAATGAATACTCTCGATGCCGCAGGCCGCAGGGCCCGAATGGCGAAGCCGTATCCGCCCAAGAACGAGGAGGTCCTCCATGTGGTACGTGATCCAGGTCCTTTCCGGACAGGAGGGCAAGGCGTGCGAGCTCATCAACTCCCAGATCGCCGGCGAGCGCTCCCAGGACGGCAAACCCGTCCTCAAAGAGTGCTTCGTGCCACGCTACCAGGTGGAACGCAAGTTCCACGGGCAGTACCGCACCCTCACGCGCAACCTGTTCCCCGGCTACGTGATAGCCGTCACCAGCCGCGTGGGCGAGCTGAACGAGCGTTTGGGCAGGATCCCGACGTTCACCCGCATGCTCGGCAGCGAGAAGTCTTTCATTCCCCTCGATCGGACCGAGAAGGCCCTCATCAACGCCTTCACTACCGAGAAGCACCGCGTGGTGAGCCTGTCGAAGGCGGTGATCGTAGGCGACGACGTGGTGGTCACCGAAGGCCCCATGATCGGCCGCGAAGGCTGGATCACCGAGGTCAACCGCCGCAAGGGAACCGCGCGCATCGAGACGGACATGTTCGGCAGAACCATCAACGTAGAGATAGGACTAGCCGTTGTCGGCCGAAGGCCAGAAAAAGAATAGAAGCCTCTCATGGGATGTCATCCTGAGAGGGGTGAAGCTCCCCCTCTGTCATCCTGAGCGAGCGATAAGCGCTCCCCCTTGTCATCCTGAGCGGAGCGCACAGCGCGGAGTCGAAGGATCCCGCATGGCGTCAGCCACAAACCTCCCGGCATACGCTGCCGACGGGGGGGGGGGGCGTTGATCGCAGCCTCTCGCACGTCCCAGCCCGCTCCGTCGAGCCCGACGGAGTAACCGTGCGCCCCAACCGCCGCAAACCTCGCCAAAAGAGGGCAGCCGCATGACCGTCGAAGAGAACGCAATGACGGTCGACGGGGACGAGGCCTTTGTCGTCGAAGCCGCTGTGACATCTGAGCACGTGCGCTCCGAAGCGCAGAGCGAGTGGGCGCAGCTCGCAGAGCGTCTGCATCCCGGCATGTCGGTGCGGCTCCCCCTCTCGCGCATCCCGAGCAGGTCCTACGCCCATGCGAAGCGCGTGCTCGACATAGCCTGCGCGGCGCTCGCCATCGTCGCGCTCTCGCCCGTCCTTCTGGCCTGCGCCGTCGCGGTGAAGGCCACCTCGCCGGGGCCCGTGCTCTTCCGCCAGGAGCGGTGGGGGCGCGCGGGAGGGCGCTTCGAGTGCTGGAAGTTCCGCACGATGCTCTTGGAAACCCCGCCGGACATGCCCGCTCAGGACTTCGAGGACAAGGCCGCGTTCATGACGCCCGTGGGCGACTTCCTCAGGCGGTGGTCCTTGGACGAGCTGCCGCAGCTCGCGAACATCCTCAAGGGCGACATGTCGGTGGTCGGGCCGCGCCCCGTGATCATCCGCGAGCGGCGCCTGATCGATCTGCGCATCCCGCTCAACGCCGAGGCCGTGCGCCCGGGCCTCACGGGATGGGCCCAGGTCAATGGCCGCAACCTGGTCACCGACGAGGAGAAGGCGTTCCTGGACGGCGAGTACGTGGCCAACATGAGCCTGGCCTTCGACGCGCGGGTGTTCTTCCGGACGCTGGCCGTTGTGGTGAGCCGGCGGGGCGTTGATAGGGATTCAAAATGAACACTATCGCCGACCTTGTTTCAGTGATTATGCCTAATTACAACTGCGAAGCCTATATCAGCGAATCAATTGAATCCGTGCTATCGCAAAGCTATCCGAATTGGGAATTGATAGTTGTCGATGATTGCTCATCCGATAACTCGGCAGAGATTGCCAAAACTTTTTGTTCCGCGAGTTCGAAAATCCGTCTAGTAGAGTTAGCCGAAAACACAGGAGCAAGCAACGCAAGGAATAAGGGGATTTCCCTTGCGCAGGGGGAATACATTGCATTTCTTGATAGCGATGACATTTGGCTTCCCGAAAAGCTTTCAATGCAGGTTCAATTTATGAAAGAGAATTCCTGCGCATTCAGCTGTGCGTCGTATGCGGTTATTTCTGAAGATGGGGCAAGCAAAGGTGTCGTAAAGAGGCCGCCGAGAAGCGTTGGGTACCATAGACTGCTATATCTAGGAGATTCGATAGGGAATTCCACGGCCATTTATAGTCAGCGGATGCTTGGGAAATGCTACGCACCCAGCATTAAGAAGCGAAATGATTACGCATTATGGTTAAGCATCCTTCGGGATAATGACGTAAGGGTTTACGGTCTTCGGGAAGTTGTTGCCAATTATCGGGTGCGCGAGGGTAGTCTATCGTCCGGCAAACGCAATCTTCCAAAATGGCAGTGGCATCTCTATCGAGAAATAGAGCATCTTTCCATTGCGTCAGCGGCAATGGCCTTTGTCATTTGGGCACTAACCAAATCCGTTGGTTATGGCGTGGACAAGCTGCTCGAATTGAATTTCAATAAAAGTGGCGCATTGAAAGTTGATTAGACAATGTATGTTCTGCTTATAAACGCTGCTCTGATTGCAATCTACGGCCCTATTGTATCAAGCAAAAGCAAGAAGGTTTGCGTAACGCTTATCGGCATTCAGCTGTTTTTGCTTCTTGCCCTTCGAAGCGAATCGTATGGGCCCGACTTTGAGATTTATGCTGCGGGATACAGATATATCTCAAGCCTCACTTTTTCTCAAATGCTGGGTGCTCTTAATCCCAATATTTTCGACAACGCGAATTTGATATACCCATACGACTTCGAAAACGGATGGGTCGTTTTAAATTGGCTATTTGCTTCTTTTGGATTTAGCTATCACGGATTAATTGTACTTCTAGCGGCAGTTACATCGTTCTCGTTCTGCTACTTTTCTTTGCGTTATTCTGATACGCCTTGGTTTACTCTGTTCATTTTGAGTACCATGAATTTTCTTTGGTACTCGATTTCAATATTAAGACAGACGCTCGCTTTATCGATTTTTCTATTCGGCATCGTCTATATCGTCAAGCGAAAACCCATCAAATTCATGTTGGTTATACTTTTGGCGATGATGTTTCATAGGGCCGTTCTATTGGCGGCTTTGCTTTATCCGCTTTCTAGGATCAAAATGACAAAGAGGAAGCTCACGTATATTTTTGTTGCGTTCGTTGTGTTATGTGCGCTTTCCGCTTTTGTGCTGCCAGAAGTTCTGAAAATGATTCTCGGCGTATTTGGAAAAGCGGGGCTTACATTAAGCTTCTCATGGAGCAATCTCATCACTTTGCATATAGTGATCTTCGTTGCGATCCTGCTTCTGTTCGATGTAGATAAAATGGCTGAAGAATTTAATGCGAACCTTTCATTGTGTGGAGTAGCTGCAAGTCTCCTCTTTTGCTCGGTGTCGCTAAATAATGAAGTTCTGGCGCGAGCTGATGAATATCTTTGGATATTTGTCAGCCTTCTTATTCCAGTCTGTTTAAGGCAGGTTGATCCACGAATAGCTGTTTTAGGCAAAATGGGTGCGATCTGCTTACTTTTGCCTTTCCTTGCGTACCAGATATATGGAACAATTCTCGATCCGTACATTTCAATATTTGGACCGATTTTTTAGCTCTATGAATGCCAATCTGAATGCCAATGAAAATATTATTCGTAGCTAATAAATTTGGAGGTGGCGGTGCGGAGAGGGTTACGTCTATTCTCTGCAACCACTTCTACGCTAAAGGCTACCGTTCGGGCGCCGTGTCTATAGACGAAGATCATTGTTCTTATGAATTGAGCCAGGGCGTAAAGATGTACGGTTGCCAGCCATGCGGCCAAAAGCATATCAATATACTTAAAAGGCTACATTTGATTAAAAAAGCTCTATCGGAGTTTGATCCCGACATAGTTGTTGCTCTTGGCCGCCCCATGAAATACGTACTGGCGGTTACTCGCGGAATGCAAGTCCAAACCGTTGCATCCGAGCGGAATTATCCGCCTTGTATTTATTCTGAAAGAGAATTTCGAAAGTGCGTTAAGAATTATGAGCGAGCATCGCGGGTAGTGTTCCAAACCGAAGAAGTTCAACAGCTTTTCCCGACTGATATCGTAAGTAAATCTAAAGTTATACCGAATCCTCTGGTGACTGCGTTGCCGGAATATGGTGGCCCTTGCAGTAAAAGAATAGTCACCGCAGCGCGTCTCGAGCCGCAAAAGAATCTGAGGCTCCTTATTGACGCATTCAATCTTTTTCACGAAAAAGTGCCAGGCTATTGTTTGGACATATTCGGAGATGGCTCGCTGCGCTTTGAGCTGCAGCAGCATATCAATTCCTTGCAGCTGGAGGACAAAGTCAAGTTGCATCCATACTCCGATGATGTTCATTCGGAAATACGCGATGCGGCCATGTTTGTGAGCTCTTCTGATTTTGAAGGAATGCAAAATTCGCTTATGGAGGCAATGGCGATGGGGATCCCTTGCGTTGCAACCGACTGCCTTGGTGGGGGAGCTAGGTTGCTAACAGGAGAAGGGAGACGCGGACTGCTTGTTGAGCGTGGAAATCGAAGGGCGTTAGCGGAAGCGATGATGGCGGTAGCAGTTGATCGAAAACTTGCAGAGGCGCTCTCATGCGAAGGAAAAAGCATTGCTTGCGAAAAACACCAGCTTGAGATATTGAACACATGGGAACAATTTCTAGTATATGGATGCTAAGACATGACTGAGGTATTTGAAAAACTCTATTGCTGCTTCTATCAGTATGTATGCGCTAAAAATGGTGAAGCATATGCAAAACGAATGGATGCTCGAATTCGTTTTGGCAGGAGGCTCAATTTGGATCGTCCGGTATCTTTGGCGGATAAAATCACCTGGCTTGAGCTCAATGAGCAAAGTAGTCTTAAAGTTGATTGCACTGACAAGTATCTAGTTAGAGACTATCTCAAGATTAAAGAGATGGGACAGTACTTGATTCCTCTATGCGCGGATCCGTGGTTTTCTGAGGCGGATATTAGCTTTGATGGTCTCCCAAATCAATTCATAATGAAAGCGACACATGGTTGCAAAATGAACCATATTTGTCTTGATATGGCCAATACGAAAAACGAAGAGCTTTTCTCGCTTGCAAAAACTTGGTTATGCTCAGACTATGTTGGTGCATATTTCGAGCCTCATTATCGCAAAATCAAACGCGGTGTTATTTGCGAAAACTTGATAGCCCCGCCAGACGAAATAGTCGACTACAAAATACATTGCATAAATGGTAGCCCGGAATTCATTTTAACGTGCTGTGATCGCTCTACGGAATTAAAGCTCGGTCTATATGATTTGAATTGGCGAAAAATCGACGGATTGGCCTCTGGAACTTTAACCGCAGAAGTTGATAAGCCTGAAAATCTGGATGAGATGGTTCGCATATCGAGAAAGCTAAGCGAGGATTTCGACTTCGTAAGGGTTGATTTATACGAAACTCGGGGGCGCGTATATTTTGGAGAATTGACTTTCACTCCCGCTTCAGGTGTTCTGCCGTACTTTACGGATGAATTTCTAAAAGAACAAGGGGAAAAACTTGTCATTTCGTCTTTGGTGAGCTGAGAAAGTGAGCAAGAGGATGACAATAGGATTGATTGGTTGCATCGACCCTGAGGAAACGCTATTTGACGGCCAGACGATTAAGACGCGAACCATTTACAAGTTGCTTGTAGACAGGTATGGGGCATCGGCTGTTAAGTGTGTTGATACCAGGCAGTACAGGCTGAGGCCCTTTTCGGTAATTGCCGATCTCATTTCCTGCCTTTTTGCCTGCGATGATATGATCGTCCTCCTTTCTTCGAATGGACGAAAGGTTTTCTTTCCCGTCCTGAGCGTTGCTGCGAGAACCATGAAAAAGAGAATCTACCATAATCTCATTGGAGGCAGGCTCGCTGACGAGCTCGAGCGAAATCCCCGATATGTGAGGTATCTGAATTCTTTTGCAGTTAACTGGGTTGAAAGCCGAAAGCTAGAAGAACGCTTGACTCGTCTCGGATTGGCAAACGCAAAATATCTACCGAACTTCAAAACACTGCACCCTGTTAGTTTGAATGAAGTGAAACAAATGGAGTTCAGCGAGCATCCTCCCTATCGAATGTGCACTTTTAGTCGAGTAACAGAGAAAAAAGGAATCAGCGAAGCGTTGTTGGCCATAACGCAGCTTAATGAAAAAGCGGGATTCTCCTTACGGCATGACGGTTCTTCCGGCGCATCCGATTCCGCTTTCGCAACTCTAGATATTTATGGGCCTATTGACGATGCTTATAAAGATGAGTTCGAGTTTGCGTTAAAAAGTTGCCCCTATGCCAAATACAAGGGAGTCGTTGCTCCAGAGTCATCCGTCGAGGTGATCAAGGATTATTATGCGCTGCTTTTTCCCACTAAATGGGCTAGAGAGGGCATGCCGGGCACGATAATCGACGCCCTTTCGGCGGGCGTGCCGATTGTTGCTAGTAAATGGCTTCATTACTCGGAGATGCTTGAGGACGGTGTTACTGGTTTTGGTTACGATATCGATAAACCAGAGTTGCTTCTCGAGACATTGGAGAAGCTTTTGTTCGGAGAGGTGGAAATTGAGGCAATGAGAATGAACTGCCTTAATCGTTCTCGAAACTATACTCCTGACTTGGTATTTGGCGAGATGGTAAGGGTTATAGAAAGAAACATGGATAGTAATTGTTCGAAAAGTATTTGAGATTTCCACATACGCTAGATGAGGGGCATTTTGACAATCAAAGAAATTGCCAGCAAATTATTGAAATACATCTGTAAGCCTTCGCAGATATATCTGCTTGCTACCTCAAAGGGCTTTACTCGCTTTGTTCCTGACGGAATTCACCTGCAGTTGAGTTACCGCATCATTTTCGGGAGGAAACTCGATCTTGACAATCCTCGAACTTTTAGCGAGAAGCTCCAATGGCTCAAGCTTCATAATCGCAATCCTCTCTATACCTTAATGGTGGACAAGTATCGTGCCAAAGAGTTTATTGCTTCAAAAGTAGGTTTCGAGCACGTCGTACCCAACCTGGCTGTTTGGGATTCGCCTGAGTGTATAGATCTTCTCGGCTTGCCAGACAAGTTCGTGCTGAAGACAAACCATGACTGCGGCGGAGTAGTCATCTGCACCGACAAGGCGACTTTCGATTTAGAGAGCGCAAAGGTGGAGCTCGGAAGGCATCTCGCCAAAAACTATTACTATGGAGGTAGGGAATGGCCCTATAGGGATGTGAAGCCGTTGGTTTTTGCTGAAAAGTTTCTCGACGATTTTGATTCAAAAATTGATGATTCGGCAGATGGGTGGGAGGGTATTGACGAGTACGATTTCCTCTGCTTCAACGGTGAGCCCAAGCTCATTGCTTTTTGTCATGGGGACAAGACCGATCCTTCCAAGCGCTGCAATGATTATTATAGCTGCAGCTGGGATCCCCTTGAAATCACATGCGGTTACGAGGCTTGCGAGAGCGTTCATCGCAAGCCCAAGCAGCTAGATGAAATGCTCCTCATTGCAAAAGAATTGAGCAAGGGCATTCCGTTTCTCAGGGTGGATCTCTTTATCAGTCATGACATCGTTCTAGTGGGGGAGCTCACGTTCTTTCCATGGGGAGGATTTGCTCAGTTTCAGCCATTCGCGGCAGAGTGTGAGCTGGGCGAGTGGATAGACCTTGCAATTTTTGCACGAAACTCAAGAGAAGTGCTTTTGTGATGACGAGATCCTGTCGTACGGGGGTAAAAATATACCGAGTGCCTGTTGAGCGAAAAGACTTCTTTGGTTCCGCACGACGCCTTGAGTCGTTTTAAGAGCAACCCGTACAGACTGGCTCATTTTCACGTTGGGCAGATGTCTTTCCTCCTTCCTCAAAGAATAGCGTTCCGCAGCGGTGTCGGGGCGAGGATACTTCACGCCCATTGTGTCAATTCCATCAATTGGGGAATTCGTGAAAAAAGCGAATGCTATGGCGTATAGCTTCAATAAGAGGCTTGGGCTGCGCCTCGCAACCCATCTATTTGTCTACTCGGAAGAGGCTGCAAGGAGGAACGAATGTTCTTGAGCGTCCTTTTTGAGAATTGCTTTAGTTTTAAATCTGCAGCAAAGGCCTTGATCCGGTATGCTGTAGACCCTGAATTCAAGGTTCTTGTCAAGGTCAGGCACATCGTAGCAACCACCGGTCAATACTCTTTATGGCTGCACAGACGACTCTTGAAAAAGTATCCCATTCTGTTTGCGTCGAGGGCTCGCGTTGGAAAGAACCTTCGGATACCCCACTATATCGGAGTTGTCGTCGGCGCTGGGGTTACGCTGGGCGATGACTGCACGATTTACCAAAATGTCACGTTGGGTCAGAATCGCAACGAGTTTCCTACCGTCGGTGACGGCGTGATCATATACGCAGGCGCTAAGATTATCGGCGGCGTTCATATCGGGGATGGGGCGATAATCGGCGCTAATTCGGTGGTCGTGAGCGACGTGCCCGAGAATGCTGTAGTCGGGGGGATACCTGCAAGGGTGATCAGGATGAGAGCACCCTCTGACGACGAACTGCACTGATCGGTTCAATAGCAAAATTGACGAAACTCAAAACAAACATCGCTTACAACTTCGCCTATCAGCTGCTGATCCTGCTGTTGCCGTTGATCACCGCTCCTTATCTTGCGCGTGTGGTGGGCGCGGAGGGGGTCGGGGTCTACTCGTACTCTTACGCGGTTGCCACGTACTTCGTCTATTTCGTCATGCTCGGCCTCAATAGCTACGGCAACCGCACCATAGCGGCTTGCCAAGATAACAGGGTCGAGCGGTCGCGCGCCTTCTGGTCCATTTTCGCGATGCAGGCCGCATGTTTCGCGGTCGCCGGGGGATGCTACCTGGGGTACTCCCTCCTCTTTGCAGGCGATGCGACCGTCGCTTTGCTTCAAGGTCTCTACGTGCTGTCCGCTCTGTTCGATATCAACTGGTTTTTCTTCGGAATGGAGAGGTTCCGGCTCACGGTGGTTCGCAACACGGTGGTGAAGGTCGCAACCACGGTGCTCATTTTTGTGTTCGTCAAAGACTCGGGCGATGTGGATACGTATGTCGGCATCATAGGCGGTGGGTCTCTCGTGTCGCAGCTGGCGCTTTGGCCGTTCCTTAGGCGCTTCGTCGACTTTTACCTCCCGAGGTTTTCGGAGATAACCCCGCATTTGAGGCCGAATGCGATCCTCTTCGTTTCCGTCATCGCCATCAGCGCTTACAATGTGTTGAGCAAGATCATGCTTGGCTCGATGGCCGGTGCCGAGGCGGTGGGCTTCTTTGAGAACGCGGCGAAGATAGCGGCGGTCCCGGTGGCCCTGGTGGGGGCCGTCGGTACGGTTATGCTGCCAAGGGCGAGTGCATTGATATCGAAAGGAGAGGCCGACAGGGCCAGCTCGCATACCGATAAAACGTTGCGCGGCGTTATGGTGTTCACTTCGCTCGCCGCGTTCGGCATACCCGCCATCGCCTCGCCGTTCACGCAGGTGTTCTACGGCCCCGGCTTCGAGGAATCCGCTCGCGTTCTCGCGATCCTTGCGGCCACCGTCCCGCTGCTCGGTTTCGGTAACGTTCTCAGAACCCAGTATCTTATCCCGAATGCCCGAGACTCGGTCTTCCTGTGGTCGGCCGTCTGCGGAGCTGTGGCGAGCGTCGCTCTCAACCTGTTGCTGATACCCGACTTCGGTGCGGTGGGCTCTGCGTGCGCCTCCGTGGGAGCGGAGTCTGCCGTGCTGATCTACCAGGTGGTGAGGGTGAAGGGGGAGATACCCCTTGCGCGCTATCTCTTGCATGCCTCCGTGTTCCTGTTGATCGGGGCCGCGATGGGGGCTGTCCTGGCCTTTGTGCCGAGCGTTGGAGATCCGCTTGGGGACGTGGTCTTCAGGGTGCTTGTCGGTTCGATCGTCTATCTGCCGCTGGCGTTTTTGGCGGAAAGGACTCTCGGAAGGCGCGATGGCGAAAGCGCCAAGAAAGGAATGGTTCGATGAGGCATGCGAATGGGAGATGCGGAGAAGGTCGGCTTGAAGGTTCGAAGAGCGTGGCCCTTCGCGTTTCGCTTGTGCTGAACACGGTTCTGGTTCTGGTTGTGGCGGCTTGCGGCGTGTACAAGTTCACCGATATCAGAACTGTGCTCGGGGGGGGGGCTTCACATGACGAGAACACCTGGTTTGAGCCGTTCGTGTCGCAAGCCCGCGATCTGAGTCTGGTTGAGGAGTCGGACGTTGTCATGCTGGGCGATTCCCTGACGATGTACGGCCTATGGGGCGAGCTCTTTCCCGACGCTCGTATCCTCAACCGCGGTATCGGCAGCGACGTGTCCGAAGGTGTTCTCAACAGGCTTGATACAGTGACCTCGACTAATCCGGATAAGGTTTTCATCATGATCGGAACGAACGATATAGCAAGGGGTCATGACGTTAATCCCATAGCTGGAAACGTCGAGGAAGTCATCTCGAGGCTCGTGGATGACTTGCCGGAGGCGGAAATCTATCTGGAGAGCGTGCTCCCGCGAACATCGAAGTATTCGGAGCAAATACAGGAGCTGAACAAGGCTTATCGCCAAATCTGCGACAGGCGCGAGGGGGTCGGGTTCGTCGACCTGCATCCCCTCTTCTGCGATGCGGACGGGGTGCCCGATACCGAGTTGTTCGCGTCGGACGGCTATCACATCAGTGGCGTAGGCTACCGTGTCTGGGCAAAGGCGAACGGGGGATACATTGAATGAGCTTCCGTGGATATGAGAAAGAAGGCGAGACGTTGAAAAAAATGACGTGCGGGGCTGTTCTTGTGACCGGTGCCGCCGGCTTCATCGGCGCGTTCCTGTGCAAACGGCTGCTCGAGAAGACCGACGCGCGCGTGGTCGGGCTCGACAACGTGAACGACTACTACGACGTCGCCATAAAGGAGGAGCGGCTGCGGATGCTTGCCGAGGCGGCGGGCGGGAGCGCGGAGGATGCGAGAGCCGACGGCTTTTCCCGCGGGCGGTTCGAGTTCGTGCGGGGCGACCTCGCCGACGAGGCCGCAGTCGAGGCGCTCTTCGAGCGGGTCCGGCCCGACGTCGTCGTGAACCTCGCGGCGCAGGCGGGGGTGCGCTACTCCATCGAGAACCCGCGCGCCTACGTCGACTCCAACCTCGTCGGGTTCTTCAACGTGCTTGAGGCGTGTAGGCACCATCCGGTCGAGCACCTCGTGTACGCATCCTCCTCCTCCGTCTACGGCGGCAACGAGAAGGTGCCCTTCTCCGAGGAGGACCGCGTGGACTCGCCGGTGTCCCTCTACGCGGCCACCAAGAAGTCCAACGAGCTCATGGCCCATGCCTACTCCAAGCTCTACTCCATCCCCGCGACGGGGCTTCGCTTCTTCACGGTCTACGGCCCCATGGGCCGCCCCGACATGGCCTACTTCGGCTTCACCGAGAAGCTCGTGCGCGGCGAGTCCATCAAGATCTTCAACATGGGCGACTGCATGCGGGACTTCACCTACGTCGAGGACGTCGTGGAGGCCGTGGCGCGCGTCATGGAGAACCCGCCCGAGGTGAAGACGGGCGTGGACGGGCTGCCCCTGGCCGCGCACCGCGTGTACAACGTGGGCAACTCGAGCCCCGAGAGCCTCCTGAACTTCGTGGACACGCTGCAGCGCGTGCTGGTGGAGGAAGGAATCCTGCCTGAGGATTACGACTTCGAGGCTCATCGCGAGCTCGTCCCCATGCAGCCGGGCGACGTGCCCGTGACGTACGCGGACACCTCGGCGCTCGAGCGGGACTTCGGCTTCAGGCCCTCGACGCGCCTCGGGGACGGGCTGCGCGAGTTCGCTTGCTGGTACAAGGGGTATCGCGGGAAGCGGGGCGAGGCATGAGTGGAACGTTCCGCGAGGACAGGCGGCGATATGGCGACGGGGGGGGGGTGCTGACTTGCTATGAGCTTCGCTTTCTCTGGATTCTTCGCAGACTGCAAGACGGTGGGGGCGTCTTGCTGAAGCTCGCACACAGGCGCATGCTTCGGAAATACGGGCTGGAGATCCCCGCCTCTGCGACCATTGGAGGCGGGCTGTATCTCGGCCACGCCTACAACATCACCGTCAACCCTGCGGCGATCATCGGCAGGAACTGCAACCTGCATAAGGGCGTGACCATCGGCCAGGAGAACCGCGGCAAGAGGAAAGGGGCGCCGCGCATTGGGGACCGTGTATGGATAGGCGCGAACAGCACGGTGGTCGGTAGCGTCAGCATCGGGACGGACGTGCTGATCGCTCCTAACAGCTATGTGAACTGCGACGTCCCATCGCACAGCATCGTCTTGGGAAGCCCCTGCAAGATCATTCCGAGGGCGAATGCGACGGAGGGATACATCAACAGGACCGTCTAGCTCGGTCTTGAGTAAGCACTTTGATAACGGAAGAGGTAAGGATGATGAGGATAGCGGTCGCGGGCACCGGGTACGTGGGGCTGTCGCTGGCGGTGCTCTTGGCTCGGCGCAACGAGGTCGTGGCGGTGGACGTCGTCCCCGCGAAGGTCGAGGCGCTCGCCAGATGGGAGAGCCCCATCAGGGACGCCGAGATCGAGGAGGCGCTCGCCGAGGCTGCCTCGGGGGAGCGCCCGCTCGCGCTCTCGGCGACGCTCGACGCCAAGGCGGGCTACGCGGGCGTCGACTTCGCCGTCGTGGCCACCCCCACCGACTACGACCCGGCGAGGAACTTCTTCGACACCTCGAGCGTGGAGGCGGCCGTGGCCGCCATCCGCGCCGCGAGCCCGGGGGCGTGGATCGTCGTCAAGTCGACCGTCCCCGTGGGCTACACCTCGCAGCTGCGCGAGCGTCTGGGAGATCCCCGCATCCTGTTCAGCCCCGAGTTCCTGCGCGAGGGCCGCGCGCTCTACGACAACCTCCACCCCTCCCGCATCATCGTGGGCGCCGACGAGTCGGACCCCGAGTCCATGGAAGCCGCCCGGCGCTTCGCGGGGCTCCTCGCCGAGGGGGCCGAGGACGACGCCCCGGTCCTCGTCATGGGCTCCACCGAGGCCGAGGCCGTGAAGCTCTTCGCCAACACCTTCCTCGCGCTGAGGGTCGCCTACTTCAACGAGCTCGACACCTACGCGTGCTCGCGGGGCCTGGACGCCGCGCGCGTCATCGAGGGCGTGTGCCTGGACCCCCGCGTAGGCTCCCACTACAACAACCCCTCCTTCGGCTACGGCGGCTACTGTCTGCCCAAGGATACCAAGCAGCTGCTCGCGAACTACGCCGACGTGCCCCAGAACATCATGGGGGCGGTCGTGGAGGCCAACCGCACCCGCAAGGACTTCGTGGCCGACCAGGTGCTCGAGCGCGCCTCGGCGCTGGACGAGCCGCTCGTGGGCATCTACCGCCTCACCATGAAGACCGGTTCGGACAACTTCCGCGCGAGTTCGGTGCAGGGCGTCATGAAGCGCGTGAAGGCCAAGGGCGTGCCCGTGCTGGTCTACGAGCCCACGCTCGAAGCCCCCGATTTCTTCGGCTCCGAGGTGACGCACGACCTCGCGTCCTTCAAGGAGCGCTGCGGCGTGATAGTCGCCAACCGCTGGAGCGACGAGCTCGCGGACGTGGCGGACAAGGTGTACACGCGGGATCTGTTCAAGAGGGATTGACGAAACCTGACGCGTTCGAAGTCGAGACGGGCTTTTTTGCATTGCGCTTCAGAAGGGTGTAAAGATGTGACCCAGGCGGGGTCTGGCGGATCCGGAGCATCGTTGAACGTAGATTTAGCAGCGTGCAGTTTCGAAGACGACAGGCTTGTTCTGATCTGGTGATGAGGGATTATGGCACCTGAATCGATACAGCTAGGGACGGCGTGGATCGTAGCGTCTGTCCTGTGTCGGCATACTGTGCGGGCTGTCGTTTTGCAGCGGCGTGATTGACGCCGAGACGCGCAAGTACCGGCTGTTCAACGTAGATAAAGGGGAGCTTTTGCTCGCAGTGTTTTCGGACGAGATCGGCGTGTTCGACAAAATCGCTCGGGTTGAAGTTGAAGAAGGCATACACGCTCGTGTTCGTTGCGTTCAGGAACATGAACTACGGGGAGATGGCGGATGCTGTCAAAGATCTCATGAAGCGCGCGAAAGGCGCGTCCTATGCGTTTCTCGTCTGGTTTATGGGAGAGCCTCAGGCGAAAATGTTCGCCGAATCGAAGAACGGCAAAAGCCACGACGAACCAGTTCCGAGCGGGGAGGAGGCGGAGTCGGATCGGCCGTCTGCCTGACGGGCCGCGCTTCTTCCGTCATCCTACCAAAAAGGATTTACCCCGCCCGAGTTGAACTGCCCGCAGTCCTCCGTCCAGAACTCCATGTCCTCGCGGATCGTCTCGATCAGGCAGTCGTAAGACTCCTTCTCGACGGCGCCGTGTCCGAGCATGCACTTGTAGAACTTCTTGAAGCTCGCGGCGTTCGACCTGATTGAGCTCGGCGTCGACCACATGCACTTGCGGATGAAGAAGTCCCCGAGGAACTCGTCCGCCATGAAGCAGCCCTGCTCCATCTCAAGCGGCTCGCACCTCAGCAGGAACACGTTCAGGTAGAACTCGACGTTCTCCAGGTGTCGGCGGACAGTCTTCTCCGCCAGCCCCGCGTTCTCAAGCGACTCCTCGAACCAAGCGAGGTAGCGCGCGTTCTCCTGCCTGCGCACCTCGCACCGTCGCTCGTACTCTTCGTAGTCGAATTCGTCCATCAACACCCCGTCCAATCCGAAGGTCTCCAGTAAGCGGAAATCTTACCATAGCTCACCGTGCCTTTGAGAAGCGGGATGCGGCCAATGATCCGCATGTGGAGCGTCTATTGAAACATGGCATCGACATCTTCGACAGTCATCGCATAGCTTTCGAATCCGCAAACATCGTGTCTTGTCGTAATAGAGCCAGTCTCGAAAAGCTTCGAAATGTCGTTGGGCACGTCGCGGCAATTCGGATCCGAGTGGTCTGCCAGCTGGCCATGCCAATAGTCTCCGATACGCTTAGCGAAAAGCAGGTTCACGTAATACAACCCGGCGAGCGCCTTAAGCGCATTCTCGAAACAGCCAAACTCGAAATTCGCAGCGCGATCGTGTTTGACCTTGTTGTGGTCGCTCCACCACTTCGGAGCGCTGCTCGGCGTCATTCCGGAGAACGGCTTCAGCTCGATCGCCTCCGCTCCGCGAACGACTTCGATCACCGCCTCCGAGTCGAACAAGCTGTCGGAAATCAGGCTGCTCGCATAGTTGGGGAATCTCGGCTCTTCTGGATAGACGTACATCGCCTTCGCAATCGACTCGAACAACTCGCATGTCATGAGGAGCTGGCGAATGATCTTCTCAGAGCATGTTCCGAAGTTCGATCGCCTTAAGGCGACGTAATCCAGCAGGGTCAGGAACTCGCGCTCGCAAAGAAGATACGGCTCCCAGTGGCACGCCAAAAACTCTCGTCGTTCGATCATGGTGTGCCTTTCGCGAGTTCGGGTCGGTTAAAAGAGGGTTCTTGGATCGAATGCGGGGCTCGGCAACTCGGATATCATGCGTATGACCAAGCTCCGATCCCTCGCGTCAGACTTGGCAACGACGGCTTCATCATCATCGAGGTCAGAAAGGAAGGCATAAGCCGTCATCACGGCGTCGGAGAGTTCTTTCGCGGAGGGAGCGGGAACCGCCAATGCGCCGATATCCTCCGCGTCGAAGTCGTCCCCCGATCGATCGCGCAGCCATCGACCGGGTTTGAAAACCGACCCAGCATGCCCCGGCTTCCAGTGCGTTGCGCCCGCATGCATACCGTTGGTGTCTACCCATATCTTCAGCACAGAGAGCTTGCGGATAAGCGCCTTGTCCAGGAAGCGTTCGACGCTCGGAGTGGATGCGATCCACCTGAGGTCGTATAGGTCGCGTGCCGTTGTCGTCCGATTAAGACGCGCGATCTTTTCAGAAATGTTCTCTTCGAGCCGCAGGGTCTTGATTCTCGGCAACGGATCTTCTCCGTATTGTGCATGGATAGGCAAGGGAACCCAATCCCTTTCAGCAGGCAAGATCCACGGAGACGGTGAGAAGTCGAGCTTCGTTGCGAGGGTTGGTGCATCGACAAATGGGCTGGCGAACGTTACCGACCATTTGCCGCGCCGCTCGCTCACCCCATATTTGAATGGTTCGATCTCGAGGCCGTCGACCTCTGTCACGAAGGCGAGCGCAGCCTCGTCAGGATCGATGCTCGCGTCTGCAACGGCGAAGTCGAGATCGAGGGAGAATCGGCCCTCGCGTCCCGCGTAGAGCTTTCTGATAGCCGTTCCGCCTTTTATGGCGAGGCTGTCCAGCAAGCCGCAAGAGTGCAGGTGGCGCAGCAGAAGATCCTGCGCGATGTCCACGACGGCTGCCTCCCTGCCCTGTGCTCCCGCATTCGCCGGCGTATGTCGCGCGACGTGTCCTATCCGGATGTTCGCGGTCATCTCGCATCCTCCAATTCTGCCGGGTCGAAGGGGAGCAGCGTGTCCGATATCTTCCACCGCTCGTCGTTTCGCACTGCGGCGCCTCGCGGGCCGAAGCGGTTTTTCGCCGACGGGGGATATGCCTTGCGGATGGCCTCCGCGATGTCCGGCCTCATACCCTGCAGAAGGTAGCCGGTGCGAGCTGCGACGGAGGAGGGGCGTCCTCCGAGCTCCTCGATCGCCTTGTCGACGTTCATTTCGCAGGTCACGTCGGGAAGCCATTCAAGCGCGCCGCTCCACGACCTCACGGCGCTGGGTTTTGCTGCCATGTGGACGACGATGGCCTCAGGGGCGAGGCAGGGAGATCCTTTGGCCGTTGCGAGGGGCAGGTTGGAGCGAAACGACAGGGCGCGAACCCCGCTGGGCGTTTTCCATGTAGGGATGCCGTCGGCGAAGGCGGCCTCGATGCGTGCGGGAACGCGGTCGGCCACCCCGAGCGCCCAAGCTGCGGTCTGCATGGTGAGCGCGCATTCGGCCTCAGGGTGCGCGGCTTTCATCGATGCGAACGGCAAGAGTGGATCGAAGCTCGAGTAGGGCCCCGCGACCTCTGCGGGAGCGAACTCCCAAACGCCCCGCTGCCCGGTCTCGAGGAGCCATCCTCTGTCGCGGAGCCTTGCCGCCACCACCTTGGCCGGCGATTTGATGCCCGCCTCCTCCAGAATGGAGGCGAGATAGGAGGCGGTCACGAGCTCCGGGCGTTCAAGCTCAAGGCGTTCGAGCACGGGTGCCATTCGCGTCGAGATATTTCGTGTCATATGTCCATAGTTAGTTACCATATCTGTAACTAGTATATAATATTTGACATGATCACGAAAGGCCATTGCAACAAAAAAGCCGCCCCCGGCGCTCCCCGGGGGCGGCTCTCAACATGCGGCAAGCTCGCGCTCGCTAGCCCGCAACCTCGACCAGCGTGATCTCGAACGTCAAATCCTGGCCCGCCAGTTCGTGGTTCATGTCGAACGTCGCGACGCCGTCCTCGATGGAGCGCACGAACACGGGGAAGGGCTGGCCGCCCTGGCCCATCATGTAGATGGTCTGCCCCACGGGAAGCTGGTCGCCGTTGGGGATCTGGTCCACCGGCACCTTCTGCACCATGCCCTCATCGCGCTCGCCGTAGGCCTCGGCGGCGGGGATGCGCACGGTCTTCGTCTCGCCCTGCGCCATGTCCTTCACGGCGTTGTCGAAGCCGGGGATCATCTGGCCGGCCATGCACGTGAACTCGATGGGCTCGCCGCGGTCGACCGAGGAGTCGAACTTCGAGCCGTCGTCAAGCGTTCCCGTGTAGTGGACCTTGACCTTCTTGCCTTCGTTGCTCATTGAGGAGCTCCTTTTCATTGGGAAAACGATGCCCCCAGTCTACCCGAGCGCCCCGCCCGCCCGCTCGCTCGCGGCCAACTTGCTCCAAGTCGCCACAAGTCCGTCAACCACACGTCCGGCCCGGCAGGTCGCTCACGTCCAGCAGCGTGATCTCGAAGTTCAGCGCCCGCCCCACGGCCTCGTGGTTCAGGTCGAACACCGCTCGCTCCTCGTCCAGCTCCACGAGCCGCGCGGGGCACGTCCGCCCGTCGGGCGCCTCCAGGTGCATCACGGTGCCCACTTCCAATGGCACGCTCGCGGGGATCTTCGCCCGCTCCACCTCCATCACGCGCTCCTCGGTGCGCGCCTCGTAGGCCGCATCGGCGCCCACGCGCACGCGACGCGTCTCGCCTACGGCCATGTCGCGCACCGTCTCCACGAACGCCGGCGGCATCCATCCGTCCAGGCACGGGAACTCGATCGGGGGTTCCACCTGCTCGATGAACACGCTCCCATCGTCGAAGAGCCCGCGGTACGCCACCTTCACCATGCGGCCCTCGTTGCGCGCGGCCATGGCTCGCTACCGCCCGGCCACCGCGCCTGAGCGCTCGGCCAGCGTGGCCAGCGTCGTGCGCTCGGCCACCAGGCGCGCGAGAGGCTCCAGGTAGGGCCGGTCCGCCTCGCTCAGGCCGCGCTCGGCGATGGCCACCACCGCGTCGCACAGCTCGGCGACGGGCTGCCCGTACACCTCCGCGTCGTACCCGCGCGCCATGAGCGCCTCCTTGGCGGCGCCGTAGGCGGCCTCGTCCACCCCCGCGAACAGCTCGTCGAGCGCGTCCAGGCTGGCCGCGTCGTAGAACAGCCCTCTCACCAGCGCCGCGTACGCTATCACGTACGGCACGGGCATCGCGTCGGCCGGCCGGATCTCCACGTAGGTCTTCAGCCGCACGTCGTTGAAGAACATCGACAGCGCGTGCTCCACCTCCGCGCGCGTCATCGTGCGCTCGGCGTAGATGTCGCCGAACGTGCGGTCGGAGTAGCACCACTGCTCCTTCTTGCACGGGATGAGGATGGCCACCGTGTCCAGGATGTACTCGGCGTAACGCCGCAGGTCGAAGGGCGGGTCCAGCACGCCCGGCACCAGCCCGCAGCGGTCGTTGTCCATGTGCTGCCAGATCTCCGTGCGCACCAGCTCGTGCTTGCGCGGCTTGCCCTCGAACACCGGCGAGTTGTCGCACATGAGCGACAGCACCGGCACGAGCGCGAACGCCAGGCGCAGCTTGCGCAGGCAGTCGGCCGTGCTCGTGTAGTCGATCGACACCTGGGTAGACGCGCTGCCGCGCATCATGCACGGGCCGCACGTGTCCTTCTCGCCCAGGTAGAGGTTCATGAATTGGTAGCGGCGCTTCGGGATGAGCTCGAGGTCGCGTGCGGCCGCCGTGGGGTGGTAGCCCAGCGTGAGCAGGCGCTCGCCTGCGGGCTCGAGCAGCTCGCCGACGCGCTGTTCGAACGCGTCGAACGTCGCGCGCGCCGTGCTCAGGTCCACGAACGGCCCGGCGGACAGCTCCAGCTGCGCGGCGGGCTCGATGGTCACGGCTTCGCCGGGGCGCGAGACACCCAAAAGGTCGCCGTGCACGTCGCGCGTGAGGTGCGGGTACTCGTCTTTCAGCTGGTCGAGCAGCCAGGCCACCCCGCGCTCGCCGCTGTAGGAGACGGGGCTCATATCGTCGTGCACGATGATATGCTCCAGCTCGATGCCGAGCTCGCCCGGCCCGCCCGCCGGCTTGATGCCGCCTTCGAAGTACGAGACGATGGCGTCGATGTTGCTCTCGCGCGCGGGCTGTCCGCTCGCGGCGGCGGTGCTGGGGTTCATGGGCATCTCCTGGGTTGTGCGAAGCCGTATGAGGCGGTTTCGTTGCGTTTCGTGCATAGGATAGCGCTTATACGCTACTCTTCCAGTCGCCTTAAGCGCCGCCCCCGCGAAACCACATCCCGTTTCCACGCGGGCACGGGGTTGTCCCATTCTGAGAAACATGCTATAAAGTATATGGTCGCATTCATCGAATGGGGCTTCCAAGCGCCGAGGGCTATCCCTCGGCACACTTATTTCAGGGGTTCGAATGCGTGAACTGTCGCTCTTCGTCGACGAGTCCGGAACCGAAGGGAAGGGCTCGAAATATTATCTGCTCACGCTGGTCTTCCACGATCAAGCCGACGACATCGAGCAGCACATCAAATCGTACGAGCGAGTTCTCGCCGACAGGGGTTTGCCGAACATCCCATTTCACGCATCCCCGCTTATGAATGGAAACGACGAGTATGCCGGCATAGAGCTCGACGAGCGGAAGCGGATGCTGGCTGCTTTCTTCGTTTTCGCAAGAAAGCTTCCCATCAAGTACAAAACGTTCGCTTATGTGAAAAAGGAGTTTGCAACCCCCGGATCTCTTGCTGCGAGAATGCGCAGGGACGTCGTGACGTTCCTCTTCGATCACTTGGAGTCGTTTCAGCAGTTCGCGGTGGTGAAAATTTACTACGACGACGGTCAGAAGGTCGTGTCAAGCACGCTTCGCGATGCCGTTGGCTATGCCCTGTCGAAGGACTCAGTCCTGTTTCGCAAAAGCAGTCCGACGGACTACCGGCTTTCCCAGGTAGCTGATTTCATTTGCGCCATCGAGTTGACGGCTTTGAAATACGAGGCGAAAGAGATCACTCCGACGGATGACAAGGTCTTCGGCATGATCGGCACGTTCAAGGGGAATTACTTGAAGAAGGTCCGGCAAAAGCGATTCGAGTAGCTTTCGCCCCTCGGTTC
Organism: Arabiibacter massiliensis; assembly: GCF_900169505.1. Taxonomy (NCBI): domain Bacteria; kingdom Bacillati; phylum Actinomycetota; class Coriobacteriia; order Eggerthellales; family Eggerthellaceae; genus Arabiibacter; species Arabiibacter massiliensis. Next base: position 2,949,966 of record NZ_LT827021.1, read on the forward strand.
CTCCCGCCCTCTGTTCCTCGTGTAACTATTTCGTATCCGACCTTGTCAAACCATGCGCGCTTTTATTAGGATGGACGGCAGCATCAACAACGCCATAAATTTGTGCGCACGCACAAATCGCGGTGGAACCGAAGGCGAGCACGCCGACCTTGCAGGGCCGGCTGGACGGAGGGGATCGGCATGGCCATCACGACGGGCATCGTCGGCGCGGCTGGATTCGCCGGCATCGAGCTGACCAGGCTGGCTCTGCGCCATCCCGACCTGGAGCTCTCGGTCGTCACGTCCAACGAGCTGGCCGGCACCCGCGTGGCCGACGAGTACCCCGGCTTCACCGGGGCCACCGACCTCGCGTTCAGCGCGCACGACGACCCGGCGCTCGACGCCTGCGACCTCGTCTTCCTCGCCGTGCCGCATACGGCGGCCCTCAAGATGGCCCCGCCCCTCGTCGCGCGCGGCGCCGTGGTCGTGGACCTCTCGGCCGACTTCCGCCTCAAGGACCCGGCCGTCTACGAGCGCTGGTACGCCACGCCCCATACCGCAACCGACCTGCTCGCGCGCGCCTCGTTCGGCCTGCCCGAGCTCTTCCCCGACGACCTCGCCCGCGCGGCCGCCGCCCATGCGGCGGGGGAGGGCGCGCTCGTGGCCTGCGCCGGCTGCTATCCTACTGCCACCTCGCTCGCCTCCGCGCCCGCCATCCGCGCGGGGCTCGTGAACCCGGACGCCCCCGTCGTCGTCGACGCCATCTCGGGTGTCACGGGCGCGGGCAAGAAGGCCTCGTCGCGCACGCACTTCTGCTTCGCCGACGAGAACCTCGAGGCCTACGGCGTGGCCACCCACCGCCACACGCCCGAGATCGCGCAGATCCTCGGCCTGGACGAGGGCCGCCTCGTGTTCACGCCGCACCTGGCCCCCCTCAACCGCGGCCTGCTCTCCACCGTGAACCTCCCGCTCGCCCCTGGCGCGCCCCTCGACGCGGACGCCGTCCGCGAGCGCTACCGCGCGTTCTACCAGGACGCCCCCTTCGTGCACGTGCTCGAGGGCGGCGCGATGCCGAAGACCTCCTCGGTGGCCGGCACGAACTGCGCGCACGTCGGGCTCGCCGTGAACGAGCGCGCCCGCATGCTCATCGCCGTATGCGCGATCGACAACCTGGGCAAAGGCGCGGCCAGCCAGGCCGTGCAGTGCGCGAACGCGGTGTGGGGGCTTCCCCAGGCCGCCGGCCTCGATCCCGTCGCGGTCCCCGTGTAGGCCCGCGCGAACAGTCAGAAAGAAGCAGCCATGAGCGAAAGCAAGACGAACGAAGCGCAGCCTCAAGCCGAGGTCGCCCCCCTGCGGGATCCGCAGGCCGAAGAGCGCGTCCCCGGTCTCGACCCGGCGCCGGGCGGTGTGACCGCCCCGCGCGGCTTCAGGGCCGCCGGCGTGCACGCGGGCTTCCGCCGCGACCCCCAGCGCCTCGACTTCGCGCTCGTTGCGGCCGACGAGCCGTGCGCGTGTGCGGCCGTGTTCACGCAGAACGTGTTCTGCTCCGCGCCCGTCACCGTGTCGCGCGAGCACTTGGACGGCCAGGGCTTCGGCACCGCGCGCGCGGTCATCGTGAACTCCGGCAACGCGAACGCGGCCACGGGCGTCCCCGGCCTCGAGGCGGCGCGCGAGTCGGCTCGCCTGGCAGCCGACGCCGTGGGCTGCCCCGCCGAGGAGATGCTGGTGGCCTCCACCGGCGTCATCGGCGTCCACCTGCCGCTCGATCCCTTCCTGGCGGGTCTGCCGGCAGCCGTCGCCGCGCTCTCCCCCGAGGGCGGCGCGAACGCGGCGCGCGCCATCATGACCACCGATACGCGCCCGAAGGAGGCCGCCGTCTCGTTCTCCGGCGACGGCATCGGCTGCGACGGCTGCACGTTCACGGTGGGCGGCATGTCCAAGGGCTCGGGCATGATCATGCCGAACATGGCCACGATGATCGCCGTCCTCGCCACCGACGCCCCCGTGCTGCCCCACGACCTGCACGAAGCCCTCGTTCGCGCGGCGAATGCGAGCTTCAACAAGGTCACGGTGGACTCCGACACCTCCACGAACGACTCCTGCTTCCTCTTCGCGAACGGCGCCGCCGCGCCCGCCGGCACGGCCCCCTTCGCGCCCGGCACGCCCGCCTTCGAGCGCTTCGAGCAGGCGCTTTCCACCGTGTGCCAGAACCTCGCGCGCCAGATGGCCGCCGATGGCGAGGGCGCCACGCGGCTCGTCACCGTGCGCGTGAGCGGCGCCGCCACGCCGGCCGACGCCGACCTAGCGGCCCGCGCCGTCGCCAACTCGCCCCTGGTCAAGACCGCCATCTGCGGCCGCGATGCCAACTGGGGCCGCATCGCGGCGGCCATCGGCAAGTCGGGCGCGGCCTTCCGCCAGGGGGACGCCGCCATCGACATCATGGGCCTGCCCGTGTGCCGCGGCGGGCTCACGGTGCCCTTCGACGAGGACGAGGCCCTGCGCCGCTTCGAGCGGCCGGAGATCGTCCTCGACATCGACCTCGGCGCGGGCGACGCCGCCACCACGGTATGGACGTGCGACTTCACGCACGAGTACATCACGATCAACGGAGACTATCGATCATGAAATACGCGAAGGACACGCGCCCCAACGGCGCCTCGCACAAAGCGGCGGAGATACTCGTCGAAGCGCTTCCCTGGATCAAGAACATCACCGGCAAGACGGTCGTCATCAAGTACGGCGGCTCGGCCATGGTGGACGAGGAGCTGCGCGCCGACGTCATGGCCGACATCGTGCTGCTCAAGATCGTCGGCGTGAACCCCGTCATCGTGCACGGCGGCGGCAAGGCCATCACCGAGGCCATGGAGCACATGCAGCTGCCCGTGGAGTTCCGGGACGGCCAGCGCGTCACCACGCCCGAGGCCATGGACCTCGTGCGCACCGTGCTCATGGGCAAGGTGAACCAGGAGCTCGTGGAGGCCCTGAACGAGCACGGCAACTTCGCCGTGGGCGTCTCCGGCGCCGACGCGGGCGTCATCGTGGCCGAGCAGGCCTCGCCCGAGCTCGGGCGCGTGGGCCGCATCACGCGCATCAACCGCCCGCTGCTCGACGACCTCGTGAACGCCGACTACATCCCCGTGGTGGCGTCGGTGGCGCTCGGCGAGGACGGCGGCTTCTACAACGTGAACGCCGACATGGTGGCCGGCCACATCGCCGCGGCCATCGGCGCGCACAAGGTGGTGTTCCTCACCGACGTGGACGGCCTCTACGAGAACTTCGAGAACAAGGACTCGCTCATCTCCAACCTCACGGTGTTCGAGGCGCAGTACATGGTGGAGAACAACATCGTGTCAACCGGCATGATCCCCAAGCTCAAGTCGTGCATCCTCGCGCTGGACGCTGGCGTGTTCCGCGCGCACGTCATCAACGGCATCACGCCGCATTCGCTTCTGCTCGAGCTGCTCACCAGCACCGGCGTGGGCACCACGATGCACTCCACGGACGAGGCGTGCAAGTTCGACGCCCACCCCCTGGGCAACTTCGCGTCGAAGCTTCTGGAGAACCGCCAGCACAGCATCGCCAGCGGCATGGGGCTCGTCGGCAAGTAGCCCGCCATCGAAACGGAGAAGGAAAGAGGAACCATGTCCTACGCAGAGCAGCGAGAGCTCGAGTCAACCTACCTCATGGGAACCTACGCGCGCAAGCCCGTGGAGCTCGTGCGCGGCCGCGGCATGGAGGTGGAAGACGACGCGGGCCGCACGTACCTCGACTTCGTATCGGGCGTGGGCGCGGCGAGCCTCGGCCACTGCCATCCCGTCCTCGTCGCGGCCCTCGAGGAGCAGGCGCGCACGCTCGTGCACGTGAGCAACTACTATTATATAGAGCATCGCGGCGAGGTGGCCCGCGCGGTGTCCGACCTGCTGAACGCCTGCGTGCCGGAAGGGGAGCGCGCGCCGTGGCAGAGCTTCTTCGCCAATTCGGGCGCCGAGGCCAACGAGTGCGCCTTCAAGCTGGCCCGCCTGCATGCGAAGAAGCGCGCCGCCGCCCGCGCCGAGGAGGCAGGGGCCGATGAGGCGGCCGTGCGCGCCGCGATGGCGGCCGCCCCGCGCGTCATCGTCACGCTCGACAAGAGCTTCCACGGCCGCACGCTCGCCACGCTGGCGGCTACGGCCCAGCCGGCCAAGCAGGAAGCCTTCCAGCCCTTGCCCGACGGCTTCGTGCGCACGCCCCTGAACGACGTCGCGGCGCTCGAGGCGCTGTTCGCGACCCAGGGCGACGATGTGTGCGCCGTCATGGTGGAGTGCGTGCAGGGCGAGAGCGGCGTGCATCCCTGCCTGCCTGAGTTCCTGCAGGCCGCCCGCCGCCTCACCGCCGAGCGCGGGGCGCTGCTCATGTGCGACGAGATCCAGTGCGGCATGTTCCGCTGCGGCACGCATCCCTTCGGCTTCCAGCACTTCGGCATCGCGCCCGACGTGGTGACCATCGCCAAGGGCATCGCCTCGGGATTTCCCATGGGCATGTGCGCCGCGCGCGCCGAGGTGGCCGCGTCGTTCGGCCCGGGCGACCACGGCTCCACGTTCGGCGGCAGCTGCCTGGCGGTTGCCGCGGCCGAGGCGACGGTGCGCGAGCTTTCGCAGGGCGGGTACGCCGAGAGCGTCGAGCGCGTGGGCGCTTACCTGCGCGAACGTCTGGCTGAGCTGCCGCACGTGGCGGAGGTGCGCGGCCTCGGGCTCATGGTGGCGGCCGAGCTCGACGAGTCCGCGAGCGCTCCGGATGTCGTGCTCGCCGGCCTTGAGGAGGGCCTGCTGCTCAACTTCACCGGCCCGCATACGCTGCGCTTCCTGCCGCCCCTCGTCTGCGAGGAATCCCACGTCGACGCCCTCATCGACCGCCTATCCCGCATCCTGACCGCATAGTGGGGGGCGTGACGCAGGACGGGGATGATGTCACTGATGACATCATCCCCGTCCTGCGTCATCGGTGACATTACCCCCCGTCCCTTCGTCACGCCCCCTCCACCCCTCTGCCGTTCGCCCAGGTTGGGGGCCCGTCGGCCTTCCGTTCGCGGGCGCTCATCGGAATTCTTTTCGTTGTTTTCCAAATTCTGGTGCGCAAACGCTGTTCCATGAGGTACTATTTAGTGCATATTTTCGCGGGGTGTTTGCGCTATTCTGCATACGCCACGCGAGCGGATGTGACCGGAACCGTATGCGATCGTTCCCTTGAGGAGCAGAGAGTATCGAGGCATGAGGAAACGTCAACAACGGCATGACATCATTCGCGACATCATTCGCGAGCACAATGTCAAGACGCAGCGCGATCTCGCAAATCAGCTGCAAGCCGCTGGGTACGAGTGCACTCAAGCCACGATCTCCCGCGACATCATGGACATGGGCCTGGTGAAATCGCGCGAGGGCTACTACGTCCTCCCCGAGGAGATGCGGTTGCAGCGCATGGTTTCGGAACTGGTCGAAGAGGTGCACGTGGCAGGCAACATGGTCGTAGTGAAGACGTTTTCCGGCGGAGCCGCCGGCGTTTCCGCTGCGCTCGATAAGGCCAGCCTGCGCGGAGCGCTCGGCACGGTGGCAGGCGACAACACGATCATGATCGCGGCGGAGAGCCCTGAGGCTGCCGTCGAAGTTGAGCGCGCCATCGACCGACTGCGACGACGTTAGTCGTCTATTTTAGCGCGAGGGACGCTTTTCTCCCTCCTTTCCCCCAACGCTGCCACGCAGCATGAAGCCGTGAGGGCCGCCCGGCGCTCACGCCATCGCGAAAAGCCGCGATGCGCACGGGAACCCGTGTACCCGCATACCGCCAGCCGGACGTGCGGTGCCAAGGCCCACCCGTATCCCGCATCGCAGACCCGGGCACAACCATAGAGAAAAGCCAGAACAAGGAAGGACCATCATCATGGCTCAGCAAAAAGACAAAGCAGTCCTCGCGTACTCGGGCGGCCTCGACACCTCCGTGTGCATCAAGTGGCTCCAGGTGGAGAAGAACCTCGACGTCATCGCCGTGGTGGGCGACGTGGGGCAGGAGCACGAGGGCCTCGAGAAGATCAAGCAGAAGGCGCTCAAGTCCGGCGCGCTCGACTGCATCGTCGTGGACATGCGGGACACGTTCGCCAAGGAGTACCTGTCCAAGGCGCTCGCGGCCAACGCCATGTACGAGAACAAGTACCCGCTCGTCTCCGCGCTCTCGCGGCCGCTCATCTCCAAGCACCTCGTGGACGCCGCGCACAAGTTCGGCGCGAAGTACATCGCTCACGGCTGCACGGGCAAAGGCAACGACCAGGTGCGCTTCGAGGCCAGCATCACGATGCTCGATCCCGAGATCGAGATCCTCGCCCCGGTGCGCGAATGGGACCTCAAGACCCGGTCCGAGGAGATGGAATGGGCCCAGGCCCACGGCATCGAGGTGCCCACCACCAAGAAGTCCCCGTACTCCATCGACGACAACCTGTGGGGCCGGGCCATCGAATGCGGCGTGCTGGAAGACCCGTGGGCCGAGCCGCCGGCGGACATCTACACGATGACGAGCGACCCCATGCAGGCGCCTGACCAGCCGCAGTACGTCGAGCTCACGTTCGCGCGGGGCCTGCCCTACATGATCGACGGCAACCAGAAGAGCTTCCTCGGCATCATCTACGCCCTGAACGAGATCGCGGGCACGCACGGCTTCGGCCGCATCGACATGATCGAGAACCGGCTCGTGGGTGTGAAGAGCCGCGAATGCTACGAGGCGCCCGGCGCGCTCGCGCTCATCCAGGCGCACAAGGCGCTCGAGGACCTCGTGCTCGAGCGGGAGGTGCTGCACTGCAAGCTGGACATGGAGCAGACCTGGGCGAAGTGCGTGTACAACGGCCAGTGGTTCTCGCCGCTTAAGGAGGCCATCGACGCCTTCCTGCAGAGCACGCAGCGCTGCTTGTCCGGCACGGTGAGGCTCAAGTTCTACAAGGGCTCGTGCACGGTGGTGGGCCGGAAGAGCGCCTACTCGCTCTACGACTACGCGCTGGCCACCTACGACAAGGACGACGCGTTCGACCACACGGCCGCCAAGGGCTTCATCAAGCTGCAGACGCTCTCCGGCAAGACGTGGGCCTCGAACCGCCGGCAGGAAGGCGCGCCGGCCGAGCTCTTCGACGCGGAGAAGCAGGAGGGCCCGCTCAAGAGGGGCAAGTACGAGGGCGTCACGCCCCTCGGCCAGCAGGTGGTGGCCGAGGCCGAAGCCGTCTTGGCGTAAGCGAAAGGAAACCCCATGGCACTCTGGTCAGGCAGGTTCACCGAGGGCGTGAGCGAGTTCACGCAGCGCTTCGGCGCGTCGCTGCCGGTGGACAAGGCGCTCTTCGCGCAGGACATCGCGGGCTCGCAGGCGCACGCGCGCATGCTGGCGGCGCAGGGCGTCATCCCGCCGGCGGATGCCGACGCCATCGTGGGCGGCCTCGAGCGCATCAAGGCGCGCATCGAGGCGGGGGAGTTCGCCTTCGATGTGAACGACGAGGACATCCACATGTCCGTGGAGCGCGCGCTCATCGCCGATATCGGCGATGCCGGGGCGCGCCTGCACACGGGCCGCAGCCGCAACGACCAGGTGGCCACCGACACGCGCCTGTTCGCCAAGCAGCGCTGCGCCGACCTCATGGCCGCGAACGTGGCGCTGCGGGAGGCCCTGATCAAGCAGGCCGAGGCGCACTTCGACGTCATTCTGCCGGGCTACACCCATATGCAGCACGCCCAGCCGGTGCTGTTCTCGCACCATATGCTCGCCTACGTGTGGATGCTCGCGCGCGACTTCGAGCGCCTGGCCGCCGCCCGCCGCGCCGCCGACGCGAGCCCGCTCGGCTCGGCGGCGCTCGCGGGCACTACGTACCCGCTCGATCGCCAGATGACGGCGGACGCGCTCGGGTTCTCGCGCGTGATCCCTAACTCGCTCGACGCCGTGTCCGACCGCGACTTTTTGCTCGATCTGTCCTACGCGTGCAGCGTGTCGTGCATGCACCTGTCGCGCCTGTGCGAGGAGATCGTGCTGTGGTCCTCGTCCGAGTTCGGCTTCATCGAGCTCTCCGACGCGTTCTCCACGGGCTCGTCCATCATGCCGCAGAAGAAGAACCCCGACTTCGCCGAGCTCATCCGCGGAAAGACCGGGCGCGTGGTGGGCGACCTCGTGGCGCTGCTCGTCACCATGAAGGCGCTGCCGCTCGCGTACAACAAGGACCTCCAGGAGGACAAGGAGGGCGCCATCGACGCCGCCAAGACGCTCGAGGACTGCCTCGTGTGCGCCGCCGGCATGATCGAGACGATGGCGGTGAAGCCCGAGGCCATGCTCAAGCAGGCGAAGAAGGGCTACCTCGCCGCCACCGACGTGGCCGACTACCTGGCGAAGAAGGGCATGCCGTTCCGCCGCGCCCACGAGGTGGTGGGGCACCTCGTGCTTCTGTGCGAGCAGCGCGGCTGCGATCTGGACGACCTCGCGCTCGCGGACTTCCAGGCCGAGAGCGACCTCTTCGAGGCCGACATCACCTCCGCGCTCGACCTCGGCGCCATCGTGGCCGCCCGCACCACCGAGGGCGGCACGGGCAACGCCGCCGTGGCCGAGCAGCTGGCCCTCGCGAAAGCCGGCCTCGCCGCCGACGAGGCCGCGCTCTAGGGCGAGGGACCGTGGCAGGGGACGCCCCCTGCCACGGTCCCGCCCCAATGAACGATTGAGGCTGCGACCGGGGCTTTTGCCATCTTGACCATTTTCCAACAAACTTATGTTGATTCATGAGGGCCTTACCCCCGATGATACAATGAGCCAAGTTTTTGGAGGTGTCACGTGGCTTCACGTTCGATAAAAAATAGGCCGAGCGCCAAGAAGAAGCATCCGAAGATCGGGCTTCTCGTCGTGCTCGCCGTCTTCGTCGCCGTCATCGTCTCCGGCGTCGTGGGCGTCTACGCCCTCGGATCGTCGTGGCTGCAGGACCTGCCCGACTACGAAGGCGCCGACGCGTTCAACACGTCGCTGCCCTCCGAGATGTACGCCAACGACGAGGCGACGCTCTTGGCCAAATTCCAGCTGGAGAACCGCGAGCCGGTCGAGTTGGAGCAGATGAGCCCCTACGTCCTCGAAGGCACGGTTGCCACCGAGGACGAGCGCTTCTACGAGCACGGGGGCTACGACCTCTGGGGCATCATGCGCGCCGCGGTGGTCACGCTCACCGGCCAGGGCCGCGAGGGCGCGTCCACCATCACGCAGCAGTTCGTGCGCAACACCATCCTCGCCGACGAGATGAACGACATCTCCATCAAGCGCAAGCTCCGTGAGATCTACCTCTCCGTCAAGCTGGAGGAGAAGTATTCCAAAGACGAGATCCTGCGCATGTACCTCAACACCATCAACTACGGCAACGCGACGTACGGCATCCAGGCGGCGTCGCAGCGCTACTTCTCGAAGGACGCCACGGAGCTGACGCTCGGCGAGGCGGCCGCCCTGGTGGGCATCCCCCAGTCGCCGTCCAACAACAACCCGCTCGTCAGCATGGAGAACTGCCTCGCGCGCCGCACCCTCGTGCTCAACCGCATGCTGGAGAACGGCTACATCACGCAGGAGGAGCACGACGCGGCCGACGCCGAGGAACTCGTGCTCGTCGAGAACATCCCCACCAACGACGGCATCCTGCAGTACCCCTACTTCAGCAGCTACGCGCGCGAGAAGCTGCGGGACTACGGCGTGTCCGAGGCCGAGATCCTCCAGGGCGGCCTGAAGATCATCACCACCCTCGATCCGGCCATGCAGGAGGCCGCCGAGGCCGCCGCAGCCAATAAGGAGAGCCAGGTGGACGACGTGTTCGAGGTCGCCCTGGCCGCGGTCGAGCCGGGTACGGGCTACATCAAGGCGCTCGTGGGCGGCAAGGACTACGAGGCGAACCAGGTGAACATGGCAACCGGCACGGGCGGCCTGGGCCGTATGCCCGGATCGTCGTTCAAGACGTTCACGCTGGTGTCGTCCATCGAGCAGGGCATCTCGCCCCAGACGATGGTCGACTGCTCGGCCACCGCCCAGTTCCCCGGCTGGTCGGTCGAGAACATCAATAAGACGAACTACGGCACGCGCTCCATCGCCCGCGCGTTCGCCGTCTCGTCGAACACCGGTTTCGCGCGCCTGTTCTTGGCCCTGACGCCCGAGACGGTCATCGAGACGGCGCACCGCATGGGCATCAAGAGCGACCTGCAGCCGCAGTCCACGCTCGCGCTCGGCTCTGAGGCGGTCACGCCGCTCGAGATGTCCGAGGCGTACGCGACGCTGGCCAGCGGCGGGATGCACTACGAGGCCACCCCCATCCTGATGGTGTACAACAGCGCCGGCGAGGTGGAGGTCGACCACACGAATCCGGAGGGCGAGCAGGTGGTCTCGCCCGAGGTGGCGCACGCCGCCGTCGAGGTGATGAAGGGCGTCGTGCAGAGCTCCGAGGGCACGGGCCAGGATGCGCGGCTCGCGAACGGCCAAGTGGTCGCCGCCAAGACGGGCACCTCCGAGGATTACAAGGACAGCTGGTTCTGCGGCATCACGCCCCAGATGTCGGTGGCGCTGTGGCTGGGCGACCGCCGCGACTACAACGGCGACGACACCTGTCAGTCGCTTCCCACGTACGTGACGGTGGCGAGCGCGTTCAGCGACTTCATGGGCGCCGTGTTCGGCGACCAGCCGACGGAGGACTTCCCGTACGCCGCCGAGCCTTCGTACAACAAGCAGTACTCCAACTCCGAGTACCATATCGGCGGGTACGGCTGGTCGGGGTCGTCCAACTCCTCGAATTCGGGCTCGAGCTCGAATTCGGGATCCAGTCCGAAAGACGATGACGCCGAGGAGAAGCCCGCCGAGGGCGGAACCACCGGCGGCACGACCCCCGGCACCGGCACCGGTACCGAGACCCCCGGCGGGGGCACGGGCACCGAGACGCCCGGCGGCGGAGGCGGCGGCACCGAGACCCCCGGCGGGGGCGGCGGAACCGAGACCCCCGGCGGAGGCGGCGGCGGCACCGAGACGCCCGGCGGAGGCGGCGGCGGCACCGAGACCCCGGGCGGGGGCGGCGGAACCGAGACCCCCGGCGGAGGCGGCGGTGGCGGCACCGAGACGCCCGGCGGGGGCGGAGCCCCTGCGGCAAATGCCGTTTCCCTGGATCTTTGGAGCCGTCAGCCGTTGCAGTCCCCCTGGGCCGCGCGCGCCGCTTAACATGGAAATGAACGCACCGATACGATGGTAGGAGCACGTGTATGAAACATACGAGATTCGCCAAGATGGCCGTGGCGCTGTGCGCCGGCGTCCTGATGGCGGCGGCGCTGGGCGGCTGCGCGCAGCAGGGTTCGGCGGCCTCGCAGCAGCAATCCGCGAACCGCCAGTACATGACGCAGGTGAACCAGGTCATGGAGGACTTGCAGGGCAAGCTGGACAGCTTCAGCGACGCGGTGTCGCGCGGCGACGTGGTGGGCATGCGCACGCAGGCTGACAACGCCGTCAAGTCCATCGACGAGCTGGGCAAGCTCGAGGTGCCCGACGAGCTGAAGGAGATCCAGCAGGATTACGCTGACGGCACGGGCGAGCTCAAGGATGCGCTCAACGCCTACGTCGACCTCTACACCGAAATCGACAGCGCCACCGACGACCAGCCCTTCGACTGGGCCACCTACGACCAGCGCGTCGGCGACATCCAGAAGCAGTACGACGACGGCATCGCCAAGCTCAAGGACGGCGACGCCAAGGCCGTCGAGAAGAACGAGTGAGACAAAGGGAGACAAAGGGACGGGGTAATCGTCCCATTCCCCTCCCCGGATCCCTCGACCACCCGATGAAAAAGGGGCGGTGCCGTTTATGGCGCCGCCCCTTTTTAAGGCTGCGATCAGGTCGCCGGATCCGGCTGCGGCTCAGGCGGGGGATCGGGTGTCGGCTCGGGTTCCGGCTCGGGCTCGGGTTTTGGATCCGGTGTGGGCTCGGGCGTCGGCTCGGGCGTGGGCTCCGGAGTCGGCGTGGGCTCGGGCGCGGGCTCCTTGCCCTTCGACACGGTGAGGATGATCGTGTCGCCCGAGACGCTCTGGCTGACAACCGTTCCGGCGGGCACGGTGTCGGAGTACACCTCGACCATCGACGCCTTGAACCCGCCGAGCATGCTCTGCGCCTCGCTCAGCGTCTTGCCCACGACGTTGGGGGCGTCCGAGGGCTCCTTCTTCTCCTCCTTGTTGTACTTCGAGCTCTGCTTCTTGTTGAAGTCGTTGTTGTACGGAGGATCCTTCGTCTCGGGGAAGTCGACGATCTCCGTCCCCTCAAGCGCCCGCGACATGAAGTCCTGCCACAGCTGGTTGGCGGTCAGGGTGGGGTCGCTCGGCGTGAATTGCCGGTTGCCGAGCCATACCGAGCAGGTGAGCTGCGGCGCGTATCCCACGAGCCAATGGCCACAAAAAGCTTGCACAGTTCCGGTCTTACCGGCTACAGGCTGCCCGTTCGAGGGGCCGAAGCCGTTCGCGGTGCCCTTGCTTGACTCGAACACGCTGCGCAGCACCTTCGTCACGGCGCCCGCCACCTCCTCGGAGAGCACGCGCTCGCTCGTGTCGGCGGGCTCGTACACCACGGTGCCGTCCTTGTCGACGATCTTCGTGATAACGATGGGATCGTGCTTCATGCCGCCGGTGGCCAAAGTGGAGTAGGCCACCGCCATGCTGAGGGGCGTGGTGTTCTCCGTGCCGAGGGTGGCAGTGGGGATGTTTTTGGGATTGAACTCCTCGCCCACGCCCAGCCGCAGGGCCATCTCGTTCATTGCGGCCGGTGTCACCTGTTCGGCCAAGCGGTAGTAGCCGGTGTTCGACGAGAGCGCCGTGGCGTCCTTGATGGACTGGATGCCGTAGTCGTTGCCGTTGAAGTTCTCAAGAGGCTCGGCGCCGGGGCGGTCCATGGGGGAGGAGCAGTCGATCTTCGTCTCGGGGCTGATGCCCTGCTCGATGGCCGCCGCCAGGGTGAATGCCTTGAACGTCGAGCCGGAGGGCTGCCCGCCTTGGGTGGCGATGTTCCACTGGCCGCCGTCGTAATAGTCGGAGCCGCCGACGATAGCCTTCACCAAGCCCGTCGAGGGATCCATGGCCACGAGCGCCGATTCCAGATTCTCGCCCATGCCCACCATGCGCTCGTTCTGGGCGGCGCACGCTTCCTCCGCCATCACCTGCATCGAGACGTCGAGCGAGGTGTAGATGGTGTAGCCGCCCTCGAACAGGCTCTTCTCAGAGATGTTGTACTTCTCGGGATCGGTGGCGAGGAGCTTTTGCGCGTGGCTCGTGAAGTACGGGTACGCGTAGATGCCGTCCTCCGGCGCGGCGGCGGCGGGGTTCAGGTTGAGTTCTTCGGCCCGGGCGGCGTCGTGCTCCTCCTGCGTGATATCGCCGGCCGACAGCATGCGGTCGAGTACGGTGTTGCGGCGCTTGAGGGCGGCCTCGGGATACTCCTTGGGGTTGAGGTAGGTGGGCGACTGCGGAATGCCCACGAGCGTGGCCGCCTGCGTGAGCGTGAGGTCGGACGCCGGCACTTGGAAGTAGTTCTGCGCCGCCGCCTCGATGCCGTAGCAGCCGTCTCCGTAGTTGATGGTGTTGATGTACATGAGCAGGATCTCGTCCTTGCTGAACCGCTTCTCCATCTCCATGGCCAGCTCGGCCTCGCGGATCTTGCGCTCGATGGAGATCTCGGTGGCCTCCTCGGTGAGGATGGTGTTGCGGACGAGCTGCTGGGTGATGGTGGACGCGCCCTCGAGGTCGCCGCCGGTCAGGTTGTTGACCACCGCGCGCGCGATGCCGGGGATGTCAACGCCGTTGTGCTCGTAGAAGCGCACGTCCTCGGTGTCCACGGTGCCCTTGAGCGCGTAGTCGCTCACCTGGTCGACGCCGGTCAGGGGCTCGCGCTTCTCCAGCTGGAACTGCGCGAGCAGGGTGGACTCGTCGCCGGCGTACATCACCGACTCCTGTGAGTCGTTCGTGAAGTTCACATCCTCGATGGCCGGCAGGTCCTCCGTCCAGCCCTCCATGACGTGCAGGACGCCCTGCACTCCCCAGTAGCCGACGAAGCAGAGTGCCCCCACGGCGATGAGGAGGGCCCATTTGGTTGCGTGAGTGCGCTTTTCGCGCTGTTTTCTCCGATTCTTCATGGTTCGATTATACTAGCATACCGCTGCAACCGAATCGTTGCCTTGGCGGAGTACACAAGGAACCCCAAAAGCCCTGGAATCCGCCCATAGTTAAAAGTCTTCCCATCACAGAGGTGATTAACCCCATGTCCCACGATGTCGAACTCCTCGCGCCCGCCGGCAACGCCGAGGCCCTCCGCGCCGCCGTGCGCGCCGGTGCCGACGCGGTATACCTGGGCCTCGAGTCGTTCAACGCCCGCCGCGGCGCCGACAACTTCACGCTGGCCACGCTCGCCGAGGCGTGCGACTACGCGCATCTGCGCGGCGCGCGCGTGTACGTGACGCTCAACACGGCCGTGCTGCCCTCCGAGCTCGAGCGCGCGCTCGAGACCGCGCGCCAGGCCTACCGCGCCGGTGCCGACGCGTTCATCGTGCAGGACATCGGCGTGGCCGCAGAGCTCTCGCGCGCCCTGCCCGAGGCGCGCCTGCACATCTCCACCCAGATGAACACCCATAACGCCGCCGGCATCGAAGCCGCGTCCCGGCTCGGCGCGCGCCGCGTCACGTTCGCGCGCGAGCTGTCCCTCGCCGAGATCGCGCACCTCGCGCAGACGGCCGGCGAGCTCGGCATGGAGGTGGAGGCGTTCGCCCATGGGGCGCTGTGCGTGTGCTACTCGGGGCAGTGCTTCATGTCGTCGCTCATCGGCGGGCGCTCGGCCAACCGGGGCCTGTGCGCCCAGGCGTGCCGGCTGCCCTACACGCTGCACAACAAGGCGCTGCGCAAGAACCTGCCCTCGCCGGGCGACCACCTGCTCTCTCCGCAGGACCTCTGCGCCATCGACTTGGTGGCCGAGCTCGTGGAAGCGGGCGCGGCTTCGCTCAAGATAGAAGGCCGCATGAAGTCGCCCGAGTACGTGTTCGCCGTCACGGGCGTCTACCGCGCCGTGCTCGACCGCGTCCTTGCGGCGCGCGCCGCGGGCGGCGACGCCTGGACGCGCGACGCCTCCGTGCGCGCCACCGACGAGGAGCGCCGCGTCCTGGCCGAGGCGTTCTCGCGCGGCTTCACCACCGCCTACCTCGAAGGCGAGCGCGGCAACGGCATCATGAGCTACGGCCGGCCGAACAACCGGGGCGTGCTGGTGGGCCGCGTCGCATGGGTCAAGGACGGCGTGGCCGCCATTGCGCCCGAGCGCGAGCTTGCAAGCGGCGACGTGCTCGAGTTCTGGACGAACAAGGGCCATTTCGCCTGTGCGCTCGCCGACGCGGCGCGCGACCGCGACGGCAACGTGCGCGTCTCGCCCGACCGCCCGGTGGGGAAGGGCGACCGCGTGTTCCGCGTGCGCAGCGCCGAGGCGGCCTTCCAGGACGACCCCCGGCTGCCGCGCGTTTCCGTAAAGGGGCGCGCGACGCTGCGCATCGGCGAGCCTCTGCGCATCGAGTTCTCCCGCCAGGGCGTCACGGGCGCGGCCGAGGGCGACGTCGTCGAAGCCGCACGCACCAAGCCGGTGTCGGCCGAGGACGTGCGGGCGCACATCGATCGCCTCGGTCAGACGTCTTTCGAGCTCGCCAGCCTGGACATCGAGCTCGACGAGGGCGTGGGCATCGGCTTCTCCCAGCTGCACCGCGTGCGCGCCGCCGCGCTCGACGATCTGGAGGCGAAGCTGCTCGCGCCCGCGCGCAACCGCGCGCTGCCGCGCGTCCCCGCCCGCCCGCAGCTCCAACCCGCCCGCCCTGTCTCTTATACACCACTGACGCTGCCGACGAAGGCCTCTGCGTCTATGTTTTATAAGGGACAGGCTCCAACCCGCCCGCCCGCGCGGTTGCCGCATAGCCGCTTGGGCCACGAACCCCGCCTGCGCCCGCGCCGCGAAGCGCGCCGGGGCGGACGTGATCTACGTGCCCGCGCTCAACTACAAGCGGGGCGAGGCCGTCATCGCGGGCCAGCGCACGTCCACCGCCGAGCAGGCCGGCTATCCCAAGCAGGCGGTCATCGCGCTGCCCACGATCGAGCACGACCCGGTGCCCGGCACGCGCGAGGAGGCGCTCGACTTCGATCCGTGGCGCTTCGTCAGACCCGGCAAGCCCGTGCTCGTCGAGAACCTCGGAGCGCTCGCGCGCGCGGCCGAGATGGGCTGCGAAGCGGAGCTCGGCCCGCATGTGCCCGTGACGAATCCGCTCGCCCTCGCGGCTGCAGCCGAGCTGGGCGCGACGCGCGTGTGGCTCTCGCCCGAGCTCACCTTGGGCCAGATCGCCGACCTCGCCGAGGATTCCCCGGTCGAGCTCGGCCTTACCATCATCGGCGCGCAGGAGCTCATGGTCACCGAGCACTGCCTGCTTATGAGCCAGGGCCCCTGCGACGAGAACTGCGATGCGTGCCCGCGCCGCAAGAGCCCGCATTACCTGCGCGACCGCAAGGACTACGAGTTCCCCGTCGTCACCGACGCCCTGGGCCGCAGCCACCTGTACAACGGCGTGCAGCTCGACGTGGCCCACGCGATGCCCGACCTCGTGCACGCCGGCGTGACCATGCTCATGGTGGACACCACGCTCATGAACGTGGAGGAGACGACCGAGGCCGTGCGGCGCGCCGTCCGCGCGCGCAACGTCGCCCACGCCGACGGCAACGCCATCGCGAAGACCCCCGGCACCACCAGCGGCCACCTCTACCGCGGCGTGCAGTGAGCGCGTGGCAATTACCCCGTCCCTCTGTCACGAAGGGGGCGTCACGCCGTCACGCCACAGCCTCCTATGGTAGAATTCCCTACACTATATATAGTAAGGAAAGAGAGATCGATGCTGTCCCCTGAAGAACAACTGCACACCATCGCCTCCGGCGCGGCGCAGATCGTGCCCGAGGCCGCCCTCCTCGAGAAGCTCAAGCGCGGCGAGCCCCTGAACATCAAGCTCGGCGTGGACCCCACGGCCCCCGACATTCACCTCGGGCATGCCGTGCCGCTGCGCAAGCTGCGCCAGTTCCAGGACCTCGGCCACGGCGTCACGCTCATCATCGGCGACGGCACCGCGCTCATCGGCGACCCGTCCGGCCGCAACTCAACGCGCCCGCAGCTCACGAGCGAGCAGATCAAGGCGAACGCGCAGACCTACGTCGACCAGGCCTTCAAGATCCTCGATCCCGCCAAGACCACGCTGCGCTACAACTCGGAATGGCTGCTGTCCCTCAACATGGAGGGGCTGCTGAAGGTGGCCAGCAACTTCACCGTGGCCCGCATCCTCGAGCGCGACGACTTCCACAACCGCTACGCCAACAACCAGTCCATCAGCCTGCACGAGTTCCTCTACCCGGTCATGCAGGCCTACGACTCGGTGGTCATCAAGGCCGACGTGGAGTTGGGCGGCACCGACCAGCTGTTCAACCTGCTGGCCGGTCGCGAGCTCATGGAGAAGATGGGCATGGAGCCGCAGGTGTGCCTCACGCTTCCCCTGCTCGAAGGCACCGACGGCGTGCAGAAGATGTCGAAGAGCTACGGCAACTACATCGGCCTCACCGACGAGCCGGCCGACATGTTCGGCAAGGTCATGTCCATCCCCGATGAGCTCATGGTGAAGTACCACCGCCTGGCCTCCACGCTGTCGGTGGACGAGATCGACGCCATCGAGAACGGCTTGGCCGCCGACGAGCTGCATCCCAACAAGGTGAAGCGGGCGTTGGCGCGAAACATCGTGGCCGCCTACCACGGCGACGCCGCCGCAGCCGCGGCGGAGGCCGAGTTCGACCGCGTGTTCAAAGAGCACGCCGCGCCCAGCGACATCCCCGACTTCAAGGCCGACCTCACGCCCAACGACGAGGGCAAGGTGTACCTCGCCAAGCTCATCGCCGACGCGGGTCTGGCCGGAAGCGCCGGCGAGGCGCGCCGCCTCATCGACGGCGGTGGTGTGAAGGTGAACGGCGAGGCGCTTCCCGCGAAGTCCTACAACGTGGATCCGGCGCTGCTCGCAGGTGCCACGCTCCAAGTGGGCAAGCGCAAGTTCGTGAGGCTCGTGTAACGTCGGGCCGCATCCGTCAGGCGGCCCGCGCAGGGTCGCCTGACGCCTTTCCGGGCTCGAATCGAAAAGTTTTTGAAATCGTTGCAAGGATCCGCCCCGCTCGCTCGTGTTCAAGGTGAAAGAGCAAACGAACGGATCCTAGGAGGACCACCATGAAGAAGAAGAAGTACATCGCCATCGCGCTTGCCTCGGTGCTCGCGCTTGTCGCCGTGCCGGCGCTCGCGTTCGCTGCGGGCTCCTCGAGCTTCGGGCCGCAGATGGACGGCGCGCGCGTGCAGGAAATGGTGGGCGATACGACGGCCGCGTACGCGAAGGCCGCTGCAGGCGCGTGCATCGGCTACGTGGATGCCGACGGCAACGGCGTGTGCGACTCCTACGAGAACGGCGCCTGCCCCGGCGGCCAGGGCCAGGGCTACGTGGACGCCGACAACGACGGCGTGTGCGACAACTACGGCCAGGGCCAGGGCAACGGTGCGGGCAACGGCAGCGGCCAGGGCTGCGCCGGTTACGTGGATGCCGACGGCAACGGCGTGTGCGACGCGTGCGGCAACGCCTCGGGATCGTGCCCCGGTTACGTGGATGCCGACGGCAACGGCGTGTGCGACAACTACGGCAGCGGCAACGGCTACGGGCAGGGCAACGGATACGGCAACGGCAACGGCATGGGCCACGGACACGGGCGCGGCCACGGCTGCATGAACCGCTGATCACCGGACTTCGAGGGGAACATGCGGGCGGCGGAGGATATCGAAGAGACGATGGAGCGGTGCGCAGATGCCGTCTGGCGCGTCTGCGCACTGTACTTCCGCTCCCACGCCGACGCGCAGGACGCGTTCCAGGATGCCTTCCTCAAGTACGCGCTCGCCGACTCCACGACGTTCAACGACGACGAGCACCGCAAGGCGTGGCTCATCCGCGTGACGGCGAACGTGTGCAAGGACATGCTGAAGGCCTCCTCGCGCAAGGCGGCTCCCCTCGACGAGGCGGGATGCGAGCGCCTCGCCTCAAGCGACCCGGAAGCCCAGCCGGCGTCTTTTTCGAGCGAGGTCGTCGACGCCATGCGCGCGCTCGACGATCCCCCGCGCACCCCGCTCTACCTCTCTTTATATGAAGGATACAGCGCCGTCGAGATAGCCGACATGGTGGAGGCACCCGTCAACACCGTGTACTCATGGCTCGCGCGCGGCAAGAAGCAGCTGAAGGAGGCCCTGTCATGACCGATCTCGAACAGCGCGTCTGCCAGGCCTTCGACGAGGTGGTCGCCCCCGAGTCGGTGAAGCGCGAGACGCTCGCCTACCTCGCCTGCCGCGCGGCCCAGCTCGAATCCGCCGCCCAGGAATCGGCAGAGCCCGTCCCGCCCGCCGCATCCGAGCATCCCGCCCGCCGCCGTTCGGGCGCGTTTCGCGCCTTCACGTTCAGGAAGGCGGTCGCGGCCGCAGCGGCGTGCCTCGTCGTCGCGGCCCTCGGGATCGGCGGCTTCACCGCGTACGCGCAGCCCACGGCGTACGTGGGCATCGACGTCAACCCTTCCGTCGAGCTCTGCGTGAACCGCTTCGGCCTCGTCGTGGAGACGCGCGCGCTCAACGACGACGGCCGCGCCCTTCTCGAGGGCGTGAGCCTCGAGGGCCTCGGGTACGCCGAGGCGCTCGCCGCTCTCACCCAAAGCGATGCCTTCGCCCCCTACGCGCAGGAGGGTTCCTTCGTCGAGATCAACGTGGCGTCGGACGACGAGCGCCAGGCCGAGGAACTCCGTTCCCAGAGCGACGCTTGCCTCAAGCAGCTTCCGTGCCGCGGGTCGTGCCATGCGGTGGACGAGGAGACGTGGCAGGCCGCCAACGCCGCCGGCATGGGCGTCGGACGCTATCGCGCCGCCCTCGAGCTCATGGAGCTCGATCCCGAGGTGACGCTCGAGGAATGCGAAACGATGTCCATGCGCGAGCTGCGCGACCGCATCGCCGCCGCTTCCGGCGAGCCGTCGTTCGGGCAGGGATCCGGGGGAGGAGCCGGAGCGGGGCACGGCTCCGGCCGAGGCCATGGCGAGGGCCACGGCGCGGGTCGCGGGCGCGGCATGCAGTAGCCCCGCCTTACCCGCTTCTTACGGTGCGCGCGGGCCAACTGCGTGCACCTCTTCACAACTCGCCGCCCCATAAAGGGCGCGACCAGGGCATTCGCGGCTCATGACAAAAAAGATCGTCCTTTTCCAAAATTGACTCTTGCGCTCCGTCCACCTTACGGGTAATATACAAAACCCGCGTTTGAGGAGAGCGCGGCCCGTACCTCGCGAAAAGGGAAGCGATTCCCTGAGAAGTGGACGCGGAAGACGAAAGCCTTCCGAAAAAACCTTCCAAGAATCTGAAAAAAGTTCTTGACGGCGGGGGAACGGAAGGGTAATATATCTCCTTGCGCGTTCGGCTCCGGCCGGCCGCGGAGGGGCCCCGAGGGGCCCCGCGGGAACCTTGAGAACCGGATACTGAGAAGCAAGGAATAAGCCAAGCGAGACGTCGATTTCGATGACGGATCCGCCGGGGCCGCGCCCACCTGAAGGGTATGCGGCGGCCGGCGGGAAAACCAAGATCAGGCGCGGCAGAGATGCCGCATCTCTTTCAACGGAGAGTTTGATCCTGGCTCAGGATGAACGCTGGCGGCGTGCCTAACACATGCAAGTCGAACGATTAAACCATCTTCGGATGGACATAGAGTGGCGAACGGGTGAGTAACACGTGACCAACCTGCCCCTTACTCCGGGACAACCTTGGGAAACCGAGGCTAATACCGGATGCTCCGGGAGCCCCGCATGGGGCGCCCGGGAAAGCCCAGGCGGTAGGGGATGGGGTCGCGGCCCATCAGGTAGACGGCGGGGTAGCGGCCCACCGTGCTGACGACGGGTAGCCGGGTTGAGAGACCGACCGGCCACATTGGGACTGAGATACGGCCCAGACTCCTACGGGAGGCAGCAGTGGGGAATTTTGCGCAATGGGGGCAACCCTGACGCAGCAACGCCGCGTGCGGGATGAAGGCCTTCGGGTTGTAAACCGCTTTCAGCAGGGAAGATAGCGACGGTACCTGCAGAAGAAGCTCCGGCTAACTACGTGCCAGCAGCCGCGGTAATACGTAGGGAGCGAGCGTTATCCGGATTCATTGGGCGTAAAGAGCGCGTAGGCGGCCCCTCAAGCGGAACCTCTAACCTCCGGGCTCAACCCGGAGCCGGGTTCCGAACTGGGGGGCTCGAGTTCGGTAGAGGAGGATGGAATTCCCGGTGTAGCGGTGGAATGCGCAGATATCGGGAAGAACACCGATGGCGAAGGCAGTCCTCTGGGCCGCAACTGACGCTGAGGCGCGAAAGCTGGGGGAGCGAACAGGATTAGATACCCTGGTAGTCCCAGCCGTAAACGATGGATGCTAGGTGTGGGGGGATGCACCCTCCGTGCCGCAGCTAACGCATTAAGCATCCCGCCTGGGGAGTACGGCCGCAAGGCTAAAACTCAAAGGAATTGACGGGGGCCCGCACAAGCAGCGGAGCATGTGGCTTAATTCGAAGCAACGCGAAGAACCTTACCAGGGCTTGACATGCTGGTGAAGCGGCGGAAACGCCGTGGCCGAGAGGAGCCAGCGCAGGTGGTGCATGGCTGTCGTCAGCTCGTGTCGTGAGATGTTGGGTTAAGTCCCGCAACGAGCGCAACCCCTGTCCTGTGTTGCCAGCATTAGGTTGGGGACTCACAGGAGACTGCCGGCGTCAAGCCGGAGGAAGGTGGGGACGACGTCAAGTCATCATGCCCTTTATGCCCTGGGCTGCACACGTGCTACAATGGCCGGTACAACGGGCTGCGACCTGGCGACAGGAAGCGAATCCCTCAAAGCCGGCCCCAGTTCGGATCGGAGGCTGCAACCCGCCTCCGTGAAGTCGGAGTTGCTAGTAATCGCGGATCAGCATGCCGCGGTGAATACGTTCCCGGGCCTTGTACACACCGCCCGTCACACCACCCGAGTCGTCTGCACCCGAAGCCGCCGGCCGAACCCGCAAGGGGCGGAGGCGTCGAAGGTGTGGAGGGTAAGGGGGGTGAAGTCGTAACAAGGTAGCCGTACCGGAAGGTGCGGCTGGATCACCTCCTTTCTAGGGAGACACATGAGTGTCCGACGAGGTCGAGCGAGAAGCTCCCTCGCCTGGAAGAAGACCAATTCTTATGAAAAGCCGCCGTCGACATCGGCAGGCTTGGCCTGCTTGCTCTCTCAGCATCCGGCTCCCGGGGCTCCCGCCCCGGGCGCGGGCGCATAGGCGCCCCGCCGCGCACCTTGACAGTTGCATAGCGTTATCAACGAGAAAACAGATCTATCTCCCCTCCCCTTCGGGGGAGGGGGCATCTGAAACGATCGCGATATCATCGATATGGATATACCCGAGAACATCTGTCCAAGAAGATGTTAAGGGCGCACGGCGGATGCCTTGGCACAGGAAGTCGACGAAGGACGCGGCAAGCTGCGATAAGCTGCGGGGAGGGGCAAACACCCTTTGATCCGCAGGTCTCCGAATGGGGGAACCCGGCTGGGGTCATGCCCAGTCACCCGCATCTGAATAGAATAGGATGCGAGGAGGCAACCCGGGGAACTGAAACATCTAAGTACCCGGAGGAAGAGAAATCAACCGAGATTGCGCGAGTAGCGGCGAGCGAAAGCGCACCAGCCCAAACCCATGCATGTGTAAGCTTGAGGGCGTTGCTGCATGAGGGGTTGTGGGACCGTCTCCTCCATGGGCCTCAGACCATGGACGGGGTTACAAATCCGCGCGGTAGCGGAACGGCCTGGGAAGGCCGGCGGAACAGGGTGAGAGCCCCGTACGTTGAACCGCGCGGACCCCGAGGACGGCACCCGAGTAGCGCCGGGCACGTGAAACCCGGTGCGAAGCAGGGGGGACCACCCTCCAAGGCTGAACACTCTCCTGTGACCGATAGCGAACCAGTACCGTGAGGGAAAGGTGAAAAGCACCCCGAGAGGGGAGTGAAACAGTACCTGAAACCGTGCGCCTACAAGCAGTCGGAGCCCCCCAGCGGGGTGACGGCGTGCCTTTTGTAGAATGAGCCAGCGAGTTGCGGTAAGCGGCGAGGTTAAGGTTTGAACCGAGCCGCAGTGAAAGCGAGCCTTTAAGATGGCGAATGAGTCGCTTGCCGCAGACGCGAAGCCGGGTGAGCTATCCATGGGCAGGCTGAAGCGGGGGTAAGACCCCGTGGAGGGCCGAACCCACTTCGGTTGAAAACGGAGGGGATGACCCGTGGATAGGGGTGAAAGGCCAATCAAACCCGGAGATATCTCGTTCTCCCCGAAATAGCTTTAGGGCTAGCCTCGGACGTTCTCCGACGGCGGTAGAGCACTGGATCGTCGAGGGGGCTTCACCGCCTACCGACGCGAACCAAACTCCGAATGCCGTCGGATCAGAGTCCGGGAGTCAGAGCATGTGGGCTAAGCTGTGTGCTCGAAAGGGAAACAGCCCAGACCGCCCGCTAAGGTCCCTAAATCCATGCTGAGTGGCAAAGGATGTGCGTTTGCCTAGACAACCAGGATGTTGGCTTAGAAGCAGCCATGCATTTAAAGAGTGCGTAACAGCTCACTGGTCAAGTGGACATGCGCCGACAATTCACGGGGCTAAGCATGGTACCGAAGCGGCGGACTAGATTTCTAGTGGTAGGGGAGCTTTCCCCTCGCGGCGAAGCGGAAGGGCGACCGACCGTGGAGCGCGGGGAAGTGAGAATGCTGGCATGAGTAACGAGAGCGGCGCGAGAAACGCCGCCGCCGTAAGCCTAAGGGTTCCTGGGCAAGGCTAATCCTCCCAGGGTCAGTCGGGAGCTAAGGCGAGGCCGAGAGGCGTAGCCGATGCACAACAGGCGGACATTCCTGTACCGCCGATGGAGCGTCATCACCGACGGGGTGACGGAGAAGGGTAGACGGGCGGGGTTCTGGACGTCCCCGTGAAAGCGCGTAGGGCGCGGAGCATGGAAATCAGCTCCGCACATAAGCCCGAGACGCGAGACGAAGGCATCAGCCGAAGCCGTCGAGCCCATGCTTCCGAGAAAAACCTCTAGGGAGCGACATCGGCGCCCGTACCAAAACCGACACAGGTGGGCGGGTAGAGCATACCGAGGCGATCGGGAGAACCATGGTTAAGGAACTCGGCATATTGACTCCGTAACTTCGGGAGAAGGAGTGCCCCTGGCGGTGAAGGACCTCGCGTCCGGAGCGGCCGGGGGTCGCAGCGAAACGGCCCAAGCGACTGTTTATCAAAAACACAGGACTCTGCCAAGCCGCAAGGCGAAGTATAGGGTCTGACGCCTGCCCGGTGCCGGAAGGTTACGTGGATGGGTCAGCGGAAACGCGAAGCTCTGAAACTAAGCCCCGGTAAACGGCGGCCGTAACTATAACGGTCCTAAGGTAGCGAAATTCCTTGTCGGGTAAGTTCCGACCTGCACGAATGGCGTAACGATTTGGGCGCTGTCTCAACCATGGACCCGGTGAAATTGTATTATTCGTGAAGATGCGAATTACCTGCGGAAGGACGGAAAGACCCCGTGAACCTTTACTGCAGCTTGACATTGATCGTTGGCTCGGCGCGTAGAGGATAGGCAGGGGGCCTCGAAGCGGGCGCGCGAGTTCCCGTGGAGCCGGCCTTGGAATACCGCGCTCCTCGTTCCGGCGATCTAACTCCCGGCCGTGATCCGGCGGGAGGACCGTGTCAGGCGGGTAGCTTGACTGGGGCGCTCACCTCCCAAAACGTAACGGAGGCGCGCAAAGGTCCGCTCAGGACGGTTGGCAATCGTCCCGAGAGCGCAAGAGTGTAAGCGGGCTTGACTGCGAGGCCCACAAGCCGAGCAGAGACGAAAGTCGGTTCTAGTGATCCGGCGGCTCAGAGTGGAATGGCCGTCGCTCAACGGATAAAAGGTACTCCGGGGATAACAGGCTGATCTTGCCCAAGAGTCCACATCGACGGCAAGGTTTGGCACCTCGATGTCGGCTCATCGCATCCTGGGGCTGAAGTCGGTCCCAAGGGTATGGCTGTTCGCCATTTAAAGCGGTACGCGAGCTGGGTTCAGAACGTCGTGAGACAGTTCGGTCCCTATCCTCCGCAGGCGCAAGAGGATTGAGGAGGTCTGCCCCTAGTACGAGAGGACCGGGGTGGACGGACCTCTGGTGCAGCAGTTGTCGACCAACGGCACGGCTGCCTAGCTACGTCCGGCACGGATAACCGCTGAAAGCATCTAAGTGGGAAGCCGTCTCCAAGATGAGTCCTCTTTTTGGTAAGGGCCCAGGCAGAACACCTGGTCGATAGGCCGCAGGTGCAAGGCGAGCGATCGCCTCAGCCGAGCGGTACTAATAGCCCGAGCTCTTCTTGGATTCATTCTTTTACATATCGGTCCGTCGCGATCGCTCGTCGAAGCGCTGTGCAACCGCCAGGGTGGCGCGGGGGGACCCGCATCCGCCCGAGCGGCCCAGAGAGGCCGCGGGGGAACGCCCCCCGCGAGCGCGACCATGGAGGCGGGGATCACCCGGTCCCATTCCGAACCCGGAAGTTAAGCCCGCCATCGCCGAAAGTACTGCGGAGTCAGTCCGTGGGAGGATAGGGCGTCGCGCTCGCGGAGGGCGTTTTCTACATGCAACGCCAGGGAGGCCCCCGGCTCGAGAGAGCCCGGGGGCCTTTCGCGCGTTTAGGGGGCTTTCGGGCCCTCATGTTGATTCTGCGGCGCTTCATGGGGGCGTCTGGGGCGAAGGGTATAATAATCCCAGCAGATTTTCTGCATTTCCCCACATGAGTACGGAGGAACGGTCTGGTGAGCGAGAAGACGCAGGGAGCACGGGGCGTTGCCGAAGAGGCGTTCGGCAACGAGCGCAAGTTCAAGGAGCTGGTGGATGCCCTCTCGGGGCCGTCGAGGCGCGATCGCCAGAATGCCGCATCCGCGCTCGCCTTCCTCGCGAAAGACCATCCCGAGCTGCTGGTGCCTCAGGCATCTGCCGTCATCGACGCGCTCAACCGCCCCGAGGCGCAGACGCGGTGGGAATGCCTCGATATCCTGACCGCGCTCGTCGAGAGCGACTCGCGTGCCTGCGACAAGGCGATTCCCGGTGCCGAGACGGCGCTCTTCGACGAGGAGAGCGGCCCGGTGCGCCTCGCCGCCATGCGCTTCCTCTGCAAGCTGGGCTCGACGACCGAGAACCGCTCCGAGCGGACCTGGCCTCTCATCGACGAGGGCATCCAATGCTATCACGGCGACCTCGAATTCCAGGACATGCTGGCAGCGGTCGTGGATTTCTCCACGGGGAAGCTGGCGCCTCGGGTGAAGAGCGAGCTGGCCGCGCGCATGGCGTTCGATGCCTCGAACGGGAGGGGAGCGCTCAAGCGGCGCGCCCAGCAGATCCTCGACAACGTGCAGGCGCAGTAAAAGGGAAGCGAATCGCGGGCCTCGGGCCCGCTTTTTCGGTAGAAGGAGGAGCATGGCACAGCATACCGTGACGCTCATTCCCGGCGACGGCATCGGCATCGAGACGTCCGCTGCCATGCAGCGCGTCGTCGCTGCCGCGGGCGCCGACATCGACTGGGTGGTGGCCGAGGCCGGAGCCGCCTGCATCGAGGAGCAGGGGACGCCGCTGCCGGAATCGACGGTCGAGGCGGTCAGGCGCACGAAGGTGGCCATCAAGGGCCCCATCACCACGCCGGTGGGCACGGGCTTTCGCAGCGTGAACGTGGCGCTTCGCCAGCAGCTCGACCTGTACGCATGCCTGCGCCCCGTGATCTCGCTGCCGGGGGCGGGAGGGCGCTACGACGATGTCGACCTCGTCATCGTGCGCGAGAATTCCGAGGATCTGTACGCGGGCATCGAGTTCGCCGAGGGCTCGGAGGCCGCGCGCAAGCTCATCGAGTTCTGCGAGGCGGAAGGCGCGGGGACCATGCGCCCCGACTCGGGCATCTCCATCAAGCCGGTGTCGATCACCGGGTCGCGGCGCATCGCGCGCTTCGCATTCGACTACGCGGTGAAGCACGGCCGATCGAAGGTGACGGCGGTGCACAAGGCGAATATCATGAAGCACTCCGACGGCCTGTTCCTACGCGTCGCGCGGGAGGTCGCCCAGGAGTACGAGGGGCGCGTCGGCTTCGACGACCGCATCGTCGACGCGTTCTGCATGAACATGGTGGTCGATCCGGCCCAGTTCGACGTCGTGGTGTTCCCGAACCTGTACGGCGACATCTCGAGCGATTTGGCGGCCGGCCTCGTGGGCGGGCTCGGCATCGCGCCGGGCGCGAACATCGGCGAGGAGCATGCGGTGTTCGAGGCCGTGCACGGCTCGGCGCCGGACATCGCCGGGCAGGACAAGGCGAATCCGACGGCGCAGATCCTGTCGGCGGCCATGATGCTCGACCATGTGGGGGAGCCTGAGGCCGCCGCGCGCATCCGCCGCGCCGTGCGTGCCGTGTACGCCGACGGCTCACGTTTGACGGGCGACATCCGCAGGGCCACGGGATCGACGGCGCCTGCGGCGAGCTGCACGGCGTTCACCGACGCGCTTGTGGCTGAACTTGAGAAGACGAACTAGGGGGTATCGATGACGAACGAAGAGAGCCGTTTCGCCGACATGCTCGAGGTGGGCGGCAAGGCCTATACCTATTATCCCGTCTCGACGGTGGCGGGGTCCGATACGCTGCCCTACGCGCTGACGGTGCTGTTGGAGAACGTGCTGCGCAACGTGGCCGACGAAGCGGCGGCCGAGGAGCTGGCGGCGCGCATCGTGAAGGCCGGCAACGCGGGCGAGGTGGGCAGCGAGATAGAGTTCTCGCCGGCGCGCGTGCTGTTCCAGGACTTCACGGGCGTGCCGGTGTTCGTGGACTTCGCGGTGATGCGCGAGGCGTGTGCCGAGCTCGGCGGCGACCCGGCCAAGATCAACCCGCAGATACCGTGCGATCTGGTGATCGACCACTCGGTCATCGCCGACGAGGCGGGATGCGCCGGCGCGCTCGCGCGCAACATGGAGCTGGAATTCTCGCGCAACCGCGAGCGCTACGACTTTCTGAAGTGGGCGCAGCAGTCCTTCGACAACGTGCGCATCGTGCCGCCGGGGGCGGGCATCTGCCACCAGCTGAACATCGAGGAGTTCGCCCACGTGGCGATGACCTCCGACGCGGCGGGCGTGGAGCGCGCCGAGGGCGAGCGGCCCGTGGCGTACTTCGACACGCTCGTGGGCACCGACAGCCACACGCCCACGGCCAACGGCATCGGCGTTCTGGGCTGGGGCGTGGGCGGCATCGAGGCCGAGGCCGCGGCGCTCGGGCAGCCCATCACCACGCTCGTGCCGCGCGTGGTGGGCGTGCGCCTGACCGGCGAGCTGGCCGAGGGAGTGGCGGCCATGGACGTGGCGCTCACGTTCGCGCAGATGCTGCGCGCGAAGGGCGTGGTGGGCTCGTTCGTGGAGTGCTTCGGGCCGGGGCTCGCCAGCCTGAACGCCACGCAGCGCGCCTGCATCTCCAACATGACGCCGGAGTACGGCAGCACGTGCACGCTGTTCCCGGTGGACGAGGCGACGCTCGCCTACCTGCGTCTGACCGGGCGTTCGGCCGAGCAGGTGGCGCTCGTGGAGGCGTACGCGAAGGCCCAGGGCTTCTGGCACGACCCGGAGGCGCCGGCGCGCACGTACGCCGAGGTGATCGAGCTCGATCTGGGTACGGTGGAGCGCTCGCTTGCCGGCCCGTCGCGCCCGCATGACCGCATCCCGCTTGCTGGCGCGCAGGAGCGCTTCCGCGCCGTGTGCGACGAGCGCGGGCTCGACCGCGCGAAGACGGTGGACGTGGAGCTGGGCGGCGAGGCGCACGCGCTTTCGCACGGGGCGCTCGCCATCGCGGCGGTGACCAGCTGCACCACGGCCACCGACCCGCGCATGATGCTGGCCTGCGGCCTGGTGGCCAAGAAGGCCGCGGCGGCAGGGCTCTCTCCCAAGCCGTGGGTGAAGACCGTCCTCGCGCCGGGCAGCAAGGCCACCGAGCTTCTGCTCGAGCGTGCGGGGCTTCTGGACGGCCTGCGCCAACTGGGCTTCTACACCTGCGGGTTCGGCTGCATGAGCTGCATCGGAAACTCGGGCCCCATCGCGGGCGCGCTGCACGACGTGGCCGACGACATCGAGTTGGCGAGCGTGCTTTCCGGCAACCGCAACTTCGAGGGGCGCATCTCGCCCGACGTGTCGCAGAACTACCTGGCCGCGCCGGCCACGGTGGTGGCCTACGCGCTGGCGGGTACGATGGACGTGGATCTGACGCACGACGCGTTGGGCACGGATGCGAATGGCGAGCCGGTGCATCTGGCCGACATCTGGCCGACCGACGCCGAGATCGACGCGCTCGTGGCCTCCTGCGTGAACGAGGAGCTGTACGCGGAGGGCTCGCGCGGGCTCTACGACGGCGACGCCGCGTGGCAGGCGCTCGGCAGCGAGCCCACCGACACGTTCGCCTGGGACGATGCGTCCACCTACGTGCGCCGCGCGCCGTACTTCGACGGCATGGAGCGCGAGCCCATCGCGCCCGCGCCGGTGGAGGGCGCCCGCGCGCTCGCGCGCCTCGGCGACTTCATCACCACCGACCACATCTCGCCGGCTGGCTCCATCGCGGCGGACTCCCCGGCGGCGCGCTATCTGGAGGAGCGCGGCGTGGCGCCATCCGACTTCAACACCTACGGCGCGCGTCGCGGCAACCACGAAGTGATGATGCGCGGCACCTTCGCCAACGTGAAGCTGCAAAACCTGCTGGCCGAGGGGAAGAAGGGCGGCTGGACGCGCGACTTCCTCACGGGCGAGGTGCGGCCGCTGTTCGACGCGGCCATGGGCTACGGGGCCGCGGGCGTGCCGCTGGTGGTGGTGGCCGGCAAGATGTACGGCAGCGGCTCATCGCGCGACTGGGCGGCGAAGGGCCCGGCGCTGCTGGGCATTCGCGCTGCGTTCGCGGAGAGCTTCGAGCGCATCCATCGCTCCAACCTCATCGGCATGGGCATCCTGCCGCTGCAGTTCGCCGAGGGCGAGAGCGCCGAGACGCTCGGGCTCGATGGATCCGAGCGCTACACGGTGGCGCCCATCGACTTCTCGGCGGGGCT
The DNA here is from genome assembly GCF_900169505.1 of Arabiibacter massiliensis. Taxonomy (NCBI): domain Bacteria; kingdom Bacillati; phylum Actinomycetota; class Coriobacteriia; order Eggerthellales; family Eggerthellaceae; genus Arabiibacter; species Arabiibacter massiliensis. Next base: position 2,980,197 of record NZ_LT827021.1, read on the forward strand.
GCCCGAGCCGCGCGAGGTGGACGTGACTGCGGAGCGCGCCGACGGCTCGACCGTGGCGTTCAAGGCCGTGGTGCGCGTGGACACCCCCACGGAAGGCGCGTACTACCGCCACGGCGGCATTTTGCCGTACGTGCTGCGAGGCCTTTTGTAAAGAAGAGGTAACGTCGGCGCCCGGTTGCGATGAGCAGCCGGGCGCTTTGCCGTATACTGGGTACTTTAACTATTGGCACGCTTGGGAAGGGATGCCGTGAAACAGACATCCGGATTCGATGCGCTGATCGAAGCGCTCAAACAGTCAGGGGTCAACGTGGACGGTCGGTTCGACGCCGATCGCGAGGCGCCGCACGACGGCGCGGGCCGTCAGGGCGGCGGGGGCGGAGAGCAGCCGCCGCACGTGAACGTGGAGATCCCCTTCGCCGACCGCATGGCGGCATGGGGCAAGAAGGCCCTCATCGTGGCCGCCATCGTCATCATCGTCGTCGGCTTGGCGGCGTACTGGTGGTTCCATCCGCCCATCAACATCCACTCCACCGACACCTGGATGTTCGTGGCCGTCTTCATCCTGCTGCCGTTGTTCCTCGTATTCTGGAGCCGCTCGCACAGCTACAAGGAGGGCACGGACAAGGTCGAGCCCAACGCCGGCAAGGCCAAGGCGTTCAAGTTCGCGAGCTACGTGCCGGTGGCCGTGGCCGTGCTCGGCGTGATCGGTGCGCTCATGTCGCTGTCCATCTTCCCGGGCAACGCCGAGAAGTACGCCAACGTCCTGCAGACCACCGAGGACAACTTCGCCGAGGACATCAAAGAGGTGAACTACTCCGAGATCCCCGTCATCGACCGCAGCTCGGCCATCCTGCTGGGCAACCGCGAGATGGGATCGATCCCCGAGTTCGTGAGCCAGTTCGAGATCTCGCCGCTGTACAGCCAGATCAACTACCAGAGTGCTCCGGTGCGCGTGAGCCCGCTCGGCTACGCCGACCTGTTCAAGTGGTTCACGAACCGCGAGGCGGGCATCCCGGCGTACGCGATGGTGAACATGACCACGCAGGACGCCGAGATCGTGAAGCTGGGCGACAGCCCCATCCACTATTCGGAGTCCGAGCCGCTCGTGCGCAACATCGACCGCCACGTGCAGCTGTCCTACCCGTTCTACATGTTCGATCAGAAGTCGTTCGAGGTGGACGACGAGGGGCATCCGTGGTGGATCTGCCCCGTGCAGTCGCGCACCATCGGCCTATTCGGCGGCACCACCATCCAGCGCGTGGTGATGGTGGACGCCACTACGGGCGAGACGCAGGACCTGGCCATCGAGGACGTGCCGCAGTGGGTTGACCACGCCTATCCCACCGAGCTTCTGCTGGAGCAGTACAACTGGTCGGGCAAGTACAAGGACGGCTGGCTGAACAGCGTGTTCGGGCAGCGCAACGTGGTGCAGACCACGCCGGGCACCGACGGCAACCTGGGGTACAACTACATCGCCAAGGACGACGACGTGTGGGTGTACACGGGCGTGACCTCGGCCACGGCGGACAACTCCATCGTGGGCTTCGTGCTCATCAACCAGCGCACGGCCGAGTCGCACTTCTACCCGGTGGCCGGCGCCACCGAGGCCTCGGCCATGCAGTCGGCCGAGGGCCAGGTGCAGAACCTGCGCTACCAGGCCACGTTCCCGCTGCTCATCAACGTGTCGAACCAGCCGACGTACTTCATGGCCCTGAAAGACGACGCGGGCCTGGTGAAGCAGTTCGCCATGATCGACATCCAGCGCTACCAGAACGTGGCCATCGGCAACACGGTGGCCGAGTGCCAGAAGAACTACCAGGCGCTTCTGGCCACCAACGGCGTGGCCGCCGAGGGCTCCGAGCCGGTGGGCATGCTCGAGCAGCAGGGCACGATCCGCAGCATCGCGCAGGCGGTGGTGGAGGGCAACTCGCACTTCTACGTGACGCTCTCCGAGACGGGCGGCATCTACGACTTCGCGCTGCCGGGCCTCATCGAGATCGTCGGATACCGCGAGGGCGATCCCATCTCGTTCACGTACGTGGAGGCCGAGCCGACGAACCCCGTGCAGGAGATCCTGTCGGGGCCGGCTCCGGCGGCCGGCGCGGCGAAGGAGGGCCCCGACGGCGCGACGTCGGCCGATGCGAAGGCGACGCCCGAAGAGGCGGCGAAGGCGGCCGATTCGACGGGCGATGCCGCCGGAAACGCCGCGTAACGCGTGTTTTCTTGAGCGAGACGGTTGACAACAGGCGCGGCGGCACTAAACTGTAAAGGCTGTTTCGGAAGAGGCGGCGTTTGACGCAAGTTAGTTCCGCTGCCCAAGACAGCAGGTACCGATGAGGTTTAATCGCAGCGATGCGGCCCGCCGAGGTGGTTGTTAAGTTCGCGCTTAGACGACCCCCGCTGTCCTTGGACTGCGGGGGTCGTTTCCTTTTCTCAGGCGACGATCCCAGACGAGGGGGCGGAACCCGAGTTTGAGAAAAAGGAGGTGTACCAAATGCCCAACATGAAGAACCAAGAGACGCTTGCCAAGATCAAGGAGGATCTGGCCGGCGTGTCGGCCGTGTGGGTCGTGGACTACTGCGGCCTGACGGTGAAGGAGATCCAGAACCTGCGCAACGATATTCGCGAGGCGGGCGCGTCGCTGAAGGTGTACAAGAACACCCTCATGCACATCGCGCTCGAGGAGTCCGAGCTGCCGACGCTCGACGAGATCCTGGAAGGCCCCAGCGCGTTCGTGTTCGCCGGCGAGGACGTCGCCGCTGCCGCGAAGGCCGTGAAGACGTTCGCGAAGACCAACCAGAACCTCGAGATCAAGGGCGGCCTGATGGAAGGCTCGCAGGTTTCCGCCGCCGAGGTGGAGGCCATCGCGTCGCTGCCGTCGCGCGAGGAGCTCATCGCCCAGATCGCCGGCGCCATCTCCGGTGTCGCTCGCGGCCTGGCTGTCGCCCTCAACGGCGTGCCGAGAGGCCTTGCCCAGGCTACGAAGGCCGTGGCCGAGCAGAAGGAAGCTGCTTAAACCGCAGCGCCGCGGCATGAGATATGCCGCATGAAAACGAAAACAGGAACAGGTTGGGATGAGACCCCGGCCGCTTTGAAAGGAAACGAACATGGCTGTTACCCGCGAAGAGATCATCGAGGCCCTGAAGGAGATGTCCCTGCTCGAGGCGTCTGAGCTCGTGAAGGATATCGAGGAGACGTTCGGCGTGTCCGCCGCCGCCCCCGTGGCCGTCGCCGCTGCCGCCCCTGCCGAGGGTGGCGCCGCTGCCGAGGAGAAGACCGACTTCGACGTGGTGCTCGAGGGCTTCGGCGACAACAAGATCGCCGTCATCAAGGTTGTCCGCGAGATCACGAGCCTGGGCCTGAAGGAGGCCAAGGAGCTCGTGGAGAGCGCCCCGAAGGCCATCCAGGAGGGCGTCGCCAAGGACAAGGCCGAGGAGATCAAGGCCAAGCTCGAGGAAGCCGGCGCGGCCGTCACCCTCAAGTAGCTCGCGGTTCTTTAAGAACTTCGCATGGGGCCCGCTGCGGATGCAGCGGGCCCTTTCACGTCACCCTGACGAGTCGGCAACGAAACGGCGCGGGGCGGGCGGGATGCGTATATAGTGGACGCACAGGAACCGGGAGAAGAAGGTCGTCATGCAATCAGGGTACTTCGCCGCCGCTTGGCACGATATCAAGGGATCGCCCGGCTGGCTGGGCAAGCTCGTCATCCTGGCGCTCGTGAGCCTCATCCCCATCTTCGGATGGATCGTGGTGTACGGCTACCTGTTCGGCTGGGCGCGCGACATCGCGTGGGACGCGCATTCGCCCCTGCCGGCGCGCATCTTCGGCAACGAGGACGGCAAGCTGTACAGCCGCGGGTTCTTCGCCCTGCTGATCACGACCATCTGCCTGCTCATCCCCTGGGCGCTCGAGATGGTGTGGGGCATGCTGACGGGCTTCGGCACGTTCTGGTCGGACCACGGGTACGGCATGTCGATGCTGGGCCTGGCGACGCCGGTGTTCTCGCTGCTCATCATGGCTGCGATATTTCTGGCCACCCTGTTCTCCTGGGTGGGGGCCATGCGCACGAGCATCTACGGCCGCCTGGCGCCGGGGCTGCAGTTCGGCAGGATCTGGGCCATGATGCGCCATGATTTCCAAGGCCTTCTGCGCATCCTCGGCATGGCGGTGCTTCTCGCTGTCGGCGCGGGGCTGGTGGCGTGGCTGCTCGTGATGGTGCTCGTGTTCGTGGGGCTCGTCGTGGGCATGATCGTGACGGGCGGCAACCTCGATGTCGGCGGATCCCACTCGGGCGCGGGCGTCTGGATGATGGCGATGTCCGTCATGGGGATCGTGTTCTCGCTCGTCGCCGTATACGGCGCATTCATGACGGCGCTGTCGGTGTTCGTGCTGGCCATGGTTGCGCGCGCCCTGGGATACTGGACGCGCCAATTCGGCGTGCCGTCATGGCGCGGCCAGGACGATCCGATGCCCTTCGAGCTGGCAGGCGGGATGTACGGCGGGCAGGTTCCGCCGCCGGGCCAGCCGCCCGTGCAGCGCTGATCGTGGGAAGGGGAACTGCGGGCGTGGCGAACGGGTTTCTGCCCACCGACCGGGAGGAGATGCTGGCGCGCGGCTGGGACCGCGTCGACTTCGCGTACGTGTCGGGGGACGCCTACGTCGACCATCCCTCGTTCGGGGCTGCCATCATCACGCGACTTTTGGAGGCGCACGGCTACCGCGTGGGCGTGATCGCGCAGCCGGATTGGAACGACCCGGAGAGCGTCGCCGTGTTCGGCGAGCCGCGGCTCGCGTTCCTCGTGTCGGCCGGCAATATGGACTCGATGGTGAACCACTACACCGTGGCCAAGAAGCGCCGCCGCACCGACGCGTACTCGCCCGGCGGCGAGGCGGGGCTGCGGCCGAACCATGCGGCCGTCGTGTACTCGAACCTGATCCGCCGCACGTTCAAGGATGCCCCCATCGTGCTCGGCGGCATCGAGGCGAGCCTGCGGCGGCTTGCGCACTACGACTACTGGTCGGACAAGATCAAGCGCTCCATCCTGCTGGATTCGGGCGCCGACCTGGTGAGCTACGGCATGGGGGAGCATTCCATCGTGGAGATCGCCGACGCGCTGGATGCGGGGCTCTCCATCGAGGACCTCACGTTCATCGACGGCACCGTGTACCGCGCCCGCTCGCTCGAGCACGTCTACGACGCCGTGGAGCTGCCCTCGTTCGCCGAGCTGCAGGCCGACCGGCTGGCCTACGCGCGCAGCTTCGCCGTGCAGTACGCCAACAGCGATCCCTTCACCGGCAAGCGTTTGGTGGAGCCGTACTCCGACCATGAGTTCATCGTGCAGAACCCGCCGGCCGCCCCGCTTACCCAGGCCGAGATGGACGCGGTGTACCGGCTGCCGTTCATGCGCACGTACCATCCGAAGTACGAGCGTGCCGGCGGCGTGCCGGCCATCAAAGAGGTCAAGTTCAGCCTGACGAGCAACCGCGGCTGCTTCGGCGAGTGCTCGTTCTGCGCGCTCACGTTCCACCAGGGGCGCATCGTGCAGGCGCGCAGCCACGACTCGCTCGTGGAGGAGGCGCGGCTCGTGACGGAGGATCCCGAGTTCAAGGGCTACATCCACGACGTGGGCGGCCCGACGGCGAACTTCCGCGCGCCCGCCTGCGCCAAGCAGGCGGAGCACGGCGCGTGCCCGGGGAAGCGCTGCCTCGCGCCCGAGCCCTGCCGGCGCCTGGAGGCCGACCATGCGGACTACCTGGCGCTGCTGCGCCGCCTACGGAAGCTGCCCGGCGTGAAGAAGGTGTTCGTGCGCTCGGGCATCCGCTTCGACTACGTGCTGGCCGACAAGGCGCACGGCGACGAGTTCTTGCGCGAGCTGTGCGAGCACCATGTGTCGGGCCAGCTGAAGGTAGCGCCCGAGCACGTGTCGGACGCCGTGCTGGCCGTGATGGGCAAGCCGCGCAACCAGGTGTTCGCGCGCTTCGCCGAGCGCTACGCGCGCGTGAACGAGCGGCTGGGCAAGAAGCAGTTCCTCGTGCCCTACCTGATGTCGTCGCATCCGGGCTCGACGCTGGACGAGGCGGTTGAGCTGGCCGAATACTGCCGAGACCTCGGCTACAACCCCGAGCAGGTGCAGGATTTCTACCCGACGCCCGGCAGCATGTCCACCGCGATGTACGCAACCGGCGTCGACCCGCGCACCATGGAGCCCATCTACGTGCCGAAGTCGCCGCACGAGAAGGCGCTGCAGCGGGCGCTCATCCAGTACCGCGACCCGAAGAACCGCGCGCTCGTGCTGGAGGCGCTGCGGCGGGCGGGCCGCATGGACTTGGTGGGGTACGGGCCGAAGTGCCTCGTGCGGCCGGCCAAGGAGGGCGGCGCGGGCGCGGGTCCGAAGGGGAGGCCGCCGACGAAGGGCCCCGCGAAGGGGCGTTCGGGGAAAACGAAGGCGCGTCGTCGGGATTGACGGCGCGGTCGGGCGCGTGTTGTGGCACAATACAAACGGTCTGCCCGGGTTCTCTGGGAGTCGGGCGGCCGGGCCGCGACAAGACTCGACAGAGAAGGGGATTCCCAACGTGAGCGAGATCAAGACCACACCTACCATGGGGGCTGAGGACAGCCCCGACGCCATCTACGACGCCCGCAAGCTCGGCGCGCCCAAGATGGCGGTGTTCGGCCTGCAGCACATGTTCGCCATGTTCGGCGCCACCATCCTGGTGCCGACGCTGACCGGCCTGTCCGTGTCGGCGACGCTTCTGTTCGCCGGACTGGGCACGCTGCTGTTCCACTTCGTCTCGAAGGGCAAGGTGCCGGCGTTCCTCGGCTCGTCGTTCGCGTTCATCGCGGGCTACGCGGCCATCGCGCCGAACGGCGAGGCCGACCTTCTGCCCTACGCCTGCCTGGGCGTGGCGTGCGCGGGGCTTCTGTACCTGGTGCTCTCGGCGCTGTTCCGCGTGTTCGGGCCGACGCGCGTCATGCGCTTCTTCCCGCCCGTGGTGACCGGGCCCATCGTTATCTCCATCGGGCTCATCCTGGCGAGCTCGGCCATCGGCAACGCGTCCACCAACTGGCTTATCGCCATCGTGGCCATCGCCATCATCGTGGTGGCTAACATCTGGGGCAAGGGCATGGTGCGGATCATCCCCATCCTCCTGGGCGTGATCGGCGCGTACCTCGTGGCGGCGCTGACCGGCCAGGTGGACTTC